>NZ_JBFCSN010000009.1:0-658 GCF_051370785.1 Rothia sp. HC945 | reverse complement strand
GTCCTTTCGGTTGCTGAGGGGTTCTGCCTTCCCCTGCGTTGTACTTTTAGTTTAGTCGAACTAAACCAAAAGAGCAAGCCGTTTTCGCAAATTTCTCACTCGATCACAACGAAGGAGGTCGAGGCTTCCACCTCGACCCCCTTGCTTCGGTCGCTCGTTAGTCGGTGGTCTCTTCCTCGACCGGATCAGTCTGAGCGATGTCGAAGACAGTTACCATGATGAAACCGGCCTCCTCTTCATCTTCGCCCTTGTCGTCTTTGATGACGTTACCCTCGGCGTCCTTGACCTTCCTTTTGGTCGGGGCGAAGATGCGCAAGCCCTTCTCGCCCTTGCGGACCTGGCGGCCCTCTTCCTTCCACTTTCTGAACCCTGCGCAAATCGTGGCGTTTTCGTTCTGCATCCAAATCATCGTCTGGTTCTTGACCGAGTAGGTGGGGAAGCGCTGAGCGAAGACTTCGAACTCTTCGGCGGTCTGGGGGTCGCTCTCGATCCGCTCGGTCGTCTCGGCCAGCTTCTCGCGCAGCTCCTTGCGCTGCTGCTTGGCTGTTTCCTTGCGATCCTGCTTGACGGTCATTTGCTTGGTCCTTTCGGTTGCTGAGGGGTTCTGCCTTCCCCTGCGTTGTACTTTTAGTTTAGTCGAACTAAACCAAAAGAGCAA
>NZ_JBFCSN010000008.1:0-5315 GCF_051370785.1 Rothia sp. HC945 | reverse complement strand
ACACACACCAACCCACACGGGCCAGCATGGCGAAAACCAATCAAACAACACACCCACAACAGGTCGTTGCTTCAAAACCATACAGTGAACACGAACACACAACAATCATCTACAAACCCTCGCGGCAACCACAACAACACCCCCCACAAAAAAAAAGGGGAAACGTATTGTGTGTAAACCTTCGGCCTATTAGTACCGGTCAACTCCACCAGTCTTCAGTCCTGGCTTCCATACCCGGCCTATCAACCCCGTCATCTACAGGGAGCCTCACACCCCACAAAGGAGGCAAGGAGAACTCATCTCGAAGCAAGCTTCCCGCTTAGATGCCTTCAGCGGTTATCTCTCCCGAACGTAGCCAATCAGCCATGCACCTGGCGGTACAACTGACATACCAGAGGTTCGTCCGTCCCGGTCCTCTCGTACTAAGGACAGGCCTCCACAATTCTCCAACGCACGCAGCGGATAGGGACCGAACTGTCTCACGACGTTCTGAACCCAGCTCGCGTGCCGCTTTAATGGGCGAACAGCCCAACCCTTGGGACCAACTCCAGCCCCAGGATGCGACGAGCCGACATCGAGGTGCCAAACCATGCCGTCGATATGAACTCTTGGGCAAGATCAGCCTGTTATCCCCGAGGTACCTTTTATCCGTTGAGCGACGGCCATTCCACAATGAACCGCCGGATCACTAGTCCCGACTTTCGTCCCTGCTCGACCTGCCAGTCTCACAGTCAAGCTCCCTTGTGCACTTGCACTCAACACCTGATTGCCAACCAGGCTGAGGGAACCTTTGGGCGCCTCCGTTACTCTTTAGGAGGCAACCGCCCCAGTTAAACTACCCATCAGGCACTGTCCCTGACCCAGATCATGGGCCGAGGTTAGACATCCAATATGACCAGAGTGGTATTTCAACAACGACTCCACCACGACTAGCGCCGTAGCTTCACAATCTCCCACCTATCCTACACAAGCCACACCGAACACCAATACCAAACTATAGTAAAGGTCACGGGGTCTTTCCGTCCTGCTGCGCGAAACGAGCATCTTTACTCGTACTGCAATTTCGCCGAGTTCATGGTTGAGACAGCAGGGAAGTCGTTACTCCATTCGTGCAGGTCGGAACTTACCCGACAAGGAATTTCGCTACCTTAGGATGGTTATAGTTACCACCGCCGTTTACTGGGGCTTAAATTCTCCGCTTCGACCCAAAAGAGCCTAACGAGTCCTCTTAACCTTCCAGCACCGGGCAGGAGTCAGTCCGTATACATCGTCTTGCGACTTCGCACGGACCTGTGTTTTTGATAAACAGTCGCTTCCCCCTGGTCTCTGCGACCCATACACGCTCACTACCGCACGGGCAGCTCACGCTCAAGGTCCCCCTTCTCCCGAAGTTACGGGGGCATTTTGCCGAGTTCCTTAACCATGATTCTCTCGAACGCCTTAGTATTCTCTACCTGATCACCTGTGTCGGTTTAGGGTACGGGCAACTAGAACCTCACGCCGATGCTTTTCTCGACAGCATAGGATCACCGGATCCCCCCACAAACGGGGGTCCCATCACATCTCAGGCACACAGGCCGCGCATTTAACAACGACCAACCCTACATGCTTAGACCACGACAACCACCGCGTGGCCCGGCTACCTTCCTGCGTCACACCCGTTAATGCGTTTACCGCCCCGGATCAGGTCCCGTGCAGGCACGCACCAGCACTCCACAAGGAAGCACACAGCACGACCCGGACGGTTAGTATCACCGGCTTGGTATGGACGGTCCTTCGTCGGTACGGGAATATCAACCCGTTATCCATCGACTACGCCTGTCGGCCTCGCCTTAGGCCCCGACTAACCCAGGGAAGATTAGCTTGACCCTGGAACCCTTGATCATTCGGCGGATACGTTTCCCACGCATCATTCGCTACTCATGCCTGCATTCTCACTCGCGTACACTCCACCATACGTTCACACGACGGCTTCACCGCAGTACACGACGCTCCCCTACCCAACACCACAAAGGCATTGTCACGACTTCGGCGGTGTGCTTGAGCCCCGCTACATTATCGGCGCAGAATCACTTGACCAGTGAGCTATTACGCACTCTTTCAAGGATGGCTGCTTCTAAGCCAACCTCCTGGTTGTCTCAGCAACTCCACATCCTTTCCCACTTAGCACACGCTTAGGGGCCTTAGTCGATGATCTGGGCTGTTTCCCTCTCGACAATGAAGCTTATCCCCCACTGTCTCACTGCCGCGCTTACACTTGCCCGCATTCGGAGTTTGGCTGACGTCAGTAACCCGTAAAGGCCCATCAGCCAACCAGTAGCTCTACCTCAGACAAGCAACACACGACGCTGCACCTAAATGCATTTCGGGGAGAACCAGCTATCACAGAGTTTGATTGGCCTTTCACCCCTACCCACAGCTCATCCCCTCCATTTTCAACTGAAGTGGGTTCGGTCCTCCACGCGCTCTTACACACGCTTCAACCTGGCCATGGGTAGATCACTCCGCTTCGGGTCTAGACCGTGCCACTCAAACGCCCTATTCAGACTCGCTTTCGCTACGACTACCCCACACGGGTTAACCTCGCGACACAGCACTAACTCGCAGGCTCATTCTTCAAAAGGCACGCCATCACACCACAACGATGCTCTGACGGCTTGTAGGCACACGGTTTCAGGTACTATTTCACTCCCCTCACGGGGTACTTTTCACCATTCCCTCACGGTACTGATACACTATCGGTCACAAGAAAGTATTCAGGCTTACCAGGTGGTCCTGGCAGATTCACACGAGATTCCACGAGCCCCGTGCTACTCGGGAACACACACAATGCCAGTACCATGGTTTCGACTACGGGACTCTCACCCACTCCGGTCCACCATCCCAGATGATTCGCCTACCACAACACTGCACACCACCGGCCAAACAAGAACCAGTAAAAAGTGCGCCCCACAACACCCATGATGCAACCCCTTGCCGGTATCACACACCACAGGTTTAGCCTCATCCGCGTTCGCTCGCCACTACTAACAGAATCATTATTATTTTCTCTTCCTGAGGGTACTGAGATGTTTCACTTCCCCCCGTTCCCTCCACACACCCTATACATTCAGGTGCGGGTCACTACCCTTGACAGGCAGCGGGGTTTCCCCATTCGGACACCCTCGGATCACAGCCCAGTTATCGACTCCCCGAGGCTTATCGCAGATTCACACGTCCTTCATCGGCTTCTTGTGCCCAGGCATCCACCGTGCGCCCTTAACGATTTACACACAAATGATCACCACAAAGGCATTCACATAAACAATCACCGGGGAACCCACCAACAGGCAGGAACCCCAAGATGCTCGCGTCCACTATATAGTTCTCAAACAACAACCCACCACACCACACCCACCACCCCACAAACAGGGCACCAGGCACGACGCACGGGCCAAACCAAGACAACAACCACACGGTTCATTGCCTCAAAACCCAACAGTGCACTCTGCCGGCCACACAACAACACCACAACAGTGCCACCATGCAACCAAAGAACATCGCATTCCACCCATGAGCAAACCACCCGCACAACACTCGTGCACGGACATGGCCAACCAAAAAAGTTGAGCTCCTTAGAAAGGAGGTGATCCAGCCGCACCTTCCGGTACGGCTACCTTGTTACGACTTAGTCCCAATCGCCAGTCCCACCTTCGACGACTCCCCCCACAAGGGTTGGGCCATCGGCTTCGGGTGTTACCAACTTTCGTGACTTGACGGGCGGTGTGTACAAGGCCCGGGAACGTATTCACCGCAGCGTTGCTGATCTGCGATTACTAGCGACTCCGACTTCATGGGGTCGAGTTGCAGACCCCAATCCGAACTGAGACCGGCTTTTTGGGATTAGCTCCACCTCACAGTATCGCAACCCATTGTACCGGCCATTGTAGCATGCGTGAAGCCCAAGACATAAGGGGCATGATGATTTGACGTCATCCCCACCTTCCTCCGAGTTGACCCCGGCAGTCTCCTATGAGTCCCCACCACAACGTGCTGGCAACATAGAACGAGGGTTGCGCTCGTTGCGGGACTTAACCCAACATCTCACGACACGAGCTGACGACAACCATGCACCACCTGTACACCAGCCCCGAAGGGAAACAACATCTCTGCTGCGATCCGGTGTATGTCAAGCCTTGGTAAGGTTCTTCGCGTTGCATCGAATTAATCCGCATGCTCCGCCGCTTGTGCGGGCCCCCGTCAATTCCTTTGAGTTTTAGCCTTGCGGCCGTACTCCCCAGGCGGGGCACTTAATGCGTTAGCTACGGCGCGGAAAACGTGGAATGTCCCCCACACCTAGTGCCCAACGTTTACGGCATGGACTACCAGGGTATCTAATCCTGTTCGCTCCCCATGCTTTCGCTCCTCAGCGTCAGTAACAGCCCAGAGACCTGCCTTCGCCATCGGTGTTCCTCCTGATATCTGCGCATTTCACCGCTACACCAGGAATTCCGGTCTCCCCTACTGCACTCCAGCCTGCCCGTACCCACTGCACACCCGGGGTTGAGCCCCGGGCTTTCACAGCAGACGCGACAAACCGCCTACGAGCTCTTTACGCCCAATAATTCCGGACAACGCTTGCGCCCTACGTATTACCGCGGCTGCTGGCACGTAGTTAGCCGGCGCTTCTTCTGCAGGTACCGTCACTTTCGCTTCTTCCCTGCTGAAAGAGGTTTACAACCCGAAGGCCGTCATCCCCCACGCGGCGTCGCTGCATCAGGCTTGCGCCCATTGTGCAATATTCCCCACTGCTGCCTCCCGTAGGAGTCTGGGCCGTGTCTCAGTCCCAGTGTGGCCGGTCACCCTCTCAGGCCGGCTACCCGTCGTCGCCTTGGTAAGCCATTACCTCACCAACAAGCTGATAGGACGTGAGCCCATCAAGAACCAGTACAAACCCTTTCCACCAGCACCCCATGCGAGGACTGGTCGTATCCGGTATTAGACCCAGTTTCCCGGGCTTATCCCAGAGTCCAAGGAAGGTCACTCACGTATTACTCACCCGTTCGCCACTCATCCACCAGGTGCAAGCACCCGGCTTCAGCGTTCGACTTGCATGTGTTAAGCACGCCGCCAGCGTTCGTCCTGAGCCAGGATCAAACTCTCCGTTAAAAAACAAAAAGAAAAACCCGTGGCCCAACAAAATAAAACCCCAACAGGCAACCATCACGGAGGTGACAGCACAACGCCTGCCAGGCAATGTTGAAACCAACAAGAATTCAAAAAACTTGGTACAACATTCAAACAAAGCACACTATTGAGTTCTCAAACAACAAACC
>NZ_JBFCSN010000007.1:0-21902 GCF_051370785.1 Rothia sp. HC945 | reverse complement strand
TTGCTCTTTTGGTTTAGTTCGACTAAACTAAAAGTACAACGCAGGGGAAGGCAGAACCCCTCAGCAACCGAAAGGACAGGCAAGATGAGCACACACAAGAACCCCCGAGAAGAGGTCACCGGCGGATCGACCATCGCCACCATGGCCGGGGCGATCATCGCCCAGACCCGACACATCGACCTCATCACCGACGATGAGGACCAGCCCGCAGCTGGCGACCGATAGAAGCCGGAACGGCAGGGCCGGGGAGACCCGGCCCTTGTCCTCCAGACACCGACAGGAGAAGGGTAATGAGCGAGAAGACGGCCCCGGTAAACCCGCATGTGGCGGGGGCAGAATACCGGGGCCTTTTACCCGAAAGGACGGGCATGTCTGAGTCTACGTCACAGACGTTTCTGAGTATGAAAGAAGTCGCCGCGCGATGCGGCATCTCAGTCCAAGCGCTCATTAAGCGCGGGATGCCACCGGCCGATGCTCGCATAGGCGATGTCTCCGGATGGACCTCGGAGACCATCGATGCATGGCAGGCGGCCTGGTCGAAGAGGCGACCCGGACGTTACCCGAAGAAGTAGCACAACCTATGACAGTGCGTTGATTCTGCTACATTTGATTAAGCACTAGGTTCTGCTACGGCAAACAGGGCACTGAACGTCTGAATCCGGCCGCGAAACGGCCAGTAGCACAATCGACCGAATCCGCTCAGCGGAAGGTAGGAGACGTATTCAATGGTTGCGTTCATTCTGGCGGGCCTGCTGTGCGCGATGGGCCTCGCCTGCGTCGCCATAGTCATAACCCATCGCCCGTGGCAACGACTCATGTTCTCCCTGGTTGTTTTCGCCCTGGGCATCGGCGTAGGACTTCTACTGTTTTAGCAGCGCCCGTTAGGGCGCAGAGAGGAAAACCATGCTTGAACATCCCAGCAGCACAGCCCGCACGTTGATTACTGGTCTGCACGATGACCCAGCAGCAGCGCTGCGCGACCTAGAGCAGAAGATCAACGACGCCCGCGATGTGTTCGCTCACCAGGTGCGCGAGTTCTCGGACGGTAGGCCGTTCTCCGTGTCCGTAGTGTCGGTCAGCCACACAATGGAAGCACCGGACGACGGCGCTTCATTCGCGACGGCCGTTATCGAGCTGCAAGCGAGGTAAGGAAGAAGATGTGCCAGTACACCACACGATGTCGAGTAGGGCGTCACCTCCCCGGCACTGTGTGTCCTAAAACCGGCCAGGGTGGAGGCCGGGCACGCTCCCGACCTATCCCCCACGCTCCATTACCGAAGCTATCGGAACCGAAACCCACAAAGCGACGCAGCACCGTCGCAACTGAAGGCAAGGAATCGTGGCTGTCAGGTGGCAGGTATACACGGGCGAGTGTCGGCGGCGGCCTCAGCACCGCCGACGTCTTGGTGCTAATTCTGATAACCACCGACTCCGACAAGTTCACCAACGCGACAGGAGCATGGGGCACCGCCCTTATTGCTGTGCTTGTGCTGCTGCCCTTCGCCGTCGCCGTCTGGCTGTCACGACACTGCACCGCATGGAACAGCACGGTTGAGGGGCGATGCGCCAAAGTACGACCGCAACCGCTGAGGCGGTGCGAAGTCTCTTCTCACGACCACGGGGCGCAGCCGGTGACCCTTCATGAGGTAGGAGCCCTTGCTTCCTTCCTGCTCGGGCTGCTCGGAATCGTAACGCTACTGGTCGGGCTGCTGCACTCGGGGGTGTTGCGCTGATGTCAGAGACTCTTGGCGAAGGCATGGAGACGTACACACGATGAAGCTCGGCTACGCACGCGTCTCGACCGCCGACCAGTCACTACAAACACAGACAGACGCCCTCAAAGCAGCCGGGTGCGAGCGTATCTTTTCCGATGTGGCCAGCGGAGCCAAAGCCAAACGCCCCGGCCTCGATGACGCGATCACCTACGCCCGCGAGGGCGACGTCCTGATCGTGACTCGCCTGGACCGCCTCGGGCGGACTGTCCTGGACACCCTGGCGACACTGCGCGACCTGGACGAACGAGGAATCCGCGTCAAGGCACAAGACATCGACCTAGACACGGCCACCCCGGCCGGACGACTGGTCCTGACCGTGATACTCGCACTAGCCGAATGGGAGCGAGACACGATCCTCGCGCGCACGCGCGAGGGCCTGGACGCCGCCAAAGCGCGCGGCCGCGTCGGCGGCCGCAAACCTGCATTGAACGCACAGCAGCAAGACACTGCACTATCCGCCCTCGCGGCAGGAATGCCGATAGCCGAAGTCGCGCGCCTGCTGGGTGTGTCCCGGTGGACGATTACACGCCTGAGAGACCGCGCCCGCGAGGACCAGTAGCCCAGACACGCCCGCCGAGTGGGACACTTCCATGATCCGGTATCGGACGGTAGGATGATGGGCATGACCACGAAGCAACGCGACGGCGTGACTCGGCCCATGACACTGCGCATGAGTCCCGCGCTGCATCAAGCGGCGGCGAAACGCGCCGAAGAAGCCGACGTGACCAAAAGCGCCTGGATCGTCTCGATCATCGCTCGTGAGCTGGGCATCCCCGGCCATGAGCTACCCCGAAAAACCGCATAGAAAAACGGGCGACCCTCAAACAAGAGGATCGCCCGTCATCCAAGAATCAAATCCCGCCCGAGTTTGGCGACATGTGCGGGATTTATAACGAACCGGAGGTTCTATATGCACACCCCACAAGGGGGCTTCTGTGTCTAGCTTAGCACCTAGTCCCACACAGGGCACCACCACCCATTCCCGGAATCTTCTGCCGTCACAGACACGCCGTGTCCGGGTCGAGCACGAACGCAAGCCGTGGGTACTTATGGCAGCGATCCCCGAGGGGTACCGGCCCCGCACACACGTCATGGAATGGCGGCGCGAAGCGATCCGCTGGCTTGAATCCACCTATCGCCGTGCCGACGCACACCGCATACGGCTGCGCCTCATCGACTATCTGGCACGCATGGACGACCCTCGCACACGGACCCTTTATGTCACCTGGTCCAGCACCGCGACGGCGTTACAGATCAGCCGCGCGACCGTCGCACGCCTCTACGCCGAGCTGCGCGAGGCCGGGCTGCTCGTCACCGTCGCACGCGGCCGCAGCGCAGCACACACCCCCCGCGCTACCGGACGCACCCAGAACGAGGCGCCGGTATACGCACTCACGGTGGCAGGCGATCTAACGAGCGATGATAAGGAATCCACACCGGATACATCGCCCGTTGGCACAAATGAGACCCCGGTCCCCGTAGGGAGGTTAAAAGAACACCTACGCGCGGGCGCGCGCGAAAGTTCCCCCAAGTCGAGCCGCTTCGCGGCCGGAATCTCTTCCTGGCAGCGCGCTACGCGCGCTGCATACGCTCACCTCTACGCCCACCGACCAGGACACAACTGGTCACTGCACGCAACGATGAAGCCTGAGACCAGGCAAGGGCCGAAAAGTGCCCAAAAGCAAGTGATCTGGGAATTGAGTTTGAACGTGCAAACACACGTCTTGCGCGCTCGTGACGCATCCACCGCCGCCATCGCGGCCGAAATCCGCCCGTTCATCCTCGCTGGATGGAACGTGGGCGACATCAGCCACGCCCTGACCTACTCCCCCAGCGGTTCTCAGCACTGGCACTCAGATTCGGGATTCTTCCGGGCTGAGACCTGGATGCGGTACCGACTGGCCGAATGGATGCGCGACGGAATGCCCATACGCTCCGAGAGTCAGCGACGGGAATCCGAGCGGGCCGAGGCTGAGGCACGACGCCGTGCCGAGGCCGCCGAGACCGCTGCACGCCGACGTCGGCAAGCGGTGCAAACTCAGTCACCTGTCGGGCCTGGACGGTCCAAGGTCCGGGCGATGCTGGCGCAGCGTCGAGGGCACAACAGGTGAAAGAACGGCGTTACAGCAATACATCTTTACATGAAACCAGTTTTGCTTATGTACACGTTTACAGCTTTACAGTAGGATGGTTGCCATGACACAGATCATTACTCTTCTCAGTACCAAAGGCGGGTCGGGAAAGACGCTATCCACGGTCTTTCTCGCGGCCGCCCTGAGTCGCCGAGGGTGCAGCGTGGAAGTCTGGGACGCCGACGTGCAGGGCAGCGCCAGCAAATGGGCAGCCCGAGCTGCCGAAGACGAGACTCCGCTACCCTTCGAGGTCAAGCCGGTCAACGTCGCGACGTTGAAAACTGGGACTTCCTCAATGGACTTTGTTCTCATCGACACCCCACCGGGTGGCGAGGCCGTCCAGACCGAAGCCGTCAAGCGAGCAGACCTGGTAATCATGCCGACCGTGCCCGGCATGATGGACATGGACCAGATGTGGACCACCTTGGACAACCTCGGGGGCGTCCCTGCGATGGTGTTGCTCAATCGCGGCAAGGAGGGAACGAAGATGCTCGACCAAGCGCGCGAGGCGCTGATCGCTGAGCAAGTCCCCCTATTCGACGGAGAGCCCCGAGACCTCACCCTCTATGGCCGTCAGGTCTATACGAACCCTGAAGACCTCGGCACCTTCGCTTTCATCGCTGATGAGCTCATCGACATCATGAAAGGACTCGCCAAATGAGCAACGACAACCCGCTGCGCCCTCGCCGCACTCGTCCCGATGTGCCCAAGGAAGCAGCCAATCCGACTTTGGGCAAGGTCTACGAGACTCACAACAGCCAGAACAAAACAGCCAAGCAGAAGATCACCGTCGAAATCTCCGAAGAAGCCTACATGCGGCTGCTCATGCTCAAAGGCAAGCACCGGACGCCTATGGGGGCACTAGTCACCGACGCGGTGATGCGCACCTACGGGGAATCAGAATGACGACCCGCGACGCCTCACAATCTCGCACTCATCGCGACCTGTAAACATGTAGATATGTAAACCCGGAAACATGGTTTTGTGTATATGCGGGATCATGTAGTAGCCGAAGGAGACGAAACCATGTTCGGAACACTCTTTTCACTGATCGTCCTTGTTGTCGTCCTGGGTGGGCTGACTTGGTACGGATCACGCAAAACAGCAATGGCGACGCCGACCCGCACCAAGGCCGGATCACGGCCATACACGAAGGTCGAAACGGCGCACCTGCACATGCTGGAACGGCGGCTCACGGAGGGATACGCCTCTACCGAGTTCGGCCCAGACTACGGGAAATGGGGAGAAAACGTCCTCAAAACCCTGACCGGCGAGGACTTGCGACGACTCAAGGAATGGTACGCGGACGCCTACTATGAGCTGAATCAAATGCGAGTTCTGGACGCCGAGCAGGTTGCCGCGAAAGGTTGGGTGACTGCCTCCTTGGTCTTGATTGCGAGGGTCGAACCGATGTCGTCCGAAAATCTGCACGAGTCAGACGCGGAATCCAGCCATAACGCGGCATCATAAGATCTGGGCCACAGCCTGCACCGCTGTGACTCGCACCCTACCTATGAGGCTTACCCATGACAGAACCGCAGACTCACCCGCTCACCTTGGCAAATCCTGCTGTACGGCGCAGCTTGCAAGCCGTGCAGCAGGTCCGGGCTCCAAGGCCCTCCTTGGTGCCGGGGTCCTAGGGGCAGCACATGCCCCTACTCACCCTCACCGTTGAGGTATTCCCACAGCACTGCTTGCAATCGGTCAGCGGCGCGCTCTTCCAGGCGATAAACAACGGGGCGGCCGGTCTTACCGGCCACCCACTCGGTGCGGACCAGTCCGTGATCCTCCAAGAACTTCACGTTGGGGCTGATCGTGTTCGGTGCGATCCCCAGGGCGTCGGCCACCTCACCGCGTGTGGAAAGGCCCTTGCGCAGCATCCGCACGATTCCGACTCGCACGTTCGACGAGAAGACCTCAATGGCGAGGTCTACCTCGTCCGATTGCTCGGGAATGCGCACTTTCAAAGCCATACCTCCAATAGTGGTTGTGATGTACCAATTACGTCCAATACTGGTTATGGTACATCATGCAGTTATGGGATAGACTGTAGGCAAATACCGGCGGCGTAGCCGCACCACAGGAAGGAACTCACCGATGATTCCCGCGACATTTACCGGATACCTGGGCAAAGACGCCGAGACACAGCGGCTCAAAGACGGACGGGCCGTGACTCGGCTGCGCATCGGCTGCAATGACAGCTATCGAGACAACACGGGGGAGTGGCAGCAGGCGGAGACCTACTGGTTGTGGGCCGAAGCATGGGGGCCGCTGGCGGAAGCGATTTCCGACTGGGGCAAAGGAACCCCCGTGATCGTCTTTGGATCATGGCGTGAACGCAGCTATGAGACCAAGGACGGCGACCGGCGCACCGCCCGGTACGTCGTCCTCGATGCGGCAGGGATCAACGTCGCCGCACAGAGCGCCACCGCGCAAGAGACCGAATCCAACCAGCAGGAAAACGACGATCAGTCCTCGTCAACCGAAGACGAAACAAGCACCGGGCAGGAAGACATCGAAGGAGGCAACCCGCTGTGACGCAAACGCGCAGCTCGTGGCGGAAGGTCTGGAAGAAGACCAAAGCTCTAGTGCTGAACCTTCCCGACGACGAAGAACCGTCACTGAGGGAATACTTGTCCAGCAAAAGCGGGAAGAAACCCCAATCTGCTGCGACGGGCGAAGCCGCTTCCAGCGGCCAGGGCAGCTCAAAATGGGCAGCAGCAGCGCAACGGGCAGCGACACCGACTACCGAATCCGAGACGGCCGCCCCGAGTGGATCAGTCCACGGGTGGAGCCCTGTCCCGACGAAAAAGCGGCCCCTCTACAAATCGCTGCTGCGCTGGGTCATCTTCATTCTTCTGTTCCTCTTCCTCCTGGTCGGGTTGCGTACCGCAATTTTCGGCCCAGCCAATCAGCCGAAGGCACCGAGCCTTCCGGCCGAGGCAAAGTTCCCCCAGCAGCAAGCAGCCGGAACCGCCGAAGAATTCGCGACGGCCTACCTCAGCTGGGACGAGAAGTCCCCAGAGAGCCGCATCGAGGCCATGCGGCCCTTCTATTCCGGCAAAGCCGATCAGGGCTCCACCGGGCAGCTCGGCTGGGATGGGAAAGGCAAACAATCAGCCGAGGACGCACACGCAATCCGCCTCGATGCCACCGACGCAGAGCACGCCCGAGTGACCGTGCTTTCGGAGGTGACGACCTATAAAGACGGCAAGGAAGACGGCACACAGAAAATCGCCCTGGAAGTGACCGTCAAGGCCACCGACGACGGATCAACCGTCTACGGGGTACCCGGAATCGTCGGTATTCCCGATCCGATCCAGGCAGAAGACCACAGCGAAGAAGTCACCGAAGACACCAGCCTCGCCACCTCCACCAAGGACGACGCGAAGAAGTTCTTCAGTGCCTACGCGTCCGGCAAAGACCTGGAATCAATCACCGCCCCCGGATCACGCATCACCGGCGTCAACGGGTATTTGGCAGACCCAACGTTGAAGACCTGGACCGTGCAGCAAGGCAGTGGGGATACCCGCACCGCGACCGCAGTCGTGGAATGGAATGTGTCAGGTGGCAGCAAATCTGAGCAGACCTACACGGTCACGCTCCAAAAAGTTTCCAGCGGATCAACCGACCGCTGGATGGTATCGAAAATGGAAGGAGCCCAGTGATGGGTGAATTTACAGACTGGCTACTCGTGATCCTCGGGAACATCTTCATCGTCGTGTTGGCGGTCAGGATGATCGGCTCCTGGATGAAGCGTGAGTACGGAGACATGCTGACCAACGCGGTCCTCGGGCTCATCGTGGCCTACATCGTCTACGACTCTGACGGCGCGGTCGGACTCATGAAGCGAATCGCCGGAATGATTTTCGGCAACCTCTTCTGAGACAGCGATCTATGGCAAGGAAGACGTCATGAGCACCTATACCGGCCGCAACGTCACCAAGCAGCTGAACATCGAGACTCGGCAGCACGAATTCCTGGGCCTGGACCTGGGCGAAGGCCCACGGCGGCGCGATCTCATCCTCGGGATCATCGTGTTTCCTGTGTGGGCGGGACTGTGTTGGCTGATCTTTGGGCCGCCAATGAAGCAAACATCACTGTTCTATATGGCACCGCCGATTCTGCTGTTGACGCTGGGCGTCAAAGAATCCGACCGGAACCATCGCCGTATCAAGCTGACGATGGGGCTGATGAACCTTAGATATATGTTCACAGCCCACCGGCCGGTGGTTCGACTCGGAGCACGTAAGGGCACGAAAAACGAAACGTTGCCTGCCGTGGTCCGGTTCCAGTACCAGCGGATCTGTGAGGCAATCAACCGGCCCGAATGGGCCACCAAAACTGGCCATGTCAACTGGGACCATTTTGCGACGCTTCCGGCAATGGGCTGGTTGTCCCGATTCTCCGGTCGTGACAACGACATGGAGACCGTGGGGCAGGCAATCACCATTCAACCGCAGGCGTACATCTATGGCACCGATGAGCTGGTGCGGATCGCAGAAGACCACCAGACCAAGAACAACAGGAAGGCGAAGCAATCATGAAGCTGAATCCGTTCAAAAAGATTGCCTCAATGGTCGGCTTCGACGAAGCACGCAAGACACCGCCGGTCCACTACCACTCGATCGCTGAGGGGCTGCTGGTCACGGATACTCGTGCCGAGGCCTGGTTCGACCTGGATACAGCCAATCTGGACACCGCCACCGATGACCAGAAGCTCGCCAGCCTCGATGAGGTCAAAACCGCCGCGACGAAGGCCCTGGGAAACCGCGCGTGCCACCTGAAGCTGCTGTGGTCGAACGTCTCCGGGGAGGAATACTACGAGTCCGTCAAAGACCTCTACACCGGAGGACTCGGGGACGGCGACGAATGGGCGAAGCTGTGGGCAAACCGGCTGGAAGACTTGGGCCTGCCCAAGCGCCACTTGATGCTTGGCGTGACCTTGAACGTCAAGGGCACTATCCGGGGTGAGCAAGTCAAGCGAGGCATTGACTCCGCTCTAGGGGAGCATCCGGACCGGATTCCCGAAGACCGGCTTGTCGAGTTCTACCAGGACGCACGCCGGATCATGCGCACGTTGCAGCGCTGCGCATTGCACGCCCGGTTGGCACCGGCCGAAAAAATCGCGTGGATGATTTCACGTGAGACCGCCCGCGCCAAGAACCCGATCCCGCGTAGCGGACAAATCTCCGGTGCGCAGCTGGCCCAGCTGACTGCCTCGAAGGTGCTGCCATACCCGGATCACCTGCGCCTCTACGACGAGGCCGGAGATGTCACAACTTATGTAGCTGTGCTGCCGATTTTTGATTTCCCCGAGCAGATCGAAGTCCCCGGCGACGCGGAATGGCTGCGGACTCTCTCGGCTGTGACTCGGTTGGGGGAGGTTGGTGTCGATGAGAACGGGGAGATGCGTTACGACGACGTACCCGTATTTGCCGATGCCTCGATCCGCTTCCAAGTCCTCCCGAAGGCTCGGGCGATGAAGGTCGTTGACGAGGCCAGGAAACAGGCCAAGGAACAGCGGCGCTCGGCCGAAAAGCACTCGGCCGGAGAAGTCCCCCCGGACATCGAAGAGGCCGAGACCGACAACGAGAACCTATTGGTCGATCTAAAAAATTCCAGCACCACATTGGTCACTCAACACCCGCGACTGGTCGCCACGGCCACCAACAAGGACGACCTGGACGAGAATATCGACGCCCTGATCGCCCATTACGCGGACTTGGGGATCAGCGTCAGCCGGGGCGAAGACGAGCAGCGCGACCTGTGGCTGGAAATGCTGCCCGGCGATACCCTGCGCGTGACTGACCTGGGACAGACCCAAACCGATGTCGGATTCTGGGGCTCCTTCTTCTGGGCCGGTTCCAAGGTCGGTGATCGTACCGGGGGAATGAGCGGATACACCACCGGGACCACGACCAGCCCGTTCCGCGTTTCGATCATGGCAGGCGGTGAGCGCGCCGAATCGACCACGACGGCGATCACCGGAAAATCAGGTGTTGGCAAGTCAACGGCGATGACGTTGATGATGATTTCCGAGATGCTACGAGGGCCGAAAGAAGCCTTTGGCATCATGCAGGACTACAAGGGCGATCTCTCTGGTGTCGTGACCTTGTGCCAACGTTTCGGAATCGAATCGGACGTGATCCGCATCGGTGCCGAACACACCGGCGCGTTCGACCTGTTCCGAGTCTTGGAACCGGCCGAGGCACCGGCAGCGATTCAGCGTGTCTTGGCGCTGCAAGCGATGGACCGCCGTCACATCGAAGTCGCCAATGGTGCCGCGCTGCGCTACGCCAACATTGAACAAGCCGAATCCGATCACCCGACCACCTACGGGCTGATCCAGCGAATGAAGCAGGACAGCAACGCTGACATCGCATCCTTCGGTGAATATCTTGAAGACCTTTCCCACGATGCAATCGGTGGCATCCTGTTTGGTGAGCCGACCGGCTCAACGGCGCTGACCTCCAAGCCCGGACTGTGGCTGTTGCAGCTGCCCAACCTGACTTTGCCCAGTGCCGAAATTTCCCCGGCCCAGTGGGACGCCTCTCACCGCCGCTCGCTGGGGCTGATCCAGTGCGTGACCACGTACTCGATGTCGGTTACCAGCGCGACGCACCTGCGCGATGTCCGAAAGATCGTCGGCATTCCCGAAGTCCACTTGCTGCTCAACGCTCACGGCGGGGCCGCCTTCCTGGACCAGATCGCCCGCATGGGACGCGCGTTCAACACCTCGCAGGCCCTCGACTCGCAGGATTGCACCTCGATTGCCGGGGTGGAAGGTCTGGTCGAGCAGATCAACACGTTCGTGTGCTTCCAGTTCCTCTCCGAGAAACAGCAGCGAGCCGCTGCCGAATTGCTCGGAATGGAGCCGACACCGGAGACGCTGCGGATGATCGAATCCTTGGCCTACCAGCCCGGTTCCGAAGAGCTGCGCAAGGGCCACGCCTTGGTGAAGGACCGGCTCGGTCACACCGCCACCGTCCAATTCGATTACCCCTCTGAGGAAGTCGGTGTGCTGCTGGATACCAACCCGGACGCGGATATTCGCCGCGAACGGTACTACGAGGATCAACTCGACGCCGCCGCATTGGAAGAAAGGATGAGCGCATGAAAACCGCGACCGCCTGGCGGGCCGCAGCGGCCGCCTCCATCGCAGCACTGGCACTGGCAGGGTGCAGCAGTCACGACGACGGCGACGACCAAGACAAGGCACGAAAAGCTGCTGAGAAAGTCGCCCGCGACTACACCACCGGCACCTACGAACAGCAGTGCGAAATTACCCACCCTGATTCGGAGATGTCCTCGACCGATTGCGCATCCAGCGCCAACGCCGACGAAAACCCCTGGCCGGGACACCCGAGCGACATCTCGGAAACCAAATCATGGGACGGCGACGGCTACGCCGTGGTCATCCCGGACCAGCAGGGACAGAAAACCGTGATCGGGCTCAAAAAGTCCGACAACAGCTGGAAAGTCCTCGAGGTCGGATACATCTCCGACGAGGACCAGCAGCACTCGGACCCGGCTTGCTGGGCACTGTCGAGCACGGACGGAGCAGAATGCAATGACTAGCAGCACTGTCAAAACATTGATCCGGTACTCGCCGCTGGGGATCGCCGGGCACTTCCTGACTCACGGGCTGACCTCGCGGGCAACGAAGACGTTCCTGATTGTCTTCTTCGCAATCCTCATTGGCGGGACCGGCATCGCCCAAGCCGCCGATAACACCGAACCCGGCACCGGCATCACCACAATCGTCCCGATGCCGGACTACACCCACGGGGGCGGGAAGACCCTGGTCGAAGACGTCAGCGCCGACCAGTACAAGATCGACAATGGGGTCGATAACAACCCCGTCAATACCTGGCAGAAGTCCGGCAATGAACTGGTCAATACGGTGTTTATGACCACCGTCGAACTGTCCTGGGTGCTGGTGGTCATCACCTCCTGGCTGCTGGGTACCTCCGATGCAGGCGATGATGCTTTCGACCTGGCAGACCTGATTGGAAAGACCGCCAGCGAGACAATGGGCTGGTTGTTCCCTACGGCCCTGGCCGTGGCGGCAGTCATGGCCTGGGCAAACCGGAAGAAGAACGGTGGAGGGTTCCAGGACTTCACCGTTATTGGGATCATCGCCCTCATCGCGACCAGCTTCGTGCTCTACCCCTCGACCTACGTCAAAGGCGTTGAGACAGTCCGCAACGGTGGCCAGCAGTTCGTCTCAGAGCTGATGCCCGAATCCGAGGGCCAATATTCCCACCCGTTCGAGTGGGGCAACCCGGACTACTCGCAGAACACCCCGACCCAAGCATTCGCCCGCAAGTCAGCCGATACCGTCTGGCGGGCCAGCGTGGCAACACAGTGGTGCATGGTCGAATTCGGCTCGACCGTTCCGTGCGAGAAGTACGGACCGAAGATGCTGAAAGAAACGGACAACAAGAAGCGCCAAGACATTATCAAGAAGGAGATTTACAAAGACCCGGCCCTGGGCGGGAAAGACGGAAAAGTCGGCAAATGGGTCCACGGCGAAGACTGGGGCCAACGCCTCGGCATGTCCTTGGTCAGTCTGGGCATTGTGGGCCTGCTGCTGTTTTTGGTCGCCACGCTCGTTCTCTCGGCCGTAGTGGCCATGTTCCAAGCGCTGTTGCTGATGGTCATGGGAACACTGTTTTTGTCCTTGGGCATGATTCCAGGCGCGCCGAGACGGTGGTGCGCAAACTGGGGCCTGGCCCTGGCCGGTGCGCTGCTGGGAAGCATCTCGTCCCTGATGCTGCTTACGGTCTCCTTGGGGGCAGTCACCAATTTGTTCGCCAACGCCGCGTTGAACTGGGCGCAGCAATATGTCTTGGCAGTGATGATCCTCTTCGCTGCGGTGGGGTTGCGGAAGCTGATTCAGTCCTTGGTCTCGAACGCGGCCGATACCTCCGGTGGAGCCGGAACCTTGACTCGCGTGGTCCAAGCGATGACCTTCCGCCGCATGATCCGGTCGTTTACCAACTTGGGCGGCCGCCGTGCTGGTGCTGCCGCCAAGGATGGATCACCCGGTCAGAGCGGACGTAACGGCCGAGCTGGCCGCGACGGGGCCGGTTCCGGCCGGAACCGACCGGCGAATAACGACGTCGTGGCCCAGCGCATGGCCTCGCGGCCGAATAAGGCCGCCGCGCCAACCTCGGCGGCCACTCGCGCCACGACACCGAAGACACCAGCAGCACCGACAAGCGCGACCCGTGCAGCTGCCCGGACTGATGCACCTGCTCAGTCCACGGCAACCGCTGCTGCCTCCACAGCCGCCAGACCATCGGCCGCGACGCCGGGACGCTCCGGTTCGACAGCGGCCGCTGCCCGGCAGTCTTCGCCTTCCGTGGCTCAGTCCTCGACGGCGGCCGCCCATGCGGCCACCCCGAGCGCGACCAAACGGGCCGAGGCAGCCCGCCCGGTCGCCAGCGTGGCTAAGGCACGACAGGCCAAAGCCGGGACCAGTAGCGCAGCACCGCAGACGCAGGAGAAGCGCCAAGTCCAGCAAAGTCCGGTCATGCGCTCGAACGAGGGCATGTCTAGACCCAAACCTCCGGCGACACGACCGCAGCAGGCCCAGCAGGGGCAGGACACCACGGCCGCACGCACGGCAGGCCAGCAACGGCGGGCACAAGTGATCCAGGCCAAGCAAAAGGCACAAGGCCAGAAGGTGGACCAACGAACCGGGCTGCGCGGCGGCCCGCCGACCCACAACCAGAATCCGACACCGAGCAGACGACGGGACCGACAGGGAAGTGAGAAACGATGAGCGATCAGCCCGATCCCCTCGAAGCCTTCGACAAGATTCCCGAAACGGACCACGAGTCAGCCCAGCACGAAGACCTAACGCCACGGCGGCAACAGGAGGACCGGCCGCGACGTCGCGCCTGGAAGCCGCTGCTGGCCGTACTGGTGCTGCTGGTCCTTGTCGGGCTGATCTTGTGGCGCTGCTCCGGTACTAACCGAACCGATCAGTCCCAGGCACCGGCGGCCGCGTCGCCGTCTTCATCGTCTCCGACGTCCACGGCATCCAGCAGCGATGTCGTGGACGGCTACGGCCCCCAAGCCCCGGACTCGACGGAGAAGACACCCTCCTACGCGCCGGTGAAACTTCCGAAGGCAACAGCACCAGAAGTGGATACCCACGATTCCGAATCAGTGATGAAAGCGTTCCTGACTGCGATCAACACACGCGATAAGGACGACGACGACCAGCGCGTCTCCGAATGGGTCAAGGACTACAGCCGCATCGATCTGGCCGACATTGACCCGTATGCGACGAACGGTCTCATGTCCGATAAGGCACCGGCCCGGTCCAGCAGCGTCAAACTCGACAAGCCGACCTCGAAGCAGGACGTGACCACTTCGACCCAAAAGTCGAAGACGGCCACCGTAACCGTCCAGTCCGCCTCCGGCCAGAAAACAACCCAAGAGTGGGAGCTGACCACAGGCAAGGACGGCGACACCTGGAAGGTCCAGAGCGTCCACTTGGTCTCGGTGGCGGGGAAGCAGTAGATCATGGGTGACTTCTTCAAAGCAACGCTTGGCTTCGCGGCCAAACTGGCGCTGCGCAAGCTGCTGGTCCCGCTGACCATCGCCGCCGCACTGTTTGGTGTCCTGATCCTGGTTGTGTTGATGCTGACCGCAGGATCAGCCGGGACCGCTGCCCGCGCCGATTGCGGCGAGGTCGGCTCCAACGCACCCGGAACCAGCACCAGTGCGGGATCGACCACAGGCGGTAATGCCTCAGAGACCGGCAACCAGAAGAAGATCATCCAAGACATCGACGCCGCCGTGTCTGAGGCCGGATACAGCGGCAAGACCACCCGCATTGTCGCGATTGCCGCGATGGGTGAATCGACGCTGGAAAACCTCGGACACGGTGACGAAGGAGCCGGTGTCACCAACCCGGACGGCAGCGCCACCACCTCGAAGGGCATCCTTCAGCAGCAGGATAACTGGGGCTCGCTGGAAGAACGCCTTGATCCCAAGAAGGCCACCCGCTTGTTCCTGTTCGGACCCCACGAGCAAGGCGGCGGCCTCGCAGACCTGGCCGGTTGGGAAGATATGTCCGAAACGGTGGCTATCAACCGTATCCAGCAGAACTCGGACCCTTCCCACTACGCCCAGCAGGGCCGGATCGAATTCGTGGACAAGCTGCTCAAAGAGGCCAATATCGATGTTGACCGGGAAGGAAAGACCCACGGCGACGGGGCCAAGGCCCAGGAAGGCACCGATTCCAAGGCCGAGAAAATGACTGCCGATGCTGGCAACTGCGTCGGCAGCCCTGGCAGCGGCGAACCGGGAGGGGCACCGGGTGGGAAGGACACCTACCCGATTACCGGAGTGCCTGGACCTGGCTCCTACACCGAAGACGGAGCCGGATTCTTCAAGGGCGAATGCACCTCCTACGCCATGTGGAAGCTGGCCGAGCACTACGGGGCCAAAGGCGATCCCGGCTCCTGGCCGGTCGGCAACACCAAGGGCGGTTCCGGCACCCAATTGGGCAACGGTGCCGAGTGGCGTTCCGGCTGGGAGGCACGCGGCTGGAAAGTCTCGACCACCCCGACCGCGAATTCTGTGGCCTGGTGGGGTGCAAACGGTGCCCAGGGTATCGGAGAAGCCGGGCACGTCGGCTGGGTCGATGCGGTCAAGGACGACGGCAGCTTTGAAATTAGCGAGTACAACAACGTGGGCCTGGCACCGCCAGGGCACAAATACGATCACCGTCCCTCGGTCAAGATGGACGACCCGCAAGCACCCAACGCGTTCCTTGTCCCCCCGGATAAGGACAAGCTCTAAGGAGAGGAACCATGACCACCACAACAGACGTGATCCTTCACGGAACGATCAGCGAGACCGAAGCGACCCTGACAGCAGCCGGGACCAGCCGGACGGCCTCAGCCCACGACATCGAGGATGCCCGCACGCAGCTAATCCAGCTGGTCCGGGAGGCCGCCCCGTCCTATCCGTTGGCGGTCATCGTCAACGCCGGGGAAGAAGCCTTCACGATGGAATCGGCAGAAAGCATCCAAGAGACCGACCCGCAGAGCCTTCGTACCGACTCGACCCCGGCACCGGCCCAGGAGGAACAGCAGGCGGACGAGGACGTTCCCCACTGGGACGATGATCTGCAAGAAGACTTGCTGCCACCGATCGAACCGGAGAGTCACGGATCGACCAAGGCACCGGCGCAAGAACGACCGGAACCGGCAGCGGTGGCACCAACTGAACCACCGGCAAAGCAGCCGGTCGAAGCCGATGTGCCGACCGCCCAGGACTTCTATTCGACTCGCCCCGAGGTGGCGGTGAAACCTGCCCAGGAAGGGTGGCGAGGAATCCTGAACCGTATTGGGTTCAACCTTCCCCCTGGTGAGCACGAAAAGACCATTCGGGACAATACTCAAAGTGTCCAGCAGGGGTTGCGTTCCCACCGGACGGCAATGGTTGTAAACCTCAAAGGCGGGTCAGGGAAAACGACCATGACCTATTTGCTCTCATCCGTTCTTGGTCGTGTTCGCGGCGGAATGGTGCTGGCATGGGATAACAACGAAAACCGGGGCACTCTCGCCTATCGCTCACCCGTCGAATCGAATACGAGAAATACGGCGATTGATCTGCTGGCCGAACAGGAATTCTTCACAGGATCAGGGCAGATGACGGAACTTGTGAATTTCGTTCGCCACCAAGGCCCGAATAAATTTGATCTGCTCGCATCTCAAGATTCGGGGAGCGACCGGCCGGTGATCGACGGGGCAGGGTTCCGGTCACTGCACAATATTCTCCGGTCCTTCTACAGGCTTATCATTGTCGATACCGGAAATGCTTCCAATGCCAGTACATGGCAGGCGGCCGCTGAAGTGGCCGATGAATTCGTGATGGTCTGCGAGAACGCCGACGATTCCGCGCAAACAGTCGCATCTACCATTGATGCACTGAATTCTGCTGGGTATTCCGAAGTGGTCAAGAATTCTGTTGCTGTGGTCATTGATTCCCACGCTGGAACGACCGCTCAGCAGCGCCAGGACCGCAAGGCGCGCCTGGAGAGGATCACCGATCACCTGGGATCAATCGTGCGCACCGTCCATGTCGTTCCCTTCGAGCCGGCACTTGCCGATGGGGACCGGATCGAGTGGGATCGACTCTCCCCGGCCATGCGTGATGAGCTGCTGGCCGTGGCGGCATCAGTCATCGACGGATTGCAGGATGACCCCCTCTCGACCAGTGGATCACCGGGGCACTGATGAGCCACCAGCACACAGATAACAACGACCCCACCAGCTACTGGTGGGGTCGTTGTTTTAACCCCTCCCGTACCCTCCCCACACCCTCGACCAGAGACGAATACACCTATAAAATAGGGTGTAAACTGCCTGTACAACCGATTTTATACCTGGAACCCCGCCACCATGCCCCACGAGACGCCTCCACCACAAACACCACCCACTCTCTTCGTCCCTCATCAAGTGGGTGGTGTTTGTGGTTACGGCTTGGTGCATGGTGGCGGGGTTCTTTATCGGTAGAAAATCGGTTGTACAGGCAGAGAGGTCGAGGGTGTGGGGAGGGTGTAGAAGGTTGGTTGTTGTGAAGGTGTTGGAGTGTTCAAGAGGTCTGTTGGGAGGTTGGTTGTTGTGGCGGTGATGGACAGGGATCGAGAGTTGTTGGGGTTTATGAGTCAGTGGCGGTTCATGGTGTTGTCTCAGGTGCAGCGGTTCTTGGGGTCGAGTTATCAGGTGGCTGCTCGGAGGTTGCGTGCGTTGGTGGCGGCGGAGTTGGTGAGGGTGTCTGTTCCGTTGGGGGATCAGCGGAAGGCTTATTGGGTCTCGTATGAGGGGTTGCGGTTTTTGGGTGTTGAGCCTGAGAGGTCATCGCGGGGGGCTGGGCCTATGTTGGGTCAGTTTGACCATGATCGGATTCTTGTTGATCTTGCTCTTTCGTTTCGGGAGCGGAGCCCGCAATATTCCATTTACGGTGAAGCCGGTATGCGGCGCGTGGACACTATGCGGTTGGCTGAGGGGGAAGAGCCGGAATTTGCTTTGTCTCGGTGGAGATTTGGAAAGTTTGTACGTGTTTATCCTGATATGGTTGCTGTAGGGGGCGGGGGGCGTTTCTATATTGAGTATGAACACACAAAGAAGGACCGTCAACGTATGCATTCTTTAATGGGGGCAATGCTGAATTCGGATAAGGTGTCGGCGGTGAAATATTATGCTTCGCACCGCGCCTATCCCCAGCTGCAACGAATCTGTTCTGAGAGCTTTCCCGATATGCCGATGGTTGGCGGTAAACCGAAAATTCAAGTGGAGTTGTACGATGAGTTGGAATCTGGTGTCGTGTCGTGAATGAGCCGAAGAGTAATCCGCGTGTAAGGATACGGGGTAGAAACGCAACGCAAGGCTATTCCGGGAATGGTGATTCTCGGTTGGATGCCGAGGCGTGGAAGCGGCTTGTCTTCGGTGTCTTTACGGTTATCAATCCGCTGATGGTGGTACTTGCTGCGCTGGCAACGGTCGGGCTGACGCGGCTGCGCCGCGTGCGAATGCGCTGGGTCATCCTCGGTTCGGCCGTGCTGCTGTTTGTGTTGCTTCTGGTCGGAGCCGTCAAGGCGTATACGGCGGTCTACGTGGACCTGCTGCACACGGTGACGGCCCTGGATCGAGTGGGCACGATCAAGACTGATTTGGGGCACTTGATCGCGACTCACTGGCCGGTGTGGCTGCTGGGTCAGCTGCCGGTCGCTGCCGTTGGTGGAATCCTCATCGGGTCCGTGATCGCCTGGCGGCGGGAACGGTATCGAGCTGACTGGCGCGAGGAAGCCAAACGCAAGCCTGCCAGTCGCGCGAAGGTGGCGAAGGCGACCGAGAAGATGCCTTCTATCATCACGGACCAGAAACCGCAGCACATGGACGATGTGCGGCTTCAACTCGGCCTGGACGAGAAGACCATGACGCCGTTCCCGATGACGATTGGTGATCTCCGCTTTCACGCGTTCATTCCAGGGCCTACAGGTGTCGGTAAATCGACCACGCTGGGACAGATCGTGCGCAGCGTCAGCGAGGGTGAGGTTGTTCGACCGTTCCGTATTGGCACCGTGTATATCAACCTGAAACCAGACGCCAAGCTGACGAAATCACTGCAAGACTTGGCCCAACGCACCGGACGACGCTTCCACCGCATTACCGAAGACGGCCGAGGGTCCACGACGACGTACAACCCAATGCGCCACGGCACTGTCGAGGAAAAACGCGACCTGCTGGTGTATGCGGAAGAGAACGCGGCCAAGGGCGGATTCTCGGAGCCTCACTACTACGCGACTGCTATGCGCTTTACTCTGCTTTCGATGCGAGCACTCGAGGTTCTGGTCCACACCGGGGCAACCTACACCTCGGGAGGGAAGGCTCGGCCGTGGAAAATGGACATCGCCCACCTGGTGCGGGCTATGCGTATGCCCATACTCGAACACGTCGCAAATTCAGGTGGAGACCCGGAGCTGTCCGAGCAGCTGAACACGTATTTTGCCGAAATCAAAGAAGACAAGGACACCGCAAGCGGTGTCGGCGGCATACGGACCCGGTTCGCGAACATCGCCGAAGGGGCTGCACGAGCGGTCCTCACAGAGGACGAGGGCGGCCTCGACCTGGCCGAGGCCGTGCGAGGCGGGGACATCGTGCTCTTTGACCTCCATGCAGCGACGGACGCGATCGATAGTCAGTACATCGCCAACCTGGCGATCTCCGACTACAAGGCATGCATGTCACGACTGGCCGAGGAAGGCTGGCATGGCTCATCCGACAACCCGAAGCGACTGAATCTACTCATCGTCGACGAGTTTGGCTCACTGGGAGGAACAGCGTTGTCGGCATTGCTTGAACAATCCCGTGCTTGGGGTGCATCCGTGCTCCTGACATTGCAAGCCTACGGGGCAATGAAGGATAAATTCGGAGACGCGTTCCGCTCCGATGTCATGACGAACACCAACGTGAAAGTGCTTCATCAACAGGAAGAAGGCGCGGACGAGCTAGCGAGCTTCGTCGGTACCGACACTGTATGGATTGAGACGCTGCAAACGTACGAGAACCGGGACATGCTCGGGGCTCAGTCCGAGGCCAGCGGGCAAGGCACCCTCCGCAGGGGCGAGCAATTCAGCTTCCACCCGAACGAGTTCAAAAAGCTCGAAGTCGGTGAAGCAATCGTGCTGACTCGCATCGACCGCAAAGCGGCAAAGGTCAAAATCCTTGCTGGCAAGGACCAACCAGCCAAACCGCAGAAACAGATCGAGGCCCAGCCCGCCACGGACGACGAGGCTCCCGATCCGGAGCAGCAGCCACAGCCCACACCCGATCCGTGGGCGGCGGCCGCAATCCAAGCACCGACGCAGAGGCCAGACGCGCCGTCATGGGCGAACGAACCTATCGATGACGACGACATGCCGCCGATCCACGAATAACCAGAACAGAGAAGGAATCAGGCAATGAGTGAAGACTTTTTCCAATACGCGGAATCCCAAATGGGCGGATCAGCCGATGCGACGGTGAGCACCCCGTACACGTGCTGGGCCGCTAGCGGTGCGTGTGCCACCCTGCCGCAGGCAATGAACGAAGCCACGGAGATGATCCATTCCGTGGTCTCCAAAAACGCTCTCGCACATTCACGCGAAGCATCAGCACGCGGGGACACCATCGAAACGCGATGGCTGACCACCAGCCACCAAGTGACCCGGATTGAAGGTACGGAGAAAACTCCGGCGACTTATATCGTGACGATGGTAGCCACCTTGGAAATGCGGCACTGTGGCCCGGACGAATCGGGTCATGTCGGACTGGAATAGGCGAGTCCAGAGGTGGATACGTTCGCGGGGGGCTCCCGCCGCCCCCCGCTGACCCCCGCACGCCAAGGAGGGCCTTGGAGCCCGGCCGACGTCGTACTCGCTGGCGCTCCGTGCGACGCCGGATAACCGACTGTGGGCCAGTCAGCGCGTGGTCATTGGATCGGGAGCGTAGGCGAGGGAATAGAAGGTGATGGAGTCGGGCCGGATCAGTCGTCCGGGAAGCAAGAACTTGGAACCAGATAGAACGTTTCCGAATGCCAGTGATCCCCGAGGCACGGCAGCAAAGACGGGAGAAGACGCGGAGGAAGCAATCAGTGCGGAGGTGATGGTCAACGGGAAACAGGCCAAGTAGGGTTGCTTTTTTGATTTAGTTCGACTAAACTAAAAGTACAACGCAGGGGAAGGCAGAACCCCTCAGCAACCGAAAGGACCAGCATTATGCGTACCGACTCTCGATACGGAATGGTGAACACGCTTCTTGATCAGGAGCGCGGCCTGGTGATCCTCGAAGGCGATTCTGTGATCGTCCTTCGAGGGGCGAACCTCGCCCGCTTCCGTGACCGGCTCGGCCTTCACTGTGACTGCGAAATCGTGGGACCAGCCAGCGAACAGGAAGACCCCAACCCCTACAGCGACGACCAGTGCCGCGCCTGCGGGAATCTCCCCGCCTTGATCTGCCTTATCTGCGCACGGCAAGGACGGCCGGACTGCCCGCACGTGCGCCGCCCGGCGATGTACTGCGATATGTGCTCGATGGTCTACCCCGCCGTCGCCGCGTGTGTTGACGAGCACGAGGCGGCCTTCATTGAGTGCCGCGAACAGGCTGGAGAATCGCACGGGCTCAGCTCGGCCGACTTCGTGTACATGTGGGCCGCAGGCGACGCGGCAGACGAAGCCAGCCCCGCAGAGCTTCGCGGTATGGCGGGTTTCCTGCACGGGTGGCAAACGCAGTCCGGGGCAATCTGGCCACTGCCAGAAGTCGAATAGCGCCGATTGAGTATCGAAGGGGCCGGGGTATCCCGGCCCCTTTATGTATCCAAAAGCGTACGAAAAATCGGGCGAAGGGTTGCTCTTTTGGTTTAGTTCGACTAAACTAAAAGTACAACGCAGGGGAAGGCAGAACCCCTCAGCAACCGAAAGGAC
>NZ_JBFCSN010000006.1:0-25958 GCF_051370785.1 Rothia sp. HC945 | reverse complement strand
AACTAACCGGCCTAACCCAAGACCAGCGACCATGGCCAGAATGATCCACACCGGCAGGAACCTGTCCAGGGTCGACAGCCGCCTGCCTGTCGCTGAATCAACGCTCACCGTGAGACCCTCCCCTCAGAAGTGTTACAGCAAGCTTCAGGTTCGGCGTCGAAATCACCAGAACCGCCGCATACCCCGGTCTCCGGGAGGTCTAGCTGCACACTTTGAGCAGCTTGAAGATCCCCGGCCAGGTAGGCAGCAATGGAACGAACCTGTTCAAAACCAGTCATCGCCAAAAATGACGGAGCTCGACCATACGATTTGATCCCGGCGATGAACAGGCCTGCATCCGGTTGCTCCAAGGACTGGTATCCATGCGCCGGCACCGATCCACAAGAATGCCAATTCGGGTCAATATCCGCAGCGATACCGGCAGGAGCTTCTAGTTGCCGGTCTAGATCCAGGCGGACCTCGGAGAGAAAAGAATGATCTGGGCGGAACCCGGTCGTACATACGATCCGGTCCAACCCCTCTACCGTGCCTCCATCTGAGGAGACCAGAGCTACCGTATCCTCAGCCTCAGAGTAAACTGCAGCTACCCTGAACTGGGTGACGACGGTAATCCTCCCGTCGGAAATCGCGCGGCGAACCTTATCTCCCAGTGCTGCACGGGCAGGAAGCTCATCATTTTCTCCGCCGCCGAGAGCCTGATCGACAGAGCCTCGCCGCACTGCCCACACCACCGAAGATGCAGCATTTTCACCCTGGCGGGTCAACGCCACCAACGATGTCAGTGCTGAGGCACCAGAACCGAGAACAGCCACCTTCTGTCCAGCCCAGCACGGGTCAGCAGGATCAGGCATCGTGTGAACGATTCGGTCCGCATGGTCGATTTCTCCTGCAACCGGGTACCCTTCCGAGCCGAGCGGACTAGGCCGTTGCCACGTCCCGGTCGTATCAACCACCGCACGAGCCAAGATCCGTTCGATACACCCATTAGACCGGCGGGCATGTATGACAAAGGGTTGTTCGGCTCGACCTGATTCAACTAACAAATCCCGGTCTAGGCGGGATACCCCAACAACGCGACGGTCAAACCTGATCCAGTCGGACAATGCCTGGCCCAGTGGATCTAGGTACTGACTGACCCACTGCTGGCCTGTGGGGTACACAGAGGCCTTGGGTGGCTTCCACTGCGCCCCTAGTTGTTTGACCCCAGCGGCAGAGACCAGCTCCTCCCAGGGGGAAAACATGCGCACGTGTGCCCATTGATGTACGTTTTCGGCAACACGATCAGATTGCTCGAGTACCAGGACGGACTGATCGCGGCCACGTAGTTCAGCTGCGCAGGCTAGGCCGATGGGTCCAGCGCCTAGAACGATGACCGGAAGATCCTCCGTGGACGGGTCCATGCAACGCCTCCTATTTAGGTGTTTGTCTAAATAGATTTTTGCTTCCTGATTCGATGCTTGTCAAAATAAGAGACATGTCCACTCCAGTAGCTCCTTCGGTCCCCGTCAGGTCCTCTAGCCTCATTGCGTCGGAGGATCGTGTTCGAGAGGCTGCGGAAATTTTCAAGGCGCTGTCGGATCCGTTGCGGTTGCGCTTGTATCTGGCGATTCGACGGGTAGAACCCGCTGAGGTCTGCGTCTGTGACTTGCCGGATCTGGCGGTTTCTCAAGCCACGGTCTCTCACCATCTGCGCAAGCTCAGGGAAGCAGGTCTTGTTACAGCTACACGTAAGGGGACCTGGGTTCACTACAGAGTGGTCGAGGGTGCGGCAGCTGAGGCAATCAGTATCGTCGGGCACTCAGGGTGAGTATGAGGTTTGACTGATCCAACGGGCCGCCAGGGTCACAATAACTCGATGCATGCCGATGGGATGTACATGCGGTTCAACGGTCATTCCGAGAGCTAGGTTGTGAATCGTGCAAATTCGACCGTATTTACAGATGGTGCGATCTGGTCGGAGGAATTCCGAGACTCCCTTGGTCTACCAGGGGATTAGTTAGGAATGTCGTCTCGATAAGTTGAGTGACTTTATCGGGCCAAGTCCTTCCTGGTGAGACCACTCGTAATAGATAGGCCATCACACTAAGGGCTCCAAAGATTCGCTCGCTCTGGCCTTCAGGTAGAAGCTCAAGCCCCGGGATCGCTCGAAGTGCTGGTGTAGCTGCAGGTGTGAAGGATTTGTTCCACAGGCGTCCGTGATGGGCGCATGTATTACGGATGATGGTCAGCTGATGCATCCACCGCACGAGCGGATGCTGCTCTCTTGCCTTGGCTCGTTGGATCCTCGTCAGTGCACCGTAGTTGATACTAAACCCGAGTCCATCTGCGATTTCGCGTTGATCCTCGTCGCGCAGCCCTTCGTAGAGGCGTGAAGCGTCACCAAAGTCGAGGACTTCGGCAAGGACCCAAAAGGGAAAATCGCCGTACTCCCGCTTGTAATGCTTGATGGCCTCATTGTGAGGAAGGGCGCGCGAGATGCGTCGCTTGGCTGTGTCGATCCATTTGGGATGGTTGAAATCCTCGCGGAAATTGGATGGGTTGGTGTAAGCGAGGGGATCCTGCTTGCAGAGTTGCTCACCCAGACGAGTTCGTAGGGCGATTTCAATTCGTTCCATGCCGTCATGGACTAGGGTGCGAAGCTTGCGGTCTGCTTCATACAGAAGCGTGGCATTTTCGAACGTCGTCCCCTGTTCGAATCGGTCGGCGGGATGCCCTGTACTGTCCAAGGTCCGGGCTGGATACCAGTAGGCCGACAGTCGGTAGTAGCTGACGTTGGAGAGCCACTGTTCCGCCAGGGGTGCGTCAATCTCCATCCCTCGGGATCGCAAGAGGTGGACATGTTCGGCAACTGTCTTGGTCGCCTTCATCTGCCTGGTCATGGATGGAACTCCGGAAGGTTAAAAAGATCCAGCCCGCTCCCAACCGGGGTTGGGGCGGGCCGAACGATTAATTTAATCCTAGCAGGAATTTGCGCGTGCACCTAGGGTTTCAGATTCTTGCCACACAATGCGATGTCTTGTTTGACGGTCCGTATACTGGGCGTTCACAAAACGAATATTTATCCGTCATAGCCACCTAGCCGTATCTTGGAAGAAACAGATGGGCTCAACGCGTTAAGGGCCGATGAGACGGTCCACGGGTGTTGTTCGCAACTGTTCCAGAACGCCTTGCAGACCTGGGTTGTGGACACGCAACCGCTGCTCCAGTCTGCGTCCTAGTCCTTCATCGATCGACTGGGGCGTTTCACCACCTAACAGCCGAGTGTCCATGACCGGCACCGGGTTCTTGAAGATCAGGACCGGATGCAAAAAGCCATCCACAACAGCACCGATCCCGATCCAGAATGACCACGGCGCGGGGGACAGCAGACAAGCCAGGCGCCCTTCTTCGCTTCGACTCCACGAGACCGGGGTCCGGCCGCCATTGAGCCACTGTCCATAAGCTACGGCGTCATCGGAGAAAAGAGGGGCCGGAAAAAAGGTGTTCAACGAGCTACACACCCCGCCGGGCTGTGACGATTAGTTCATGACTGTCCTCAGCTAGAGGTCCTCCGTCGAAATCTCCGTACATGTGGATATCCCGGAAGCCGCAGTTTTCCAGTAGGAGGCTTATTTCTAAGGGTGTGAAGGCATGGCTGGCGACGTGGCGGATGGATCGCCGGACGGTGCCGTCGCTCTGAACCAGATCGTAGAAGACTTCGCTACTGACTTCACCGGTCACCCGAGAATAGTGGTTAGTCTTGGTGATGGCCACCTGCTCGCCGGCGTCGTCGAGATGCAGAGTTCCCACTTCCTCGCGCACGGCGTTGCCCACATGTCCCAGTCTCAACGCCGCGAAGTATGCAGGATTGGGCAGGTACAGGTGCAGAACCAAAGTGCCGCCGCGCTTCAAAGCGGTGTGGCAGTATCGAAGCGCCTTGTCCTGGGATGTTCTGTCGAGGAATCCGCCGAAGGTGTACTCGGGGACGAGAACAAAGTCGAAATCTTCTCCTGGGGGTGAACCGGAGAGGATGTCTCTGTGCAGGTAAGTTGGTCGCTGCCCCGGTTCTATGTCCTCGTCGTTTAGGTATCGCTCGGCTACCTCGATCATGTGGGAGGACTGCTCCACCCCTATCACGGCATGTCCTGCCCGACTGAGTACTCGCGCTAACCTGCCGGTGCCTGATCCGACCTCTAAGACGCGTTGCGGTTCATCTCCCAGGAGTTCGAGGTAGAACGGCTTGTCGGCCTCGAAGTCCTCCTGTTGCTCGAAGTAGTCCGCCAGGTCCTGATTGTCGTAGTACTCGGCGTTTTGCGAAGTCATCTAAGCACTCCTCCCTGGTTGCATGTCAGGCAGCGGCCAGTCGAGCTACGATCAAGGTGCTCGAGTTCCATTGTGCTGAAGTTGATTCTGATCTGTTGCTCAGTGATGACAGGTGTCTCGGATTCTGAGAGATACTGCACAATCTGGTTTGCATGTAGCGCGGCTGTGGAGGCGATCAAAGGGCCGAACGATGGAGCACACCGACGATCGTTATGCTCGCGTACAGCATCGGGGGCATCTGCGATGTCGTGCATATCGAATCCCTGGCACCTGAAGCAACTGGTCGAACCAGGCACCACCAAGGGTCCGACGCTACCGTCCCTCACTGGGACGCTCCGAGGAGGCCTTCGGGCGGATTGGGGCGCCGCTAGATTTAGCGGTTCCTGAATTCTCGTATGGCTCGGCCGTATAGAGGCCCGGGTACGGTGGGTTATTCGGTGCATGTTGAGTGGCTACGGCCGTGTCTCGATGACCGAACAAGTCGTCACCGCTCATGGAGAAAGCTGGTCCGGCTTGGCGTAAGCGAAGCAATATTGATGTTGACGGCCTCCCAGTGCGTGGTTGCCGTTCGGGATCAGTCAGTTCCTCCGCGTGGGGCGATGGCTAGAATCGTTGGTTCCGCATGGTTGGCGAAATGAGCCCCAGGACGCCGCTGAAACAGAGCAGCGCCCCGGCTATCATGAACACTGCTGCCGGTGAGAAAGAGCTGGCAATCAGTCCGGAGAAGAAGTACGAGGCAGGCGCAGCGCCCAGGGTAGCCAGGTTCAAGGCAGCCATGACTCGTCCGGCGCGGGAGGGGTCAGCCCGCGTCAGGAACAGTGCAACCAGCAGGGTGGCACTGATCCCGGAAAATATTCCAGCTACGGATGCAGACAGGGCAGCCTGCACATGGCTGGCCGATAGCGCTATGGCTGCAACGGCGGGGCCCGTGGCCACGATTGAGACCAACGACAATGTACCAGCTCTTGAACCTGCTTTAAGGACGGTCAAGCCCAGTGCTGAAATGCAGGCGCCGCCGCCGAAGAACGCCAGGATCGTCCCGGCCTCGCTGGCTTGCCAGTGGGATTCACGTGCTAACAGCGTCAGTCCAGTCGTGAATGGTCCGGTATAGGCGGACTCCGCAATAGTGATCAGGATGAGCATGGCTCTCAGGCCAGGGTCGCTCAAGGCGTATCGAATTCCTTGCCAAGCCTCTTGGACGAGGCCTACTTCAGCCGGATCATTATCATCGAGATTCTCCTGTGGGAGTTCTCGAGTGAAATATAAAGCTGTGCATGACCCAGTGAATAATACGACGTTGGCCAATATTGCGGTAGCGAAGCCGAAGGTGCTCAGGAGGTAGCCGCCCAAGGGCGGTCCTACCACGGTGGAAATTCGTTGCACTGCCGAGCGGATGGCTTGCGCGCGTGCCAGGTGTTCTTGAGCTACGATCCGGGTCGGAAGCGCTCCGACAGCGGGAAGAAAGAAGGCATCGATAAAGCCGAAAACAAGTGCGAGGATGATCAGCGCCGGCACGGTTCCTGCTGAGGTGATAGCGAGGGTCCCGAAGGCGAGCATGGTCAACAAGCGTGCCGCATCTGAAACAAGTGCGACTGGTCGAGGGCCGAAACGATCAGATACCGCTCCACCGAATAGAAGGAACGCAGCCCGAGGGGCTGCTCCAATACCGACGATCAACCCTGCCATCGTCGGGCTGGTCATTTGAGCCGCAGTCCAGGCCAAGGCCAGGTAGAAAACTTGATCCCCAACCAGCCCCAGACCAAACCCGGTCAACCACCTGGCGATGTTGAGAGACCCAGCGGCGTTCGGTTGATCCGGAATCGACGGTGAAGGGCCTTGGGGTCTCACGGTTGCCGATAGCCCTGTGCAAGGAAGAAGACTGCGGCTGCGTCGTCGTGTCCGTTGTTCAGGGCACTGATTTCAAGCCACCGTTGTTCCAAGGCCTGTATTTCTGTATTGAGTTCTTGGAGTTGCTGCGACGTCAGGTGGAAATGACGGTCAGTAGCGAATCCGGAGTTGACCCAATCGTCGGTGAGGGTGACGGTTTGATCGAGGTATGTATCGAATTGCTGGCTGTAGTACTGGAAAACTAACCTATACATGTCCTTTTGTGCGGAGAGCTTTTCGGGGTCGTTTGAGAATTCAGCGTTGGTCCAACTTGTCTTTTCGTTGCTGGCTCTCCACCATCTCTGTCGGGCATCCGTACCTGCTTCGGGGGCGGGTTCGATGAAGCCTTCCTCGGCCAGTTTGGCGAGGTGGTAGCTCAGCGTGCCCGCGGCTTCGTCGACGTGTTTGGCCAGATGAGCCGCTGTTTGTGGTCCCAGCTCCCGCAATAGGGCCAAGAGTCGAAGGCGGGTGGGGTGGGCCAGTACCCGCATCTGACTGGTGCGGTGAAGATTCGAAGACTGCGACATAGCACACACCATACTCCACAAGAGTTATTATGCAACAGTTGTTGTATAAACACTTGTTCTCGTGGTCCGTTGCTGGTGGGCTCGATTGCATAGCGGTGCATAATTGACCGTTTATAAGACATCCCGAGACGCAACTGTCAGTTTCAGAAGGCGACTGCACTTCGACACCAGTCGTGGCGCGGGTTGTGCAGCCAGCTTCTGAAACTGACAGTGTCCAAAAGACCTGTGCATGCGACCGTTGCCACAACCTTCGTATACCCCCAGAGGGTATAGTATGGTGTGATTATGCACGCCGATTTGGAGCATCGAAACCATGATTCAGGGCATGACATGTCCTCGATGGCTGCCAGTGCTACCCTTCATTGCCTGACTGGTTGTTCCATCGGTGAGCTCGCAGGACTGATTTGGGCCACTGCCGCCGGGTGGGGCAACACAGCGAGCACAATCATGGCGATCGTCTTGTCATTCGTGTTCGGCTACACGCTCTCGGCAACGCCATTGCTGCGGGCCCGAGTACCTGCCCGGACTGCGTTCAAGCTGGTACTTGCCGCCGATACGGTCTCTATCGCCACAATGGAGATTGTGGACAATCTTGTCATGTGGGTTGTGCCCGGAGCGATGAACGCCGGGCTGGTCGACACGTTGTTCTGGGCTTCGATGACGTTGTCCTTGATCATCGCCTATGCCGCAGCTTTCCCGGTCAACAAGGTCTTGCTGGCTCGCGGCAAGGGCCATGCCATCACCCATCACGCCACCGGGGGCGGGCCGATGGATAACAGACCGCTGGCTTATGCCATCTCAGCTTTTCTACTAGGCGGGCTGATCGCCTCTCTCGGAGCCTGGATCTAGACAAGACTTCGGACCCCAGAACTTTCACCGATACAGCAGGGAAGTTCCCTGCACATCCAGATAAGAAAGGACGCAATCATGCGCCATTCCGTCACCGTTGTCGGCTCTCTGGCAGTCCTCGTCCTGGCATCAGCCACTGCATGTTCTTCTGCAAACACAGACGACTCTTCCTCCGCTTCACCCTCTGCCTCTGCCAGTTCCAGCGGGAATATGGACGGTATGCATGACATGGACGGCGGACCTGCTCCTGCTGGTCTTGCCTCAGCGGAAAATCCGCGTTTTCCGGTGGGTAGTCATGTCATTCTCACCGCGGATCACATGTCTGGGATGAAAGACGCTGAAGCAGAGATCACCGGGGCCTTTGCGACTAACACGTACGCGGTGGACTACCAGCCCACTGACGGCGGGTCGATGGTCAAAGACCATAAGTGGGTCGTACAGCAAGAACTCCAGGATGCTGGATCAGAACGCTTGCCCGACGGGACTCCAGTCACGATTGAAGCCGATCACATGAAGGGCATGGCCGGTGCGAAAGGCAATATCGCCTCGTCCACGGATCAGACGGTTTATATGGTCACCTACACCAGCGACGGGATGACCATGACTAACCATAAATGGGTCGTTGAAGATGAGCTCAAAGCTGAGTAGCTCAGCGGAAGTCGTTATGATGGTACTTTCTCGCCCCAAAGCTAATCTTCCATGGGCGCATTCGTAAACAGGGTCATGACCCCCCCCCGGACCGGGGCCCTCTTTCGGGCCGCCTGGACATTATTCCCTGACGGTCAGTATCATGGAAGTATGACGAACCGGTTCCCGGTGCGTTGTCTGCCGGAGGCCTCGATAGGGCCTCCGAGCTTTTTAAGGCACCCATTTTCGCGCCGAATACAGTGGCCCCAGCTCTCGCATGATTGTTCGAGCTGCTCGTTTAGCCCTCGGGTTTTCCTTTGGGCCTGGTTCGGCGACACGTCGATACATGTAGACCGCTAGGTCAACCGCTTGGATTCCTCGCTCAGCAGCAGAGTCGAACCATTCGATGGGTTGTTCGATCCGCTCTAGCTTCTGGAGTCAACCTGGCTCAACTCGGGCCTCCCGGGTGATGATGGTATCCGAACCTCTGGTCTATAACATAATATCTATTATGTTATAAATTGGGGTCTTCGGAACGCCCTTATTGAGGAGGCCAGCGATGAGTGCGATCAGCTCCAGAAACCTGCCCCTAGCGAACGCAACCCGCCACGGCACCTTGCTGGGTGCCTGGCTGGCCTCCTACGCCTCAGCAAATACGCAGGCTTCGTACCGGCGGGACGTGATAGTTTTTTGTACCTTCCTGGATGAGACCGGTCTGGATCTACTGACGGTGACCCGAGCCCATATCGATGTCTTCGCTCGGATCCGAACAGCTGCCGGCGATGCGGACACCACCTTGGCTCGGCGGATCGCAGCCATCTCGGCGCTGTATAAATACGCCCTGACCGTCGATGCCCTCGAAAAAAATCCGGCCGAATTCGTTCGCCGTCCGTCCATCGACCAGGACCAGACCACCACCGCCTTGTCCCGGCGCGAAGCCATGCGATTACTGGAAACCGCCGAGACCGACTCGGTCCGGGCCTACGCGCTAGTTGATCTCCTGCTGACCACCGGAGTGCGGGTCAGCGAAGCCCTGTCTACCAGGGTTTCCGGACTCGGAGCAGACCGGCTAGTGATCCGCCGTAAAGGCGGCAAAAAAGCCCTGGTGTATTTGCCTGAACACACGGTGGCCGCCCTGCGGGTACTGACTGGGACCACCGGCACCGAACTCGCCCGTGGAACCGAACCCGAGCGGCTGATCTTTACCACCAGCACCGGCCGCCCCTGGGCACGGGCAAATGTCCACACCACTCTGGCACGCCTGGCCCGAACCGCCGGGATCACCAAACCCATCAGCTCCCACGTGCTACGCCACACCCACGCGACGCTGGCTCTTGAGCTAGGAGTACCTTTGCATCACTTGCAGGACTCATTGGGCCATGCGGACCCACGCACGACCCGTCGTTACGACCATTCGAGGAAACGACTGGCCAACTCCAGCGCCCACCAGGTCGGAGAACTCTTCGCCTAAAGCCAATGGCGCCATCAGCACCCTGCCGTGTAGGCGGAGTTCGGCTGTGAAACCACATAAGGTAGTGCTTAATCGACCGAAGGCGCCATCGTCCGCCGGAAATTTGCCGCTACTCACGGAATTCGTGACCGGAGCAACCAGCACGAGTACTCAGCAGACGGCTATGCCCGCGGGATGTGAACCTATCGCGGAGTCCACGAGAGCAACATAAATCCATATATCAACCCACAGCCGTGCGCGCTATCTCGGCATCCTGTTCTGGTGTCCCGCCAGAGACACCGAGTGCACCAAGCAGGGTCCCCTCCGCGTCGGTGATGGGCACGCCGCCTCCCATGAGGAGTAAGCCCCCGTTAGTGTGATCGAAGTGGGCGAGGGGCTCACCTAACTGCACGGGCGCGTTCAGAGTTTCGCTCGGCATCTCGAACATCACCGAGGTCCGTGCTTTCGCTGTAGCAAGATCATTGGAAGCAAGCCATGCTCCGTCCATGCGCTCAAAAGAGACGAGATTTGCGCCAGCATCGAGAACTGCGAATACTGCGCTCAGCCCGAGTTCCTGGGCCTTGTGTTTCCCTGTATTAACAACTTGAGTGGCTGATTCAAGGGGGATCGTAGGTTGTGACATAGTTGCTGCTCCTTCGTGCTCGCTAGTGGTTAGGCCTTCTGGGTCCACTCGGTTTCCTGCCACTGCTTGGCAGCGGCAATAGTTTCCTGCGGGCGCATGGTCCGATAGTCGGGGTCCTCGGACACGATCGTTTCGACCATCGCCTCAATCATCTCCTGCGGGTCGGCTTGATCAGCCAGTGATGGCCCAAAATCTGGCATGGGGACCTGCGCGGTGTCGGGGTCGTACCACTGCACGTAGCTTTCAGCGCCGGTGTCATTGAACCCGGTGTTGAACACGCCAGGGTTCACAGTGGCTACCTTGATTCCGAAGGGCTCGAGTTCGGCCTTCATTGATCCGGCAAGGGCTTCGATAGCGTGTTTGGTGGCGCAGTACGCCCCGAGGAACGGAACGACGAGGATGCCGCCCATTGAAGAAGTCCACACGATTCTTCCCTGCCGACGCTGAATCATCTTGGGGGCGATGGCTTGTACCAGCTCGAGATGGCCGAACACGTTGATATCGAAGGACTCGCGAACTCGCTGGAGGGGGATATCGACGACAGCTCCGCCTTCCATGACACCAGCATTGAGGACGAGTGTGTCGACGTCGAAACTCGCGGCGTGTGAGATATCGATGTCGTCGCGCAGATTGAGTTTGATGACGGTCAGATCAACCTCAGCAGCGCGTGCGTCTTCGCGCAGGCTTCGTACTTGTGGCCAAGTTTCAGCCGCGGCGATGACCTCTTGGCCCTGGCGGGCGAGTTCAAGTGCCGTTCCACGTCCGAATCCGCTACTGGCACCGGTTATGAGTGTTTTCTGCGGCATGACAACTCCTAAAGGTAACTATCTGGATACTTATTCATGTCATCGTCACACCTATGAAGACCCTTGTCAATAACTAGTTGGTTACAGCTAGGATGGGGCTTATGCCTCCTAACGCCGCCGATACCAAGCGCAGGATCTTGGATGCCGCTCGGCACGAGTTTGCTGAGCACGGCCTAGCGGGTGCTCGTGTGGACCGGATCGCCGAAGCAGGCAATATCAACAAGCGGTCGATCTACATGCACTTCGGGCCCAAGGATGTACTGTTCGACACCGTGGTGGCACTTTCACTGTCCGAGATGGCAGAAGCTGTCCCGTTTACTGTCGACGATCTCCCTGGGTACGCAGGATCGCTGTTCGACTACCTAATTGAGCATCCAGAGGTTCTGCGGCTGACTTCCTGGGCTGGGTTGGAACGCCCAGATGCTTCCGCTGACGAGGTCGCTGCGTACGAACCGAAGATAGAAGCCCTCTCGGAGAGGTTCGGTGGCGTGGCAGTCGATGTTCTCGCATTGCTATTGGGGCAAGTCACGTCATGGCAATATGCCTCTCCGGCGCTCAAGGTCCATTCCCCGGAGGATCCCTGGTCACCTGAACGGTTGAAGCGTCAACGATCTATGCTCGTTGCCTCAGTTGCCAGCCTCGTCACCATTGCAGAATAGAGTCGTAGCCGCAGAATATTAGGTCAGAATCTCGGGCTCTTATCCTACTGATCGGGTCGTCCGGCGAGGCTAATAGGTTTCGTCTGCAGACCGTAGCGGTTCTGTCCCCTTATCCCGGTGAGCACAGGCAACCGCCGTTCTCCAGAACCTACTCAAACAGGTGTATGCAACCTGCTGATGTCTGATTCTGGAGAACGGCAGCGATCAAAGAGCAATATGTTCCCTGCGGTGAGGAAGCTCGGTAGCAACTACAGCGATGGGTTTCCCGTACCTTTTTGAGTCGCGAGCAAAGGCGCTAGACCTTAGCGATCGCCGGCGCATCGACGGCTTAAGTGCCCGCAACGCCCTCAGCCGAGAAACGCGTGTCGACTGGATAAGAGGGGAAGCTGATCCAATGCTCTGGCCCCCGATATCCTGCTTGGAGCCGTGGGAGATGTACACGCCCACCACGCAGCGCTCTGCCTCGCAGCGACACTGCTCTGGGCTACGGAGCAGCGAGACAATACGTCATGAGAGAGTCGACTCATGACGTAGGAGTCGGACGGGGCCAAGGCAGCTCAAAAGCACGGGGCGAAACTGCTCGAAAGGAAACTCGTTCGGTTTCGCACACCCACGTGCACTTACCGCGCGCTACCAACGTGGAGAACATAGATGACAACCCACTCTTCCGCCACCTTCTCAGAGCCCATCGCCGGGCAGGTGAACACGGTGCTCGGCCCAGTCGCGCCCGAAGCCCTCGGCGTGACGCTCATGCACGAGCACCTGGTACTCCGCACCTGGATTGATCTCCATGACCGTGAACGATGGCGTCGAGGCGGGCTCGGCACGCCGCCTTCGACGCCCGACGAGCTGGCGACGTGGCACGCTCCGGTCACAGCGGAGACGCTGGAGACACTACGCGCCCCGGCCTCGGCCCTGCGGACCATGGACGCTAATTCCCTATCCCCCGAAGATGTTCTGCCCGAGCTGCGGGCGTTCGCCTCCGCGAGCGGCGGCACCGTCGTCGATTTTCCGCCGATCGAGCCACGCCGGGACCCGCGAGCGGTGGCTTTGCTCGCACGCGCTACGGGGCTAAATATCATAGTCGGAACCTCGTACTACACCGAGGCGTGGCATCCTCCCGAGATCGACGAATGCTCCGCAGCAACGCTGCATCGAAGGATGCTCGACGACATCCAAGTGGGGATGGATGGCACCGATATTCGGGCAGGGATCGTCGGTGAGACGCCAGCTGACCGGCTCTTCACCAACGGGTCCGAGAATGCGAACGCCCGCATACTTCGCGCTGCGGCCCGAACTAGTGCCGTTTCCGGTGCGGCCCTCTCGCTGCATACCGACACTTTCGGACGACGAGCCCCAGGCGAGCTGCACCAGGCATTGGATCTCATTGCAGAAGAACAACCGGACTTGACGAGGGTTATCGTTGGTCACGTAACCGCCGTCGACGACAACTGGCAAATCCTGCGGAGCACAGCCACGAGCTTCTTGGAGCGAGGGGTGACTCTCGAGTTCGACCTGATCGGGAAGCGCGAATGGCCGTTAGAGACCACGATGTCCGCAGTCGCGGCACTGGTGCAGGACGGTTTTGGCGATCAGCTACTCCTCTCACACGACCTCTTCACCAAGTTCGACCTCCAAGAATGGGGCGGGGCCGGCCTGCTCGGGGTACACGAAATCGCAGTGCCAGCCCTCCGACAACGCGGCGTAGATCAGCGAAACATCACCCAAATCCTGGTCGATACTCCCCGCAGGCTGCTCACTTTGATAGAGCCATAAGCAAGCCCGGCCGCTACGTCATGTCAGGTGATTCGGGCTGACATGACCACGGCAGCACGGTGGGTGATGGCGAACTTGTCGTAGCGGGTGGCCAAAACTCGCCATTGTATGGCGAGGGCGAAACAGCGTTCAACGACGTTGCGGCCGTTGTAGGTCACCGTGTTCCAGTTGCCGAACCGCTCAGGCGAGTCTCGCCACGGCGCTTCGGTCCGGAACCGTCACGCCACCGCTTCCCCCACGATCCGGCGATCGACCGGCGGGCGTCCTCTCGTCTTCGCTGGCGGGAACAGCGGACCGATCACGGGCCAGATCTCATCGGAGATCACCTCACGCGACACACCTCAGAAATAGCTCCCAGAATCTCTCCTGTGACGCCCTCATACGTGCCGCTAGAGTCGAGGCATGAGCGATGAACAGAAGCGCTTCTGGTCGAAGGTCGCCAAAGGCCCGGATCCAGCCGATTGTTGGATATGGACCGGGGCCATCGGAGATGACGGCTACGGGAGATTCTGGACCACCCCGGAGGTCGGGCGGCAGAAGATGATTCGCGCTCACCGCTACGCGCTCGGGCTGGTTCATGGTGGCCTGGATGCTATCGCCGACCGTGAGGCTTGCCATGTCTGTGATAACCCGATCTGTGTCCGGGTCGAACCGGGCGGAGGTTCGCATGTTTATCTCGGGACGAGGGAGTCGAACATGATCGATCGGGCTTCGCGGGGGCGGCATAATCTCCAGTTCGCCGCAGCGTTCTTCCGCCACCAGACACCTGCCGATCGGGGCCGCCGCTCCCGGGCACTACGTGACCTGATCCGAGACCAGGGCTATGACCATCAAGCGATCAAAACGATGATGTTAGGACTGGCCAGAGGTCAAGGCACCCTCTTCTGAACCACTGGTGCTCGTGGTGTGCTGGTCGTTGTTCTGACCCGGTCGTTCTGTGTCGCCCTTGTCATCATCAGCGTTGCGTTCACCGGCCAGCAGGAACGAACGCACCTCTTGCGGTGAGAGCTGCAGACGTTCACCAATTTCTTTGTTCGTCAGGCCTTCGTCTTTCATGGACAGCACAAGTTGACCTGCGCGTGCGGTGACCGGATCCAGAGAAGCGAGCTCACCCTGGAGCCTGTCGATCTTGTCCTTAAGGGCCTGGCGTTTCTTCTCAAAGTCGAAGGTCTCCAAGAAGAACGCTTCGGCCTTATCCAGTAGCCGCCGTTCCTTCTTGATGGAGGCTTCCGCGGCGGCTTTGGCTCGTTCGCGTGCAGCTGTCTTCGTCGCTGACTTCCGTTTCGTCCCAGCCATGTGGAACCTCCCATATCCCTAGCGCTCACCACTGAAAAACAAGGACCCGCCGGGGTACGGCTGCAAAAGGTTTCATCATGCCCCGGCGGGGTGGTTTCGATTTTACACAGTCGGCACGCTGTGCACATGAGATCAGCCTGCCAGATTCTTCTTCGTCCCTCAGTCGAGCAGGCTGATCTCATGTGCACAGCTCACGAATGCTGGATAGTTCCCGCACACAAGCTCTCCCCCGTTCCTCCTCCGATCATGTGCACGGCACCTGCCCACAATCGTGGCCTCTTGTGCAAAATCGCGGCCAGCATAGAACTGCCCGGACACCAACAGATCGTCAAAAGTCTCCCTCATACTTCGGTCGATTTTTCCTCCAGATTGTCGTCACACCTTTTGCACTCAGTGACTCAGGGTGCGACATTGCCTCGAATACCCCCGAAATCTCGGATAGTCTTGGGGCCATGATGACCGTGCACAAGCTCTCCACCGGGGACGGGCACCTCTACTACACCAACGAGGTGGCCTCCGGGGATCAGCTGCGTGCAGCCGACCATGAGCTCGGTGATTATTACCAAGTCACGGGTATGCCACCGGGCCAGTGGATTGGTTCAGGAACCGAGCATTTCGGCCTGTCCGGGCAAGCCGTGACCGAGGAACAAATGGATGCACTGTTCGGATCCGGAGATACACCCCTGGACCCGGAAAAGCTCGCAGAACACCGCGCGGAGACCTACCGGACGGCATACGAATCCAAGCGAGAGCAATACGCTGGACAAGCTCTGCAAGGCTTGAAGACATACCGCAACGGTGGAGGAGAAACCCAGGTCGTCAACGCTCTCGGGATCCACCGCTCCACCCTCTACCGCATGATTTCCAAACACGAATCCAACGGAAACTTGGATCTCGCCGATGCGGCCATCGCCAGCGGAGACGACCAGACGTTCCTCGACAACTACGTCATGTCGAGAGCCGAAGAACGCTCAGCAACCAGCGCTGCCAAATCCGCTGTTGCGGAGGGAAATGATGACTGGCAGGAAGCAACACGACTGGGCAAAAAGCCCGGCGAGTACGCTTCGCAACCGGACAACCAGTTCACTCGTGAGCTGGACGAGCAGTACCGCCGCCACTTCAAAACCAAAGACGCTCCCCCGAATACTGAGGAGCGCAAAGAGATCCGCAACCGCGTCGCAGGAGAGCAGTTCCGCCAGTTGCACGGCCGCGATGGATCCGGTGAAGAGATCGCCGCGTACATCGCAAACCATTCGAAGCCGCGTCAGCAGTCGGTGGCCGGGTTCGATCACGTATTCACCCCCACCAAGTCCGTGTCGATGGCCTGGGGTCTCGGTGATGAGAGCCTGCGAACCGGTATCGAGTCGGCACATGAGGCCGCGATCAACGACGTCGTGGATTACCTGAATGACCATGCGATCTACGCTCGGCGTGGTCAACACGGCCGCGAACAGATCGACACCGACAAGGGACTAGTGGCCACCAAATTCCGGCACTACGACTCCCGGTCCGGGGACCCGAATCTGCACGACCACCTCGTAATCGCCAACAGGGTTAAAGGCGCGGACGGGAAGTGGTCAACCCTCGACGGTCGCCTACTTTTTCAGCACGGCGTCGCAGCCAGCGAGCTCTACAACGCCCGGATCATGCACCACATCAACACCAAGTTGGGTCTCGAATTCACCCCGACCGAGCAGCGGGGGAAGAAGATTTGGGAGCTTGCCGGGATCAGTCGTGACGATGTTGCGAAGTTCTCCGCACGCTCTGTTTCCATCAAGGAAGCATTGGAGACGGTCGAGGCTGATTTCATTGAACGGCACGGTCATGCTCCGACACCGGCACAGCGGAACAAACTCGCCCAACAAGCCACGCTGGCCACCCGTCCGGAGAAGAAGGGCCAGCATTCGCTGGAAGAACTGAACCAGCAATGGGCCACCAAAGCGAAGGGTCTCACCCCTGATTTGCCACTCGGTGAAGACCTGCACGAACACCTCAAGCAGGCTTCCACGCAGCGGGCCGATGACGTCTCGGTCCAGGTTGCTGAGTCGCTGGCTATGACGCAGCAGGAACACGTCAACGCCATCATCACGCGCCTGGAAGAGTCGCGTTCAACGTGGCGCGTCTCGAACATCAACGCCGAGGCGACCCGGTATTTCACCGACATCATGGGCGGTCACCCCGTTGATACCGACCTCAAACAGCAGGTCGTTGAGCAGGTCATCGACACCTCCGTGTCGATGACACCTGAACTGAACGTCCCCCTGCCCCAGGACAAAGAATTCCTCCGTGCCGACGGTACGAGTATCTACCGTTCGGCCAATCGCGAGGTGTTTACCTCCGAGGGGATCATCGCCAACGAGGCCTACCTGGTTGATGCCGCGACCACACGTCAGGTCATCCCGGCCGCCTCACACGAGGGCTTCGACACCGCCCTGGGCGAAGCTCAAGAGCAAGCTGCATCGAAGGGCTACAGCGTCGATGCCGGACAGGAATCCCTCGCGCGCGAATTGGCGACCAGCGACAAGCTGGTGGCCTTCGGTATCGGCCCGGCCGGTGCCGGAAAGACCACGGCGTCAAAGATCATGGTCAACACCTGGACCACCGAGGGTGCCACCGTCCACGGGCTCGCCCCGACCGCTGTTGCTGCCGACGTGCTGTCCAAAGATGCCGGAATCACCGCGGCGACCATTGATTCCTTCCTGACCACAGACTCCCCCGCGGCCGCACAGATTCGTCCCGGTGATGTCTTCCTGGTCGATGAAGTAGGCATGGTATCCACACCCAAACTCGCCGAACTCGTCTCCCTGGCCGAGGCGCGCGGGGCTGTTGTGCGTGGTATAGGGGATGACCAGCAGCTCGGCGCGATCGGCGCCGGTGGTGCGCTACGCCTGATTGATCGGGAAGCCGGCTGCACCCGGCTGGAACAGGTCCACCGCTTCCGCAACCCCGACAACCCGGCCGAGGCCAACCTGGAAGAAGCAGCCGCTTCCCTGGCCCTACGCGAGCCTCCGGCTCGAGGCGAAGACAAGCCCTTCGACTGGTACCTCGAGCAAGGACGTATCCAGGCCGGTGGGCACGAGACCATGGTCCAGCAGGTCTTCGCTGACTGGGTGAGCGATACCGAGGCCGGGAAGCTCTCCATGATGATGGCCCCGACCAACACCACCGTCGCTGAACTCAACGAACTCGCCCAGGCACGCGCTATCCGCACCGGTGCCGTGGACCCGTCCAAGACAGTCACCACCCACAACGACGTCACTATCCATCCCGGCGACCGGGTGCTGACCCGCAACAACAACCACCGGCTCGGCCTCAACAGGGGCAAGGATTTCGTCAAGAACGGCGACTTGTGGAACGTCCTCGATGCCCACGACGATGGACGGTTGACCGTCCAGCACGAGAACCACCACGGCAAAATCACCTTGCCGTCCAGCTACGTCAGCGAATGGGTCGAACTCGGCTACGCCTCGACCATCACCCGCGCCCAGGGTGCCACGGTCGATGTGGCACGAGCGGTCGTGGACCAGAACACCGAACGGTCCGACGCCTACGTCGCTTTGTCGCGAGGAAAATACGGCAACCACGCCTACGTCGAAACGGGCCCGGAGATGACCCGTGATCAGGTGCTCGAGAACATCAGTCAGGCCTACGAGACGAATCTTTCCGTCCACGAATTGGCCTTCCGTGCTCGAGCTGAGGACCGGGCCCCTGCCGAGCGGATCGACCTTTACAACAACTTGAGCGTGCACGCTTCTGAGAAGGCGATGGAGCATGTAACCGGAAAAGCCCTCGGCGTGACGCGGGCGAACGAGCTCAAGGCCAACGACGGTTGGGGTGCGCTGGCTCATGAGCTGGCCGATGCCACCGAACACGGCCTGGATCCGGCCGCATTGGTCAAGACCGCTCACGATGCCCGCGGGTTCGATGACGCCGACGACGAGGCGGCCGTGCTGCACTACCGGATCAAGAACCTACGAGCCCGGGATGAGAACATCCGGGATACCCACGCCGAGCGGCCGCTGGCGAACATCACCGATGAGCACCTGGACCGGCTCATCGAAACCGCCAAGGCCAGTACGGATACTGACTCGAAGCGGGAGCAGCTGGACGACCCGAACTGGGACAAACGAGAATTCGGGATGGTCCCCACGGACCAGCTCAATCGGCGGCGCACTGGTCTGGCCGAGACCATGCGCGATGACGACAAGCCCGAGTACCGGTGGTTGATGGCCGAAATGGATGCGGAAGCCTCCCGCCGCCGGTGGTCCTCCCCCGCCCAAAAACAGTTTGAGGAAATCGCCCGCGGGGAAAGGCCCCGCTCCGGACACAACTTCACTATCCAGAATGCACTGGTCCAGGAGAAGGAACTCCGTGACTCGCTGCTGCCCACCACGGACCAGCACGAGAAAGCACCCGGTGAACAACTGACGCACGGCGTCTCGGAGCACACCGCCCCCACGTTCTGGATGAACCAGCAGCACACACCCCAGGATCTCCGGTCCATCTTGGAGGAACATCACCAGGACGTCGGAGATCTCACCGCGCTGCGTGGAAAGCAGCTCGCGGCCGAGAAACCTGCCTGGGCCGAGGCCCTGGGCGAAATACCGGCAAACCAGAGGAACGCCGCCCAGTGGCACCGCGTCGCCGGTGAGGTTGACGCCTACCGGACCCGGTACAACATTCCGGACTCCGAGCAGCAGGCGATTCCGAAGCAGTACGCCCGCTCCGAAGAAGGCCAATACTTGGCCGCCCAGGTGACCGAGGTCCACAAACGCGGGGAACTGTCGAAGAGGCCCGGACAGAGTCAAGGCCAGAACCACCTCGTGGCCGAAGAAGCCACCGCCACCCGATCGGCGGCCGAGACACCCACCGAAGCCGAAACCAAGATCGCCACCCAAACCGATGCCGCTCAGAAGAAGTGGGAGGAGGCCCTGATGGACATGGATACCCAATGGGACGAGGTCATCACAGCATGGCAGCAAGAAGAAACCGCACGAGCCGAACACGAAAACGCCGAAGAGAACGTCGAACAGGCTCAGCAACGGGTCCAGGAAGAAAAAGACAAGCTCGATACCATCGCCGATGACTTGCAAGGTCAGGTCAACCGCGACTACGCCCCAGTCGCTCGTGCCGAACAGGATCTGGAAGAAGCGAACTTCTTCAACCGTGGCTCCCGAACCAAAGACCTGGAAGAAGAACGCGAGAAGTTCAAGACCAAGTACGGCTTCGATGATCCCGACGCTGCCTACAACCAGGACTGGCTCGAGAAGGACGATACTTACTCCGCGCAGAAGACAGCCCTGGACGAGGCCGACGAGGACTTGAACAGCGCCCACCAGCGAGCTCAAGAGACCGGGCAGACACTAGAGACCGCCCACCAGTCCACCCAAGAAGCCTATGACTCCTACGCCGAGGTCAGAGAAGACAACCCGGCTACGCGCATCGCGAGACCGGGTAAGGACGGAGAGGTTAATCAGGACAAGCTCGACCGGCAGCGAAACCAGGACATGACCCGGCTGCAAATGGGAACTCGTCCAACCGATGTCGCCCGGAAGAACCGTGATTTCGCCCAGGCCGCTCAGGCATGGGCCAAGAGCAATAACCGCGTCTCCAGGAGCAATACGGCCCGTCCAGCAGCTCTGCAAGATGAGGCCAAACAGTCTCAGTCCCGAAAACTTTGAGGACAGCATCCACATAACAACACCGTAGGGGCGCCGCCGCTAGAAGACAGTGACGACGCCCCTACGGCAGCAGTTTCTCAGTCTTGGTCCTCCGGTGGTTGCGTTCGGGCAACCTCGTCTGTGCCTCGACGGACGGCACACAGTACTCCGGCAGTGAACTCATGGGTGGCTACCGAGACACCGAAGAAACCCTCGTATATCAGCCGCAGACGTTTTCCATCGTTGAACGCGACAACGGGCTCGCCGGGGACAGGCCGATCCTGGACACGAACAAGCTGATCACCGCGGCGCAACAGATCACCATCCAATTCTTGGATCGGGGTCTCCTCCGACGGGGCAGGCCAGGCAATCTCGAAGCCAGGAAATCGAGCGATCTCTTCCAGAGGATCAAGACCATAGGCTTGGGCGACACCGAAAACAGCGGCAGGGGGCATCACACCGCGGGTGCGGGAAACCGAAAGGTGCCCGGACGAGACCCCGGACATCTTGCCGATCTGCCGCATCGAAAGCGCTGATTCACCATTGAGCGCGCCGATCCACTGATCGAACACACTGGCAGAAATGCTCACGATCATCTCATCTCGACGAGGAAGTGGTGGGCCGGACGGCCCGCTGCATATGGCGGAGTCTCAACCGTATAACTGTAAAGCTGTATACCTGTACGACACAGCTACCTCGCCTCTCGCAACTGCTGTACAACTCGTGTAGGTTAAATGCATGAGCAAGCGACCAGTACGGCAGAAGTCAGGAGAGTTCAAGGGGTTTAACCTCCAGATGCGCCCCGAACTCCAGAAGGCCGCGAAGGATAAGGCGTTCGCTCTCGGTGTTACGAAGTCCGTGTATCTCGCAGAGCTCGTCGCGCGAGACACGGGGCACTCAGGCCGCCAGCTGCCGATCACGAACCTAGACGAGACCACAACTTAAAAAGACGGTGACCCTCTGCGAAGAGGGTCACCGAAGCCTTTGAATCCCGCGGGACGGCAATCTACGCCGGGATTCGACCGATCAACCGGAGCTGATCTATATGTTGCAACCCCCGCCAAGGGAGGTGCGCTATGTCTAGTGTAGCAACTTCCCCCACAAGCACCACCACTCGTGACGTCTCTTTCGCCACGCGGTCCAAGCGCAGCCCAGAGACACTTGCTCGATCCCGCAGGGCGAAGGCTGCCTATACCTCGCGACCGCGTAACGCTGGTAAAGATTGGGAGAGATCCCCCCTGACCAGGGCACAGGCAGCTCATCGCGAAGGCGTGCTTTTGGCGCGCAACGCGGGCAAATGGCTCCGGGCTTTCAAGAGCCACCCTGTCGTCTCTAAGCTCCCCCGCCGGACACGCCGCCCGCTGAAGGCATTTGTGAAGTGGTTGATCAACCAAAACAACCCCAAGACCATGACGGTCTCATTCACCCGTCAGGCGGCGATGGACCACTTCCGGCTCAGCCGTCGAACCATTGACTACTGGGTCTTCCGCCTCCGCTTCTTCGGGTTGCTGGCCTCCATCGCGTCCGGCCGCTCTGCCCGCTACGCACCCAAAGGCCAACCCACGGCCAATCTCGCTCCGGTCTACACCTTCACCATCCCCGACCCGAACCACAAACTCTTCGGCAACCCAGATCTCATCGACTCTGAAAGCGTTCATTGCACCCCCTCTCCCGTAAGGGAGAGTAAGACTTCCTGGGTTAAGACCGGGACCAAAAAAATCAGCTACCAAACCCTGTGTGCTCGCGCCTACGCCCGCTACGCGCTTCGGCACCGTGCTTCCTTAGAGGCGAAACGGCAGCAGCTGACCGCAGGCCACGGCAGCAAGCCCGAGAATACTCAGCTCAAGCACCTGGCCCGCTGCCTACAGCATCACTCCCCCGCCGATCTACGACGTATCGCCCTGAAACCGATCTTGGCCGAGACGACCCGGTTCTTCCAGGCCGGATGGCAGGTCGCCGACATCCTCCACGCCCTAGAGGCCCGCCCCGACGGCAGCAGGTACGAGACCAGCGGATCCGGCGGGATGCGTTCTGTCCAAGCCTGGCTCCGGCTGCGACTAAAAGCCTGGCTGAAAGACTCCCAACCGGTCACAGCACCGTCGAGAATCAAAGCCCAAGCTGATGCAGCCCGAAAGGCAGAACAAGACCGGCAACAAGCTCAGGCCGACGCTGAACGACGCCAACGGGCCTCAGCTGCCAAGGACTCCCCCGCCCGTATCGCCGTGCGAAGGAAGACAGCCATCATCCGCTGCGGCAGCGAACAAACCGCACGGCACCAACACCCAGAGCTTTTCGAGACCGCAGGGCAGGCCGCAACCGGTACCCGCGGTCGCCGAACTAACGTCAGCTGACCTAACGTCAGCCTAGACAGGCCTAGCTTAGCTAATCTAGACTAGAGTTAGTCGAGCTTACGTAAAGGAGCACCAAATGAAACTGCTCATCTCCTCCAACAAAGGGGGGCCCGGCAAGTCCACGATGGCGACAAACCTCGCCGTTGAATATCAACGACTCGGTTATAAGACACTGTTGATCGAGATCGACGCGACGGTCACCACCGCAAGCACGTGGGCTAACGACCGGGAGGAACACGATGTGCCTCCCCTGACAGTCATTCGCAAAGGTGGCAACCTCTCCGGAACCATCGAAGAATTGGGCGAAGCATACGATGCGGTCATTGTCGATGCCCCCGGCGCCGACACACGCGAAACGAGGACAGCAGCCGTTGCCGTGGATGCACTGTTGGTTCCGGTCCGCACTTCTCAGGCTGACGTTGATGAAGCTCTGAAAATGAGAGAACTGATCCAGGACGCACAAGATCGCAACCCGGCCCTGAAAGCATGCGCAGTTTTGACCCAGGCGCCGACCAACGCGTTTGCCGCTGAGATCTCAGAGACCAAAGCAGCACTGGGGGACTACTACGACATGGCCGAGACAGTTATCTACCTGCGGAAGGCCTACCAGACGGCAATGAGTGAGGGTCTGGGCGTTATTGAAGGCAAGGACAGCAAAGCGAAGGGGGAGATCCAGAATCTCGCCCGCGAAGTCGAGGAGTACATCAATGGTTAAAAAGCGTGAGCCACAGCAAGCCCGCACCGAGCCAATCTCAGACGAAGACTACCTAGAAGCACCAGCTAAGAAATGGGAACAGGAGGCCGACGCAGCCTTGATGAGCGTCGAAGAACGCCTTGAACACCGAGAGAAACAGGGGCCGAAAAGGTCATTGATGCCGATCTACGGCAACGAAGAGCACAAGAACCTGATCGACAAAGCAGCCAAAGCAGCGGGTGTCAGCAAGCAAAAGCTCCTACGGGACGTGCTCTACGAAGGACTCGAACAGCGATACGGCAGAGATGTGCCGTTCATAAAATAGATAGCCAGACTCAGCTAACGTTAGATTAGCTAGGTTGAGTCTAGCTAGGTTCAGCTTAGGTTAGCTTGCACGGACAGAACGGCGGTTAGCAAGGGTTGGACAAGAAGAGCCTCACAAAAACAGCAGGGGAGTGGTCACCATGACCGAGTATCATCAGCCAACCAAGGCGCCGCCCTCACCCACTCCTCCCGGACAAGCTGTCTGGGGTGCGATCAGAAAAGTCGGGGCAGGTGTACATCGCCTCATCATGAGATTGGCGCGGATGTTATCTGCGGTACTGGCCATCATCCCCGTGATCGGCCGAATGGGGCAGGTCCGCTTCTGGATTGCCTATGTTTCGGTGATCTACTTCCTCCTGTTCTGGATCACTCGGGCCGCAACCGCACTGTTCGACTAGCAAAGGAAGAACCCTGAACGCACCAAAACCGCACCTGTCTGTCGTCTTCATCGGACCACCCAAGTGGACCGCACCGGACCCGGAAGTCTGGGAGCGGTTGAAGCCACCGAAGCAACGACGCAATAAGGGGAAGTGACAACTGGGCCGACCGACTTCCGGGCGCTAGATGTAGCACAATTCAAGAGAGGTGTGACCTTTACCGATGCGCTTCGTCGACAGGGCCCACCGATAGATAAGTGAGCCCTGTCCGTAGGACTTAGTCCATCGCAAGCTCTGCCAGGAGTGCTTGAACTCGCTGGGCGATATCGTCACGAATCAATCGCATGCGCTCCTGGCCTTCAATGCCCTGGCGAGAAGGCTCAACAGTCTCCCATCTCTGTATTGAACCTGTCATACCTTCAACAGGTTCAATATGAGCTTCGGTGCCGATAATGATGATCCGATTAGCCTCCCGGAGCAGCTTCGCGTCTATAGCTTTGGGATATTCGCCGTCGAACGAGGCTCCCACCTCGGCCACAGATGCTTCCGAGGCCCGGTTAAGTCCCTGGCCAGGTTGTGTTCCGGCTGACTGGACGATCACTCGTCCGTTGGAATACACGCGAGCCAAAGCAGCAGCCATCTGAGATTTGCCAGCGTTTTTCACGCAAATAAATACCACACAGGGGCGAGGGGCGGTCATGAAGACACCTCCTGATGGGGGTACCGACGGCGCAAAGCCAGGGATACATAAACGAGGCCGATGAGGGCAGGCACTTCGATCAACGGCCCAATGACTCCTGCCAGGGCCTGTCCGCTGGAGGCGCCGAAAGTCGCGATCGATACGGCGATCGCCAGTTCGAAGTTGTTGCCCGCGGCGGTGAAAGCTAGCGTCGTGGTGCGCTGATAGGAAAAGTGCAAGGCCCTTCCTAGGAGGTATCCTGCACCCCACATGATCGCAAAATATGCGAGCAGGGGTATGGCAATACGTGCGACATCCACTGGTCTGTGAGTGATCTGATCACCTTGTAGAGCGAAAAGAACCACGATGGTGAACAGTAACCCGTAGAGGGCCAGAGGTCCGATCTTCGGTAGGAACGAGGTTTCGTAGGCTTTTCGGCCCCAGTGGCGTTCACCGATGCCACGCGAGAGGAACCCGGCCACTAGGGGTATCCCGAGAAAGACCAGCACGGATCCGGCGATGCTGACAGTCGAAACATCTAGATGAGCTTGCGGTAATCCAAGCCAGCCAGGCAGAACGTTGAGATAGAACCAGCCTAGCCCGGCGAAGGCAATGACCTGAAAGATGGAATTGGTCGCCACCAGTACGGCCGCCGCCTCTCGGTCTCCGCAGGCCAGATCATTCCAGATGATGACCATGGCAATACAGCGGGCCAGTCCGACGATGATCAGCCCGGTTCGATATGCCGGTAGGTCCGGAAGAAAAATCCACGCCAGAGCGAACATCACGGCCGGTCCCACTACCCAATTCAGAACCAAAGATGAGACCAGCATGGGTTTATCTGAGGTGACGTGACCGAGCCGGTCGTACCGGACCTTGGCCAGCACCGGGTACATCATTACCAATAGCCCCAGGGCAATCGGCAAGGACACGCCTTGGACCTCAACTGCAGACAGGCCTATACCCAAACCGGGAACTAACCGGCCTAACCCAAGACCAGCGACCATGGCCAGAATGATCCACACCGGCAGGAACCTGTCCAGGGTCGACA
>NZ_JBFCSN010000005.1:0-46235 GCF_051370785.1 Rothia sp. HC945 | reverse complement strand
GAAGAACCCCCGCCATTTAAACGTGGAAGTCACAAACTAGCGATCACTCGACCTGGATCGGAGGCGCCGTCAGGTGTTCCAGTGAGGGACCCCCATACGGGCGCGGACTGTCGTCACCGTATGCCGAGGTGGTAGTTATTCGGGGGCAGTCCACGAGAGTCCTCATTGGCCGGGGCACCCACCCTTGTTAGCCGGATTGCGGTGGTGGAGGATGGGGTTGGGCCCCGATCGCGATTGCTCATCGAACGACCTCGGAAGGTCTTGGAGAAAACTCCACGTCATGTGGTTGATGTCCGCGATCAGCTCGGTCGCGACTTCTGTCGGGGCCGGGCGGTACGGCGCTTAGGTGTCGGTGGGCCGATGCCGGGACCCCCACGGGGTGTAGAGGTAGACCAGAAGTGTGGGGAGTGTTATGAACACACACCACCTCGACATAACCCCGACGGCCCACATTCAGCAGCGGAAGGAGCGGACCGGTGACGACACAGCAGAGCCACACGCAGACCCCCGGGCGGGAGGTGGTGATCGGCGTGGTCGCCGATCCGGTGGCTACCCCGCTACAGGTCGCGCAGCAACTCGAACAGGAACTACCAGGACTACTGGCCGAGCAGTTGCCGGATCGCCAGTGGAGAGTCGAGGTGCACCGTGAGCGGTTGCCTCCCAGCGACATGCAGCACTTCGAGATAATGAACCTCGCAACGGAGCACAAGCGGCAACGCGGCTGGGACTTCGCGGTGTGCGTCACCGATCTCCCGCTGGCCATCGACCGGCAGCCTGTCGTCGCTGATGCCAGTAGCAGTCGAAACGTCGCGGTGGTCTCACTGCCGGCCTTCGGCGCGATGGCATTGCGACGTCGAGTCCTGGGAGTGGTGGCACAGCTCATCGTGGACCTGCGCGGCGAGACAACCCCAGAGGAGGGCTCTGAGGAACATCGCCGATCCCGTCTGGACGCACTGGGTGGGGCCTTCCGGCGGGCCACACCCGATCAAGACGGCATCGACCTGCGTATCCTCGCGAGTCGGGGTCGGCTGCGGCTGCTCATCGGAATGGTCCGGGATAACCAACCGTGGCGGCTGGTGTCGGGTCTGCGGGGGGCGCTGGTGGGAGCGTTCGCGTTCAGCGCTTTCTATTTGATCAACGCCACCCTGTGGGAACTCGCGATCACCATGGCGGTGTGGCAACTGGTCGCCGTGGTGCTCGCCTCGATCACCGCGATGCTCACATGGCTCATCGTCTATCATCACCTGTGGGAACGGGTGAGGAATCTACCGGCATATCAACGTGAGCAAGCGGTCCTTTTCAATGCTTCAACCGTGATAACCCTCGCCATCGGGCTGACGTGTGGCTACCTGGGGCTCTTCGTCCTCAACCTGATCGCCGCGCTCATCGTCTTCACCCCTGAAGTCTTCAGCCAGTACGCCGGACCTGAATACGGACTCGGAGAACACCTCCTCGTCGCCCTGTTAACGACCGCCGCCGCAACCGTCGCAGGCGCCATCGGCTCAGGCTTCGAAAGCGAAGAGTCGGTCCACGAGGCCGCTTACAGCTACCGCGAACGAGCACGCCGCGAAGCGCTGCGACGCTCACGAGAAGCCAAGGAAGATGATGAGACGTTGGACGAGACCACGCGCGAAGGATAATCGACTCAGCGAAGAGATCGACCAGGCCCTAAGACGAGGAAGGAAGCTGTGCAGCACGCGCCTCGTCCCCCGAGAATGCATGGACTTTCGGATCGCAGCAGAACAGAAAGCTGGGAGGGGGCCAGGGGCGTGGATATGACCAACATGCCTAGAGTGCGCGATCTGCTCTCCCCAATCGGCAGGGCTCCGGCAAAGTCATGTGAGGCCGAGAATGGTCAGTGGTCGGTGATAGTCGCGGGCTGCCCAGCGGAGGGCGGCGGCGATGTTGGTGTGACCGGCCAGGCGGAAGGCGCTGATGGCCAGGTTGCGCAGGCTGGCCATGACCTGGGGCGCAGCACCGGTGCGGACCTGGGAGCGGTCCTCGTCGTAGGTGACATCGCGGACCCAGTGGACTCGGCTCTCGATCTCCCAGTGCCCCCGCACCAGCGCGCCGAGCCGAGCCGGGCCGGCCTGGGCGGGCGCCAGGCTGGTGATGCAGTAGGCGGTCTCCTTCCGGATGCGCTGGCCGTCCAGGCCGCCGGTGTCACGGCGGATCCGGAAGACCTGCGCGGCATGGGGGAAGTCGATCCCGTCGCCGTCGGTGACCGGCATGGTCCGGGTGGTGCGCTGCTCGGTGCGTCCGTGACCACGCTCGGAACTGACGTCCTCGGCGGCGAAGGCGCGGGACGGTCCGGATAGCGCCTGCTGGCAGGCGGCGAACAGGGTCGGCTGGTTGGCCTTGACGGTCAGCACGTAGTCGGCGCGCTGTGCCGTGACCAGGTCCTCGGCCGTGGCGCGCTGCGTGTGCAGGGCGTCCGCGGTGATCACCTTTCCGGTCAGGTCCACGCCCGCGAGCAGCGGGGCGAGCTCGGTGATCTCGTTGGTCTTGGCCGCCACGTCGCGCTGGGCGATCACGACACCGGCGTCGTGGACGACCGCGGAGAGCAGATGGGCCTGCTCGCCGTCGGCGTCGCGGGCGCCGCGGAGCGTCTTGCCGTCGACCGCGATCGCCTCCAGATCCTCGCGCACGGTGAGGTGCTCGGCGAGCCAGTCGCTGATCACCTCATCGAGCACGGCGGCATCGAAGGCTTGCAGCGTGCGCCGCAGTGTCGTCTCGTGCGGGGCGACATGGCGGCCGCGACCGAGGTGCCAGCGCGCGCCGAGGGTTGCCAGGATCCTTTGGGGCGCATCGGCTGCCCATTCCCCGATCGTGGTCAACGAGCGAGCACCGCAGGTCACCGCCGCCGCGGCGATCGCCAGAATCGCCGAGACCCGGTGCCGGACACCGCGGCGACGGCGGGGGTCAGGCAGCTCGGCGAACCGAGAACGCAGGTCAGCCAGCGACTGGACACAACGCGCAACGGGCATGGCAGAGTGGGACGACAACGAGGCTCCTGGAAAGACGTGGATCTTGGTCGATCACTCGTCCTACAGGAATCTCGTTCTATCTCAGCGCACCGACACGCCGACACCACCAGTCACGACTTTGCCGGGGCCCTGAACTACGGGCTCCTCTCCGGCACGCCAATTCACGGCAGTTGGGAATTTCCATCGCATGTGGAACTGAAGTATTTTCACCTGCGCCAGGATGCTCATAACAGCGACCCCGTGCAGTTCGCTCAGCGTTTTGAAGAAGTCTTCCGGCTCGTTGCGTCAGGTTTACTGGCCACGACACCCGCCGCAGAATTTCCGCTCTCGCAGATCCGGGATGCTCTCGCTTGGAACTCAGCGAACCGCGGAAAAGTGCTCCTGGAAAGCAATGCCGAGGTGCCCCGGTAGAGGACCCGCTTAAGAAAGTAGTGACTATCGGCAACAGCCACGTCGAGCAGTTGAATCCCGTGATCAAGGCCATGGGGGAGAAGGAAAGCTGGGAAGTAATCCAGATCAACCACGGTGGCTGTTTCTACACGACGCTGGAGGAGAATAAGAACGCCTTGGACCAGGGCCAGCAGTGCTCGGACTGGTTCGAGAACGCCCAGGAATGGGCCGATGGCTGGGATCCGGATGTCGTGTTCCTCCAGTCGACCAAATCCACCTACGATGGTGCATCCGAAGTGGTACCCGATGGTGTCGAGGACCACGTTCGCCACTGGACCGAACGCGGAACGGACGTTATCGGCCTGCGTGATAATCCCCGGTCCATCGAGTCCCAGCTCGAGTGTGAAAAGACCAAGTCAGCTGAGGACTGCACCTACACGCACCTCACGGCGCAGACTGCGGACCCAACCACGGAGTGGGAGACCAAGTACCCCGGATACGGCCCGGCGGCATTCAACGATCTGATCTGTCCTAGCGCCCGCTGCACCCCTACGGTTGGCAACGTCTACACCTACGTGGACACCGACCATCTGACCGCGACGTTCGTGCGGTCGACACAGGCCTTCTTTAGCCAGAGGGTCAGCGACGCACTGGATCGAGTGGACGAGAACCGCAACCGGGATGTGAGCCACTCCTCAGCGGCATGAGCGAAACGGAAGGTGTGGGGAAGCCCTAGCTATTATGAGTCATAAGGTTGTGAAGGCGCCCGCGCATGACGACCAGTCTCCGTCGCAGGTAAGGTCAGTCGCAGGCGCTGACCTTGTACAACCCTACCGATCCTGATGTATACACCGGCTTAACAGTGCCCGTTGAGTCGACATCCTCAAGCCCCTTATACATGTCCTTGCTGTCGGATCCAATATCCAGGGTGTCTTCAAATTCTAAATACCACCACGCCTTTTGGTCCCGCACCTCTTGGCAAACCTTCGGATCGAGTTGGGCTTTGTTGAGATGCTGGAGGATGGCCTCGTAGTTTTGAGATGACTGGCTCAAGGAGTGTTTGCTTGTCACGTTCCGGTCATTAAGCGCGTACGCCACAGCAGAACCCTCCCAGGGGTTGACGATGATGGTGTCATCTTTAGGAACGATTTGATCCACGTGGTCGAGGACCTTTTCCTCATCCGTAGTTATGAGGATTGATCCGGGGGTGACCTTGAACTCGTGAGCCGTGGAGGCGGCAGCCTTGGCCATGGGGCCCGACTTACCTATGACAAAGGCGGAGGTTAAAACGAACACGAGGCCAACGGCCGTCGTGGCACGCACTAGGCCTCTCTGCGGCACACCAAAATGACGAAGTGCAAACACGCCAATTCGTACGAGGTGGGAAGCCCCGAACGCCGCTAGGACAACAACCGGGATCGCTGTCAGTGCTGCGAGACGAATTTCGTCGGCGTACCAAGGGCCGACCATCAAGAGACGATAGGAACCTGCAGGCTCAGATGCGACGATCACCCAGAACCAGCACAAAAGTAGCCAAGAACCAACGATCCAGCGGTGATCCTTCGAACGTAATGTCCAAAATATCCCGACAAGGACCAGCATGCTCAGCCCCCACTCGGCCGGGTTCCGGTTGAACCCGTTCGAGACGAACTGGCCTAAGGCATCGACGTCAGAGTACTTCGGTTGCCACGTTGATGTTTCAGGGGCCGGACGTACCTTCCACCAGATCGCAACGCACATCAGCCCCGCGAGGCCTAAGAGCACACTCGGAAGTAGCCTTGGTCCATCGAATTTTCCGGTGATCGAGCGTACGAGCTGGATCAACACCAGTGGGAAAATGAGAAGCGCAGCTGAAGTCAAAGCGTTCGGATGGGCCAAAATGATGCCTGATGCCCCGACGAGCAGGCTCGGCACAACTGGCCACCATGACCTCCATCCTCGGTGAACTACTATCCGCACCGTGGAGATCAACATCGCCAGAAACGCAGGAAGAATCGCATATCCCAGAAGGTTGGGATAAAGAACCCCCCATTTCAGAAGCAGACTGGGGAAGGCGACAGTTGCACCTGACAACCCGGTTGCAGCGGCCACAAAAATTCGGTCCGCAGGCTTCAGTGTTAATGCCAGAGCAAGAACAGAGAGTGGCCAAACGAACGCTGCGACTACGATTGTGGTGGCGTTTGTGGCCACGGGAATGGAGCCGGGAAATACGGAAAAGACAAGGTAGACAAGGTCGTGCCAGCCCCCCGGGTAGAAGGCATCAGACCCGTCCGAGGTGGTCATGGCGCCTAGGCTCAGGCTCGAGCCATTACCCGTCTGGCCAATCCAACGAACCCCGTTCAGATGGAAAATGTTATCGAAACTCTGAGAAATAGCATCGGGGTGAATAAGACTTTTTTTGAGCTGTCCGACGATCGTGGTGGCCGCAATGGCTAGACCAAGCAGACCAGCACCCAAAGAAGTCCCTGAGGGGCCCCGGTCTTGCACTGGATGCCGCTTCATCAACAAATACGAGACGAGCCCGGCGACTGCTATGAAGGTCAAGCTGAGTATGATGTATGGGGCGAATCCCCAGTGCCAGCCTAGTTGCCCTGAAATGACTGATGCTACGACTATGGAGCCGATGGAGAATATTGGCGCGTACGTAGCGCAAAAGCGAAGAGGTAGCCGTAACGCTAGACCGAAGAGAAACCCTGGGAAGAATACTACGGCTAGCCCCACGAGGACAGGCGCTACTATGTGAGTCCAAACCATTAGTTGGACTTTACCAGAAAAATGTCCCATTTTTTCGGCAAACTACGAGTTCTTGCATGTTGCAAGGCACTCATGGGGCAGTTAGACCGTAACCGCCCTGCCTTCGTGATGACTGTTGCATGTCCCCCGTCATAACCGCCACATATAGGTAGCTTCGACCACTGAAATGGAGAGTGGCTACTTCACCATGTAAGAGGCTTAAGGATGGGTAGCGAGTGTCCCCCCCCCCCACCCCCATTGCAAAGTGCCCTTGTCGGGTACCCAAGACAAAAGCCTGACCTAAAAAGTGGGCAAGGCTGCGCAGGTTCAGTCGGTGATTCTATAGTTCGGCGGTCATCATCACATCACTAGTCGGAGCTTCAGAGCCTCCCTCAGGTTCAACCGTCACCGCCACGGCCTCAGCATCACGAACATCACCACTCAGCCACACGCTGGAGTCGCCACCGTTGAAGGTCGTGTCCGGGACGGGAGCCCCATCTTTCATCAGCCAGAGCTGATACTGCTTGCCTTCTCCTGGATCGGTGAAATTCGAACCGAGAAACCATCCGGTGCCTCGTTGCCGGGAAGCAACCACCGTCGCGGCGACCCCATCTTGACTGAGATGTTTGACGGCCACATCCGGTGCGGTCAAAAGATCATCCTGGCGTTGCTGCTGCTGTTGCTGTTGGTCTGCACTGACCTGCTGGCTGTCCTCCCCGGCTTGATGACCTAGGCTCCAACCTCCCAACCCCAGACCAGGCACCAGAATGACCGTGACCCTCGAACAACACGGCCTCCTCCTCGCCTATGCCGGGACCAAACCCAAGCGCACAAGCCTGGCAAGGGCACCCGGCTCCGATTAACACTCGATTCTCTCGCATTTAGCTTCTCGGGCCCTCCCGATAAAGGGGGTGGACCTGGAGGCCGGGCTAGGGTTGGGACTGTCTAGCAGCCTTTAAGCAGGTATTTTTCAATATAGCTAGACGGTTGAGGCCCCTTGCCGTACGAGCTGCGGGGGTCTTTTCCGTGCTTGGGATCAGCTAGTGTAGCCACATGCCTCATGATCTTTGATCGGGTCGATGAATCTCATGAGGCAGACACAGACCCCCGCTCGCCGCAACCCGGCGGGCGGGGGTATTTTAATCCAGGGGATACAAGCGTGGTGGTCACTGTGAGGGTGAAAACGCTGGCTCACCCGATTTGCTCATGTGGTGCTCGATGGTGGGCTGGCGAACCGCTAGAAGGGGCCGTACTGATGTGCGGTGCCTCTTTTACAGGCCAGAGCTCTTTGCTATGGTTCTTTGACTTGGTCACCGAACTATTATGTGGTCGGATTGCTGGTTAAGTGTCTGAGGCCCCCTTGTTTGCCTACCCCGGCCAAAGGGGGCCTCATTCTTGTTCGTTTGCCAGCCTGAACTCGCCCAGCAGCCATCGGTTCTTGGCTCCCCTACACACTAGACACACTAGAACCCTCCCCACTTGACCCTCCCAGAGCAGGTCGGGCCCATTCTTCGTCGTGAGGCACAATGTGCTGTGGCACCTAGGTGCTAGTTGCGAGAACCCCAGATGTCTTGCGTGGCCGAGATTCAAAGCCGTAAAATATAGGGCTTTTAACCTTGCGACTCATAGGCTCCACCTGGCAGGACAGTCCGAATAGGCCTCCCAGTGAAGGGATACAGGCCAGGTCAATTCGTCCCGTCTTGAAAGAGTGCACCGGCTGAGGTGGCAACGGGAGGCAGACCCGCGAGCCGGTAGGCGTCCCAAAGACTAACTTGAGTAGCAGTCAACACAGGTATCCCCGCAGCGGCATCGAGTACATCCCCAATATTGGCGGTGTGCAGCGCGGTCTCGGGAACGACAACGGCCTGGGCTTCAGGTACCAGAGACCGCCTCACCAGCTCGGTGATCTGTTCGGGGCCCCAGTCGGCAACTTCACGGTCGGAGTCTGCTTCATCATCGACACGACCCACCGTTCGGACCCCGACCTCTAAGAGCCGGTCGATAAAGTGCTCAGAGACATCTGGATGGTAGATCGAAGCCAGCGAGATGTAGGAGATCCCCAAATAGGACAGTGCTCGTTGGAACGCCGCGGTAGCGCTAGTCAGGGCGGCAAGAGTATCCAGCTGATACCAGACGCCGCGCCGGCCTTGAAGGAAGCTAGCGCTAGTCACTCCAAAGATCGAGACGTCCGGTTTATCCCTCACCGCCACTCGAGGTGGAATTGACTCGCGAAGATGCGCATCGCTTCCGAGTCGAGGGACCGCGTCGTACCGTTCGCTGGGGGACAGTATTTCTAAGTCACCGACGTCATTCGGCCAGGAAAAACAGACCGGGCGCACTACGGTGGCCGGGGAAGCCCGTTGTGCAAGGTCGATGAAATCGTCCTCGCCGCTATTCGGCGTGGGGTATAGCAAGCAGATCGAACGTCAGCATTGGTCAAGTCTGCCGACCCGATCGAGAGACCTCAACCGGTCTCTTACCGGCAAGATACAAAATGCAAAAACTACGCGGCCTAGCGGTTCTAGTTACTCGCAGGAACGACCGAAAAAGCGACTCGTCCAGGGAGGCTAAGCACCCTCAGAGGACAGATGCAGATCATGAGAGGAGGCAAGCGCCAAGACATCATCAATCGTGCTCATGAAGACATGCTCTCACCCGCGAATCACTCGGATCTACTGGATTTTCTGGGCACCACAGACCTGACCAACCGGGCTATCGAAGGCTGGATGCTATTCTAGCTAGTCAGGTTTCGGCATGGCACGCTGAAGCATGACCCCACCCACGGAATACATATCAGAGTGCACCTCTTCAATCAGCACATGCACCGATTCTTCGGGAGCACCGGTGACCTGGACAATGGCCTCAGTAATACCCTGGACGACATCGCGATATTGAGCTTGACGGTCACCGTTCATCAGCTCCGGCACGATCGCAAGATTGACGATAGGCATAAGATCTCCTCCTCGATTTGACTGCTTTCATGCTTAACCATGCGCGTGAACAGTCCCTTCGAGAAGACGGCACCTTAAAATCAGGACCATACCTAGAGGTAGGCAGTGGCAATAATATGGCAGCACATACCCCAAAAGACTTTTGCGGAGATACTGTGCACCAAACAGTCAACTTGATCGGCGGCAAGTGGACGATGCTGATCCTCTGGCGTCTACTGGAACGCGAACACCGTTATGCCGACCTGCACCGCCAGGTTGGTGACGTCTCCCAAAAAGTGCTCTCGTCCGAGTTGAAAACACTTGTCCAAGCCGGCTTGGTCGAGCGAGAGGTCAATCCCACTACCCCCCCCGCAGGTCACCTACCGGATCACCCCCAAAGGACAGTCTCTTGATTTCGTTTTCACAAGTCTCTGGCACTGGGGCGAAACCCAACTATAAGCCAACCGGCTGGACTCAAGCAAAGAAGTTCCCGTCGAGAACTCGATACCTCAGATCAGCCCTGCGCCGGAGGGGCGATCAGTTCCAAAAGACCTCCATCTGGACCCTCGAGGTAGATGATGCATGTTCCTGCCCGCGGGCCTTCGCACATCAGATACGGTGACCCGACTGCACACCATCGGTAGGCCTGGCACACTTCCAAGGCTTGATCCAAGTCCAACACCGTCAGCGCGATATGGGTCGCCCCGCTGTGGGCAGGGCTTGGCTGTACCCGCCCAGCGGCAGCCGAAGTGTACTCCAAAAGTTCGATGCACTGATGGCCAAGAGTAATCGTTGCCGCATGGATACTGGCACCGGCCACTCCCGTCGTACCAGCCGTAACTGTCTCATCCAGATCAAACCTGCGCTCGAGGGCAAAGCCAAGGCCATCGCAATATCCAGGTCAGGAACGGTTAGTCCAGTATGCGCCACCTCGGAAACAATTGGAGTGTTCATCCCCACGATTCTGGCCCACTCCACTGATGAACGCGAGGCCTTTGAGTAAAAGCTTCACGTGGCTACTCCTAGCGTGCTACATCGGTCGATCCTGCACGGTTCGCCCCTGCAGCATAACCCCCTTCCAGAGGCCCAGTCCGCCATCTCACGACAAGCTCTCAACTACGCTCGGAATCTCGTTCCAGGTGGCGATAGATCGTCGGACGAGAAACCCCAAAAGTCTCCGCGATCTGTTGAACTGTGTACTTGCCCTCGTCGTACATGGCACGCGCCTGCTTCGCTTTAGTCGGGGTCATTTTGAACTTCGGTCCGCCCTTCCGGCCCCTGGCTCGGGCGGCAGCCAACCCGTCACGGGTTCGTTCAACAATCAGATCATGCTCAAACTCGGCAATCGCAGCCAGCATATGAAAGAACAACCGACCACCGGCCGTGGTGGTATCGATCCCCTGGGATAGGGCAACCAATCCAACACCTTGATCCTGCAACCGGTCGGCCACTTGTTTGAGGTTGCCCACCGAGCGCCCCAACCGATCCAGCTTGGTGACCACCAACGTGTCACCCTCCCGCAAGTACTCCAACGCTCTGTCTAACGCAGGCCGTTTCGCCAGGGTGCCCGAGGCGTGATCAACGAAAAGCTTCTGACACCCGGCGGCATTCAGGGCATCTGTTTGCCCCTCCGGATTCTGGTCTCGGGTCGAGACCCTCGCGTAACCGATCATCACCATGCCCACAATGTACCGCAAACGTTGCGGATGATACATAGATTGCGGACACGGTTTGCGATACATAATCCGCCGCGTCGGCGCGTTGCGTCTCGGGATGTCTTATAAACGGTCCGGAAGCATCTCGACGCTCGCAAGGTCTCGTTCGCGGACCAGGCGTCCACCGAAGAGGCAACGGGGATGACGTCGGGCGGGATCACTCCGGTGGGACTGCCGCGCGACTGGAGAATCCTGATCGATCGTCGGGTGGCGGATTCCGACGCCGTCGTGGTCGGCGGGGGCGTCCGAGGCTCGAAACTGCTCGTACCGGGATACGAGCTCGCCCAATTGCCCGGTGCCGAGGTCCTCGAGCTGGCCGTTCCGGTGCAGGCGGAGGAGTAGGCGCGGCCGGTCCAGGTCGGCGCCTGCCCTCAGCTGGTCGAGCCGGCCCCGGTTGCCGACTCCCAGGGACTCTTCCCCGTGGCGATCGTTGTCGGCATCATGGGAGCCATGGCTGTGATGCCGATCAAACCGGCCCGATAACCGGATGGCCCGCCCTTGATCCGGGTGGCCCACCCTTCTGCACCCACCCCTTCACCCGACCAACGCCCCCAACGATCCCCAACGCCCCCCCAATACCCCACCACCGAATCAGCGACATCGAGGGAGACACCATGACGAACGTCCGAGAACTGACTCTCGAGGAAAAAGCAAGCCTGCTCAGCGGCAAGGACTTCTGGACCACAAAGAATATTGGCCGGGCCGGTGTCCCGTCGATCATGATGACGGACGGGCCCCACGGCCTGCGCAAGCAGACGGGGTCCAGCGACAACTTGGGTATCAATGATTCGATCCCCGCCACGTGCTTTCCTCCGGCCGTCGGCCTCGGTTCGGCCTTCGATCCGGATTTGGCCGAGAAAGTCGGCGTCGCCCTGGGGGTGGAGTCCGCGATCGAGGACGTCTCGGTTCTTTTGGGCCCCGGCGTCAACATCAAACGTTCGCCCTTGTGCGGTCGTAATTTCGAGTATTTCTCCGAGGACCCGCATCACGCGGGCGTCGTCGCCACTGGGATGGTGCGGGGCATGCAGTCGCAGACCGTCGGCGCATCCCTCAAGCATTTCGCGGCGAACAACCAGGAGACGGACAGGATGCGCGTCTCGGCCGACGTCGACCCCCGACCGCTCCGCGAGATCTACTTCCGTGCTTTCGAGCGCGTGGTCAAGAACGCGCAGCCCTGGACCGTGATGTGCTCGTACAACAAGGTCAACGGGACGTACGCGTCGGAGCACCCGTGGCTGCTCACCGACGTCTTGCGCGACGACTGGGGCTTCGAAGGTCTGGTCGTCTCCGACTGGGGCGCGGTCAACGACCGGGTCAAGGGCGTCGCGGCGGGGCTGGACCTGGAGATGCCGTCCTCGGGTGGCGTTACGGACGCCCAGATTGTCGACGCCGTGCGCCGCGGCGACCTGGACGAGGCGCTCGTCGACCGGGCGGCGCAACGGGTCCTGGACCTGGTCGAGAAATCCGGGCACCGCGAGAAGCCTGACGACCCCCTCGACGTCGACGCCCACCACGCCCTGGCACGCGAAGCCGCGACGCGATCCGTCGTCCTGCTCAAGAACGAAGGGTCGCTGCTTCCGCTCTCCGAGGGACAGGACATCGCCTTGATCGGCGAGTTCGCCCGGACCCCGCGCTACCAGGGCGGAGGCTCCTCCCACATCAACCCGACTCGGGTGGACACGGCGCTGGACAGCTTCACCCGGGCCGCGGGGGACAGGGTCTCCTTCGCTCCGGGCTTCACGTTCGACGGCGAACCGTCGGAGTCCCTGCGCGCCGAAGCGGTCGAGGCGGCCCGTTCGAGCGACGTCGCCGTTCTCTTCCTCGGCCTGCCCGACGCCGCCGAGTCGGAAGGCTTCGACCGCACCACGATCGATCTGCCCGCCGACCAAATCGAACTCTTGGACGAGGTCGTGGAGGCGAACCCACGGACCGTGGTCGTTCTGTCGAATGGCGGGGTTGTTTCCTTGCCTTTTGCGGACACCGTGCCGGCGATTGTCGAGGGCTGGCTCCTGGGACAGGCCGGCGGCTCCGCGGTCGTGGACATCCTCACGGGCGCGTCCGATCCGTCCGGGCGGCTCAGCGAAACGATCCCGCACCGGCTTGAGGACAACCCCTCCTTCGGCAACTTCCCCGGTGAATTGGGGCACGTGAGGTACGGCGAAGGTATCCACGTCGGCTACCGGTGGTACGACAAACGCGGCCTCGACGTCGCCTTCCCCTTCGGCCACGGCCTCACCTACACCGAGTTCGAGTACGGGGAACCCGCGGTCCGGGTGAACGGCCAAGGCGACATCGACGTCTCAGTGGGCGTGACCAACGTGGGCCCGCGCGACGGACGCGAAGTCGTGCAGGTGTACATCGGGCGAGATGAATCCGCCGTGGACCGGTCCCCGCGCGAGCTCAAGGCGTTCTCCTCGGTCGAGATTGCCTCGGGGCAGACCCGGTTTGTGACGCTGACCGTCGACCGCTCCGACCTCGCGTACTGGGATATCCGGGTGGACCGCTTCGTGGTGGAGGGAGGCACCTACCGCGTGGAAGTCGGTGCCTCGAGTCGGGACATTCGGGGAGAGGCCTCGGTCTCGATCGACGGCGACGATCCCGACGTCGAACTCACCCGGGAATCCTCCCTCGGTGAAGTCCTGGCCCACCCGAAGGCCGGACCTGCGGCACGTCAACGGTTGGCCGAGTTCATGGGCAACCCAGAGGCCGACGACGCCGAACAGAAATCCGAGAGCGAGCCGGGAACCGACCCGGTCTCGGAAGGCCCGGCCGGGGACGAGCCGATGGACCTCGACATGATGATCGCCTCATTCCCTGTGGGGCGGCTCGTCAGTTTCGGGGTGCCGCAGGACAAGGTCGACGAGTTGATCGAGCTGGCACGGAGCTAGACGGCACAGATCGGGGCGGCAGCCCGGTGCGGCTCTTCCGGCGAGGTGGCAGTCTTGGGACGAATACCGGCCGAAAACTGCACGGGGTTGCCGCCTCGCGCCGATCTCACCTGGACCCCGCCGGCCTCACCCCCCCTCGTCACGCTCGGCGGTAGGTGGCCTCACCGCCCACGAAGGTCTGGAGGATCCCGATCTCTTCGATGGAGGCGGACTCCAACGGGTTCGACTCCAGGACCACGAAGTCCGCGCAGTATCCCGGGGCGAGCGTGCCACGGGAATCGCCGAAGCCCGTGGCCTCGGCCGCGTTGACCGTGTACGTCTTGAGTGCGTCGTAGGGGGTCATGCGCTCGCCAGGTCCGATGATGAACCCTTCGTCGGTCGTCCGGTCCACGGCGCGCTGAATACCGAGGAGGGGTCGGCCGTCGGCAACCGGTCGGTCCGAGCTGCCGGCCACGCAGACCCCTGCGTCCACGAAAGACTGTCCGCGGTACAACCACTCCGTCTTCTCGGTGCCGACGAGGCTGCTCATGTGCTGCCCGAGGGACCCGATGAATGCGGCCTGGGGAGTGACGGCGACGCCGAGTTCGGACAGTCGTGCCACCTGGTCAGGGGTCGTCACGCCCACGTGCTCGATCCGGTTGGGGGTGGGGCCCGGCCCGTGATGCTCCTGGCAGTGCTCGATGGTGTCCATCGCGACGTCCACCGCCCGGTCCCCGATGGCGTGGATGGCCAGCGACCACCCGGCGCGGTACGCCTGCTCGGCCACGTCGATCAAACGATCGGGAGGAATCAGGAATTCCCCGCGGGAGTGGCTGCCACCGCACAGCGCGTCGTGCATCGCCGAGGTCTCTCCCAGCAAGGAACCGTCGGAGAAAATCTTGACCGGCCCGATGCTGAGGCGGTCGTCGCCGACGCCGGTGCGTATGCCCAGGTCAAGGCCCAGGCGGGGGCCGGTGACCGATGCGTTGAGTTCGCCCGGTTCCGGTAACGCGTGCAGGGTGTCCATCACGGGCATGACTTGGGCCCTCGCGTGGAGTCGACCGCTATCGGCAGCAGCCTGGTACGCCGAGAACTCTGCGGGTGAATGACCGATCCAGCCCAAACCGACCCCCGCGTCCGTGAAACTCGTGATGCCCTCGCTCGCGTAGCGCCGAGTGGCGAGGTCGAGGCCACGAACGATCAGATCCTCCGGATACGGCTTGACCAGGTTCTGGATGCATTCCTGCGCGTTCTCCTCGACGAGTCCGGTCGGGCGCCCGGCGTCGTCGGTCGGGATGCCGCCGCCACCCGGTGCCTCGGAGGTGCCGTCGAAGTACCCGGCCCTGCGCAGCCCCTCGCTGTTGGTGGTCAGCGCATGACCGGATGTGTGACGGAGGTACAGCGGGCGGTCGCCGGCCGCGTCGTCGAGACTGCTCAGATCGCGGTCACCCGTGAGGGCCGAGGGTGTGAGTCCGGCGCCCAGGATCCATTCCCCGGGGGCGACCGCTTGGGCCCGCTCGCGCACCAGGTCATACACCTCCGGCCACGACGCCGCGGCGGAGCAGTCCAGTCCAAGCAGCGTCTGACCGAACCATGCCGTGTGGCAGTGCGCGTCGATGAAGCCGGGAACCACGGTCGCCCCGTCCAGGTCGAGCTCACGGGCGGCGTGATCCGTGGGGATCTCTTCGTCGAATCCGACGACCAGACCGTGCCACACGCCCATGGACCGCGCCTGGGGCCGATCCGGATCCATGGTGATGATCCGGGCATTGGTGATCAGCAGATCGAGCTTCATGCGGAGACTCCTTCGACGTCGTCCGTGCCCGGTCGCGTGGTCGCGAGGGCCTTCAGCGTCTCGGTGAACATGCTCAGCCCGGCAACCATGTCGGAGTCCTCGGTGAACTCGAGTTCGTTGTGGGATATGCCCTGGTAGGAAGGGACGAACAGCATCACAGTCGGCAGGACGTCCTTGACGTTCGTGGAGTCGTGACCCGCCCTGGTCCGGGTCCGTACCGCGGGAAGGCCCAGATGCTCGGCAATGGACTCGGCCAGGGTCACCCCTTCCGGTGTGTACGACTGTTCCTCCCAGGCGTGGGATCCCCGCAGTTCGATCCGCACGTTCGCCCGGTCCTCGATGTCGTGGAGTGCCGCCCTGAACTCGTCGTCGGCGGCCTGGAGCGTCGACTCCTGACCGCACCGCAGATCGACCAGGAGCTCCGCACCCCGGGCGACGACGACCGGCGAGTTCGGGACCACCGTCAGCTGTCCGCAGGAGGTCACCAACGGGTTCTCCGGGGTCGTGTACTTGTCGCCGATTTCGCGGATGCTGGTGATGATCGATGCCGCGCCGTAGAGGGCGTCCTGTCGGTCCTCGAGAAGGGTGGACCCTGTGTGGGACTGGAAGCCGTGTACCGTGAGCTGGTACTTGCGGGCGCCCCAGGTCTTCTCCACGACGCCGATGGTGTACCCCTTCTCGTCCATGTCCTTGCCCTGCTCGATGTGGATCTCGGCGTAACTGCTGAACTGGGAGAGGGGAACGTCCGTCGGTCCCGGGAGTTCCGCGCCGTCCAGGGCCTCCCGAACGGTCACGCCGTCGGCGTCCGTCACGGCGAGCATGTCGGCCGCGGTGCTCTTGCCGGTGAAGACGGAACTGCCCATCATGGACGGCTTGAAACGGCTGCCTTCCTCGTTGAACCAGTTCACGACGGCGACGTTGTGGCGTGGCGCGTTGAGTTCACCCGAACGCACTCCGGCGGCGAGGCGCGCGCAGGCGTGGGCCCCGCAGAGTACACCGTAGGCACCGTCGAAGCGCCCGCCGTAGGGCTGCGAATCCAGGTGGGAGCCCAGGAGAACATAGGGCTGACCGGGGACGAGCTCCCAGAGTCCGAACTGGTTGCCGATGTCGTCGTAGACGACGGTCGCGCCGTATCCCTCGAGCAGACCGTGGAACCAGTGACGGTTCGCGGTGTCGGCGGGGGTTCCGGCCTCTCTGTGCACACCCCCGGCCGCCGTCGCCCCGTGCGCGCTCATGGAGCGGAAGTCGGCGAGAAAGCGGTCGTCGGTCAGTTCGAAGGTCGTGGGACGTCGAGACGGTGACATGAGGTCCTTTCCTCGTGGTTTCTTAGTGAAGGTATCCGGTGATCTTCTGGCTCAGGCGAGGTGCGCAGGCGCCGCAGACCACGGAGATGAGGGAGACGAGAACAAGCAGGAGGGCCGCCGGCCACCAGGCGTTGTCCGCGGCGGCGACGACGGCCGTGGCGATCAGGGGCACGAAGCCGGCCGCGACGCCCGAGAGGTTCTGCGCCATCGCCATCCCGGACAAGCGGGTGGTCAGGGGGAACAGCGCGCTCAGCACCGCGCCCGAGGTCGCGTACGGGTAGGAGAGCGCTGCGACGCCGAGAGTCATGCCCAGAACCACGAGGATCGGCTGTGCCGTCTGGATCAGCAGGAAGGCGGGGAAAGCGAGGATCGCGGAGGCGATTCCACCCCAGACGATCACCTTGCTCGCCCCGAACCGTGAGCCGAGGTTTCCGCCGGTGATGAGCACCAGGATTTCCACGGCGGCCGCGAAAATCGACCCGAAGAGCAGCAGATTCGGGGAGATTCCCAGTTGTTGTTTCCCGTAGGAGACCACGAACGTGGTAATCAGGTAGAAGCCGCCGACGCCGAGGAAAGCGGCCCCGGCACCCACCAGAATCTGGAGCCACGAGGTGCGCCAGACCGTTCGCAGGGGCGTGCTCTCCTGACGTCCGGATTCCTTGACCCGGAGGAACGCGGGCGACTCGTCCAGACGACGCCGCATGACCACCGCCAGCAGGAGCAGGGGGATCGCGGCGAGGAACGGGATCCTCCAGCCGAAGGAGTCGAAGCTGTCCTGACTCGCGAGCGCGGAGACGAGGAAGAACCCGCCCGAGGCCAGGATGGTGCCGATGGGGGAGCCGATTTGGGGGATGGCGGAGAGTTTGGCCTTGCTCTCGGGAGGGGCGTTTTCGATGGCGATCGTCATCGCCCCGGACCACTCGCCCCCGACGAAGATGCCCTGACAGAACCGCAGGATCACGAGCATGATCGGAGCGACGACGCCGATCGAGGCGTAGGTCGGGAGGAGGCCGATGAGGGCCGTGGCCGCGCCGATTCCGGTTACGGTAATCAGCATGACGGCCCGGCGTCCCACCTTGTCCCCCAGGGAGCCGAAGATCATTCCGCCGAGGGGCCTGGCCAGGAAGCCGACCGCGAGGGTCGCGAAAGAGCTCAGGGTCGCGGCGACCGCGTCGTCGTTGGTGAAGAACTGAACATTGAAGACCAACGCGGCCGCGGTATTGAAGAGGAAGAAGTCGTACCACTCGAGGGCTGTCCCGATCAGGGCGCCGAAGGTGACCTTGCGTGCTTCCTTCGCGGAGAGCGTCGTCGAGAATTCGCCCTCGTCCTCCAGCGGAATAGTCCCTGCATGCTGCGGAGTGCTCATGGTGTGTCCTCGGTCGAAAACAGGTAATAGTGACCAGTATTACAGTTGTAAAAAGACCAACTGAAGGCGAAACTGCCCCGTCTTTCCGGCAATGGAGTGTGCAGATGACCAAAATGACGAAGGTTCAGGCCGCGCTGGAACGCCACATGGAGGAGACCGTCGAGGCCTACGTACGGCGCGTCCTCGAGCTGGAGGACTATCGGGACGGGCTGGTGAGCACGTCCGATATCCGGGCCACCGCCCGGAGAAGCTTCGCCGTGCTCATGGCCCAGGTTTTCACCGACGCACCGTCCCGCGCCGGCGACCTCGAGGAGACGGCCACGGATCTCGTCGCGCGACGGCGCTCGCAGAATGTGCACCTGGACCCGCTGCTGACCGCGGTGCGTCTCGACTTCACCGTGCTGTGGGAGATTCTGAAGCGCATCTGCCAGCCGGACGACGTCGACGTCTTGGTCGACCTGGCCGAGCCCCTGTGGCGCGCCGTCGAGGACTACGCCAACGGTGTCTACCGGGCCCACCTCGAACTGAGTCGGCGAGAGGTCCGTGAGGAGTCGGTTCTGCGTCAGGAATACCTGACCCAAGTCCTGAGTCGTGACATGGGCCCGGAGGCCGTGCGGCAGGCCTCGCGCATGGTCGGATTCGAGACCAACGAACGGTTGGTGCTGTGCGTGGCCCTCGGCGACGAGGGGCGCACTCTTCGGGACGTCGTCTCCACGGCATTGCGGTCTGCTCTGCCGGTGCACTGGGTCAACTTCGGCGGGTACGCGGTGCTGATCTTTCCTTCACGCCTCGGGCACGTGCGGGACCTGGTCTCCCGTGCCCCGTGCGCCGTGCTCGACGACCTGCCGGGGCTGGACAGCGTCCGTCAAAAACTGCGTTTGGGCCAGGTGATTGCGGAGGCCGTGGGACCGAATGACGACGGCGCGCTGACCCCCGAACAGGCGTGGCCGCGTTTGGCGAGGCGCGGGCTCGAGGAAAACGGTTTCGACCTCGCCGAACGGGTGGAGAACGACCTGAACCGAACCCGGTCCAATGAGGCTGCCCGGATCAGGGTCACGGTGGGGCAGTTCCTGCGTTCCGGGTCAGTGGCGGACACCGCCGCGGCCGTACCCTGCCACCGCAATACGGTCCAGAACCACCTGAACAGGTTCAGGGAGCTGACTGGAATCGACCCCGGGATACCGCACGAAGCGGCCCGGCTGGTGCTGGCCTGGGGGTAGTGGGGGCTTTCCGGACGCGAGGTGGCAGATTTGGGGCAGAATAGCGGCGAAATCCGCACGTGGTTGCCACCTCGCGAGGGCGAACCGGGGTTTCGTGCGCGGTCTGGGGCGGTCGTGGCACGTAGATCACGAAGATTGCAACGAGCCCGGAAGGTCGTTCCGGCCCAGCGGCTGCGAAACGTCGACGGCGATCGCGTCACCGAGGTGCGTCCGTCACCCTGCACAGAAATTTGTCGTCGCGCACGAAGAAGCCCTCGCTCCACCGCGCTCAGAGAGCGGATGGGGCGAGGGCTTGGGAGTCGGCCATCGACGGGCCGGGTTGCGAATCCGGCGGTGCCGATGGGTTGTGGACTGCTCGGGGGAATCAGAGGATCGCGGAGACTCCGTCACGGATCGCCTGGATGTCCACGGTGCCGGGGCAATCGGTGGAGACCACGAAGCTGTGCGGAACAATCTGCGACTGTGGGTCGAGCCCGTAGGTGCGGCAGATCGTTGCGCACAGGTCGATCGATTTGTTGTAGGTGTCCTGAGTTGGTGCACGGGACGGGTCGGCGGAGTGCTCGATGCCGATGCTGCGGAGATTGAAATTCCAATCACCGGCGTGCCAAGCGGTATTGGCCTCGTCCACGAACTGGTGGATTTCGCCTTCGCCGATTCCGTAATGGGCGCTGACTCCCGCATTGGGGTCGCTGAAAGTGGCGTCCGCGGCCGCAAGGGTTCCCACGATGTAGTGGATGACGATGCGGTCCACGGCCGTTCCCTCGCGGCCCTCGGTGAAGTTGGGAGAACTGACCTGTATTGCTGCCACGGCCTATTTCCCCTTCCCCAACGGGCAGCTCAGCGGCTGCTTGGATTCCATGGTCTTGTTGGCCGGAGCCGGTGCGGCCTGGGCCGCGGGTGCGGTGATGAGTGCTGTTCCGGTGACGGCCGATGCGGCCGCGCCGAATGCGAGCACGTTGCGTCTCGAAATTGCCATAACGGCAAGGTACGTATTCGGCCGTGGGTGCTCAAAACACGAGACGAGTATTACGCCAGAATGAGTGGAATTATTCACAAATGCTGGCGCGCGAGGTATCAGTTTGTTTCTTCGACGATTCGCTTGATCTTCGCGAGAGTTTCCGGGATCCCGGACTCGGCCGCTTCCTTGCGAATTTCGATCTGGTGATCTGCGTCCTCTCCGAAACGTTGCCGAAAGGATTCCCGGGATTGTTCGGAGAAAGCTGTGTATTCCGTGAGAACACTGCCTTCGCCCTCTGGGGATATTTTGTACCCCCAACGTACACGAGCCGGGACGACCTCCCAAGCGAAGTGGGTTCCGGGCTCGGCGGCGACGACCTCCGACGTCGTCGTCCACTCGCGCTCGGGCGTGCGGTTGTGGCCGGTGAAGGTGGCCCCGACGTCGTGCAGCCCCGGTCCGTCCCAGTCACACCGGTAGCACTGCTGGCTCCACTCGCCCGTCCGGGTGACGTCCGAGATCAGGTCGTAGATCTCCGCGGGGGGTGCGTCGATGTGTATTGAATCGGAAAGTTCGTATGTCATGAGTCCAGTCTAGGGTCCACAAAGCTTTGTGCGATTTGTCGATTTTCATAAATATCTCGACAACTCGAGATTAATTCCATGCGTGTTATTCAATGCTGCGGCAGGCCCCGCCGACCCCGAGATTGCGCGGAATTCCGGGCTGGTGAACTGTTAGCCCTTGTCATTTCAAAGACGAATTGTGGTGTGTGGTCCTGGACATAGGTTCTGGTTTGCCATACGGTCGTGGCCATCGCCTTGCGCCTGACCTATTCATGGTCACGTGCGTGAGGAGTCGGTCGGACCGGGGCCACTTCCCCTCCCGATGCTCATGTTCGCACTCGACACCCCATATTGAGGTACGAAAATGTTCGAATCCGAGAGCCGATCCACGAGTCGGAGACCATGGTCTGCCCTGAGGCGCCGCGGGGCGGCGTGCCTCACGGTCTCGGCGGCGCTTGTTCTCGGCGGAACGCTCCTGGTGGAGCCGGCTGCCCAGGCGGCGTCGGACGCGGGACCCAAAGAAGGTATCCAAGGCCGCGATATTTCGGTGAACCAGGGAACCGATTACCCCTGGAGCGAGGTCGCCTCCGCCGGAGTGGAGTTCGGCCAGGCTCAGGCCACCGATGGCGACTGGGCGTCGCCGACCTTCGACAAGCAGTACAAGGCGATCGGGAAGGCCGGCCTGTACAGGGGCGCGTATCATTTTGCCCGCCCCAATCACAGCAGCGGTTCGGAGCAGGCCCGGTTCTTCATGGACCACGGCGGCAAATGGGTCAATGATGGCACCACGCTCCCCGGCATGGTCGACCTGGAGCCGACGCCGAGCGCCAAAACCGCCGACGAGCAGTGCTACCACCAGTCTCCGGCCCAGATGAGGGCCTGGATTCAGGATTTCACGGTCGAGTACAAGTCCGAGACCGGCCGTGCCCCCATGATCTACACGACCAACGCGTGGTGGAACCAGTGCGTGGGCGACACGACCGCCTTCATTGACAGCCCACTCATGATCGCCAAGTGGGGCAGCGGGTCCTCGGGCGACGTCCCGGCGTCGTGGGGTGACTACGACTTCTGGCAGCACACTGAAAGCAGCAAGGGCAGCGTTGCGGACCGGAGCAGATTCAACGGTCCCAAGTCCCGGTTGCAGGAGCTCGCGACCAATCCCCAGTACGTGCCGACGGGGTCCGCCAACAAGCAGCAATCGCCCTTGGGCTACTGATTCACCGCTTCCAGCCCGCGTGGCCGTGCTTGTGCCCCAGGTGGCCGCGCTTCCCCCGGTTGCGCCCCAGGCGACTGAGTATCACCCGGCTGTGCCTCACGCGGGGTCGCACGGGCGGGATGGGCGGTCCATCATGGGGGACGTGACCGTCCCCGAAGCCTACGCCGCCCGCGCCTCCGAGTACGCCGAGGTGCTCGGTTCCATGGATGCGACGGCCGCGGCCGACCGGGTCACCGTGAGCGAATGGGCTCAGGCCCTCACGGGTCCCGTTGCCGACGTGGGGTGCGGGCCGGGTCATTGGACGGAGTTTCTGCGTCGTCACGGCTGTCGGGTTTCGGGTTTCGACCCCGTCCCGGAGTTCGTCAGCATCGCCCGACGTGCGTTCCCCGCCGCAGAGTTCCGGCTAGGCGATATCCAAGATCTGGCCGGGGCGCCGTCGCGGTACGGAGGCATCCTCGCCTGGTACTGCCTCATCCACCTGGAGCCCGACGTCGTCCCATCGGCCCTGGTTTCCCTGCATTCTGCCCTGCGCCCGGGCGGCTCCTTGCTTCTCGGGTTCTTCGACAGCCCCGCGAGTGACGCCGGCGACGCCGTCGGCTCAGCGGCGTCGCCGGATGACGATTCTTCCTTCCGTGACGAGGCACGTCAGAGTGGGGCGGCTTGGCGGGCGTTGACTCGGGTTGAACTCCAGGACCGGGCCGAACCGTTCGATCACGCTGTGACTACCGCATACAGGTGGCCGTGTGACGTCATGCTGCGGATGCTCCGGGACGCCGGCTTCGTCATCCGGTCGGTCCGACAGCGGCAGGACCCAGGGACGCGGCCACATGCGGACGTCGTTGCCGTGCGACCCGCAGCGGATCATAGATAGCGAGGCGCCTGCCCGATTCAGAGGCGCTCGCCGTCGTTACGTGGCGCTCCAACCCCCACCCAACGACGGGAAACGCCACCCAATCGGGAAACCGCCACCGAAAGGGCGCTCGGATGGCGTCGATTTCCGCTGATTTCGTCGGGAAATCCCCACCGAATCGGGAAACCGCCACTGAACAAGCGATGAGCGTCGGTGGGATTTCGGCAGAACCCGCCGACAACCGCCACCGAATCGGGCAAGCACCACTGAACTCGGCGCGAGCAGCCCCGAATTCGGCGCCTGCGGTCCTGAACTCTGCGGCTGCGGCCCCGAATTCGGCGTGTGCGGTGTCGGATCGAAGCCCGCGCGTGCTCGAGGTGGCAATTTTGGGCTGTTTGTCCCGCGAGGTGGCATTCTCGGGACGAAAAACGCAAGATATTGTCCCAAAACCGCCACCTCGCGGGCCTGAGCGCTCAGGATTGCCGCCTCGCGGGCCGGACCGCTCAAAATTGCCGCCTCGGCGAAAGTAGACCGCCCGACCTGCCCGCCGCCTCACCGCCACCGACCCGCCGACCCGCCCAACACACCAGCCCCCTACACCAGCTCGCCGTCCTCCAGAACATCCGTCACGAGGTCGGCGATCTCCGACCGTTCCGAACGTGTCAGGGTCACGTGGCCGAAGAGGGGGTGTCCCTTGAGCCGGTCGATCACGGCGGTGATTCCGTCGTGCCGGCCGACGCGCAGATTGTCGCTCTGGGCGACGTCGTGGGTCAGGACCACCCTGGAGTTTTGTCCGAGACGCGACAACACGGTGAGCAGAACCGTGCGCTCAAGCGACTGGGCCTCGTCCACGATCACGAAGGTGTCGTGCAGCGAGCGGCCCCGGATGTGGGTCAGCGGGAGAACCTCCAGGATGTCGCGCGAAACGACCTCGTCGAGCACGTTCTTGCTGACCAGAGCGCTGAGGGTGTCGAACACGGCCTCGGCCCAGGGGTTCATTTTCTCCCCTTCCGAACCGGGCAGGTATCCCAGGTTCTGCCCGCCGACGGCGTAGAGCGGGCGAAAAACCGTGATCTTCTGGTGGGTGCCCTTCTCCAGAACGGCCTCGAGCGCGGCCATGAGCGCGAGAGCGGATTTCCCGGTTCCGGCGCGTCCGCCCAGGCTCACGATGCCCACCGACTCGTCGAGCAGAAGATCGATCGCGATGCGTTGTTCGGCCGAGCGACCGCCCGTCCCGAATACCTGCTGGTCGCCCCGGACCAGTCCGATGGTGTCCGGACCGACGGCTCGACCGAGAGCGGATCCCTGAGGAGAGGTCAGCACGAGTCCCGTGTTGACGGCTTCCCCGGCGGCGGCGTCGGTGTCGATCGACCCCGTCGAGTACAGCCGGTCCATCTCGTCTTGATCCAGGAAGATCTCGGACAGGCCCGTGAACCCGGAGTCGACGGCCTGTTCGGCCAGGTACTGTTCGGCCGCCAGCCCGATCGAGGCGGCCTTGACCCGCATCGGCACGTCCTTGGTCACGACGACGACGTCGGACCCCTCTGCCTTCAGGTTCCTGGCCACCGCGAGGATCCGGGTGTCGTTCTCTCCGCGATCGAAGGCCACTGGCAATGGGGAGGTCTCGATGTGGTTGAGCTCGACCCGCAGGGTCCCGCCGGTGTCGCCCACCGGTATGTCGTGGTCCAGCCGCCCGAATTCTTCCCTGAACTCGTCCAGGATCCGCAGTGCCTTGCGTGCGGTGTACCCCAGTTCGGGGTGATGGCGTTTCCCCTCCAGCTCCGAGACGACGACGAGCGGGATCACGACCTCGTGTTCGTCGAACCGCAACATGGCGCGGGGGTCGGAGAGAAGGACCGAGGTGTCGAGGACATAGGTGGTGACGGACGAGCTCACGATGAGTTCCCCTTCGACGTCGTGAACGGGGCGCCTCGTGGCGTTCGGCCTCTGCCTGATCGTGTCGAGGCCGGGACCCCGAGTCGGCGGGTGCCGACTGCTCCCAACCTAGGGTCCCGGGAAACGCAGGCTTCCAGCAACACCCGTGCGGGCCGTGACATTTGCGTGAATGCCTGGTGAATCGGGGCGCGCCCCTCCGCCCCTCCGCCCCTCCGGCCCCCTGGCCACCTCCGGCCCCCTGGCCACCTCCACCTCCTCGCCCCCCCCGTCGGGGCCGAGGCCGCTCGGCCGTGGCCCGGCACCGAGGCGCAATGTCCCCTCCTCGGCTATGATCCAGCTCTCAGTGAATGTATTCTGAGGCGACTGAAATCAAGGGGAACCACACACCGCACCGGAGAAGGGAAAACTCACGATGGCCTCATTCCGCCCTGATGGAGCGCAGAGGGAGCGCACCCCGTCGACGTGGCATACCGTCAAGTCGATCCTCGCCGCCTCGAGCGGAAACCTCGTCGAATGGTTCGACTTCTACGTCTACTCCTTCTTCAGCGTGTACTTTGCCCAGCAGTTCTTCGCAGGGGCGGGCCAGACGGGCGCCTTCATGAGCACGGCAGGCGTATTCTTCGTCGGCTTCCTCATGCGCCCGCTCGGCGGCTTCATCTTCGGTCGGATTTCCGACCGCTACGGGCGCAAGGTGTCCATGCTGTCCTCGATCCTGCTCATGTGCGCCGGCTCCCTCGCCATGGCGATCCTGCCGACGGCCGCGACGGCGGGCGTGCTCGCTCCGATCCTGCTGACCCTGGTTCGGTGCGTCCAGGGCATCTCGGTCGGCGGCGAATACGGTTCGACGGCGACCTTCATGTCCGAGGTTGCGACCTCCGGCAAGCGCGGATTCTTCTCTTCCTTCCAGTACGTGACTCTGGTCGGTGGCCAGCTGCTGGCCAGCCTCCTCGCGGTGATCATGACGCACACCCTCGGCGACGACAAGATCTCCGCGGGCTGGTGGCGCCTGCCCTTCGTGATCGGTGCCCTCGCCGCGCTGGTGTCCTTGTGGTTGCGGTCGGGACTGACCGAGACGACGAAGCCTTCCGAACGCAACGCCAAGGGGTCGGGAAGCCTCCTCGAGGTCTTCCGGCACCCCCGCGCCTTCTGGGTGGTCTTCGGGATCACGAGCATCGGCTCTCTGGTCTTCTACGTGTTCACCACCTACATGCAGAAGTACTTGATCAACACCGGCGGCTTCGACAAGGGGCGGGTCGCGGACACGATGACCGTGTGCCTCCTGCTTTTCATCCTGATGCAGCCGGCGGCCGGTGCGTTGTCGGACAGGATCGGCCGCAAGAACTCGATGCTGATCTTCGTGATCGCGATGATTGTTCTGCCGGTCCCGTTGCTCGCCCTGATTGGTTCGCAGAGTTCGATCCTGGTCTCCGGGGTGTTCATTGTGGTCGCGATGTTCTTCGTCAGCTTCTACACGTCGATCTCCGGCGTGGTGAAGGCGGAGATGTTCCCGGCCCACGTGCGCGGGCTCGGCGTCGGGTTCACGTACGCCATTGCCAACTCGCTGTTCGGAGGATCGGCGGAGTATGTCGCCCTGTTCATGAAGAACCAGGGAATCGCCGGAGTGTTCCCGTGGTACGTGGTCGTGATGGCGGTTCTCGGCCTGATCGCCGTGGTCGCGATGCATGACAATCGCAAACACTCGACCCTGGAGAATCCCGAAGGCAGTGCGTACGCGGTGCGATCGCGGGAATCGGTGACGTCTGGCGCCGAGAGCGACCGATCGTGACGTCCGGGGAGGTCGACCGGGTCGACGTCGTCGACGGCCGGCTCCTGGTCGCGCGCCGGCGCGGACATGAATCATTCGGCATCCCCGGTGACGACCAGGACCCCGCGGAGATCGAGGAGACCACGTGGGCCACCGCGGAGGACGACGCCGTCCTCTCGACCTCGGCGCGCGGCGTCGTCGCCACGCTCGCGGACAAGGGCGAAATCCGTCGGAAGCGACCCAGGCCGCGCGCGATCCTGTTCGATCTGGACGACACCTTGGTGCACACCAGGGTCGTCAAGTGGAGGCACCATCAGGAGGTGGCGCGCCGCTTCTACGGCATCGACCTCACCGAAGCCGAGCTCGCGGAGGCTTGGGGCATGCCTTTCGACTCGATGATCGCCCGGTTGTACAGGAATTCCGCTCCGCTCGACACCATGCGTGCCGACAACCAGTCGATTGCCTCAGACTTCCACAAGACCGAGATCCATGGTGCCGTGCGTGCGGTGACCGGTCTGCTCGACCGCGGGTACGAGGTGGGGGTGGTGACATCCACGAACACCGACTTCGCGAACGCCGATCTGGAACGCCTCGGATTCCCGGTGTCGCGGTTCCTCGGGGTTCAAGGGGCCGACCGTTCCGCGTTCCACAAACCGGATGGCAGGGTCTTCGACGAATTCTTGGCCCAGCTCGCCTCACGAGGCATCGGTCCCGCGGAGACCGTGTACGTGGGCGACTCCCTCGCTGACCGTGCGGCTGCTCTTGCCGCGGGACTCGACTACATCGGTATCGAATCCGATCTCCCGCGCGACGCCGCGCCGGAAGGGCACCGACCGCCCGTTCTCGAGACCGTGGCGGAGGTTCCGGCGGCTCTGGGTGAGCACTGAGCGCCTGCCCAAGTTGCGTGCCTAGCCTGAAGTGGTCGGCAACAACCACCAAGGAGGCGACATGACCGCACAGGAACATTGTCCTGGAGGACCCGTCGCAGTGAATGGCCGGACGCCCTCGCGCATGGGGTACGGGATGGGGAGCCTGGGCCGGGCCCCGGATTCCGCCGAGGAGCGCGCACGGTCCGTGGTTCTCCTGCGTCGCGCCTTCGACCTGGGCGTCCGGATGTTCGACACGGCCCACTTCTACGGCAACGGGCACGCGAATGGTCTGCTCGCCGAGGCGTTCGCGGACCGGCGCGACGACGTCGTCCTGGCCACCAAAGCCGGGGCCAAAGTGGTGACGGGATCCAAGGTCCCGATGACCGCGGCCCAGAAGCCGGCGGTTTGGCCGGGCTGGCCGCGTCGGCCGCGCCATTGAGAGCCGGTTCCCCGAATGGGTGCCGGTTGCCGCCGTTAGGTGGCGGCTTAACCCCCACCTAACGACGGCAATCGCCACCTTTTCGGGTAACCGGCACCGAAGGCGGCTGGGCCGCCGGGGCGATGGGGCCGCTAACCCCCACGCGATCGGGTAACCGCCTCCCATCATCGGGGGTCGTTGGTAAGCGCGACCGAAAGCGGCTGGTCACCGAAAGTGGCTGGTCACGTGGGGCTAGGGAAGAGTCCTCGCGGGCCAGGATGACCCTGCGCCCCTGCGCCCCTGCGCCCCTGCGCCCCTGCGCCCTTCGCCCTCCGCCCCAATGCTGCGGCCGGCGTCGGGAACCGCGGGGGCCGCAAACCTCACCGTGCGAAACCGCAGCCCCGAAACCTCACCACCCCGAAACCCGCGCCCGCACACCCCCAAACCCCGGAACCGCAGATGCACGAAGGCCCTGGCTACGTCGGTGCGGGACGTGCCCGCCCGGCGGAGCCAGGGCCATGAGATTCAGTTGATGCCGAATCGGCTGTGCGGAGTCAGGCCTTGGCCATTTCCGTTTCGTACTCCTCGTTGAGGTCGGCGACGTGTTCGCGGGCCTCAGGCTTGGACTCGGCCGAGGGGGTCGAGCCCCACAGCGGCCGGCCGTTGCTCTCCGGGGTGAAGTAGACCGCGATTAGGCCGATGGCGCCGGCAGCCATGAGGTAGTACGCCGGCCACATCAGATTTCCGGTGCCTCCCACCAGCGCGTTCATGACGGTCGACGTCGTTCCGCCGAAGAGCGAGATGGCGATGTTGAACGAGATCGACAGCGCACCCGCCCGGACCAGGGTCGGGAACAGGGACGGCAGGGTCGAGGGCATCATCGAGCTGAAGCAGATCAAGCTGAGGCCCATGATGAGCAGGCCGAACATGACCGTGAGGTCCGCGCTGCCGCGAATCAGGAGGACGGACGGGATCGAGAGCACGATCAGTGCGATCGAGCCGACCACGATGATCGTCTTTCGCCCGATCCGGTCCGAGAGGCGGCCCAGTACGGGGATGGTCACCAGGCAGACTGCCATGACGATGATCTGAAGGATCGATGAGGTGAACTCAGAGACGCCGCCGTCGCCCTGGATCGACTTGACCGAGTCGAAGTACACCGGGATGTACGAGGTCAGCATGTAGTTGGTGACGTTCCACGCGAGAACCAGGCCGGTGCAGATGAGCATCGAGGGCCAGAGCTTGAAGATGTTCTTGAATTCGCCGCCCTTCTTGGCCCCGCCGCGGCTCGATTTCTCGGCCTTCTCGGCTTCCTTCTCGAGCTGCAGGTAGGCCGGGGTGTCAGCCAGCTTGGAACGCAGGTAGACGCCGACGAGACCAAGCGGCAGCGCGATGAAGAACGGCAGACGCCAGCCCCAGCTGAGCATCTGATCGTCGGTGAGCACGCCGGTCATGACGGTCGCGATGATGGCGCCCATCAGGTAGCCGCCGAAGGTTCCGACCTCGAGCAGGGAACCGAAGAAACCGCGCCTACGGTCCGGGGCGTACTCGGCGATGAAGGTCATCGCGTTTCCGTACTCACCACCGGTCGAGAATCCCTGCAGCAGGCGGCACGCAAGCAGCAGGAACGGTGCCCACATGCCCACGGTCGCGTACCCGGGAAGAATACCGATGGCGAAGGTTCCCAGCGCCATCATGATCATGGTCATCGCGAGGACCTTGTTGCGGCCGATCTTGTCCGAGAGCGGGCCGAAGACCATGCCGCCGATGGGGCGGACCAAGAAGGCAACCGCGAACAGCGCCGCCGTGATGATCTTGCCGATCGCGCCATCCAAGTCGGGGAGGAATACCTTCTCGATCGTGACCTGGAGATACGCATAGACGCCGAAGTCGTACCACTCGGTGATATTGCCGATGGCGGCCGCGCTGATGGCGCGCTTGATGACATTCGGTTTGGTGACCGTCACATCGTCGACGTTCCACCGCCGACGGACGTTCTCTGGTCCGAACATGTCCTAAAACCTTCCATAAGGGGGTGAATCCCTGGGCGCAGGATGCGGGCAGGGCTCAAAAAATCAAATACTGATAGCCGACCATACAACTCATAAGGAGGCTATGTATACGGATCGGAGCCGCCATGCCGGGTGAGAGGAGGCCTGTCGATGCCGGTGCATCCCACTGTTCGCAAGGGAAGGAGCGGGCTTCGACTGTGGTTCCGACCACTGATCAGGATGCTTGTCATTTGTGTACAAACTCATCGCTTCGCTCAGTAGTAACCGAGCGGATCGTGAGTGGTCGCCAAAAATTTGCCCAAAAATATTCACAGGCAATGTGATCTGGGTCTACTCTCGGAGCATCAGAGGACAGCATCCCGGAAAGGAGCCCACCGTGGCAGGGAAGTTCGAGATCTACGAGGACAAAGCAGGAAAATTTCGGTTCCGCCTGAAGGCCGGTAACGGCGAAGTCGTTGCAACGGGCCAGGGGTACGAGAGTCTTGCCTCGGTGAAGAAGGGCGTTTCCGCGGTTCAGCGAGCGGCCGACGGCGCCACGGTGAACGAGCTCGAAAAGGAAGACTGATCCCGAGCGTCTTTCTGCCCCCTGTCGCGTCCGCCAGGATGTGGCAGGGGGTTTTGTGCGTTCGACCCGGCGATCGGCGCAACATTGGCCAAACCGTTCACCCGCGGGGCGGCGCTCACTAAGATCGAGATGTGCCTGAGGTCGGCTCGGGCCGTCCCTCGGTGTGGAAGCAGGTGGCGAACGGTGACCGAATGGGATCCGAGTATCTGGTTCCGGATCGTCGACGTCGGGGCGGTCGTGACCAACGGGCTCCTCGGTGGCGCGCTCGCCCGAGCGTTCAGGTTCGACGTCGTCGGTTTCGTGGTGCTGGCCATCGTGACCGGAATGGGCGGCGGCATCATCCGCGATGTCCTCCTCAACACCGGGTTTCCCATAGCCTTGACGGACGGCGGGTACTGGGTTGCCGCCATCGTGGCCTCCGGGCTCGCGTACACCATCGATCTGGGGACGCGGTGGGCCGATCGCGCCCTGATCCTGGTCGATTTCATCGGTATGGGTTGCTGGGCGGCCACGGGCACGTCCAAATCCCTGGCCCTCGGCCTGCACTGGATTCCCTCGGTGATGTTGGGCGTGACCACGGCGGTCGGTGGGGGAGTCATTCGCGACGTCATGGTGAACAGGATCCCCTCCGTCCTCGGCGGCAGCTCCCTCTACGCGACCGTGGCCGTGGTGGGTGGCCTCGAGATGGTGGTCTTCTCCGAATTCTTGCACCGGCCCGACGCCGGTATGGCCGTTTCCATTCTGACGTGCGGCGTCGTCGGGGTCCTGGCTCGGTGGCGGAACTGGAAACTGCCGGAGCCCATCGATCTCAAGGTGCCCCGTCCGCGGTTGACGCTTTCCTTCGGTGCCCGCTCCCGTCGCGCTCGGCGCATGGAGGGGTGGACTCCGGGCGAGCCGCTCACGAAGAACCTGGAAGCTGTCACGGAGGAGCAGATCCAGGCGCATCGGGAAAAGAAGAGGCGTCGGCTCCGTCGAAAGCGGGCTGGGGGCTGACCAACCGTCGGACCTGCGCAACCGTCGACACCGAATGCGCGCGGGCCCGTCGCGACGAACCCGGAGGTGGGGAACATGGATGCTGACATCATTGTGGTCGGAGCCGGCTTGGCCGGACTCGTGGCCGCGGCGGAGGCGGCCGATGCCGGTCGTTCCGTCCTGGTCCTCGACCAGGAACCGGAGCAATCCGTGGGCGGCCAGGCCCACTGGTCGCTGGGCGGGCTGTTCTTCGTCGACTCTCCGGAGCAGAGGCGCTCGGGCATCCGGGATTCCTTGGAGCTGGCGCACCAGGACTGGATGGGTTCCGCCCAGTTCGATCGCGAATGCGACTCTTGGCCCCGACAGTGGGCGGAGGCGTATCTCGATTTCGCGGCGGGGGAGAAGCGATCCTGGTTGCGGGGCATGGGGCACCGGGTGATCCCGATCGTCGGTTGGGCCGAACGTGGCGACGGCCGAGCGGAGGGGCACGGCAATTCCGTGCCCCGGTTCCACATCACATGGGGCACAGGCCCGGGTCTCGTGGCCCCGTTCGAGCGTCGGTGCCGTGACCACGCCCGGTCCGGCAGGCTCCGGTTCGCTTTCCGACACCGTGTTGAGGGGCTGGTGAAGACCGGAGGCGCGGTCACCGGAGTCCGGGGTGACGTGTTGCGACCGGACCTCACGCGGCGCGGGACGGCGAGCAACCGCGACGTCGTCGGTGGTTTCGAGTACTCGGCCCAAGCCGTCATCGTGACCTCGGGCGGTATCGGCGCCAACCACGATCTTGTGCGCGAGAACTGGCCCGAACGCCTCGGACCCCCACCGAAGACCATGGTTTCGGGAGTGCCCGCCCACGTGGACGGGAGGATGCTGCGCACCGCCCAGAACGCGGGAGCGCGCGTCATCAACCCGGACCGGATGTGGCACTACGTCGAAGGGATCCGGAATTGGGACCCCATCTGGGGCAACCATGGGATACGCATTCTTCCCGGCCCGTCAAGCTTGTGGCTCGACTCCGACGGCGTCCGCCTCCCGGGCCCGAACTATCCAGGATGCGACACCCTGAGCACCCTCGGTCACCTGCGTCGTACCGGGCACGAGTACAGCTGGTTCGTGCTGACTCAGAGGGTCATCGAAAAGGAGTTCGCGCTCTCGGGATCCGAACAGAACCCCGACCTGACGGGCAAGGATTTCAAGCTGCTGGCTTCCCGCGTGCTCTCGAAGGGAGCGCCCGGGCCGATCGAGGATTTCAAGAAGCACGGGGAGGACTTCGTCGTTGCAGAAAACCTGGAGGACCTCGTGGACGGAATGAATCGGGTGGGTGACTCCGGGCGAGAGATCGACGCCGACCGGTTGAGGAAGTTGGTCGAGGACCGCGACCGTGAGCTCGCGAACCCTTACGGCAAGGATGCTCAGCTGACGATGGTGCGTTCCCACCGCAAACATCTCGGTGACCGCATACTGAGGACTGCCCCGCCCCACGCATTCCTGGATCGTCGAAATGGGCCGCTCATCGCGGTTCGCCTCAACATCCTGACCCGAAAGACCCTCGGAGGCCTGGAGACCGATCTGCTCGGCCGGTGCCTGGGCATGCAGGGGGATCCGATACCGGGTCTCTATGCCGCGGGCGAGGTCAACGGGTTCGGCGGTGGGGGAATGATGGGGTACAACGCCCTGGAGGGAACTTTCCTGGGCGGTTGCTTGTTTTCCGGTCGGGTTGCCGGACGCGCGGCCGCCGACGCCGTCGCCTGAGCCACCGACGCCGCGACCCGAGCCGCTGTCGTCGCGGCCGGAGTCGCCGTCGTCGCCGGCCGGAGCTCAGCCGTGTCGCCCGATCCGGCCCGACGAAGGGGGGCGTTACTGCTTGTCGACGAAGACCCCGCGAGAGCGGTCCTTGGATACCGAGCCCGCCTCGAAGATGCGACCGCTCATCGAGATGTACACCCCCGGTTCGAGCAGCTGGACGCTGGCCACCGCGGAGCCGAGGTTGAAGGGCGCGTCGGTTTGCCGCATGCAGGAGGGCTGCATGGCCCCGGTCAGCACGATCGTCTTGGCCGCGATCGCTTCCGGATGTCGTGCGAGGTATTCGGCGGTCTCGGGCATCGTGTCGGTTCCGTGGGTCACGACCACGCGGCTCGCCTCGGCGTCGACCAGCGCCTGGACGAGCTCGGCCCGGTGTTCGTCGGTCATGTCTAAACTGTCAATGGCGACGACGGACCGCACCTCTGTCTCGATGTTCGTCGCCGCCTGGTCCAGGATGGGCCCGATCGTGGGCTCGTCGATCTCGAGCCCGCCGGCCACCGAATAGTATTTGTCGATCGTTCCGCCCGTGGTCAGAACGAGGATTGTCTGGGCGGTGCGGGGTGCGGGCACGGGTGGCTCCTTCGGGAATGACGTCGGTATCGGATGTGGCCGAACAGGCCCGGCGCACGGTATCAGCCTATCCGGGCTCTCGAACCCTCGAGGCACCGGTGCTGTGCTGTGTAATGGGTCACAAAAGACGTCGCAATGTGCGAGAGATTCATCGCGTCTCTCTGGCGGGGCAACCAGGTCCGTCCGATGTGGGTCAAGTTCGGAAGAATAGGTGTCTGACTAGCGGAAACGCGACTCTTTCGAGTTTTTTGGCGCGGCGTGCGATCTCGCAGTGCAGGGTCTTGGAACGTGGAACCCGGGCCATCTCAACGGTTGCACCCGAGGGTCAGGGGAGTACAGTGGCACGCGTTTGTCGAAAAGAAAGCGTACTTATGAGTGATTCTCAAACTTCACAATCACCCTCCCTAACCGCTGACGATATCCACGTTGTCGACCAGGCCGAGATGAAGAAGGCGCTTCGTGCGACCCTCCTGGGGAACTTCATGGAGTGGTTCGACATCGGCGTCTTCGCCTACGTGATGACCTACATCGCGCTGGTCTTCTTCCCGTTGCCCGCCCCCTGGGACAGCTTGGCGACGTTCGCGACCCTCGCGGTGACCTTCCTGGTCCGTCCGCTTGGTGGTCTGATCCTCGGTCCCATTGGTGACAAGGTCGGTCGACGCAAGGTCCTGGCCTTCACCATCCTCATGATGTCCCTGGGCACCTTCCTCATCGGTTGCCTGCCGGGATACTCGACCATCGGCGTTCTCGCGCCGATTCTGTTGATCCTGCTCAAGTTCGTGCAGGGCTTCTCCACCGGTGGCGAGTACGCCGGTGCCGCTACCTTTATCGCGGAATACGCTTCCGACCGTCGTCGTGGTTTCTGGGGCTCCTTCCTGGACTTCGGTTCCTACCTCGGCTTCGCCGCTGCCGCCACCCTCGCGACCGTGATCGAGGTCGTCGGTGGCGAACAGTTCATGACCGATTGGGGCTGGCGCATCTGCTTCTGGGTTGCCCTCCCGCTCGGAATCGTGGGTATGTACATGCGAACCCACATCCAGGAATCGCACGCCTTCGAGGCGCAGAAGGACGCGCAGGACGAAGAAGCGAAGAACGAGAACAAGACCGTCATGGACGAGCTCATGGAGGTCGTGCGCGCGCACTGGCCGCGCCTGCTCATCGGCTCGGCCATGGTCATGTGTGCCCAGGTGGTCGGCTACGCCGTGACCACGTACATGCCCGAATACCTCTCCGACGTTCTGGGCTACGACACCCTGCACGGCAATGCCCTGCTCGTTCCCGTCCTGATCATCGTGTCCGTGAGCTTGCCGATCTTCGGCGCGATCTCGGACCGTGTGGGACGCCGCCCGGTCATGCTGATCGGTTGCGTGATCGGCGTCATCGGCTCGATCCCGTCCTTCGTGCTCATGACGATGGGACACACCTGGTCGACGTTCCTGGGTCTGCTGATCATGGGCATCATCATGATGTTCCAGGTTTCGATCCAGGCATCGGCGTTGCCCTCGCTGTTCCCCACCAGGGTCCGTTACACCGCGATGGGAATCATGTTCAACCTGGCCGTCGCCGTCTTCGGCGGTACCACAGGTTTCGTGATCACTGCGTTGCAGAACGTATTCCACTCCGATCTGATGGGCGCGTACTACATCATGCTCGCCTGCATCGTGGGTGCCATCGGCGTGTACTTCATGAAGGAATCCTCCGGGCGCAACCTCCACGGCTCGATGCCCGCGGTCGAGGACGAGGAAGAGGTCTCCGACGTCATCGAGAACATCGAGGAGAACGAGAAGTACGACCTGTCGACCATGCCCATCGACATCGTCGACGACCCTCGCGCCGACAAGGAAGGTGCGCTCTGATCGCAGAGCAACGTCCGGTCTGAGGCCTTCGGCCTTGCGGCCTTCGGGCTGGCGGCCCTCGGGTTGGTGACCCGGATCGGCATCGTCACGGGGCCGGTCTCCCTCGGGGAGGCCGGCCCCGTTGTCGTTTTCACCGACGTTCACCGCACAGTGCCGTGGTCTCGGTCTGCGCAAGCCGCCGACGTCGTGCGCGGCCCCTGGCCCCCGGTCCCTCGGCCCCGGCCTGGTGCCGTTCGGAAGTGGATACCGGATCGAGAGGCGGTTTCCGCCGTTTGGTGGCGGCTAAACCCCCACCTAATGACTGGAAACAGCACCGAATCGGGTAACCGCCACGCTACGGCGCTGTACTTTGGGTCGTTCCGGGCGCGAATCTGCCGGTAGCCGCCACCGAATCGGGTAACCGCCACCCCATGGCGTAGTACTTCGCGGCTCTCCGGAGGCCTCGCCGCCGTTAGCCGCCACCGAATCGGGTAACCGCCACGCGATTCGTGCGTCTCCGACACCCCCGCCCGCGCCACGCCACACCCCCCCCTACGCCACGCCACACCCACGCCAACACGCCCTCCACCCCACCCCGGATCGAACTCGCCGATGTGACTTGCGATTATGGGGCTGTTCACCCTTATGTGGCCTCTGTTTAAAGGGCCGAGGCTAATATTTTTGGTTGTGACTGTACCGACAATTCCCGGCCTAGAAGGCTCCGCACCGGGGAAGGAGCCGCCCCGACGTCGTCGACGGAGGGGATCTCGACGCACGCTGTTGGCAACCGCTTTGGTGGCACCGAACTTGCTGCTCTTGCTGCTGTTCACCTACCGACCTTTGCTCGACAACATTCGCCTCTCGTTCTTCACATGGAACATCTCGGCGACCAGGCCCGCGGTGTTCGTCGGTCTCACGAACTACATCGAGTGGGCCAAGGACCCGGAGAGCTGGCAGGTCGTACTCCAGACGGTGGTCTTCACGGTCTCGGCCGTAGGCGGCTCGATGGTGCTCGGTCTGGCTTTGGCCTTGTTGCTCGATCGGCCTCTTCGTGGCCGGAACGTGGTTCGTTCCCTGGTCTTCGCGCCGTATGTGATTTCCGGGGCGGCGGTCGGCGTCGCCTTCCAGTTCGTGTTCGACCCCAAGTACGGGATGATCCAGGATCTCCTGGCCCGGATCGGGATGGAATCTCCCGAGTTCTACACCCACCCGCGGTGGGCCCTGTTCATGATCATCACGACCTACGTGTGGAAGAACCTCGGGTACACGTTCGTGATCTATCTGGCCGCATTGCAGGGGCTTCGCAAGGATCTGGACGAGGCCGCCGAGATCGACCGCACGTCGGGCCTCCGCAAATTCTTCCGCGTGACCCTCCCGCAATTGCGCCCCACAACCTTCTTCCTGTCCGTGACCGTGCTGCTCAATTCGATGCAGGTGTTCGACATCATCAACGTGATGACTCAGGGCGGCCCGTTGGGCAACTCGACCAGCACGATGGTCTATCAGGTCTACCAGGAGACCTTCGTGAACGGCCGGGCGGGTTACGGCGCCGCCGTCGCGACTCTCATGTTCCTGGCCGTTCTGGTGGTCACCGTGGTTCAGGTTCGTCTGCAGGACCGGAAGGGATAGTCATGCGCAACACAGATCCGACGACGCCGTCGACCACGGCCGCCCCGTCGACCACGACGACGCCCCGCGCCTCCACGGGGACCACCAGCCCCGCGCCCCTGCCGTCTCACCCGGACCGGACGCCGGGGACCAACGATGTCGAGATGGGCCGAGACCGCCGACGGGCCCTGAAGCAGGCCAATGGTCTGCTGGGCATGAAGGTCCTGGGCTACCTCGGCGCTCTGCTCGCCGCCCTCGTGATCGCCCTCCCGTTGTATTTCGTGGTCGTCACGTCCTTCAAAACGCATCCTGACATCTACTCGGACCCGATTTCCTGGATCCCGCATCCTTTCGCCCCGGAGAACTACTCCTACGTGTGGAACGAGGTGGACTTCGGACAGTTCCTGCGCAACTCCGTGGTCATCACCGTCGTCTTGACCGTGGTCAAGGTCGTTCTGGGCGTGCTGAGTGCATACGCCTTCGCTTTCCTCAGGTTCCCTGGCCGGAATGTGCTGTTTCTCTTGGTGGTCGGGACCCTCATGGTTCCGAATGAGATCACCATCATTTCCAACTACGCCGCGGTGGCGCAGCTCGGGTGGAGGGATTCGTTCCCCGGCATCATCGTGCCGCTCGCGGGCGTGGCCTTCGGGACGTACCTGATGCGGAACCATTTCTTGTCCCTGCCTACCGAGATCCTGGAAGCCGCGACCATGGACGGCGCCGGATTCCTGCGCACGCTCTTCCGCGTGGTTCTGCCGATGTCCTGGCCGACTCTCATGGCCTTCGTTCTCATCACCGCCGTCACCGAATGGAACCAGTACCTCTGGCCATTCTTGATGTCGGACACCGGCCGCGTCGCACCGTTGCAGGTTGGCCTCACGCTGCTCCAGAACAACGAAGGACCCACCAACTGGGGTCCCGTCATGGCCGGAACGCTGCTCGCGAGTATCCCGATGATCGTCATCTTCCTGCTGCTGCAGCGTTCGATGATCAAGGGCCTGACCGCGGGCGCGGTCAAGGGCTAGCTGCGCGGTCGATTCACCGCATCCCTCATTCCAACCTTCCGAGAAGGAGAACTTCGTCATGGCCTCTCTGAGCCGTCGTCACGTCCTGGGCCTTGCGGGGCTGGGCGCCGCGTCCCTGGCTCTTTCGGCGTGCGCGGGCACCGGCAGCAGCGCGAACCGGCCGAAGCAGAAGGGCAACGGCACGTTGCAGTTCTGGTCCAACCACCCCGCCGAGTCGAAGAAGACCGAGCAGAAGATCGTGGAAGCATGGAACGCCGCCCACCCGGACACTCCCGCGCAGCTCGTGGACGGAGGCAAGAATTACGAGGAGCTCTCCCAGAAGTTCAATGCCGCGCTCGCGGGCGGAGACCTCCCGGATGTCATCGTCGCCTCCGACGTCACCTGGTTCAATTTCGCGTTCTCCAAAGCGACGACGCCGCTCGATGACCTGTGGGCCGAGAACGGGATCGACCCGAAGTCGTACGTCTCCACGTTCGTCGAGGACTACACCTACGAAGGCAAGCACTACGGCGTGCCCTACAGCCGCTCGACCGCTCTGCTGTACTTCGACCGGTCGGTCCTGGAGAAAGCCGGGCTGCCTCTGGACCGGGGGCCGAGTACGTGGCAGGAATTCGACGAGTGGGCCCCGCACATCATGGATGCCAGTGGTGGAAAGCCCGCCCTGACGATCCCGGACGGAACCGCCTATCTGGACTGGTATTTCGAAGGCATCGCGTGGGCCTTCGGCGGTCGGTACTCGGAGGAGTGGAACCTCAAATTCACGGATCCCAGGACGATCGAGGCCGGTCGGTTCCTGCAGGCTCAGGTCCGGAAGGGACACATCGAAATCACCAAGGATGCGATCAACAACTTCGGCATCGGCACGGCGAGCGGTCTGCTCGAGTCCACCGGATCCCTCGGTGGTCTCAAGGAGATCGCGGGATTTCCGATCACCACGACGCCGCTGCCCGGCCCCGCGCCCGGGTGCCCGACGGGTGGCGCGGGCCTGTCCATCCCCGATGGAATCAGCGACGAGCGCAAGAGGACGGCGATCAAATTCGTCGACTTCCTGACCAATACCCAGAACACGATCACATTCACGCAGGCCACCGGCTACATTCCGGTGCGCACCGCGGCCCACGAGGATCCGGAGGAGGTGGCTTTCCTCGATCAGAACCCGAACGCGAGGACCGCGTTCGGCCAGCTTCAGGGCAACACCAAGCCTCAGGACTACGCACGGGTGTTCGTCAACGGTGCTGGCCGTCGTATCGGGGGCGCCCTCGACAAGATCACGACTGGCGACGCCGACGTCGAGAAAACCTTCGGCAGTCTCCAGGCGCGGATCGGTGACGCCATCAACCGCGACATCAAGCCCTACCTGTAGAAACTCCGCTCCCACGAACCAAGTCAAGGAATCAACTCATCATGGTCGAAGTCCATCTCCAACACATCTCTCGCATATTCGACGAAAAGAAGCGCCCCGCGGTCAACCGGGTGTCCCTCGACGTCCGCGACGGCGAATTCCTGACCCTGGTGGGGCCCTCCGGCAGCGGCAAATCAACGTGCCTGCGCATGATCGCCGGTCTCGAGCCCGTGGACGAGGGCACGATCCTCATCGGAGGCAAGGACGTCACGGAATCCCGGGCACGGGACAGGAATGTGGCGATGGTCTTCCAGTCCTACGCGCTGTACCCCAACATGACGGCGCGCCAGAACATGGCCTTCGCCCTTGAGAACGCGAAGGTGCCCAAGGCTGAGGTTGCGGAGCGGGTCGACAAAGTGGCTCGGATGCTCGAACTCGAGGATCTGCTCGATTCCAAGCCTGCGGCGATGTCCGGCGGCCAGCGGCAACGTGTATCGATGGGCCGGGCCATTGTCCGAGAACCCAAGGTCTTCCTGATGGACGAGCCGCTGTCCAACTTGGATGCCAGGCTGAGGGTCTCGACCCGTGCCCAGATTGCCTCGCTCCAGACGGATCTGGGCGTGACGACCATCTACGTGACCCACGATCAGACCGAGGCCATGACCATGGGGGATCGAGTTGCCGTGCTCAAGGACGGCGAAGTGCAACAGGTCGATGCCCCGTTGCACTTGTACCAGTACCCCGGAAACACGTTCGTGGCCGGGTTCATCGGTTCGCCGTCGATCGGATTGTTCGAGGCCGTACCGGTCGAAGAGGGCACAGCCCGTTGGGGCGGCGTCGCGGTCCCGCTCCCGGAGCACCTGGTCGGTCGCGCGAAGGGCAGGGTCATTGTGGGCGTCCGTCCCGAAGAATGGGACATCGTGCCGCAGGCCCCGTGGGTCCGGGAACGGCCCGGGGCCGAGGACGCCGGAACCACTTCCGAAGCGACCGGGATGCGGCTGAAGGTCGAGCACATCGAGCAATTGGGGTCCGAGGCTTTCGCCTACTGCGTCCCGGTCCAGGAATCCGACGTTCGTTTGCGGGGCGGGAGGATCGCACTGCGGGTCGAGAGGTCCGGGGAGCTCGAGATTGGCGACGTCGTTGACGCGACACCCCGTACCTGTTCGTTCTTCGACGCCGAGTCGGAAATCAACCTGGAGTACCTCGGGGAGTAGCCCCGAGGGCCAGGCCCGAGGGGTGCCTAGGGAGCGGAACCGGCCCGGGAGGGGCGGGTTCGTGTTCCTCAGGAGCCTGAAGTGCGGCGCCGACTTTCCTTTTCGAGGGCCTCGACCAGTTCGTCCTTGCTCATCTCTGACCGGCCCTCGATACCGAGCTTCTGGGCCTCCTCGTACAGGTGCTCCTTGGACGCGTTCGCGTCCACGCCGCCCGCGGTTTCTCCGCGGTCCCGTCGGGACGACTCGGCACGGTCGTCCGAGTCCCCGTACTCCTCCTTCTCCTGCCACGCGTCGCCGACCTTTTCGTGCGTGTGCTTCAGCTGAGCGTAGGCGGTCCGGGCGGCGCGCTCGGCGTCCCCGTACTCGTCCATCGCGGAGTCGTAAGTCTGAGCGAACGTGGTCTGGGCTTTGCGGTCCGATTTCTTGATGGTCTCGGGCAGCTCATCACGAATCGGCTCGCCGTTCTGATTCGTTTTCGGCATGATCAGTTCCTTCCTCGTTTTCGACGTGGTGTGCGGGGCGGCAGGAGCTCCAGCACGTCCGGAATCGCTCGGACGTCCTTCGAGTCGAAACCGTCGCGCACGAATCCGGCCCAGGTGGCCCGGAGCGCGCGGCCGGCGTCGTCGAGGGCGTCCGGGTCGAAGGTTTCCATGAGGTCAGGTCCCGTGACTCCGGCACCCGCGTTCTCCCCGCTCTCGGTCCAGGAAGTTCCGGGGAAGAGGAGGGGCAGCTCGGCGATGTGGCAGCAAGCGAGGGCGGCATCGGGCTTGCCGAACACGAAGCGGTACAGGCCTGCGCGTCCGCCCGCGTTGGCGAGTCTTTGGGCCCAGATGGCGTTGTCGACGGCGTAGACGATCTGGGTCGCGGCTCGCACGATTGGTTCGACGATGCCCTGACGGCCGCGCCGGAATCCGGCCAGGACCTTGAGCAACGGGACTCGGCCGGTATAGAGCGCGGCCTCGCGCGCCGTCGTCCCCATGAGGACGTCGACCTTCCCGGCCAGTTCCTTCCACCGTTTCTTGAGGAGCTTCTCGGGCGGCAGGGGCCGTTGGCCGTACCTCGGGGAGAAGGGCATGAGGGCGGCGCGTCCGTGGAGCGCCGCCTTGCGGTTGATGACGCTTTCGGCTTCGGCCAACTCGGTTGTGGTCGCCTGACGCATACGACCGGTCTTCTCGGGGCCGGGGGTGATCGCATTCCACGCGCGACGTCGTCCGTGGACGATCCCGAGTGGCGCGCTCTGGGGGATAGCGCGTCTGATCATGCCCCGAATTTCGGGAACCATGAGCAGGTCCCAGCACGCGTGGCCACCGGCTGACTGGCCGGCGATCGTGATGCGGTCCGGGTCCCCGCCGAAGGCTTCGATGTTCTGGTGAACCCATTTGATGGCCTCGACCTGGTCGAGCAGGCCGGGGTTGGCCTCGCGGGTCCGTCCGTCGCCGAGGTACCCGAACAGCCCGAGACGATAGGTCACGTTGACGACCACCAGGTCCTGCTCCTGTACCAAGACCGTGGGATCGTAGTGGGGCAGGTCCCCAGCGCCGCCGATGTAGGAGCCGCCGTGGATCCAGACCATCACAGGTAGCCCGGACCTGCGGTTCTCGGGTCGGGTGACGGTCAGCCGCTGGCAATGTTCGTCGAATCCGAGCCGTTGGAGCTCCAGATCGGTCTCGTCGAATCGCTGCGGGCAGGCCGGCGCCGGAGTGTCGGCGGTGAAGGGCTCGGTGTAGGCGTAGGCGATCGGCGCCCCGAAACGCTCCGCGCGGGCATACCTGATACCCCACGCCTTCACGACGCCACCTTGCCGGACCGTCTCGAACGTTCCCGCGGGAGCGCTCACCCTGTCCCACGGCCCGACCGACCTGTTCCCCGGGGCCGAGGAGTCCGTGGCGGGTGCAGAGGGCTGGGGAAGAGCAGTTCCGTTGCTGGTATCCGTCATGGTCCCGAGTCTAGGACGCGAAGCTACGAAGAAACACAGAATCCGCTGTTGGTCCGTCTTGGTTTGGGGCGGGATGCGGCGGGGGCGAGGTGCACGGGGCGAGGTGGCAATCTTGTGCGCTTTTGGTGGTCGAATCCGCCCAAGCCTGCTACCTCGGGCCGGCAAGGGTCCCACGGGTGCACGGGATTGCCACCTCGAGGGGGTTGCCGACGACGTCGTCCCCACGTTGTCCCCGTATCCTTCCGTGATTGCCCGCCCTGAGCGCTCATGGGTGGCGGTTGCCCGAAGGGGAGGCGTTTTCCCTCGTTAGGTGGCGCTTTAACCTCCACCTAACGGCTGCAATCGCCACCGAATCGGGTAAACCCCACTCAACGCGGCGGGCAGAAAATATCGGAGCGCCGCCCGAAACGCTCCCAATGACAGCAGTCGTCGCCGCACCCGCAGCCACCGCGGCAGCGTCCGCACAAAATTTACTGACCGATCGGTCGCTTAAATCAGATACGATACTGTATTCTCACCTTTTATGAGTCATAGATCACACTCACCCGAAGGGGTCACAAGCTCCAGTCAGTCGGTCGACCAGCCGAACAACAGCCTGAAATCGCGTCACCTCGTGATGATGGCTCTTGGGTCGGCGATCGGCACAGGCCTGTTCGTCGGCACAGGCTCCGCGATCAAAGCCGCCGGTCCGGCCGTTATCGTTTCCTACCTCGTCGGTTGCCTGCTCCTTGTCCTCGTCATGCGGGCGCTGGGCGAGATGGCGGCCGCGGATCCGGCCTCCGGGTCCTTCTCGACCTACGCGGGCAAGGCGCTGGGTCCCACGGCCGGCCGTGCGTTGGGTTGGTTGTGGTGGATCCAGATGGTCATCGTCATCGCGGCGGAGTCCACCGCCGCGGCCCAGATCGTCAACGAGGCGTGGCCGGTTCTCCCGCAGTGGGTGCTCGCCCTTGTGTTCATGTGCGCATTCACCCTGGTGAATCTCCTGCACGTGGAGACTCTCGGGGAGACGGAATTCTGGTTCGCCCTGTTGAAGGTCCTTGCCGTCTTGGCGTTCCTGGTGGTGGGCGTCCTTCTGCTGATCGGCCTGCTTCCGACGCCGTCACCCGGCACGAGCAACCTGACGGATCACGGCGGATTCATGCCGCACGGTGTCTCGGGTGTGGCGGCGGCGCTGCTCGTCGTCGTCTTCGCCTTCGGTGGCACAGAGCTGGCGACGATTGCCGCCGCCGAAACCAACGAACCGGCCAAGAACGTCACGACGGCGATTCGGACCATCCTGGTTCGCGTGCTGGTTTTCTACGTCGGCGCGGTGGCGGTCATGGTCCTGGTCATGCCGTGGGACGACGACAGCCTCTCTGCCAGCCCGTTCGTCGCGGTACTGAGCGTGGCCGGTCTGCCCGGCGCGGACAAGGTGATGACCGTGATTATCGTGCTCGCCCTGTTGTCGGCGCTCAACGCCAACATCTACGGCGGCTCGCGCATGCTCTACTCGCTGGCCAGGAGGGGCTCGGCCCCGCGCCGCTTCGCCGCCATCTCGGACAAGGGCGTCCCGTATTCGGCTGTCATTCTCTCCGTGCTCGGTGGTTTCGTCGCCGTGGTGCTGAATTACCTCTGGCCCGAGGTCATCCTCAACATCATGCTCAACATCATCGGTTCCACGATCCTCGCCGTGTGGACCTTCGCGCTGATCTCGCAGATCGTTCTGCGCAAGCGGGCAGACAAGGAAGGGCGCAAGCTGCCGCTCAAGATGTGGGTCTTCCCCTGGGGTTCCTATTTTGCGCTGTTGCTGGTCGCCGTGATCGTGATCCTGGGCCTGACCGACACCGAGGTGCGCTTCCAGCTCATTGCGACGACGGCGCTCATTTGCGTCATTGCGATCCTGTCCAAGCTGCTGGTCAAGAACAAAGACGCCTCTGAGTTCAACGACCTTCCGCCGAACACCGCCGCGATCCAGAAGATCGAGAACCGCGAAGGGGAGTAGCGGGTGCATCGTCGGCTCGGCGGCGACGTGGATCAGGCGTCGTCGTCGAGCCCCCAAGCCTCCGCAAGGATCTCCATCGAGCGGGAAGACTCCTCGGTGGAAGGCGCCTGGAGCGAGATCATCAGCTCATCTGCCTGGGCCATCGTGGCAAAACGGTCGAGGTATTCCTTGATATCGGGGCCGGTGCCCTGCGCGGTGAACCGGAGCATCTCGATGATCTGTTGGCCCGCCGGCGAATGGACCAGCATGTCCAGCTCGGACTCGGTCAGATCACGACCGCGACCCACCATGGCCTCGACCCGCTTCCTCCGGACCTTGCGAGTCTGTTCTGCCGCTTCCTCCGCTGTATCGGCAGCGGTGACATTGACCGCTGCGATCACATACGGCTCGCTCAGATGCTCGGAGGGCTGGAAGTTCTCGCGATATGCCGTGGTGGCCTGCTCGAGGGCAGCCGGTGCGAAGTGGGACGCGAAGGAATATGGGAGTCCGAGTTGTGCAGCCAACTGGGCTCCGAAAAGCGAGGACCCGAGGATGTACAGCGGGACGTTCGTGTTCCTGCCGGGGATGGCCTGAACCCCCTCGATACGTGACTTCCCCTCCAAATACCCCTGGAGCTCGACGACGTCACTCGGGAAGCGGTCCGCATCCTGGGGGTCACGGCGCAAAGCCTGAACGGTCTTCATATCGGTCCCGGGTGCTCGACCCAGGCCGAGATCGATGCGGTCCGGGTACAGCTCCTCGAGGGTCCCGAACTGCTCAGCAATAACCAAGGGCGAGTGGTTGGGAAGCATCACGCCGCCTGAGCCGAGACGAATGCTCTCGGTCTGGGAGGCGATGTGCGAGATCAGGACTGCTGGAGCCGCGGAAGAGATATGGGGCATGTTGTGGTGCTCCGCGTACCAGATGCGTGAGAAGCCCAGCCGCTCGGCCTTGCGGGCCATGTCCACGGAGCGCCTGAAGCTGTCCCGGGGAGTTTCCCCGCTGTAGACGGTTGCGAAGTCAATGAGGGACAGAGGGAGCACGATCTTGCCTTTCGACGATGTTGGTCTACCCGTTCAACGCTGGGGCGCCTCAACTCATTCCGGGCTGTTTTTCCTTGTGGTGGTGGGGTTGTGTGGTTTGTGGTGTGTTTCACGTGGGTGTGGGTTGGTGTTTGGGGGTGGTGGTGTGTAGAGTTTTTTCTTGTCGCCGCGAGGCTCGGGGGCTTGTTCTGACAGGTTCTTCCGGTTCTGGTCTTGGTGCGTGACTGTTCTCGAAGGTTTTTCTTCATTCTTTTGCCTGGTGTGCTGGGTGCGGCTGTGTGTCGTGTTCTGGTGGGTCGGGTGGTGTGGGGTTCGGGTTCGGTTTGCGGGCCGGGTTTGGTTCTGGTAGGTTGGAGAAGTTGCCGCGATGGTTTTCGTGGTGGTGCGACCGGCACTGGTTTTTCCTCATTTTTGTGTGGGGTTGGTTGGTGTGTGGTTTGTTGTTTGAGAACTCAATAGTGTGCTTTGTTTGAATGTTGTACCAAGTTTTTTGAATTCTTGTTGGTTTCAA
>NZ_JBFCSN010000004.1:0-162504 GCF_051370785.1 Rothia sp. HC945 | reverse complement strand
GAAGAACCCCCGCCATTTAAACGTGGAAGTCACAAACTAGCGATCACTCGACCTGGATCGGAGGCGCCGTCAGGTGTCCCAGTGAGGGACCCTCATACGGGTGCCCGTTTATTGACGCTTTGAGCGCTTTCCCATCTGCATGCACCCACCCAATCAGGTGCCCCTCACCTCGCTCGGAAATCGGTTAGGAGTTGTCCCGCAGCATTCCAGCCGTTCATGCCATGAACTCCAGCTCCAGGCGGTGTGGCAGACGAACACAGATAGATTTCGCGCTTGGAACAACGATAGGGATGGAGCCCGAACCTGGGACGGAATATCTGTTGAAGTCCACCGAGCGACCCACCAGCGATGTCCCCGCCATACAAGTTCGGATTCATGCTTGACAGCGTTTGAGGCTTGGTGACGGCAGTCTTGACAACCTGCTTCTTGAAACCGGGGGCGAATCTCTCAATCTGGTTTTCAATCACCCTCTTCACGTCCCCGTTGTACCCAAAGGGAACATGCGCGTAGGACCACACGATATTGCCGGACTCTCCCTCGAGCCGAGTGGGATCAGCTTGGTGTTGTTGGCATACCATCACGAATGGATGCGAGGGCATCACGCCCTGGTGAACATCGCTTTCAGCTTTCTCCAGCTCCCGCAAGTCGCCTCCGATATGCACCGTGCCAGCTCGGCAGACTTGCGGGTCTGACCAATGGATGGGTCCATCCAGCAGAAAATCAACTTTGCTTACCCCGATACCGTGTTTCCACCGTGAAAGTGGTTTCGCGTAGCGAGGGGTAATGCAGTTTCCTGCGATCCGCAGCAAGTCGCGTGGCATCACATCGAAAATCACCGCATCGAAATCAGAGAGCCCCCGCATGTCGTGGATGGGGCGGTTGCAGACCACTTCCCCTCCGTCTGACTCGAAACGCCGAATCAGGGCATTTACGATGCTCTGGCTTCCGCCTCGAGCCATCGGCCAGCCACTGCTCATCCCTAGGGCACCAAACAAGATCCCGAATGCACCGCTTAGGGGACTGTCAAGCGGCAACATTGAATGCAGAGCTGATCCTGCAAAAAGGGCCCGAGCTTCATCAGTCTTGAACAGTCGTCGCGCGAGAAAACTAGTACTGAGGAACCCATACTTTCCGAGCTGGAACAAGGACAGGGGATGGCGAGGAGGCCTCGTCATCGGTGTCAGAACATCCGCAATGACGTTATCGATCTGATCATATACGCCGCGATGGACACGGCCCCACATTCCAGCGTCCACTCCCAATGCTTCGCTGGTCTGGAATAACGAGTCACGTAACAGAGCCGCCTCACTGTCTTGGAAGGGGTGCGCCAGCGGGTAGTCAGGATGAACCCACTCGATGCCCCAATGTTCGAGTTTCAGCTGCTCGAACGCCGGACTGCGGATGCCAAACGGGTGCGCCGCCGCTCCGACGTCAACCACGGAACCGTCTCCCAAGAGCGGCATCGACCGGGCGGAACCGCCTGGATCTTCCTGCCCCTCGAACACCACAACGCGCTGACCCGCAGCTGCCAGGCGAGCTGCGGCCGTCAACCCGTTAGGCCCCGACCCCACAACTGCAACTCTCAACATCGTCGCCCTCTCCTGCCAAGACCCAACCAGAGTCATTCAATATTCGAATGCCTCTTGCATCGCTTCTGTCCAATGTTATTATCAAACCGTCATGTATCGCGAGCCACAGACGGGGGTATTTGATATGACAATCCAGACCATCAAGGGTGCGGCACAGGCAAATCACGTCGACATGGACACTCAAGATCACACGAGTCTGACTTCAGGTGAACCGCTCGCCGCCACTCCCGCAATCGCTGCCACCGCAGGAGCCGCCCTAGCAGGTGGCGCATTTGCCGGAGGATATGCAGCAGAAGAAGCAGCGGACAAGTAAGCTGTCTTCTTCGCAACACAACATCTAGAACCACATGCGATAGGAGAAATCTTCATGAACACGATTAGAACTTCTTCAGCTCTTGAAAATATCTCTATTGACTCACCGACTGGCACCGAAGTCGCAGAAGGCGGCACTCTCGCAGCAACACCGGCTGCCTTCGCAGGTGGGGTGGCTGCTACAGCTGGCCTGGCCGGTGCCGCGGCCGGTGGCGCAGCCATTGGCGAAGCAACTGACTAGCCGATACTAGGTTTCAAAGGAGCGAGAGAGTCTCGATGAGTCTTACGCAAAAAAAATATGGGTTTATGGTTGGTTCCCACTGGGTGGAAGTTCTCGGTGAAACCAAAGCCGTGCATCCCAAATGGTCGGTTCTGATCGACGGTGAGTCCGCGGACACCAAGAATCTGACCGGCGAGTTCCAGCTGTCCGCTACGGTGGACGGGAAACACCTGTCAGTTGATATCGCGCAAGGTGGCTTCGGGGACGTGGACGTAACTGTTGAACTGGATAATTCCAAAATTCAAGAGTTCAGTGGTTTCCTCCTGTGAAATTCCTACGTCAGATTAACTTCACTGAATGCATCCGCATACAATGCGTCTAGCTAACTCTCTCCGCCTGATATTAACCCGGCCCCCCTCCGAAAACGCCGTTGTACTAGCTACCGAACGGATATCGTCCCTGGGGACATTGCAGTCCGGGATGGAAAATCTTGTACTTCGCGAACATCGAGATGAGGGGGGCCTGGGGCACTGGAGTAGCCGTAACACGTGTCGAAACTCAGCAAAAAGGCCACATAAACTCCTCATCAGAGTGCGAAACTTTTTGTATAGCAGGCCACATTTCGATGACGTCATACACGGTCTGACGACAGGACTAGGTGCATTTCAACTCAGTGGAGCAGGTGGGGCCAAGCTTCGCGGTTCCGTGGCCCTGTCCCTGGCGGCGATCCAATTGGTTACTGCGCCCAAAAGTAACGTCGGCGGCGACGGTTCGGACCAAGTCCGATTCCTAGTCAACACCTTGATTGGAGTGCATAGGGTCGCTGATTCCGAAAAAATACGGCGAGCCGCGATTTGGGCTGTGGCATTGCAGGCCGGTTTGTCGTATTTTGTTTCGGGGGCCACCAAAATCAGCGGTTCGGACTGGCGAAGCAACCAAGCCCTTCTAGGGGTTATGCGAACCCGAGCGTACGGCCACAAGCGCATGTGGGAAATGATTCGGAAACACCCTCAGGTTTCCAGATTCTTAGAGATATCGACCATAGGTCTGGAAGTGTCCTATCCGCTAGCATTTGTGGGCAACAAGTCACTCACGAACTTGTTGGTGGTTGGAGTTTCTGGCATGCATCTTTCCATCGGCTATTTTATGGGCCTCAATAGGTTCATTCCGGCTTTCCTGTCTTTGCAGCCAGCCGTGATGTTCTGCGCGGATCGCAATTCAAGAAACGAATCGCCGTTGCCCAAAATGTATCTTGCCACCGTCGCGGCAGTTCTGGGGGCTGGCGCGACTGTGCGCCTGTGCGATCGGCACATGATGAAGTCAGCACCAATCTTTGGCAAGGTACTTTATACAGCGTCCGGCGCCAAAATTAACTACGAGCACTTCGAGGCACGAACTGTCGGAGAACATACAAAAACTATCTATTTTGAAAACGGATTGTCGGCATCCAAGGAGTACTGGCTAAAGATCGTCGAGGAGGTCTCTCGAGAGCATAACTGCGTCATCTACGACAGACCGGGGTTTGGCTATTCAATGTCGTCAGCACAACTGGGCTCTTGGCAGGACTACGAGGCCAACCTTCAAGCCCTCATTGAAGCCACGACCCCTCCGGAACAAGATGTTGTCCTGTGCGGACACTCCCTGGGAGGGCACCTTATAGATACCAGGGGTTTCAGAACGCTGAAGCAACCACTGCGGGCGACTATCCTCTTGGATCCAGCGAGCCCCGAGGCGTATCGCGAACAGCATGAAGGCGATGAGGCAAAAGACGATGGGTTCGATCGCAGCCTTAGGAGTATGAGCTCAAACACTTATATAGGGCTTGGGTGGATGCTCGACCCGGCATTGTGGCAGAACGCCGTTAGCAGCACGGCCAGGGCAAGGTATCTAGGTCGGCTATACAGGCAACCAGCTATTTGGCGCGCTTCCCGGGCCGAGTGGTCGGAGTACCTCAGAGAGGTGCGCAACGGGGTCAGGCGCAAAAGCCACTACCCGGTGCTCATCATCGTTGCCGGGCAAACGAAACAACGGAACTCTTCATACCTGGACACCTATAGAGGCATCATCGACAGTGCCCCAGGGCCGTCGAGACTCGTAACTGTCGAGGGGGCGACACACGATGGCTTGTTGTCCACGACCGATCATGCCCGGAATGCCGCTGATCAAATCGTTAATTTCCTTAAAGAAGTCGAACCGCAACTTGGGAAATCCCATGAATCGTAGAGCGTTTGAAAGTCTTTTTCTAGTGGGTGCTACTGCGTGGTTGACCGTGACTACCTTCACGCAGCACCCAAATCGGTCCTTTGATCGGTTGAGGGCCCTGGACCGGTACACAATTACGATACCTAACTGGCGTTTCTTCGCACCGAACCCAGCTAGTCACGATTTCATCTTTGGCGTACGCTACCGCCTGATCGGCGAAACCGATTCCAGCGACTGGGAAATGATCAATACCTACACCGACCGTCGCATAAGCCACATGATCTACTACCCGCACCGCCGTATAGAAAAGTCGCTATCAGACATCAGCGGTCGAGTTCTCGAACAGCTGGCTCGTCATCCGGAGAGTCTGTCAGCTTCCCCGGACTACAAATTGCTGGTCGCACGGGCTCGCAAGCACGTGCGTCAAGTCTCCGGGGACAAGGCTGAAAAGTTCCAATTCCTCCTGGCCGCCGACTCCGGTTACGACACGCAAGAGGACCTGCACGAGTACTATGTCTCGCCCGGAATCGACTACCACCAGCTAGACCAATGACCACACCCTGGAAAAGCTATGGCCGCGACTTCGTAGATATATATGACGACCTGTTCGCGGAAGACGAGGGCGAATTCGACGTCATCCGTCAGGCTCTCAACTTGAGCAGTAACCAGATGCCGAAGTGCCCCACTGCTCTCGACCTAGGTTCAGGTAACGGCCGTTTAGCTGGATATCTGATGTCTTACGGATTCTCCTACACTGGTATTGACCTCAGTTCGGAGATGGTCGCGTCCCTGAAGGACAAACACGGTTCGAACCCAGCGTTCGAGACGGCCGTCGTGGCCGATATATCCGATACGTACCTCGACAACGAGTCCTTCGACGTGATTTTGGTGTGGGGCCTGACGATGTCGCTACTGGATCTGGACACCCAGCAGCGAGTTATTGGCCAGGCTCATCAGCATCTCAAGCCTGGCGGAAGGCTGATCTTTCAGTTCGCCCGCAGGAGCCTCTTCGAGCAGGGCTTCCCCCAACAGGCGGAGTTTCAGTTCCCTCGTCGTCACGGCGGATTGATCCGAGCTGCAGGCCATCGAACCGGAAACTGGTGGCAGATGACTTATTCGTGGACTGATTCAGGTGTAAGGAAGACTGCAGAGGACCAGGTGTTGCTCACCGACCCAGAGGATTATGCCCCCGCGCTGAAAGACGCCGGGCTCGCACACAGCTCACTGTCCGAGCTAGGCATGTTGGATCCTCAAATCTTCGGCTCTTCAGACGTCCTTGTCACAATGGATCCGATACATGCGTCCATGTCCGGAACAGTTGCCGACCATCAACCATAGAAGGACCACATGCTCGAAGGAATTCAGACTCTGCTCGCCGAAACCTCGCTGTCGTTGAGGGTGGTCATCATATTCGCCATCAGCGCCATACCGTTCGTCGAATCGTACTTCGGATCGGCTCTGGGGGTTCTGGGCGGATTGCATCCCGCAGTGGCAGTCGCTGTAGCTTCTCTTGGCAACTTCGTATCTATGGTGCTTTTAGTATATGGCGGCCAACAGTTTCATCTGTGGCGCACCAAGGGCCGTAACCCTGAGGATAGGTCCCGCAGTGTCGCTCGGTTCTACCGTCTCTTCGACAAGTACGGCGTGCCAGGTGTTTCCCTTTTGGGACAAACGGTCCTTCCGAGTCAAATCACATCGGGGCTCATGGCGACGTTGGGAGCGGACAAGAACAAAATCATTGCTTGGCAAGGGCTGTCCATCATTCTGTGGGGGGCCCTGTTCGCCGGGCTTGCTGCAGCCGGCGTGGCAGTGGTGAACTGAGGTGGTCAGCTCAGCGTGGCATGCTTCCCGTGGTGTCGTTAGTGCGCTGATCCTGCAGGAACGGTGGATGTTAGCCCTTGTGCTGTTGCTAGGCCTAGCTCAGGCGGGGGCGACCCTCTTTCAACCGTGGCTGACTGGAAATTTGGTTGCCGCGCTCTCCGACCAAGGACCTGTGACCGGTGCCGTGCTCCTTGTCTGCATCTTCTTTGTCGCGGATGCCATCATCACTGGCGTGTACTCATACGGTCTGGGAGTGGTCGCCCAACGAATCGTCTATCGGCTCAGAATGATCGTCATAGAGAAGGTAGTCCGCATGCGCATGCTTGCCTACCACCACCTTGACAGGGGCGATACATTCACGCGGATTGTCAGCGACACTTCCATCGCCTGTCTTGTGGTCTCTCAAGCTACCACGCAACTGATCACCTCAGCTTTTCTAGTTGCTGGCGGCGTCGTTCTGATGACCATTATCGATGCCCCTATGGCAGCAACTGCACTGGCCTTGTTGGGGGGTGCTAGCCTTCTGTCGCTATTCTTCGCCCGGTTGGTGCGCTCCTCAGCCATGACCAACAGGCGCAATGTGGGCGCGTTCGGAACCCAACTGAATCGCATATTGTCAGGGCTGACGACGATCAAGGCATCCGTCAGGGAAAAGCACGAAGTCAATAATATGAGCAGTGTTGCTCTGCGTGCTCGTAGGAGCGGGGTCCGGGTGTCGACTTTCAGCGCGCTCCTGCAGCCGACCATGAATGTGGGGACACAGCTTGCTCTTGCTGGAGCTATCATCGTGGGCGTGGTCCGTCTCCACGAGGGCCATATATCAATGGCTCAGCTGACAGCCTTTATCATGTACCTGTTCTATCTAGTCGCACCGCTTGTCACCCTATTCTCGGCTTTCGGACAGATCCAGCAGGGGCGCGCTTCCATGGACCGCGTTACGGAACTCATGAACCTGCCTCAAGAGGATACCGATCCTGCACATAACGACAGCATATTCGCGGACGACCAACTTCCTACAACAATTCCCCACCACGACAATGAACTTCCCATTTTGGAGTTCGACGATGTCGAATTTTCCTACGATGACACCCAGGCTGTACTGCGTAACGTGTCATTCCAAGTACCTGCCCGAGGAATCACTGCGATCGCAGGCTTATCAGGAGCGGGAAAGACCACTGTACTCAAGCTGGCAGAACGCTTCTACGAGCCGTCTTCAGGAAAGATTCTACTTGCAGGAAACGACATCACCCAGATTCCCCTGCCTTCCTTGCGTCGCCGTCTAGGATACGTTGAACAGGACTGCCCTGTCCTCGCGGGAACGCTCCGGGAAAACCTGGTGTACGAGAAGTCCTCCATACCGGAGACCGACGTATTACGGGTCCTTGACCTTCTAGGACTGACCCCAGTGCTGGACGGGCTTCCCGACGGCTTGGACTCGCACTTGGACGAAGAAGGTTCTGGCCTCTCCGGTGGCGAACGTCAGCGGATCGCACTCGCTCGAGCCCTGCTGAAAAGACCTGAAGTGCTTGTGTTGGATGAGGTGACTGCGCATCTCGACAGGGACACGGAACAGTCCGTGACACACATGATACGAGAAGTATCGCGAACTTGTGCAGTGGTCGTTGTTTCTCACCAAATTGCGCTGTTCTCCCAGGCAGACAAAATCGTCATGCTCGATGGCGGTACCGTTCGAGGTACGGGTACTCATGCAACGATGATGCGTTCCGATTCACTCTATAAACGGTTTATCTCTCAAGCTGGATGAATTCTGGTGGTCAGAAATCGGTCGATCCTGCACCAGTTCCCGGCTTATGAGGGATCTTGCTGCACGAAGACCGGGTTTCCGCGGATCGTCATTCGCCGCATTCCGTGCATAATTCGGTGCATGTTCAATATGTGCAAGTTTACCGCTAGTTGATGAATTGTGCTACACCTGGTGTCCGGAAGTCGGTCTGGTCATCTGTCACTCACCCTTGTTGCGTCGGGCTCCGGAAGAAACACCTGAAGATATCGGCATAGATAGCACTTGCTGAACATCGGCTTCTACTACGGCAACCAGACGCTTGAGGTCCTGCCTCAGTGGGGTCGGACCCTGGAAGCAGAAGGGGACCTCCGCATATCGTGGATGGTTGATATCCAGAGAGTTCAGCGGTGTTTCACGGATGCGCACGACAGCCCAGCCATCGTCCAGGGCAGCCATGGTTTTCCGGTAGTCGCGACCGCCCCCATCCTGCCCAGAGTGGTAATGAAAACCGTCGTAGTCCAGAAGTAGCCCCATGGACTTGGAACCCATATCCCATTGCGGCTTGCGCCTGGTGGTCTTCCCATTTCGTTGTACGAAGTAGCTATTGGTCAGTGTCAACGGTTCCAGACGTTCTACGAGGCGGTGACTCAGTGCTTCAGAGATGTCACGTTCAACCTGGGACGAGCACGGGACTGAGCATGCTGGGCAACCCACACCACAGGCGGTACGCCAATAGATCGGCGTCTGGTACCGGGTTCCGCATTCCGGGTCGGAGCAAACCCACCAGACGGTACTACCGGATTTCAGCTTATAGGCAGTAGGCGGAGAAGGGTTGCAGGGATCCCATTCGTCCAGGATCCGCTGTGGGGCTTCGTCTGCGAACGAGCGGCCGGGAAGCGGAGTGGAGATACGTTCGGAGGTACGCCGGTTCCGGCATGCCAGACACCCATAAAGTCCTTCGGCCGCACGGCTCTGGTTGGTGCGCGAACTGATTGTGCTATTCCACTGGTAGCCGCATCCGGGAACTGAGCAGATCCAGGCCGCTTTGTAGTCGCTTCCGGGGCGGTAGTGACTGGCTAGGTGCTGGTTTTTCTCGAGGTCCCACTCTGCTGCTAGATCGGGCCGCAGGGCAGCCAGGTCTTGTCCGGGTTCCGGTCGGCTTCGTTTCCACCCAGTCTGACGGTGACCGCAGGTCCAGCACATCGGAGTCTGGCATCGGTTGGCCACACTGGCGGCCCAAGGTCCTGTACATTCGGGACAGACCCAGTGATAGATTCTGCTGCTCGAGCCGGGAGTCACATTCTCCGGTCCGCCTGAGTTACGGGCATAATCCCAACTCTTAGCCACCTCCGGTCTGATCGTAGCCAGGTCGTTGAAGCCTGCCAGGACACGCTTTCCGGAGCAGTACGGACAGCCGCTACCCCGTGTTCTGGAGGCGATAGAAGCTTCCCAGCGATGCCCGAAGTCGAGACAGGTCCAATGAGCTTTCTTCTGACTGCCCCGCGTGACTTCCTTGGGCGAGAGAAAATTCTTCTCGTAATCCCACTCAAAGCACAGCTCTGGTTCCGTTGTCGCCAGGTCGTTGGCACCGATTTCAATCTGTTTCCCATGGCAGACGGCGCACCTCTGTCCACGGGTAATCTCGGAGACAGCGGCCTTCCAGCTGTGCCCGCAAGGGCCAAGGAACCACACGTGCTCGTTTGAGCATTCCAGGTATGTTGCCGGGTCTTTGCCTGCATTCTTCTCCGGGTGCCAGAGCATGAAGGCGGCGGCATTGGTAGCAACAATGTCCTGCGCGCAGGGTTGATCCGGCCCGTGCTTTTGGCGAGGACATTTGGCGATCTTCTGACGCTTCCGGTTGTTTGCAATCGCTTGCCACCGGTGTCCACAGCCTCCCTCGGCTACGGGGTGGACCCAGCTAAACGTGAAATTGGATGAATAAGATACGTCGACCGGGGTCAGTGGGGCATTAGCTTCATAGTCCCATTGGGCCGCGATATCGGGACGGAGGGCAGCAAGGCTGGTCCTGTATGACTTCGGTCGTCTCGGCGCGGCTGTCATGACGGGTTCCCTCTCGGTATCGGATCGTATCTCGAGCATGGTGCAACCGACTGACAACTTAAGGCCTTCGGGCCAGCGAGAGAGTTCGGTTGTCCTAACCCTGACAAGCGTCGTCTTCGTCTCCAGCCACCAAGCGGATAATCATTTGGATCTCCTCCGCAACGGAGTCATCATCGAGCCACGCCGCGATTAGACCACGCGCCTCCTCTTCGATCTCGCTGAGGGAGGTCGCCTGACCGACCGGCATGATCGCAACCCCGGTGGTTGGTGACGGCTCCCCCAGTTTGGGGATTCTGAAGACCCAGAAATCGGTCTCGGCCGTGACCTCACGATGCGCGAAGACCTCATACAACGACTCGGACCGTGTTTGTTCGTTCACTTTTGCTGCTCCTTGGGTGAGGACGGGCGTGCGCGTACTGCTCTGACATCATGTGATGGCATTTCATGTCATGGCATGTCACATGCAGTGGTCCTGGGACGTGGCAGCAATCAGAGCATCAGGGGGGGGCGACACGATGGAGCTTGTTGTTGTGTCAATCATTGCGCATGCTCCTGAAGGTCTCGATGACATTGATGATTGCGGCAACGTGCTGACTTTGTTGTTCGGCAAAGAGGAGATCGGCGGTGCGTGGCCTCGCTTCGGGGAGGACACTGTGCCCATTCTTCCCGGAAGAGTCGGGGTGTTGAGGGCGTATGAAGAGGATCGTATCCGACACGCTTCCTCCCAGCCTCGCCGAACGCCGCGCTACAAAACGACTCGGAATCGACCCCCCCCCCCCCCCGCAGGTTCGAGCCGAAACTGCCCTCAAGCAGACGCCACTGACCGCTGAAGTCAGCCGAGGGGCACGTTGAATCCGACGACGCCCCTACGGGTTCTCGGACAGAAGTTTCTGGCACGCAAGCGCGAATCTAGGGCGTTCGGAAGGAATCTCGGAATCATACGGATATGCCATCAACGCTCGCATCGTCCCCAAGATGGGTGACCTCACCGTCGTCAAGGCAAACCTGATCGCCTCCAGGCCTTCCTCAACGGGATCCATCCAACACGCAACGTCAATTACGCGACGTTCGACAGGACATCGGATACCCCGACCTATCGACCCACTCCTTCCGCAAGACGGCGGCCACCATGCTCGATCGGGCCGGCATGTCCGCCACAGAGATCGCAGCATATCTCGGACACGAGAATCCGTCCATGACTCAAGATGTCTACCTAAACACCTTGAAGGGCGAGACAAAGGCAGGCAACGTGATGCAGCACCAGTTGGAGGGGCTCATCTGAAAATGCGGGGTTTGTGCGGGGTCGCTGACTGTTAACAAAGAAAACCGCCCCGCATAGAAGCCTACGGGGCGGTTTTCAGTGGCTCCGACCGGCGTCGATCCGGTGACCTTACGATTTTCAGTCGTACGCTCTACCAACTGAGCTACAGAGCCAGCACATATCCTGCAGATATGCCACGACGGCGTCTCGCCTGACTTTCATCAGAAGAAATACGCCGCCAGAGCGACCCTGACGGGACTTGAACCCGCGACCTCCGCCGTGACAGGGCGGCGCGCTAACCAACTGCGCTACAGGGCCTAGAAGTTTTTTCCAACGAGCTAAAACCTTATTGGAACAAACTCAGGTGTGCAAATCGGTGATTTGCAGTACCCCCAACGGGATTCGAACCCGTGCCGCCGCCGTGAAAGGGCGGTGTCCTAGGCCGCTAGACGATGGGGGCTTAGGCCAGCTCGGGAGCTTCCTCGCTTGGACCTCCATAAGCATAATCGCCTTCGGAGCCTGAGCACAAATCGAATCGGCGAAAAGCGTCCCGAATCACAACCGACGGCCGATCCGGGGGCTTCCGAACCGACCGCCATGACGTGTCTCGAACCGGTCAGCCCCAGACGACCCCCGGCCTCGGGGCGGAATCGATGCGTTCGTCCTCGAGCTCGGGAACGATCATGACCGGGTTGTCCGAGCTGTGCAACACACCCTGCGAGGTCGAACCGAGAATCATCCCGGTCAGACCACCGCGACCACGAGTGCCGACCACGATCATGTCGGACTCCTGGCCCGCCTCGATCAAAACCTTAACCGGGGAACCGTCAATGAGCTCGGCACTGACCTCGAGCTTGGGATAGAAGCCGCTGATCCACTCCTTGGCTTGATTCTGCAGATCCTCGACCTCGCGGTACATGGCCTCGAAGTCGACCGCCGCCGGAACCCAGTTCACCGCGCCGGTGAAGGGCGCGAGAGCGTTCACCAGCTTCAGCCCCACACCCATGCGCTCCGCCTGTTCCGCGGCCTTGAGGATCGCAATACGAGCCTGGTCGGATCCGTCCGAACCGACGGCGACGCCGTGACTCGGTTGCAGGATCGTGGCATCCTCCGCGTGCCTCTTGGCCCAGTTGAGGGGAACAACAACGACCGGGCAGTGCGACTTGGCGGGCAGCGCCGTCGAAACCGTACCGAGCAGCCGTCCGAGGAACCCTCTGGCAGACCGGGACCCGACCACGATCAGCTCGGCCCGCTTGGACAGTTCGAGCAGGATGCCCGATGCGTCGCCCGTCTCCACGGTGGCGCGCAGCTCGACGTCGTCGTCCTCGACACGGCGGCGGGCCTCATCGAGAATCTGGGTGACGCCGTCCTCGAGGGCTTTGTCATCGATGACCGAATAGCCGGAGTCGAAGCCCGTCCCCGTAAACACCGGCAGGGAGTATGCGGTGACGAGCCGTACCGGCACTTTCCGCCGCTTCGCTTCGGCGACCGCCCAGGTCAGGGCGCCATAGCTCTGGTCGGAACCGTCGATCCCGACGACGACCTCGCCGTGTATGTGCCCCAGGTCCTGATGACCGGAGCCTTCCGCAACGGCGCGGGCTCCGAACGTACTGTTGGAATTCGAACCATTCGTGTCTGACATGGCGTCCCTCCTCGGGTAGTACCTACCCTCATTCTAGGACGTCCCTCACACTTTGTCCCTGGCCAGAGGTCAATTACGCGGCAAGTCTGGCGACCAATCGAGCGCGACCGACCTGGATTCCCTGCCGCCGCAAGCTCCAGGACCCGAGAGGCCCGGGCCCCGGAGCCGGGCGACGTCGGCCGTTACTGTCCGCTGCGGGAAATCTGCACCATGTCTTCACGGGGCACGACCTTGACGCGCTTGCGGGGGTTGCCCTCGGCGTCGGTCGCGTCCTGCCCGAGTGACTGTTCGTGTTCGTCAAGGGCGTGCCAACCTTCCCAAGTCGTGTACTCGATGCCCTTGGAATCGAGGAACTCGGTGATGCTTTCGGCGTCGGCCTCAGTCGCAGTGAATTCGCGATCCTCCAAGAGGTGCGTGATGGTCTCGAGCGCATCGGACTTGGTCGAGCCGATCAGGCCCACGGGGCCGCGCTTGATCCAGCCGGTCGCGTACAGGCCAGGAATCGGGGACTCGCTCTCGTCGAGAACTCGGCCTTCCTCATTGGGAATGACGCCGCGGGTGACGTCGTAGCCGATCTCCGGGAGCTCCGAACCGTGGTAACCGATCGCGCGATACACGGCCTGGACCGGGTACTCGACCGTCTCGCCCGTGGGTCGGATGCCGCCGGCACCGTCGAGTTCGTTACGCTCCATGCGGATCGCGCGGACCTTGCCGTTCTCATCGCCCACGATCTCCGCCGGGGACTGCAGGAAGTGCAGGTGGAGCCTGCGGGAAGCGGTTCCCGGGTTCTCCTTCTGCTCCTCCCGCCACTTGTCCAGCGTCTTGATGAGGGCCTTGATCTGGTTGTTGGACTCGATCGCGGCCTCGGAGGCCTCGTCGTACTGGAACTCCTCCTCGTGGAGCACGATGTCGACGTCGCGGGACTTGGCCAGTTCCCGGAGCTCGAGCGGGGTGAACTTCATCTGCGCCGGACCACGACGACCGAAAATGTGGACGTCGGTCACCGGAGACTTCTTGAGCCCCTCGTACACGTTGTCGGGAATCTCGGTCACCAGGAGGTCCTCGGCGTGCTTGGAGAGGACACGGGCGACGTCGAGCGCGACGTTGCCGTTCCCGAGAACCGCGATCTCCTTCGCGTCGAGGGTCCATTCGCGGGACACGTCCGGGTGGCCGTCGTACCAAGCCACGAAGTCGGCGGCACCGTAGGAGCCCTCGAGGTCGATGCCCGGAATGTGCAGGGACGCATCGTAGTACGCACCCGTAGCGAAGATAACGGCGTCGTAATGCTCACGCAACTCGGACAGAGTCACGTCCGTGCCGTATTCGACATTGCCGAAGAACCGCAGCTTCGGGTTCTCCATGATCTTGTGCAACGAGGTGATGATGCCCTTGATGCGCGGATGGTCGGGGGCGACACCGTAGCGGATCAGGCCGAACGGAGCAGGGTAGCGATCGAAGATGTCGATGCTGACATCCACCTCGCCGTCGGCGACGGCGTCGGACTTGGTCAGCAGGTCCGAGGCGTACACGCCGGCGGGACCCGATCCGATCACGGCGACGCGCAGCGGACGAGCGGGGTTTTCAGACACAGATATTCCTTTCATTGCCGATTTCGGGGCTGGGCCCGGGCACGGTGCAGTACGGAGGCACTGTCTTTCAGTCTAACGAGATGACGTCGAACAGGTCAGGGTGACCTTAGTAATTCTTCGTGGAACTTCATCTCCGGACCCACAGTCGCGCCCGCCGTCGAAAGGTGCGGAGGATCAGAACCTTTCGGGCTCCCGCTGGTCGGGCGGGAGCGCGTCGGGCGGCGCGGGGCGGGCGGGGCGGCACGGGCAGGAGCGGGCGGCGCGGGGTGAGGCAGGAGCGGGCGGCGCGGGGTGAGGCAGGAACGGGCGACGAAACGCTCCGGGCGTCGGGGGGCGGGGATACGGGCTGGTGAATCGGGGGCCGCGCCATGGGTTTTTCGGGTGGGCTGTTCGGTGGCTTCGGGCGGTTCTCGGCGAGGCTGAGCAGTGCTCGGCAGCGCCCAGCGGGATGAGGCGGCGCCCAGCGGGTTTCGGTGATCCCCTCCTGGGTGGCGGTTACCCGATCTGGAGGCGTTTGCCTTCGTTAGGTGGTGGTTAGACCGCCTCCTAACGAAGGCAAACGCCACACAAGCAGGTAACCGCCACCCAACAGAGCTCGACGCGCTCACGAAAAGACCCGCATACGGCCGGGAACCGCCACTCAAACGGGCAACCGCCACGCAAGAGCTCCGGGCGGGACCACGACGACGTCGGAATGCAGGCGGAAGCCGCCGCCGAATCGGGTAACCACCACGCAACGGCAGGTCCATGGCGCACGGGCAGCCACCCAACCACCCGTCGCACCCCCTCCTCGGGCCACTGCGCCGCAATCCGCCACCCAGCGACCCGCCACCCGTCGCGACCCGCCGCCCAGCCGCCCAGCGGTCCGCCGCCCTCTCGGGCCGGTAGCGAAACCTCGGTGCCTCAGCCCTGCGAGGCCGCCATAGGTCATAAGGTATGGGACATGAGCATTCGTCCTTCTTCACCCCATTCCTCCGACGACATCGAGACGCGGCCCAAGGATCCGGATCAGCGCCCCGAGGAGCGGGACACCGGCATCGATCCCGACGGCATGGGTCGAGAGGCCCCGCGGGAAAACCTCTTCCGCTACGCCAACGGTCCGTGGATCGACACCCATGAGATCCCCGCGGACCGCGGTATCGACGGCGCGTTCTACGCCCTCAGGGATCTCTCCGAGGAACGGACCCGGGAGATCATCGTCTCCGCCGGCGAGGCCGACCCTGATTCGAAGGTCGGCGCCCTGTACAACTCGTTCATGAACGAGGACGCCGTCGAGACCGCGGGCAACACACCGCTCGACGAGGATTTGGCCGTCCTGGATGCGGCAGAGGACAAGGACGGGCTGGTCGACGCTCTGGCAACGCTGGACGCCAGCGGCGTGGGAAGCCCGGTGGGCGTCTACGTCAACAACGACGCCAAGAACGCGACCCAGTACGTCCCCTACATCGTGCAGTCCGGTCTCGGACTCCCGGACGAGGAGTACTACCGGGAAGAGAAGTACGCCGAAATCCGGGAGGCGTACCGCGAACACATCGCCCGCATGTTCGAGATCACCGGCACCGCCGCGAAACTCGGCGAAACGCCGGAGTCGGCGGCGCAGCAGGTCTTCGATTTCGAGACTCGGCTTGCCTCCCACCATTGGGACAAGGTGACCTGCCGGGACGCGCACAAGACGTACAACCCCTATGACCCGGACATGCTCCGCAACGAATTCCCGGGGTTCCCATGGGGCCGCTGGATCGAGGACCTGGGCGGCAGCGAGGAGAGCTTCTCGCGCGTCGTCGTCGCCCAACCCTCCTACCTGGAAGCCTTCGCGAAGCTGTGGCAGTCCGAGACCCTGGACTCTTGGAAGCTCTGGGCCGTGTGGCACATCGTCCACGCGCGTGCAGCGTTTCTCCACGACGCCGCCGTGCAGGAGAACTTCCGTTTCTACTCCCAGCGGCTCATGGGCACCGAACAGATCCGGGACCGCTGGAAGCGAGGCGTCGGGCTGGTCGAGTCTCTCCTGGGCGAGGAAGTGGGCAAGGAATACGTCGCCCGCCACTTCCCGCCGGAGCACAAGACGCGGATGCAGGAACTCGTCGGCAACCTGATCGAGGCGTACCGAGATTCGATCTCCTCTCTCGAGTGGATGACCCCGCAAACCCGCGAGCGCGCCTTGGAGAAGCTGTCCAAGTTCACCACCAAGATCGGCTACCCGGACCAGTGGCGCGACTACTCCGGTTTGCAGATCGGCGAGAACCTCATGAACAACGTGCGGGCCGGGAACCGGTTCGAGCACGACTACGAGCTCGGGAAACTGGGTCAGCCGATCAACCGTCACGAATGGCACATGACGCCGCAGACGGTGAATGCCTACTTCAACCCGGTCCTGAACGAGATCGTGTTCCCCGCCGCGATCCTGCAACCGCCATTCTTCTCGATGGACGCCGACGACGCCGCAAACTACGGCGGCATCGGGGCCGTGATCGGCCACGAGATCGGTCACGGATTCGACGACCAGGGCGCGAAGTACGACGGGGACGGCAACCTCAACGACTGGTGGACCGAGACGGACCTCGAGGAATTCGAGCGACGCACGAGCACGCTGGTCGCCCAGTTCAACGAATACACGCCCGAGGGTCTGGACCCGGAGACGGACCACGTCAACGGCGACCTGACCCTGGGCGAGAACATCGGTGACCTGGGCGGGCTGACCATCGCGATCAGGGCCTACCGCAAAGCCCTGGAGAAACAAGGCCTGACACTGGAGACCGCACCAAACCTGGGCGGCATCACCGCTGTCCAGCGCCTCATCATTTCCTTCGCCCAGATCTGGCGGTCCAAGGCACGGGCCGAAACGGCCCGGATGTTGCTTTCGATCGACCCCCACTCCCCCGCCGAGTTCCGGTGCAACGGGACCGTGCGCAACGTGGACGAATTCCATGAGGCATTCGCTGTCCGGCCCCAGGACCCGATGTGGCTCGACCCGGAGAAGCGGGTGAGCATCTGGTGACGCCCGAGGTTCTGGTCGTCGGGTCGGTGAGCCGGGACGTCACCGTGGCAGTCGACCGGTTTCCCGCTCCCGGCGAAACCGTGGTGGGGCATTCTGTGTCCTACGGACTCGGCGGAAAGGGCGCGAATCAGGCCGTCGCCTCCTCGTTGACCGGGGTCCCGACCTCATTCCTCGGGTGCGTCGGGACCGACGAGGCGGGTAGTGGTTTGCTTTCCACGCTTCGCGAGCGCGGGGTCATCACGAAACACACGGCCACCGTCCCTGGCGACTCCGGTTCGGCGCACATCACGGTCGACGCCGACGGCGAGAACTCGATCTCGATCGTTCCCGCGGCGAACCGGTCCGTGACCCCGGACGTCGTCGCCCGGGCGCGCGACCGCAACTTCGACGGCGCATCCGTGGTGGTCGCGCAGGGAGAGATCCCCGTCGAGACGCTTGAGGAGCTCGGCCGGGCCGTGGCCGCGTCCGAGGCCCGGTTCGTTCTGAATCTGGCGCCTGCGGTCGAGGTATCCACGGAGTGCCTCGCCGCGACGGACGTGCTGATGGTCAACCAGTCTGAGGCCGAGGCTGTGACGCGCAGGCACGGTCTGTCCTCGGTGGGGGGACGGGCGTCCTTCGGCGAAGGCGCGGCGGGACCCGGGGCGCCCGAGTCCCTTGAGGATCCCGAGTCCGCCGGGGCGTCCGTGGCCGAGCGGTTGACCGAGATGGTGCGCTGCGCCGTCGTGACCTTGGGCGATTCGGGGTCGATCGTCGCGGTGCGGGCAGACAGGACCACGGGGCCCGCGATCATCAGAAGGATCGAGGCGGCACGGGTCGAGCCGGTCGTGGACACCACGGGCGCGGGGGACGCCTATGCGGGAGTTTTCGCCGCTGCGCTCGCCCGGAGACTTCGCGGCGTCGGCGGCGCCGGTTTCCGCTCGCGAGACCCGCTTCCTGCGGAGACCGTGGCCTCGTGCGCGGCGATTGCTTCACGCGAGGCGGCGAAGGTCGTTGTGGCGGCGGGGGCGTCGTCGTCCTATTCATCATTCTCAGTGGAGGAACAATGAACGTTGATCTCAATTCCGATTCCGGTGAATCCTTCGGTTCGTGGACCATGGGCGACGACGCCGCGATGGCCCAAATCGTCTCCTCGCTCAACGTGGCCTGCGGTTTTCATGCGGGCGACCCCGACGTCGCCCGCGTGACCTGTCGGGCCGCCGCCGATGCCGGGGTCGCCGTCGGAGCCCACGTCTCCTACCCCGATCTGCAGGGCTTCGGCCGCCGCGTCATGGACATGGCCCACGACGAGCTGGTGAATGCGACCATCTACCAAATCGGCGCGCTCCAGGCGATCGCGCGAGCTTCCGGGACCCTGGTGACCTACGTGAAGCCGCACGGGGCTCTCTACAACCGCATCGCCCGCGACGCCGCGCAGGCTGCGGCGGTCGCGGAAGGCATCGCTTCGGTGAGCACGGAGTTGCCGATCCTGGTTCTCCCGGATTCGGAGATCCAGAAGGCGGCACAGGTTGCGGGATTGCGCGCCATTCCCGAAGTCTTCGCAGACCGTGGCTACAACCCGGACGGGTCCCTGGTCTCCCGGCGGGAGAAGGACGCGGTACTGCACGACGCGAGAGAGATCGCCGACCGCGTGGTCCGGATGGTCGAGGAAGGCCTCGTCACCGCCGTCGACGGTTCGGACATCCGGGTCTCGGCCGAGAGCGTGTGCGTCCACGGGGACACCCCCGGGGCGGTCGACATTGCGCGAACGATCCGTCGGGGCCTGGACGACGCCGGAATCTCGGTCCAGAGTTTCGTCTGACGGCGTCGACGCCGCGCATGCACGCGCGCGAGGTGGCAGCCTTGTGCAGAAATCGGTTCCACATCCGCACAAGGGTGCCGCCTCGGCCAACGGTCCGCGCAAGGGTGCCACCTTGGCCGTGGGGATCAGGCGACTTCGGGGCGGACCCGCGAATCGTCGACATTGCGGTTCCGCCATGCCTCGACGATCCACATGCAGAAGAAAGCGAACAGACAGATGATCGGGATCGCGGATACCACCAGCGGGAAGGTGGAGATGTAGTCGAGGTACTGCGATGAGCCGTACAACGCGATGCCGATCCACATGGGCGAGATGTAGAGCCCGATCGCCGCGACCCAGGCCAGGACCAGTGCGATGGTGCGCTCCGGGCCCTTGCGCCAGAAGAGCCACGGGACGGCGTCCACACAGATCGCCGCGATGATCAGCGGGAACCACGTGTTGTGGTGCGACCAGGAGATCGGCGAGATCGAAAGCATCACGAATGCGTTCAGCGAGACGATCGAGAGTTTCATGCCTCGCTTGTCCAGCGAGGGAATGACCGCCGCAACCCCCACGATCAGGGCCAGGATCAGCACGTACATCACGATCTTCAGCACCGGCCCGGTCAGCCCGATGTGCATGAGCCAGCCCTGGATCGAGATGTTGTCCAGGTAATTGATGTTGCCGACGCGCGACGGATCGGAGATCGCGTCGAACCAGAACTCGGCGGCCTGGTGCGGCAACAAGATCACGCCGACCAGAATGGTCCCCGCGAACGACGCCGCCAGAGTCACGAGCCCCTTGATGTCCTTGCGCATCAGGAGGACCAGGCCGAAGGCCAGGGGCGTGAGCTTGATACCCGCCGCGATGCCGATCAGCAGGCCCCGAGGAACCTTGGTCGCGGGGCGAAGCAGGTCCGCGAGGATGAGGAGCATGATCAGCGGGTTGATCTGCACGAGTCCGAGACCGCGACGCCACGGGCCCGACAAGCAGATGAGGGCCGCGAGCAGTGCGATGGTCGTGGTGCGTCCGAGCTTGTCCTGCAGGGGGATCTTGTATCCCCGGTGATTCACGTAGTCGTAGATGATCGCCGCGAACCACCATGCGACGGCGATCGAGAAGATCACCATGATCGCCGTCCCCACTTTGACCGGGAGGAACGCGAAGGGCAGGAACAGCAACGCCGCGAACGGCGGATACGTGAAGGGCAGGAAGGAAGTTTCCGTCAGCGGGATCAGGTGCAGGTCGTACAGATCCTTGGTGATGCCGTCATTGCCGAAGATCGTCGCGGCACCGGCGCGATACACCGTGAAGTCCAGGCCACCCTGGGTCATGGCGTAGAGGAACTGTCCGCCAAGAACGACGACGACGGCGATCCACGCACCGATTTGCCAGGGCCTGGACGGCGCGCGAAGTTCAGCGGAAGAGGAAGTCATTGCTTCAGTTTACCCAGGCAGTCCCGTGGTCGCGGTTGCGCGGACGACCGGCCCGAGGGTCAGCCGCGCGAATCACCCGAACCGTTGTCGGAAACCCGGTCGGACGCCTCGTTCGACATCTCGCCCGATGACTGCTCGTTGGCCTGATTCTTCGGTTTTGCCACCAGATTGGTCGGCCCTGCCCCGGCGACCTTCCGACGGCGCCTGGGTTTGCGGGCCGAGGCACCGGCGTCGTCGTCTCCATCGCGGCGCGCCTTCGCCTTTTTCGGTGAAGCCGCGATGCGCAACGCCGTCTCGATGACGATCACGAGCAGGCACACGAAATACACGATGTAGGAGGGGTAGAGCTCCAGGACACTTCCGACGACGCCGATCAGCGTCGCGACCAGAGCCAGAATGCCCACGACCATGATGATCATGTGCGCGACGTAGAAGCGGTCGGAATCCTTGGTGCGCCACGCCAGGTAGATCGACATGAGGCCGAACAGAATAGGAAAGAACACCTGCCCGGAGACGGCCATCGGATCCGGATTCCAGGTGTAGAGACCCATCGCTTGGATGACCGCGGCCGCGGCCAGCGCAAGGGAGGCAGGCAGAGATTTCATGGCCGCAACTCTACCGACCGCGAGGATCTGTGCCGAAATATCGCCTGACCGGGGGGCTCCACGGCCTCGAGGCGGCGATGCGGTGCGGCCCCGCACGCCACCCTGGTGCCGTTACGCGGGGGTTACCCGATGGAGAGGAGTTTTCCGCCGTTAGGTGGCGGTTCAGCCCCACCTAACGACGGGAAACGCCGCCACATCGGGCAACCGCCACCCAACTCGGCCAGTTGCTTCAGGCGCACAGCCCAACCACCCGACTCGGCCACCCAGTCCAGCCGAGCCACCCAGCCGAGCGACCCAAGCCATCCGCCCCAGCCAGACCCCCGATCCGAGCGCCCTACCGATCGACGCCGAACAGGCGGTCCGTGTGGGAGTTGCCGAACACGGCGTCGGCGTCCACGAGCGACCGCAGCGCGCGGAAGTCCTCGAACCGCGGATACAGTCCCGCCAGTTCCTCGCACCCCAATGTGTGCCGTTTGCCCCAGTGAGGGCGGCCGCCGTGAGCGCGCATGACCCGTTCGACGCCGGTGAGGTAATCGGTCGGGTCCTCCCGGAAGAACCGGTGGGCCGCGATGTACATCGTCTCTCGACCGTACGCGGTGGACAGGGGGACGTCGTCCGCGGCAGCCACGCGGCCCTCGATGGGAAAGGAGATCTTCAAGTTCTTGCGGTCGATGAGGTCACGGACCTCGCGGACCGCGGCGGGGCCTTCCTCCAGCGGAACGGCCCATTCGGTCTCGTTGAATCGCACTCGTCTCGGCGATACGAAAACCTCGTCGGCGGACGCCCTGTAGGCGCGGTTGGACGTCGCCCAGGCCGCGACGCGGCAGAGGGTCGGAATTGCGGCCGGAAACCGGGATCCGACCTCGCACATCGCGCGCAATCCGCCGTTGTCCACGACTTCCTCACTCAGAACCTGTGCCCACTTCTTCCTCGGCCGCACGTCCACGAGATCACCGGGGGCCTGTTCTCCCCTACGAACCCGAGTATTGGTCTTGGCCACCGCGCGATCGGTATGGGGGAACCAGAAAAACTCGAGATGGTCGTGGGTTCGGGCCCGTTGTTCCAGACCATCCAAGAGGTCGTCGAGGTTCTCCCCGGTCTCCTGGGCGATCAAGTCGAAGGCCTCCACGCACTGCAGCTCGACCTCCAGGAGCAACCCGAGCACACCGACCGAGATCCGGGCCAGCGAGAAGATCTCTGGATGCTCGGTCTCGGAGAGGTTCAGCACCGACCCGTCGGCCGTCAACAATTTCAGCCCCGTCACGGTCCCACCGAAGCCGGTGAACCCCAGTCCGGTCCCGTGGGTTCCCGTCGAGATCGCCCCGGCGATCGACTGCGGGTTGACGTCGCCCTGATTCGTCAGCGCCAGGCCGTACGGTTCCAGGATGGCCGGAATGTCGCGGAGGCGCGTTCCGGCACGGAACCGGGCGCGACGTCGTTCTGCGTCCACGCCGACCAGACCGCTCATCTCGTCCAGGCTCACCAGGTGGTCTTCCCCCATTGCGACAGGGGTGAAGGAATGACCGGCCCCAATGACCCTGACGCGTTCGCCTCGGGTCGCGGCCTGCCGCACGACGTCGGCCGCTTGCGCCTCAGAACGAGGCTTCCACATGTGCTGGGGTCGGGCCGATTCGATTCCCGACCAATTGCTGACAGTGTGCATCAGAACGCCCATCCTTCGCCTCGGTAGGTCTTCCATGTCTCGAGAATCCGGCCGCCGGACACGACCTGGTACTCGGTCAGGTGCTCCGCGAGTTCACCGGCCTTGGCGTGGCGGAAGTACACCAGGTCCCCGAGGCCCAACGTTTCAGCGCCCGGGCCGCGCAACGGAGTCTGGACCTCGCCCGGCCCTTCCGTCGGAGAGTATTTGAGACCTTCCGGCCAGGCGATGGTTGGGGCCCGGTCCGCCCCGGGCGGTCCGGAGGCGATCCAGCCGCCTTCGAAGACCGTGACCCAGCCGGGCGCCGGGCGGCGCACCACGGGGGTTGCGATGAAAGCTGCGGGCCGGTGGTGGAACTGCTGGTAGCCGTCGAAGAGCCCCGGGGAGAGCAAACCGGATCCGGCGCCCAACTCGGTGAGTGTGCCCTCGCTGGTGCTCGTCTCGAGGGATCCGGTGCCGCCACCGTTGACGAATTCGATGTCCTGCTCCTCCCGAACAGCGGCGATCACCCGGGTCCTGCGATCCGTGAGCTCGTCGACGGACATGCCCTGCATGCGGCGAGTCACCATGGCTTTGAGCCCTTTGCCCGCATTCGCCTGCCCTGCGATCTGCCCTTCGTAAGAAAGAATCCCCACCAGAGCTATGTGGGGTCGGCGAGAGATCTGGCGGACGATGTCGAGTGCCTGCTCCGGTGTCCGCACCGGCGATCGTCGCGCCCCCAAGTGGACCCGGTCCGCCAGGACCTTTTCCCAGATCCGCAACGATGCGTCCACCTCAAGACAGAGCCTCACGGGCGGCAAGGCCGACGCCGACCCCTCGGATTCTCCTTCGCGTATGTATTTCTCGACGAAATCGAGATGCTCCGAGGAATCGACCGTGAGGGTGATTCTCTCCCTCGCCCGTCGGTTTGCCGCAAGCCTCCGGAGCCCGGGACGGTTGGTCGTCGGGTAAGCAACGAGGACGTCGTCGCACCCTTTCTCCACCAGGGCCAAGGCCTCTTCCAAGGAGAAAGCCATGATGCCCCGAAACCCCGGTCTGGCAAGGACGTAGGACATGACCCCCGGGATTCGCAGTGATTTGGAGGCCACACGAATGGGCAGTCCGCCCGCCCTCTCCCTCAGCGCCTCAATATTCGCATCCAACGCATCCCTGTCGATGACCCCAATCGGACCGTCCATTCCCTGGAGAGCCTTGCGGACGGAGAGAGAGACCATGGAGAACCCTTCGCTGACGTGGTGCTTTGCATCACACCCTACGTCAGTCTCTGTCATCATGGACTCATGAGTACATCACGTTGCGACACGCTCACCGAGGACGCGGCAGAGACACAGGCCCCGCGCCGCCTGGCCGGGTTTCTGGCCGAGAACCTGGAGGACGACGTCGTGGGCACGGGCTCCCCGATCCATGTCGCGCCACCCGCGCTCGGTCGAACGATCGCCTCGGTGCCCGGAGCGACCGCGGAGGACGTCCGTCGCGCCGCGGAGAGAACCCGCGCGGCCCGAGTCGCCTGGTCGGAGCGTCCCGCGGCGGCACGCGCGGCCGTGCTGCTCCGGCTTCACGGTGAGATCCGGCGGCATGAGGCCCTCCTCCTGGACACCATCCAGGCCGAGACGGGCAAATCCCGCATCCACGCTTACGACGAGATCATGGACGCGTACAACGTGTGCCGTTTTGTCGGCCGGGCGGCTCCCCGAGTCCTTCGCGAGGAACGGCGCCGGGGCGCCATCCCAGGCCTGACGCGCACGATCGTCCAGCACTCACCGGTCGGCACCGTTGGCTTCATCACCCCATGGAACTACCCGGTGTCCCTGGGCGGAACCGATCTCCTCTCCGCCGTCGCCGCCGGCAACGCCGTCATGCACAAGCCCGACTCCGCGACGATCCTCTCGGCAATCCTGATGCGTCGCCTCGCGGTCGCCGCCGGGTTGCCCTCTGACGTGTGGCAACTGTTTCCGGGAGCAGTCGACGACGTCGGCGACACCCTCATCGAGACGGCCGACGCCGTGTCCTTCACGGGGTCCACCGCCGCCGGCCGCGGCATAGCGTCAAAGACCGGGCACATACTAACGCCGACCACCCTCGAACTCGGCGGCAAGAACCCCATGATCGTCTGTTCCGACGCATCACTGGAAGCCGCCGTGGACGGCGCCGTCCGTGGCTCCTTTTCCTCGACCGGGCAATTGTGCCTGTCCCTCGAACGGATCTACGTGGTCGGGGACCTGTACGAGAAGTTCTGCGAGCGCTTGGCGGAGGCCACCGCCGCGCTCCGGCTGGGGTTCTCGTTCGACCATCGCCACGATGTCGGCAGCCTGATCTCCGAGGCGCATCTCGAGCGGGTCCGGGACGCCGTGGCGAACGCGACTCGATCTGGGGTCCGTGTGCTCGCCGGCGGGTCGACGCGGCCCGACCTGGGGCCGTGCTTTTTCGAACCGACGGTCCTGACCGACGTGCCTCACGAGGCCCCCATCGCGACCGAGGAGACTTTCGGACCGGTTGTGGCCGTGTGGCGCGTCGAGTCGGACGACGAGGCGATCGCCCGCGCGAACGGGACCGCCTACGGACTCAACGCGAGCGTGTATTCGGGATCCAGGAGCCACGGCCTGGAGGTCGCTTCCCGCCTGCACTCGGGGATGGTCAACATCAACGAGGCCTTCGCGGCCGCGTGGGGGTCCATAGCGGCGCCGTCGGGCGGGTGGAAGGCCTCCGGCCTCGGCCACCGGCACGGCCCGGAAGGAATCCTGGAATTCACCAGGTCACGGACGATCGCCCGCCAGAGCCTCACGCCCATCGCACCATCCGGTCCCCTGGATCCACCAACGTTCCAGAGGGTCATGACCTCGGCGCTCGGTGCGATGAAGACACTCGGCCTGAAATAGTCCGTTGCGGGAGTGATCTGGGACAACTAGGGGCCGACCTCGAGCAATCCACTCTGTAGGCTTGACCCGATGACTCATTCGCACAGGAACTCCCGCGGAAGAACCGCACGCACCGAGCACGGCAAGGGCGTTGCGGGATTCCTCGCGCGCGATTGGCAGGTCGTGACGGCGCTGACCCTGCTCCTTGCCGGGGTCGTGGGTCTGTTCCTGAGCGACTACGGCAAGACCGAGTGCGCGCTGATCGATACCCCGACAATCCCCAACCACGGTTCGTCCGCCATCCCCGATCACCTCTCCGGCGAGGTCGACAAGGCCTCTGACGAGTCGGGCCTTCCGGCCAATGTCCTGGCCGCCCAGATCGAGGCCGAATCCGCGTGGAACCCGGATGCCCATTCCAAAGCGGGCGCCAAGGGGATCGCCCAATTTACGGATGACACCTGGGAAACCTGGGGCGAGGGCGACCCCATGAACGAGAAGGACGCGATCGCGGCTCAGGGGCGGTACATGAAATTTCTTCGTGAACAGGCCCGCGGCTACGCCGACAACGAGGACCAGGTCAATCGGTACGCCCTGGCCGGCTACAACGCCGGACCCAACGCCATGAAGAAGGCGGAAGGCGTCCCCGATATCCAGGAAACCAAACTGTATGTGGACAAGATCATGAAGCTCTCCGACGACAAGTACGCCCAGAGCTCCTGTTAGCCGGCCCGGACAACCGGCCGCTCTCGCAGGAAAATGCCGCCTCGGCACGCGAGACGACATCGGACGAGAGATGTCGGACTAGATTGGTGCCATGGCATCAACTTCAGAATTTCCGTGGATCATCGCCGTCGACCAGGCCGCCGAGCTGATCGAGAGGCCGGATGTCTCCGTTCGGGTCGCCGACGTCCGCTGGTACCTGAACGGGCACCCCGGACTGGATGAATACCGCTCGGGGCATGTTCCGGGCGCGGCGTTCGTCGACCTCGACACCGTGCTCGCCGCGCCCGGCACCGCAGAAACCGGCCGCCACCCACTCCCCGACGCTGAAACCTTCGCGGTAGGGATGGAAGCGGCCGGCATCGACGACGATAGCGTCGTCATCGCGTACGACGATGCCTCCGGAGCCTCGGCCTCGCGCCTCGTGTGGCTGCTTCGCGCCACTGGCCATGCGGCGATGGTTCTCGACGGCGGAATCCAGGCCTGGGTCGAGGCATTCGGCCAGGAGTCGCTGGTCGTGGGGTCGGCAGATGTGGTCCCGGCCGACCCGGGGAGTTTCACCCGAACCCCCGTGAATCCGGAATGGACCGCATCGATGGAGGAGGCCGAAACGGCGGGCACGAGCGGTCGGCCGCTCATCGATTCCAGAGCACCCGAACGCTATCGGGGCGAGACCGAGCCCATGGACGCCTGGGCCGGCCACATTCCCGGCGCCGAGAACGTGTTCCACGCCAAGAACATTGGCGCGGACGGCCGGTTCCTTTCGGCGTCGCAGCTGCGGAAACGCTTCGAGGACGCAGGCGTCATGGGATCTACCGACGACACCGGGACCGCCTCACCCATCGTGTACTGCGGGTCCGGCGTCACCGCATGCCACAACCTGGTGGCCATGGAAGCGGCGGGGCTCCATGGACGCCTGTACGCAGGGTCATGGTCCCAGTATTCGGCCCTACACCCGGCTCCTGACGCCGAGTCCGCGACCTCCGGATCCGCCGCCAACGAGTCGGGGCCGGACACCGTGTAGCGGAGCGACCGGGCAACGGTTCTTCGGATCGACGGATTCGGTGGTGACCGAGGTCCGGCACCCGACGAGGGCGGTGCACCCATCCGGGCGGGCCAAAGCGCTACAGAACCTTCGCGAGCCTCTCGACGCCCTCGGAGAGCCGTTCGGGAGACACCGAGGAAAAGGCGAGACGCAGGTTGCGTGCGCCCGAGGGAACGGCGGGTGGATTGCCGGCGCGGTGTGCGGCGGCATCGTCGTAGAACGCCGTGCCGGGGACGAAGACCACACCGGCATCGATGGCGCGCGGCAGGGCCTGCTCCGCGTTGGCCGCGCCGCCTTCCGGCAGCGTCAGCCACGTGAAGAATCCGCCCTCGGGCACGGTCCACTGTGTGCCTTCAGGCATGTATTGCTCGCACGCACTCAGTACGGCTTCGCACCGCTCCTGGTAGAGGGTCGAGGTTTTGCGCGTGTGAGGCTCCCACATGCCTTCGCTCATGAAACCGAGCACCAGTCGCTGGGAGAGCACTGACGGGCAGATCGTCACGGCCTCGCCCGCGATCTGCAGGAACTTCCGGACGCGCGGCGGCGCGACCATCCACCCCACGCGAACCCCCGGAGAGAAAACTTTCGAGAAGCTGCCGAGGTAGATGACGGCGTCGGGATCGTAGGAGTGCAATGAACGGTGACGTTCGCCGTCGAAGCCCAGCTGGCCGTAGGGGTTGTCCTCGACGACCAGGACGTCGTTCTCCCTGCAGACCCGCACGATCTCGGCACGTCGCTCATCGGCGAGGGTCACGCCGGTCGGATTCTGGAAGTTCGGGATCGTATAGAGGAACTTGACCTTCTTGCCCTCGGCGGCAAGCTGCTTGATTCGCTCCTCCACCTGGTCCGGCACGAGGCCCTGCTCGTCCATCTCGACCTGCTGGACTTCGACCTCGTAGCCCTCGAACACGCCGAGGGCACCCGTGTACGTGGGGCCTTCGGCGAGAACGACGTCGCCCGGATCGGTGAACAGCTTGGTCACCAGGTCCAGGCCCATCTGGGAGCCGGCGGTCATCTGGATCTCGTCCAGTTTCGGACGGGACCCCTCCGATTCCATGAACCCGCACACCAGCTCGGCCAGCTCTTCCAGCCCTGCGCCGGAGCCGTACTGCAGGACCTCAAGCCCTTCCTTGGCGATGATCTCCGACGCCATCTGGCCCAACCGGTCCAGCGGCAGAAGCTCCAGGTCGGGATTGCCGCCGGCCAAGGAGATGATGCCGGGCCGCATCGAGACCTCGAAGACGTCGCGCACGGGCGAGGGACGAAAGCCCGCTGCCCTGGTCGCGAATCCTTGCATCAGGCGCGCATCCGCGCCGGTTGCTCCGGACATGAGTTCCTGAATGCTGACCACTTAAATCTCCTTCGAATCGAGTGGGGGTGACCTGGGTGCGCGGACGGAGCGCCCGCGGGCGACCTACTTGCCGTACGTGTTCTTGGCCTCGCCGTACGCGGGGCCATCGGCCGGAGCGTTCTTGCCCAGGGCCATGAGGCTGATGAATTCGTAGACGATGTGTGCCGCCGCGATTCCCGTGAGTTCCGCGTGGTCGTAGGCGGGTGCGACCTCGACGACCTCACCGCCGACGACGTCGAGCCCCCGCAACCCGCGAATGATCTCGAGGATCTCCCGACTCGTCGCCCCGCCGGCCTCGGGGGTTCCGGTCCCGGGCGCGTGGGCCGGGTCCAGAACATCGATGTCGAGGGAAATGTACAGGGGACGGTCGCCCACTCGCTGGCGCAGGAGGTCGACCACCTTGTCCACGCCGAGGCGGTAGATGTCCGCGGAGGACACAATGCCGAATCCGAACCGGGCGTCGTCGTCCAGATCCTGCGTCCCGTAGAGCGGACCGCGGGTGCCGACGTGGCACAGCGCATCCGTGTCGATCAGATTTTCCTCGAAAGCCCGGCGGAACGGCGTCCCATGGGTGTACTCGGCCCCAAAATAGGTGTCCCAGGTATCCAGGTGGGCATCGAAGTGCAACAGTGCGACCGGTCCGTGTTGCCGGTGCATGTTCCTCAGATTGGGCAAGGCAACGGTGTGGTCGCCACCGATCGTGATGAGCTTGGTTCCGTGCTGGGTCAGCTCACATGCCCCGGCCTCCATGGCTCCGAGCGCGTCCTCGATGTCGAAGGGGTTTCCGATGATGTCGCCCGCGTCGGCCACCTGCGTGTTCTTGAAGGGCGACACGTTCTGCGCGGGATTGAACGGACGGAGCAGACGCGATGATTCGCGCACGTGATTCGGGCCGAACCGGGCCCCGGGCCGGTAGGAGACTCCCGTGTCCCAGGGCATGCCCGCGACGACGACGTCGGCCTCCCCCACTTCGTCCAGACGCGGCAACCGAGCAAACGTGCCGTTACCGGCCCAGCGCGGAACCTGGGCGGCGTTGACGGGACCCACGAACGAACGACCGTTCGCATCGGTCTCGACAATGCGTTCGGGGTCAGCCGAGAAACTGGGCTTGGCCTGGGGCTTGTTTTCGCTGGTCACGTGCATCCTTCCGGAGGAACAGTCGGGCTTGTTTCCCATTGTGCAACAAAAGTTGTATCGACGCACGGCTCACCCGCCAAGTGACCACGGGCCACCGCGAAGTGGCAACGCCATGCGGTTTTCACGTCATTTTCTGCACGCCATTGCCACCTCGGGCAGAGAACCGCAGTGAATCACGCGGGGTTACACGTAGCGACGCGCGGCTTCGACGGCTCGGCGCCCGTATCCTCCACCGAACAGTGCGGCGTGCAACAGGATCAGGTGGAGCTGATGCAGATCCACGCGCTCCTGCCATCCCGCCTCGAGCGGGCGGGCCTCGTCGTAACCCTTGATGATCTCGCCCAGATGCGGGGCACCGAACATGTCCAGCGCAGCCAGGTCATCCTCCCGATGCCCGCCATAGGGTGTGGGATCGATCAGGACCGCCTCGTCTCCTGACCACAAGACATTCCCGGCCCACAGGTCGCCGTGCAGGCGACACGGCGAGTCGTCGTCGTCAAACACGCCGCCAGCGAGCCTCTCGCACAGACGACCGAAGAGCTTGCGGTCCTCACCGGAGAACCCCGCGGTCTCCCGGACCAGCGGCTCGACCCGCAACCTGGCGAACATCTCTCCCCACCCGTCGAATTCTCCGAGAGGAAGCGGCAGCTGCTGAGCCGCCGGACCCTGGTAGCCGTCCCCCTCCCACCCGGGAGGGCCCGCGCCCCAGGCGGGAGCGCCGGCATCGTGCATCATGGCCAGCCCCTGCCCGAAGGCCCGGGCCGAGGCTTTCGACGGCGACGACTCACGGATCATCTCGAGCCGAAGTCCGTCCTCCTCGACGCCGAGCACCCGGCAGATCCTGACCCCGCCGCTCTCCTCGGCGTCGGTGAGCCAGTCCAATCCGGCTTTTTCCCAATCAGCAGGCCGACCCGTCGTGTGCTTCGCGAAAAACTCCATACTTCATGATGTCCCACCGTGAGCTCACCCGAAAGAGGACCATTGTTTACCGGCGCGCCACACATCTCTGCCAGGATGAAGTGGTGAGCTTCTTGATCGCCCATCGCGGCCACTCCTCGAAAGCACCCGAAAACACCATGGCGGCCTTCGAGTCGGCCGTGGATGCGGGATTCACATGGATCGAGACGGACGCGGACATGCTCGAAGACGGCACCGTCGTCCTGGTGCACGATGCCTCCTTCCGTCGGACCGGTCGGACGTCGGCGCGCGTGAGCACGTCCAAGTCCGAAGACCTTCCAGGAATCGACGTCGGTCGCTGGTTCTCCGCGCGCTACGCGAACAGCCGGGTTCCCATGCTCGCCAACCTCGTCGACCTGATGAACCAGACCGGACTGAGCGCAAATGTCGAACTCAAACTCTCCGATCCCACGCCGGAGCGAATTGACGATTACATCGACACCCTGATCCGCGGATTGAATCGCCTCGACCCAGATTCACTGAAAAATCGGGTGATCATTTCCTCCTTCAATCATCGGATTCTCGCCGCGTTGCACCTGGCCGCGCCCCAACTGCGATTGGGGTGCTTGTTCGAACGCAGCCGATTCGCCCCCTTGAAACGCCACAGCGTATGGCGCAATGCCGCATGGGCGACCGGCGCCGAATTCATCCACCCGCACCACCGTGAACTCACCCGAAAAATCGTGAAATTGATCAGAGCAGAAGGATTCGGCGTCAACACATGGACGGTCAACAGTCCGCGCCGCGCCGCCAGGCTCGCCCGCTGGGGTGTGGGTGGAATATGCACCGACGGCCCCAAGGGCATGACTCCCCAGGATGCGCCATTGTCGTTGCGGTCGGATGGGTCGGCGCCGCTGCGGCACACTCCCGACAGCGCAACGACGGACGACGACCCCGGAAGTTCAACCCGGACGGCAAAACTTTCCAATTAGAATAAAATTTTCACCAAAATACTCTGCGGGAATCTCAGTATCCGTCACGGGTATTCATTTTTGAATATTCATTGACCGAATTATGAGACGTGACTTACATTGGGTCGACCAGGCTCGAAAACAGTTTGGGCCGTGGCTCTATGGAGTTCAGTCAATGAAAAAGCCTCAGCACCTTAAGAGAGCAGCTTCAGCGCTGGGAATCATCGGCGCGTCGATAGCACTGGGGGTTTCGGGGACCCCCGCCCTGGCCGCCACGGACGGTGACCCGGTCAACTACATTGTGGGCGGCCAACCCACCAACAGCCCCAATATTGTCCAGCTTTCCTTCCAGACCGAGGGAGAATCGGGAACTTTCGGCTGCACCGGTGAGGCCATCAACAGCGAGTGGATTCTGACCGCTCGCCACTGCACCGACGGTTCGCAGGACATGAAGGCCTACTACTCGAACGACACCTCGAACCCCGGTCCGGCCGAGGCCTCCGATCGTGTGGTCAACTCACCGAACGGTGACGTCGGTCTGGTCCACCTCGAGACTCCGCACGAGGTCAGCTCCTACGCCCAGGTGGGCGACGGATACACGCCCAGCCCCGGTGACCACGGAGACATCTTCGGCTACGGCCTGCGCGCCAACCAGGGTCAGCCCGACTGGCTGTACACGGCCGGGGTGAACGTGCTCGGGACCTCCACGGATGCTTACGAGGGCGAGGCGATCCATATCCGCGGCGACGACGGCGCCTCGAATCACGGCGATTCCGGCGGACCGTTGGTCATCAACGGCAAGATCGTCGGAGTGTGCTCGACCGGCGATTCCGCAGACCCGGGCTCCGATACCCAGGCCGGAAGCAACTACGCCAACCTCAACGACCACCTCGACTGGATCTCGCAACAGACCGGCGTGTGAACCGACCGGTGACCGCGGATCATCAACCGCGTTCCCGAGAGGTGATTCGCGCGGCGTCGACCACCGCTTCGGCGGGGTGTCGACGCCGCGCGAAATGCGTTAACGGACCGAGCGACCCCTACTTGTTGACCAGAACCCAGAGGACTTCGGCCGGACCGCCGGTACTGCGCCATGAGTGCGGCTCGTGGCCGCTCAGGGTCACGGAGTCCCCGGGGGACAATTCGAATTCCCCGGCGCTCGTGCGAAGAACGAACTCCCCGGAGATGACATGCAGAACCTCGGTCTCGCACTCGACGGTGTACAGGCTCTCCTCGCCCCTGCCCCCGGGCTCGATACTGGCCCGAATAACCTGGACCTTTTCCAGATCCGCCCCGGAGACGAGGCGCTCGTGAATGCCCGCGCCGCCGAGGTCCACCTCAGGGGCCTCGTCGAGGCGAATGACGTGCGTATCCGGCTCCTCGAACAGGTCGCCGATATCCACGCGCAGGGCCCGGCACAGCTTCACGAGTGACGCGACGGATGGAGAGGTCTGCTCGCGCTCGACGCGGCTGATAAAACCTTTGGTCAGATCCGTTGCCGTGGCCAGCTGTTCGATCGTCATGTGCTGGCGCAACCGATGGTTGCGAAGGCGCGATCCGAGCTCGGGCGACCTCTCCGACTGCTGTACGGGCAACGCCTTCATGGCTGGATCCTTTCCTTGGCCTCTATGCATGGTATCGATAGAGGTCATGATTTCTGCTCCGCGTCAGGATTGGTCCGCCCTGTGAACCTTCTTATTATTATTCTCTACCTCGCCGCGATGGTGCTCCTCGGCTGGTACGGCAAGCGCCGGGCCAACAGCACGGAGGACTACCGGGTCGCGGGACGACGCCTGGGTTACCTCTTTTTTACGGGCACCATGTCCGCCGTCGTCCTGGGAGGGGCCGCAACGATCGGCGGCGTCGGCCTCGGGTACACCTACGGAATTTCGGGGATGTGGATGGTCACGGCCATCGCCATCGGCGTCATGGTCCTGTCCCTCGCTTTCGCCGGCAGGCTCCAGCGACTGGGCGTCTACACGGTCTCCCAGATGCTCCAGTTGCGCTACGGCGGGCAAGCGGTCAATGCGTCTTCGGTGGTCATGCTCGGATACACGGCAATGCTCGTGGTGACGTCGACGTCGGCGTATGCCTCCATCTTCAAGGTCTTGTTCGACCTCGACCGCCCGTGGGGCATTGTCATCGGTTCCGCGGTGGTCATCGCGTACTCGATCCTCGGAGGGATGTGGTCGATCACGCTGACTGACCTCATGCAGTTCCTCATCATGACGATCGGCATGTTCCTTCTCCTGTTGCCATTCTCGCTGCACGCGGCGGGAGGATGGTCCGGCCTCCACGAGCGGCTGGACACCGAATTCTTCGACCCCGGTGCCATGGGTGCACAGTCCATCATCACGATGTTCGTGGTCTACACGCTGGGCCTGCTGGTCGGGCAGGACATCTGGCAACGGGTGTTCACCTCGAAGACCCCGCGCGTTGCTCGGTGGGGAGGTTTCGCGGCCGGGGTCTACACCCTCCTCTACGGAATCGTCGGTGCCGTGATCGGCATGGGCGCGGCCGCCGTCATGCCGAACCTCGAGGTCCCCGACGACGCCTTCGCCGCACTCGCGCAGGACTACCTCCCTCAGGGACTGGGCGGCGTCGTACTCGCGGCGGGTGTCGCGGCCATGATGTCCACGGCCTCGGGCGCACTGATCGCCTCCGCGACGGTCGCAAGGGTCGACGTCGTGCCCCTGATCGCGCGCCTCGTGGGCCGTCGGGCGGGCGACGCCGCCGACCATGCGGACGGGAGCCAGGAATCCACGGAATCTGACTCGAGCATGAGACTGGACCGGCTGTACGTGTTGGGCATCGGTGTGATCGTCACGGTCATCGCGATGATCGTCCCGAGTGTGGTCACGGCGCTGACCATCGCTTACGACATCCTGGTCGGCGGGCTTCTGGTCGCGATCCTCGGCGGTCTCTTCTGGAAACGCGGGACGGGCGCCGGGGCGGCCAGCTCGATGCTGGTCGGGGCGCTGGGGGTGCTGGTTTCCATGGTCTTCTTCGGCGTGGACGCGAACGAACCGATTTACGTGGGTCTGGTCCTGTCCCTCATCGTCTACCTGGCTGTCTCGCTGCTGACGCCCCGAACGGACGGCGCGACGCTGACCGCTTGGCAGGACCGCGTCGAGGGGTCAAGGCGGTAGCGGAGCGACCGAAGTCTGTGACTCGCAAGGCCGCGTCACGCTGTCGTCCGTCGGCATCGGCCGCCGCAGGACGGCGCGCTCTCCCCAAGAGTTTCGTATATGTATATTCTGGTTGCACAACAGGACACATTGCGGAGTCTCGGCGAGACCGCCTTGTCACCACCCCGTTCGCCGCAGGGCCGCGGCGAGAAGGAGAAGCATCATGAGCGACCAGACCGCAGAAAATACCGCGGAGACCGCCCCCGTGCACACCGAACAACGCCACAACGCGGGGTATGCGATCCTGGCCACCCTGAGGAACTATGGCATCGACACCGTGTTCGGCATCCCGGGGACCCACAACCTCGAGTTCTACCGCCATCTCGACGAACTCGACATCAAACCGGTGACCACGCGCCACGAGCAAGGCGCCTCCTACGGCGCGGACGGCTGGTCCCTGACGAAGGGCCTTCCGGGCGTGGTCATCACGACCTCCGGCCCGGGCCTGCTCAATTCGCTCTCGGGAGCCGCAACGGCGTACGCGGAGTCCCGACCCATGATCCTCCTCTCCCCAGGCCGCCCCCGCGGCACCGAGTTCCGCGACATCGGCTCCCTGCACGAGACCAAGAACCCAACCGGAGCCGTGGACTCGATCATCGGCCTTTCTCGTCGAGTCAGCTCGGCCTCCGAAGCGGTCGAGATGATCCACAACGCGTTCGTCTCCTTCAAGCACGACCGCCCGCGCCCGATTCACATCGAGGTCCCTCTCGACGTGCTCGAAGAGACCGGAGGGTTCACCGAGGATGAGCTCCGCGCCCGACCGCTCGGTTCCTTCCAGCCCGCCCAACCGCACGACGTCGCCCGCGCCGCGAACATGCTGGCCGCCTCCAAGAAGCCCGTCATCGTGGCCGGTGGCGGTTCGGTCGCCGCCCACGAAGCGGTGCTCGAACTCGCCGAGTTGCTCGAGGCACCGGTGATCACCTCGACCAACGGGAAGGGAGCGATCCCGGAGCGGCACCGGCTTTCCCTCGGCGCGGACCTGCGCCTGAGCACCGCCCACGAGTTCTGCCGGGACGCCGACGCGATGCTGATCATCGGTTCCAAGATCGGTGAGGCCGAACTGTGGGGCGGCGACATCCGCCCGGACGGCCCGATCATCCGCGTGGACATCGAGCGCCAACAGATGCTGACCAACATCACCCCGGATCTCGAGCTCCCGGGCAATTCGGTGGCCGTTGTTCCCCAGCTCTTGTCCGCTCTCAAGGCAGAAGGCGTGGAACCTGGCTCGCGTCCGGCGCGCGACCTGACCGAGGTCTTCGAAAAACTCGACGAGGAAGGCCGGTCGATCGCACCGGAGCTCGCCAAGATCAACGAGATCATCATGAGCGTGTTGCCAGAGGACGCGATCGTCGGTGGCGACTCTTCGCAGGTCACCTACATGGGCACGACGACGTTCTACCGCGCCCCCAAACCCAACTCGCTGTTGTACATGGGGACCTACGCGACCCTCGGTTACGGCCTGCCCGCATCCATCGGGGCCAAGATAGCGGCCCCGGACCGTCCGGTGATCTGCCTCCTCGGCGACGGCGCGCTCATGTTCGCCATCCAGGAAGTCATGACCGCGGTCGAGCAAGAACTGGACTTGCCGATTGTCTGCGTGGACAACGGGGGTTACGGCGAAATCCGTGCCAACGAAGAGGGCCGGAACATTGCGCCCATCGCGGTGGATCTCAAGCAGCCCGACTGGGTCACGCTTGCTGAAGGCTTCGGCGCCACGGGATTCTCGGCCACCATGGACACTTTGGCCCAGAAGGTCCAAGAAGCGATGAAGACCAAGGGCCCGTCCCTCATCCACCTCACCATCGGCCGGGACCTGTAATACCGCGTTGAGGTTCGGCCCTCCGGGCTTCGGACGACGCCGTGTGTCACAAACATAGCCTGCCCCCGTCTGGCCACACGGCGCCGTGCCCGGCGGCCGCATGTCCCAGGAGACCGCCGGTTTCTGCCTAGAGTGGATCCGTGCACAGTCTTCGACGAGCCGCCGCATTCACCGGCACAGAAATCTTCTCCCCGTTCATTCTCGCGACCGCTTTGCTCATTGGGGTGCCCGCGAGCACGGGCCCCGGTTGGGTGTGGCAGGCCGTGGTGGGCGTGGTGGCCGTCGTCGTGATCCCGTGGGGCCTGTCCCTCTACATGGCACACACCGGGCGGGTCAGCGATCGCTTCATCTACCACCGGAAACAGCGGTACGTCTTCTACGGCATCTCCCTGATCTCGATCGCCGTGGGAACCGCGGTCCTGCTCATTGCGCCCGCCGCCGCGGCCACGAAGAGCATCATCATCGTGATGCTAGTGGCCATTCTGATCATCGCTCTCGTCAATTTCCGGCTCAAGGCCAGCGCCCACGCCGGAATGAGTGCGATCTTCGGCATGGTGATTCCGGGTCTCTTCGGCCCGTGGTGGATCCTCCTCTCGCTGGTGGTCCATGCTTCGGTGTGCTGGTCGCGCTGGTACCTGAAGAAGCACACCGTCCCCGAGATCGTGGTCGGGTCGTTGATCGGTGTGCTGCTCGGCGCGGGCCACCTGTGGATCGTCTCCTCGCTCTGACTGGCTGTTTCTCATCATGAACGTCGTTTGCGCCTGCGGCGTCGTCGGGAGAAGCTGAAACCGCCACATCAGCACGAGCGGAAGGATCGGCATGCTCGGGGTACTCGAGGGCTTCGCCATCATTGGGATCGTTGTCGGTATCGGGTACGTGGTCGAGCGCATGGGTGTGCTCGGCAAGAACGCCGGCTGGACCCTCAATCGATTCGCATTCTTCGTCGCCCTGCCGGCGCTGATGTTCACGACCCTGGCGACGTCGGACCTCCAAGTCATCTTCTCCGCACGGCTACCGGTCGCCGCGCTGAGCTTCGTGGCCATGGCCGCCCTGTACACGCTGATCGCCGGGGTTTTCCTCAAGCGCGGAGTCGGCCGGGTGACGGTCGGGGCCGTCGGGGCGGCCCTGCTGAACTCGAACAACATGGGCCTGCCGGTGGCCACCTATATTTTCGGTGACCCCTCCCAGGTGGCCCCGATCCTGCTGTTCCAGCTGGTTCTGGCCACTCCCGTCTGCCTGGCGATCTTCGACGTCGTCGCCAAAGGCAGGTTGTCTGCTCGGGACGTGATCAGCCAGCCCTTCCGCAACCCGATCATCATCGGTTCGGTGCTCGGTGTACTGGTCAACGCCCTAGGGGTCCCGGTCCCGGAAGTCATCGACCAGCCATTGACCCTGATCGGTGGGGCAGGGATCCCGCTGATCCTGGTGGCCTTCGGTATGTCACTGCGAGGAAACCGTCCGCTCACGGTCGAGGGCCAAAAGGTCGAAACCCTCCTCTCGGTGGGCCTGAAGGTCGTGGCTATGCCGGTAGCCGCGTTCCTTCTGGGCAACTACGTCTTCGGACTGGCCCCGCACGACCTCTTCGCGGCCACGGCCCTGGCGGGACTGCCGACGGCGCAGAACCTCTTCAGTTTCTCCTCGCGCTACAACCAGAATGTCTCGCTGGCCAGGGACATCGTCCTCCTCTCGACAATCGCCGCGATACCGGCGCTCTTCGTGATCGCAGCGATCATGGCCTAGCCGCTGGTGGTGTCGCGGGCGAGGTGGGGTGAGGCTTGTTTTGGGTCGGAGGTTAGCCGCTCCGGGCCGAGGTCGGCCGCAGGTCGGGGGTCGGCCCCAGGTCGGGGGTGGCCGAGGGCCGGGGGGTGGCCGCATTGAGTGGCGGTTACCTGATTCGGTGCCGTTCACCTTCGTTAGGTGGCGGTTAGAGCATCACCTAACGAGGGCAAACGGCTCTCATTCGGGCAACCGCCACGCGGGCGAGGCCAGTCCGGGCGGCCGGCGTCGTCGGGAACCCCCTCGAGGCGGCAGTCGTGTGCGTCCCACGTCCCGAGGTGGCAGTCTTGAGCGGTTTCGGGCCCGAAAGCAGCACAAAACTGCAACCTCGCGGGATCGACCCGCACAAAATTGCCACCTCGCGAGCCAGACCGGAAAACCGACCCACAGGCAGACCCGAAAACCGACCCGAAGACCGCCCCGGGCCCCTAGCCGAGAAGGCTGCCGAGCCCCAGGCCCACCGCGGCCGCCGCGGTCGAGAACACGAGCAGTCCGAGGGCGTTGACCCACGAGGCGTTCCAGCGTCGCTCCTGCATCAGCCGGAACGTTTCCACGCTTGCGGTCGAGAACGTCGTATAGCCTCCCATGAATCCGACGCCCAGGACCGTCTGGAGCTCCGGCGCCACGGCGTGCGCGGTGAGCAGGCCGGTCAGGCCTCCGAGCAGGAACGAGCCGGAGATGTTGATGATATTGGTCGCCCATGGCATCGAGTTGCCCAGGGCCTGTTTGATAACACCGTCCAGAAGCATGCGCACCGCCGCGCCAGCGCCACCCGCGAGCGCGACGCCGAGAAAGAGCCAATCGATCATGTGGCGCTCCGTTCGTCGTTGCGGACCGACGTCGTCGTTCGCACGGCCACCAGGATCCCCGCGCCGGAGGCAATGACTCCGGCAACCACGGTCAGAAGGGCGTAGCCGATCCCCGTCCAGATTCGGCCGGACCCCAGGAGTTCGACGATGTTCGTCGCGAGCGTGCTGTAGGTCGTGAACCCGCCCAGGACGCCGGTCCCCACGAGCACGCGGACCGTCCGGCGGGTACCGACGTCGTCCCCGCGGCGGCCGACAGACTCCAGAAGGTAACCGAGGCACAACGCCCCCACCAGGTTGATCGCGAGGATCGCGCCCATGGCATGACCGGACCCGGGGAAGACGAGGGTCAGCGCGTACCGGATTCCGGTACCGAGGGTCCCGCCGAGAAATGCGAGACCGAGATAGGCCGGACGGAGGTGCACGGGACGGGGGGTCGGGGCGGGCGGCTGGTCGTGATTCCGCATCATTCCGCCCCGCTCGTTCCGTGCGGCTTTTCGACGTCGCCCAGACAGCACGCGGGGCGAGAGCCGGTCGAGATAGCGAACCAGCCGGCCGTCGAGAGAATGGGTTCGAGCTGCCGTGGGTCGATGCCGACGGCGACAACTCCGCCGTGTGAGTTCATCGCGCCTCACCACCCGGGGCGCGGGTCAGTGCGCGGGTACGCGGCGTACGGGGTTTCATGGGTCTCCTACCTTCCGACGCGGACGCACCGTTTCACGGCGCGCCACATGGCACAGGCAGGGACTGTTGTCGTTTTCCACCAGACTCCGCATGGAGTGTTCCGCGGACAACGAGGTTGGGTTACGGCGAGCCCCACCGCCGCGACGGAGCGTGCCCGTCCAAGACGGAGCATGTCCGTCCAATGAGTTCAACGTATTGCGGGTGCCCCGAGAAGTCAACGTGTCCACCGCCCGACATGGCGGACACCGCGGCTTCCGGAAGCCGCCCATTTCGGCCACCACCCCTTGCGGTCAGTAGCCGAGAGTCCTAATGTACAACTTGTATCTATGTTGCGTTCAACCCCAGGAACGCGAATTCTCGAAGGAACGGACCGTGCCCCAGAAATCCGCCAGGCCTCGCCCCGAAGCCGATTCCGCCGCCACCCAGGAGCGCCAGCCCGCCCCCGCGGGCGACCTCGTGTACCGAGAGGTCAAGGCCCGCATCCTCGACCACAGGCTCGAAGGAGGCGCCCTGATCAGCGAGGGAGACATCGCCGCCGAGCTCCAGGTCAGTCGGACGCCGGTACGCGAGGGGTTCGTGAGGTTGCAGGCCGAGGGCTGGATGACGCTGTACCCCAAGCGCGGTGCCCTGATCCGGCAGGCCGGTCCCAACGAAGCGCGGGACGTGGTCGAGGCGCGGATCGTCGTCGAGTCCCACGCGGTCGAGGCCATCACGACGTCGGGCCACGGCCAGGAGGTCGCGGACGAGCTGAACGAGCTGATCCGCACCCAGTCGGAGGCACTCGACGCAGGCAACGACGACGACTTCGCCAAGATCGACGCAGATTTCCACCAGCACATCGTCCTGCGCGCAGGAAACGGGCTGTTCATCGACTTCTTCGACAACCTCAAGGACCGGCAACGCCGGATGTCGGCGCGCGCCGTCTGGAAATCCAACGAAAAAGCCGAGGCCGTTCTGGCCCACCACCGCGAACTCGCCGACCTCATTGCCGCGGGCGACGCCGCCGGGTTCAAGCAACGACTCGGCACCCACCTCAACGAAGTGCACCACCGCCTCCTCCCCTGAGACCGGTCGCCACTCGACCCCCAGTCACAAATCCCCCGAAAGGACCCCCTCTTGCTTCCTCAGAAGCGCCGCCTCCCCCTGTGGCTTCTCGCCGCCACGTCCCTCTTCTCCGTCGCATGGGGCGGCAACCAGTTCACCCCGCTTCTCGTGATGTACAAGGATCTCGACGACCTGAGCACCGGCGCGGTGGACGTCCTCCTCGGCGCGTACGTGCTGGGCATCGTTCCGGCGCTTCTGGTCGGCGGGCCGCTCTCCGACCGTTGGGGGAGAAGACCGCTCATGATTCCGGGGCCCGCGTTCGCTCTGATCGCCTCGGTTCTCTTGGCCGTCGGTGCGGCCTCGCCCACGGTCCTGTTCATCGGCAGGATCTTCTCGGGCCTTGGCTTGGGGCTGGGCATGGTGGTCGGCGGCTCCTGGATCAAAGAGCTCTCCATGGCGCCCTATGATCCCTCCGCCGACGACGCCGCCGGGGCCCGGCGTGCCTCGATGTCCTTGACCGCAGGATTCGCCCTCGGTGCCGCGGTGGCCGCCGGGCTCGCGCAGTTCGGTCCCTGGCAAGCGGCGACGCCGTATGTGGTGCACATGATCGTGGCCCTTGTCGGCCTCGCGGCCGCGCTGATGGCTCCTGAGACGCATGGTCGCCAGGCCGAGCCGGCCCGGTTGGTCGACGACCTCCGGATTCCCACCGCGAAACACCGCAGATTCCTCTGGGTCGTGGTCCCCATGGCCCCCTGGGTCTTCGGGTGCGCGGGCAGCGCCTACGCGGTTCTTCCCGCCGTGGTGAGCGCCCGGACCCAAGGGCTCGACATCGGATTCTCCGGATTGTTGTGCCTGGTCGGGCTGGGGTGCGGTTTCATATTGCAGCAACTCGGCAAGAGGTTCGACGACGTCCGCTCGGCGCGCGCCGTCGTCGTCGCCCTGGCCTGCACCGTCCCCGCAATGGTCTGCGCCGCATGGGCCTCGTACACCCTGAATCCCTGGCTCGCGACCCTGGCCGCGGCCATGCTCGGCAGTTCGTACGGGCTGCTGCTGGTCTCCGGGTTGCAGGAAGTTCAGCGCATCGCCGGTCCCAAGGACCTGGCCGGCCTGACCGCCGTCTATTACTCCCTGACCTACTTGGGCTTCTTCATACCCGCGGCCCTCGCAGTGCTCAACTCCTGGATCACCTACCAGGTCATGTTCGTCGGGGGCGGCGCGGTGGCCCTGCTCTGCCTCGCCCTGGTCGCGAGCTTCTACCGCAAGCACCTTCCGGGCGCCGATCCGACGAACGGTGCCGAGGCCGCACGGGCCTGACATCCGGGGCTGGGGCGGCGGAGTCGGGCGCGGCGTCGGGTAGGGCGCGGGCGCGGGCGCGGGCGCGGCGTCGGGGCTGGTCGGAAAGCATGACTCTCGGTCCAGGCAGCGCGGGTTGGGTGGCGGTTACCCGATTCAGCGCCGTTTACCCCTGTTAGGTGGGGGTTGCGCCGCCACCTAACGAGGGTAAACGCCTCGCATTCCGGTAAACCCCGCGCAAAGGGCCAGTGCAGGCGCCATGCGCAGGAGCCAGAGGCCGGGATCCCGCGACGAGGCGGCACATTTGTGCGGATTTACTCCTCAAAAACGCACGTGGCTGCCACCTCGCGACGGGGAGGCGCACGTGGCTGCCACCTCGGCGCCGGCGGGGAAGGAGAACGAGCGGGAGCGCCCCCGCCTAAGCGTTCATCGCGTTGCGGTACTCGCCCTCGCCGCGGAGGGCCCGCAGATTGTGTTCGATCAAGTCCTCCGAGTCGACCGGTCGGCCGCCCGCAGAGTGCGGGGTGATGATGAGGTTGGGCGCGTCCCACAAGGGGCTGTCCGAGCCCAGCGGTTCTTGGGAGGCGACGTCGATCGCCGCGCCCGCGATCTCGTGGTCCTCGAGGGCCTGGATGAGGGCGTCCTCGTCCACCGTCGAACCACGACCCACGTTGACCACGTAGGCGCGCTCGGGAAGGGTTCTCAGCACCTCCGCATCGAGGGCCTTCTCCGTGGCCTCCACACTGGGCAGGATCATGACCAGGACATCGGTCCTGGCCAGCAGCTCGTCCTTCTCCTCCGTCGCGACGACGTTGTATCCGTCCCTCACGCCCGTCGACCGCGCGATGCCGGAGACATGCGCTCCGAGAGCCGAGTACAGGGGCGCCAGCGTCGACGCGATCGACCCGAATCCCCAGATCGTGACCTGAGCATCGAGCAGTGTGGCGACACGCCCCTCCGGGTGCAGCTTCTGCGGGCCACCCAGCTCGGAGGCCCACCGATGCTCGCGGTGCGCCGTGCCGAGCTCGGGAAGCGAACGCACCAGCGCCAGCGTCAGCGCGAGAGCATGTTCGGCCACCGGCTTGTCATGCAGCCCGATTCCGGAACACACCACGATGTCCTCCGAGAACCCCGCCTTCACAATCGGGTCAGGCCCCGCGAGCAATGCCTGGATGAGGCGCAGACCGGTCAGACGGCGGGCACTGTCGGCAAGCTGTTCAGGCGTATTCGCCCAGACCACCAGCACCTCGGCGTCCACGTGCTCTTCCGGGACGGGAGACGTGGGGTCGTAGACGACCGCGGTGTCGCCGTCGTGCAGCCGCAGTTTGCCCTGATCGATCTCGATCGAGGACGGCAACAGAATCTTCAATGGTTCCTCCTTGGTCCGGGCCTGGTTCCTAGCCTACGAGGATGCACCGACTATTAACTCCCGTGGCTTAACCCACGGCCCCGCGGCACGGTTCGGTGCAGGCGAGCGAGCGACGTCGCAATACCTTTCCGATTGCGCACGAAGGACCCATTGAGACGGAAGATGCCGGCCAGGGGAAGCCCCAGGAGCCGAGCCGGTCTCGCATCGAAGGTTTCGCGAACCAGGACGCCGCCGCCCTCGGTCGGTTCGACCTCCCACGTCCAGGTGTGGCCCGTGGGCATGCGCCAGGCGAAGGCGCGCCCGGGCTCGGCGCGGGTCACGGTGAAGGAGATGCGGTACGGGATCCCGTACAGCCTCATGGACTGGGTAACCCTGTCCCCGACGTCGGCCCGTTCCGGCCCCGCAACCCGGCGTTGCACCGTGCCCGAACCATCCAAGCGAGAATGACGGCTCACGTCCGAGACCAGGTCGTACACGGACTGCGGGTCGGAGGCCTCGAGAACAGTCTCGGCCGAGATGACGTTCCGGGGCACTTCCAGGAACCGAACAAAAGGAATGCACATGAACCCCATTCTTGCAGCCGCCGCGTGTGTCACCATGGGGAGTGCAAGCAATCCATCGTCATGGAGGTTTCCTGTTGATTTCGATCATCGTCAAGTTCAAGGTCAAGCCGGAGTCGGCCGATTCGTTCCCCGAGGTCACCCGCGAATTCACGAAGGCCACACGCGCCGAACCCGGCAACAAGTGGTTCGAGTGGTCGCGAAGCGTTGAGAACCCGAATGAGTACGTGCTCCTCGAAGCGTTCGACGACGACGCCGCCGCGGACCACGTGAACAGCGAGCACTTCGCCAACGGTCTGGAAAGCATGCGCCCGCACCTGGTCGAGACCCCGAAGATCCTCTCCCGCCAGGTCGAGGGAGACGACTGGGATCGCATGGGCGAACTCCAGATCGACCAGTGAGCGACCCCCTGCCCCCTGCAGGCGCGGTCCCCGAAGACTCCAGTCATGCCCACGCCGCGGTGCAACTTGCCGTGTCGACCGTGATCCTTGCGATGAGGCGCGAAGAGAAGGACGAACCGCATTCTCTGTGGTTGCCCCTCGTCAGGCGCCTCCGGGAACCCTTCAAGGGGATGTTCGCCCTCCCGGGCGGACCGCTCTCCCCCGAGCTGTCCCTCGAGATGTCCGCCGCATCGACTCTCGAACGGGCAACGGGCCTCGTTCCCGGGTACCTCGAGCAGTTGTACGCGTTCGGTCGTGTCCACCGGCTCCCCGGACCCGAGGACGAGTACGACGAGGTCGCCCCGCCCAGCGAGCGGGTGGTCTCGGTGGTCTACTGGGCGTCGATTCCGGCGACCGACGTCGCGAACACCCGTGTCCATGAGAATATCCGGTGGATGCGAGCCGATGACCTGCCGCGTTTGGCCTTCGACCACAATGAGATCGTCGACTATGCCCTGTACCGCCTGAAGAACAAGGTCGAGTACTCACGCATCGCGCATTCCTTCCTCGGAGAGGAATTCACCCTGGCCGAATTGCGCGAGGTCTACGAAGCAATCCTTCAGCGGCCGCTGGATCCCGCGAATTTCCGGCGCCAGATCGCGGCGTCGAAATCCATCATCGACACCGGCAAGCGCGTGGAAGGAACCAGGCACCGGCCCCCGCGCCTGTTCCGCTACGACCACACGCAGGCTTTCGCGGACCAAGGTCCCCTGGGCATGTACCGCGCGGCCGCGCACGACGCGGCCATGCGTCACGATGAGAATCCGTAAGAATTCAATTTTCACTCTGCGATAAGGCGTATTCCGTGCCGAGGACGCGCCCTGATTGACTGCGAATGTGATCTAGGTCATGGATCGCGTTATCGATATTCAATGAGGAGTAGTCATGAGCACTCAGGACACCACGTCAGTGGATCTCTCTACCGTCGAAGCCGCCCGCCGCAAAGCGCCCGAGGGACAACGCGTCGCCGTGGTCACGGGATCCGCGCGAGGAATCGGCGAAGGTATCGCGCAGAGGTTGGGCCGGGACGGCCTGCACGTCATCGTGGCCGACCTGCCCTCCATGCAGGAGGGCATCGACTCAACGGTAGAGGCGATCACTTCGGCGGGCGGCACCGCGACGGGCACGACCGTCGATGTCTCGGACGAGGACTCGGTCGCGGCCCTCGTGTCCACGGCGGTCAAAGCGGGAGGGCATTTGGATGTCTTCGTCGCGAACGCCGGGATCGCCCAGGTGCAGGAGTTGCTCGACTACGATTCCGATGACTTCCAGAAGATCGTTGACGTCAACATCAAGGGTGTCTTCAATTCATACCGCCTGGCCGCGCGCCAAATGGTCGACCAGGGACACGGGGGCAAGATCATCGGTGCGGCCTCGATCGTCGCCTTCCGGCCCTTCGCGTTCCTTGGACCGTATTCGCTGACCAAATGGGCAGTCCGCGGACTCACCCAGGCCGCAGCGATGGAATGGTCCGAATACGGAATCACGGTCAACGCGTACGGGCCCGGCATCGTCGGCACGAACATGTGGGACCTGATCGACGAAAAGCTCGCGGCCAAGCACGGTCAGCAGCGGGGTGAGGCCCTGGCCGAGAACGCGCAATCGATCCAGTTGGGCCGCGTGTCCGTTCCGGACGACATCGCCCGCCTCGTCTCATACTTGGCCGGAGAGGACTCCGACTACATCACCGGGCAGACGATGCTCGTGGACGGGGGCATCCAATTCAGTTGAGGACACGAACTATCTGCGGCACGTTCTGAGAATCTCGGAGGACGGCCCCGACCGACCAGTGTCGATCGGGGCCGTCGTCGCGACGTGGGAAGACCGGACCGTGGCCCGTCACCCGTCCCAGGCGATCAGCTCGGTCCGGAAACCATCATTCAGAGGTCCACGGTGTCGCTGGAGCCCGAAGGCCGGTCTCCCGTGAACTTTGACTTGACGATCTGGGCCAGGGAAGCGACCTTGCCGCCGGGCTGCCCCCAGAACTGGGCCGACTCCCCGACGAAACGCATCAGACCCAGATTCGGGTCCTCCTTGCCTCCCTCGAACCAGGCGGCGACGCCGTCGTTCCACAATTCGTCGATCTTCTCCCGGTTCGCATTCTCGAACTCGACATGCCCCGACACCGACAACCAGGATCCAACCTCGGCAAAGGCCAGATTCACCTCGGATGTCTCCATCAGGTCCTCGGCGAGTTCGCCCTGGAGACCGATGAAGAACCAGGCCTCGGCGTCGTCCGTGACCTTCTGCGGGGTCATGGGGTGCGAGTGTAGCCTTCCGTCGTTCTTGGAGACGGACGTCAGCATGACGAAACGCTCGCTGCGCATGATCTCGACGATCTTTTCCTGAGTCAGGTCGGACATTGCGGTTCCTTTCCATCGTGAAATGCGGCGCGTTGGCTCTGGAACCCATTTTTCTCCTCGCCGGCCCCACTGGCCAGAGGCGCGTTCCGCTTATGCTCACGGAGGAACGCGGGCCGGCGTCGTCGGGGGCCGGCCCGGAACCTAGCGACGAAACAGCCGCTGATTCGCGAACTCGGTGATCCCCAGCCTCCCGAGCTCCCGACCGTTGCCGGACCTCTTGACCCCGCCGAAGGGCAGCTCCGCTGCGGTACCGCCGGGCATGTTGATCGATACCATCCCGACCTCGAGGCCCTCACCCACGGCTTCGGCCCTCTCCGGGTCCCCGCCGAACACGGCGCCACCCAGCCCGAACGGCGAGTCGTTGGCCACTTCGATCGCTTCTTCATCGCTGTTGACCGAGTGCACGACGACGACCGGCCCGAACAGCTCCTCGTGGTACGCGTCCGAGGAGGGCTCGACGTCGGTCAGGAGCGTCGGCGCATAGTAGTTGCCGGGGCGGTCCAAGCGCTCTCCGCCCGTGACCAGCGTGGCGCCTTGGGCGACGGCGCGGTCCACGTGTTCGGAGATGGCCTCGACCGCGCCCGAGGAAGACAAGGGTGCCAGCGTGGTCGCCGGGTCCTGGGGGTCTCCCGGCTCGTAGTCGGTCTCCAGGATCCTCTTCGCCGCGGCAACGAAGGGAGCATAGGCCTCTTCCATCACGATGAACCTCTTCGGGGAGTTGCAGGCCTGCCCCATGTTCTCCATCCGCGTCCGAACGGCCAGTTCGGCGATGTCTTCGATGTTCTCTTCGTCGAGCACGATCAGCGGATCGGACCCGCCGAGCTCGAGCACGACCTTCTTGAGCTGTTCCCCGGCAATCGAGGCGACCGACGCTCCGGCGGCTTCGCTTCCCGTCAGGGAAACCCCGGAGACCCTGGGGTCGCGGACGACGTCGCCAATATGCCCCGAATCGATGAGAAGGATCTGGACGACGTCCGAACCCAGGCCCGCTTCCGCGAGAACGTCGGCCAGGGCGTAGGCCGACTCCGGGGTCGAGGACGCCGGTTTGATGAGCAAGGTATTGCCGAGAACAAGATTGGGGGCGATCAGCCGAGCCAGTTGGTACATCGGATAGTTCCAGGGCATGACGCCCAGAACGACGCCGGTGGGCCGGTACTGCACGACGTCGTCCTGATCGGAATCCTCGATAGGCTGCTCCTGGAGCATGTCCGGCCCCTTGGAGCCGTAGTACTCGAAGATCTGCGCGACGATCTCGACCTCGCTGACCGCGTCCGTGTTCCTTTTCCCCATCTCCCGGGTGATGATGCCGGCAAGCTCAGCGGACTTGTCCCGCAAGAGCTCCGCGGCCTTGAGCAATGCACCAGCCCTCTCGGACGGGGTCGACTGCCGATCCGCCCTGTAGCCGTTGTGGAGGGTCTCGAGGGCGAACTCGATCTCGTCGTCCGTGGCACTTTCGTATTCGTGCACGGTCTCGCCAGTAGCGGGGTTGGTCACGGCGTACATACAGCTCCTCGACGTTGCGGCGGGTGTGGTCACGACTCTTCCCGGATTCCGAAGGACTTTCCAGATCCTCCCATCATGAGAGATGACCCGTGGGTCACCGCGAGCCGCCGGAGCACGCCGGAACAGGCCGGAACAACGAAAGGCCCCGCACCACGAGGGTGCGGGGCCCAGATCAGGGTCGGTGTTCCTTAGTTGGGAACGATGAGGCCCTTGGTCTGCGTACGAGCACGGTCGAAACGCTCCTGGGCGTCCGCCCAGTTGGCGATGTTCCAGAATGCCTTGACGTAATCGGGCTTGACGTTCTGGTAATCGAGGTAGAAGGCGTGCTCCCACATGTCGAGCTGCAGGATCGGGGTCTGGCCCAGCGGGACATTGCCGGCCTGCTGATCGTAGAGCTGGAAGAGGTTGAGACGCTCACCAATCGAGTCCCAGGCCAGCACGGCCCAACCGGATCCCTGGATGCCCGTGGCAGTCGCAGTGAACTGCGCCTGGAAGGCGTCGAAGGAACCGAAGAAGTCGTCGATCGCGGCGGCGAGTTCGCCGGTGGGCTTGTCGCCCCCGTCCGGAGACAGGTTGTTCCAGAAGATCGAGTGGTTGGTGTGCCCGCCCAGGTTGAAGGCGAGGTCCTTCTCGAGCTGGTTCACGTAGGCGAGGTCGTTGCTCGAACGTGCCGCTTCCAGCTTCTCCAGAGCGGTGTTCGCACCCTTGACGTAGGTCGCGTGGTGCTTGTCGTGGTGCAACTCCATGATGCGAGCCGAGATGTTGGGCTCGAGAGCTGCGTAGTCATACGGAAGATCCGGAAGTACGTACTGGTCAGCCATAACCAATCCTTTCAGTGATCCAGCTAATAGATCCACTCCCGACTTTAACACCAGGGCGCGGCCGCCTCCCAGGGAAACGTCACATCTTCCGCCGCCAGCGAAGATCCGCTGAACACAGCGACGTCGGGCGCAACCCTCTCCGCACCGACGGAACCCGACCTTGGCCGTGCCCCTCCCCAGAGAGCGGGGGCCGCATACGCACTCGATTGCCGCTTTGGGACGGTTGCCGACGCCGTCGCACCCCTGCCCGGCGCCGTTGGGTGGCGGTTACCCAGTTGAGAGGCGTTTGCCGACCATTTCACGCCACACACGCGGGGCTGTTGGGGGCCCGCTGGGTGGCGGTTACCCGCTTGAGGGGCGTTTACCCCTGTTAGGTGGCGCTTCAAGCCCCACCTAACCGGGGCAAACGCCTCCGAATCCGGCAACCGCCACGCAACTCCAGCAATCTCGCAACTCCACCCGCCATGCAACTCCACCCGCCACGCTCGGCCGCGGCCCGCCCGCCCGACCACAGAGCCAAACCCGCCCACGCAATCCGCGCCCTATTCTCACTCCGCGAGAACCGGACTTCTCAGCCTCCGAGTGGCCTAGTGAGACTGTGTTGTGGAACACATTTAGTTACACTCGAAGAGGAGTCACCGTGAAGGCTATCCGTCTCCACCAATACGGGAAGGACCCTGTGCTCGAAGAGGTCGACGAACCGAGGATCACCGACCCATGGGGCGTGATCGTCGACGTCGAGGCCGCGGGCCTTTGCCGGACCGATCTGCACATCGTCGAGGGCCAGTGGGAGCCGATCCAGCACCCGCGTCTCCCCTACATTCTTGGCCACGAGAACGCGGGGCGCGTCCGCGAGGTGGGAAGCGCCGTGAACAACGTCAGCCCGGGCGACACCGTAATCATGCATCCCCTGACCAGCTGTGGGCTGTGCCCGCCGTGCCGCCTCGGTCAGGACTCACATTGTGAGAATTCGACTTTCCCCGGCGTCAGCGTGGACGGCGGGATGGCCGACCAGTTGCTCACCAACGCCAGGGCGGTCGTGAAACTCGACGACGGATTGGACCCCAAGGACGTGGCGGCGCTGGCCGACGCCGGGTTGACGGCGTATCACGCGGTGAGGAAGGCCGCCGACGAGTTGTTCCCGGGCAGCCACGCCGTCGTGATTGGCGCGGGCGGCCTCGGCCACATCGGCATCCAGACCCTGGCGGCCATCACGAGCGCGGAAATCACCGTGGTGGACCGGAGCGAAGAAGCCCTCGAGCTCGCGCAACAGCTCGGCGCCCACCACACGGTGCGCGCGGGCGACGACGAAGCCGTCGCGTCGCAAGTCCTCGACATCACCGGCGGCGGAGCCCAGATCGTCTTCGACTTCGTCGGCGAACAGGGCGTCGAGCTCTTGGCCCCGCGACTCCTGCGCAATCGCGGTTCTCACTACGTCGTCGGCTACGGCGGCGAATCAAAACTCCCGACGATCGAGATCATCAGCCGGGAAATCAATGTGATCGGAAACCTGGTGGGCACCTACAACGACCTGGTCGAACTCATGACGCTCACCGCCCAGGGGAGGGTCAAGCTGCACACCTCCATCTACCCCCTCGATGCCGCCCTGGATGCCTTTCACGACCTCGACGCCGGCCGCCTGGTCGGTCGAGGGATCCTCGTGCCCTGACCGGAACAAATGATCGATAGGAGCTGAACGATGACGTTCCCAGCAAAATACCCACAACTGAACGAGATGGAGCTGACGGATGACGCACACGACGTGCTCGTCAGGCTGCTCCGCGTGGCCTTCCCCCATCCGGAATTCCCGGACGGCCCGTACGAACGAACCGCCACCAGGATCCTCACCGAGGCCCGGGAATCGACCTGGTTCCGCGTGGCCCTGACCCAGGGCATTCTCACGCTGAGCCAATTGGCCGGCGGCGATTTCAGGAATCTCGACGACGAAGCCGCGACGAGCGTCCTGCACCGCATCGAGGCCACGGCGTTCTTCGGGTTCATCCGTCGCACCACGGTGCTCAACCTCTACGACGACCCCGAGGTCTGGGAGGTCCTCGGCTACGAGGGGCCGAGCTTCGACAAGGGCGGCTACATCAACCGCGGTTTCAACGACCTCGATTGGCTTCCCGAACCCCGGATCGAGCTCTACGACGGTGAGCCGCTGCCGGACATTGCCCCGAACGCGATACTCGCGTCCACCGGAAAGTCGCCGATCGGCGGTCAGCAGACCGACACCAGCAACCAGCCTGGATCCCAGGAAACCGTGATGAGAAAGGTTTCGAAGTGAAAATCGATCAGAATGAAGAAGCCGTTGTCATCGTGGGTTCCGGAGCGGGCGGAGGCACCCTCGCCTACGAGCTGACCAAAAAGGGCATCCCCGTGGTCATGATCGAGGCGGGTCCCTACCTGCGCAACGAGGACTACGTGAACAACGAATGGGAAGCCTTCAACCAGATGGCGTGGCTCGATCCGCGCACCACCAGTGGTTCGTGGCGAATCACCACCGACTTCCCGAACCTTCCGACGTGGATCGTGAAGGCGGTGGGCGGCACCACGACGCACTGGTCGGGCGCGACGCCGCGCTTCAAGGAACACGAGTTCAAGGCCCGGAGCACGTACGGCCGCGTGGAGGGGGCCAACCTTCTCGATTGGCCGATCACCAGGGAAGACCTGGACCCGTACTACGAGCGGGCAGAAATCGCGATGGGATCGACCCACACCCACGGGCGCAAACCATTGCCGGCCAACAACAACTACAAGGTCTTCGCGAACGGGGCCGAGCGCATCGGCTACAAGCATTACGCGACCGGGCCCTACGCGACCAACGCCGAGGAGTACGACGGCCGCCCCGCATCCATCCAGGACGGCTTCAACTTCCAAGGCGACAAGAACAAATCCAAGTGGTCGACCCTGGTCCGCGAAATCCCGCGAGCCGAAGACACCGGGCTGCTGGACCTGCGTTCGGACTGTCAGGTCGTGCAGATCACCCACGACGCTTCCGGTCGAGCGGATTCCGTGCTCTATCTCGACGACGAGGGAAACCTCCACCGGCAGGCCGCGAAGCTCGTGGCGGTCGCGGGCAACTCGATCGAGACCCCACGCCTTCTCCTCATGTCGGCGACACCCATGTTCCCTGATGGGCTCGCGAACTCGTCGGGGCAAGTGGGGCGCAACTACATGCGGCACACCACGGGCTCCGTGTTCTCGCGGTTCGACAAGCCGGTGCGCATGTACAGGGGCGAGACGATGGCGGGCGTGATCGCCGACGAATCCATCCACAACCCGGACCGTGGTTTCGTCGGAGGCTACTATCTCGAAACGATCTCCCTCGGCCCCGCGTTCCTGGCCAGCTTCGCGGATCCGGGAGCCTGGGGCGCCGACTTCGCCGAGATCATGAACGCCTACCTGAATACGGCGGGCCTGTGGGTCATCGGCGAAGACATGCCGCAGGAGTCGAATCGGATCACCTTGAATTCGTCCGTCACGGACAAGAACGGTCTGCCGGTCCCGAACGTCAATTTCGACGATCACGCGAACGACGTCGCCATGCGCGACCACGGGTACCAGCAGGCCGAGAAGCTCTACAACGCGGTCGGTGCCGTCGGTTCCCACCGGGCTCCCCCGTACCCCTCGACGCACAATCTCGGGACCTCCCGTATGAGCGAGCGCCCCGAGGACGGCGTGGTGGACCAGTGGGGACGTACTCACGACATCCCCAACCTGTTCATCAGCGACGGTTCGGTCTTCACGACCGGAGCCGCAGCGAATCCGACGCTGACCATCGTCGCGCTCGCGATTCGACAGGCCGAGTACATCGTCGACCAGCTGAAGACCAACGGCATCTGAAACACCTGAACTTCATCACTACTTGAGGAGAGAGAATGTCCACTACATCCCCGTACGATCAGATCGCAGAAGTGCCCTCGTTCGACATCACGAGCACCGACTTCTCCGATGGTGGAACCCTGCCCGCAGCCCAAGTCAGCGGAATTTTCGGCGCGGGCGGAGAAGACATCAGCCCGCAACTGTCCTGGAGCGGCTTCCCCTCCGAGACGAAGAGCTTCGCCATCACTGTGTACGATCCCACGGCACCGAGCGGCAGCGGTTTCTGGCACTGGGCCGTCACGGATGTGCCTGCTTCGACGACGTCGGTCCCGAGCGGAGCCGGCGGCGAGGACGGCGAAGGCTTGCCCGAAGGAGCCATCCAGTTGCGAAATGATGCGAGCCTCTCCCGCTACCTCGGGGCGGCTCCTCCCGCAGGCCACGGGGTCCACACCTACTACATCGCGGTCCACGCGCTCGACGTCGAAACCCTCGACGTCGGGGCGGACGCCACACCGGCGTTCCTCGGATTCAACATGTCGGGGCACACGATCGCCCGGGCAGTGATAACCGGTGCGTTCGAAGCCAAGTAGGCTCCCTGGGCCCGGCCGTCCGTCCCACCGACCCGTGGCGCGGACGGCCGGGTCACCATCCCCATGTCTTGTCCGGAATGACCGCTATGTACGGAGGCGAGTGAACGTGACCGTCGAGAAGAAGACCGCCAAGAAGTCGTCTGCACCTCGTGATTCGAGCGTTCAGACCATTGAGCGAACCCTCGCTATCCTCGAGTTCGTCTCCGAACGCGGCGGCGCAACGGCACGAGAAGTTTCCGACACGCTCCAGTACCCCCTGCCGACCGTTTACCGTCTGATGCAGGCGCTCGTGCAGGCGGACTATCTCACGCACCTGCAATCGGAGCATCGCTTCGAATTGGGGTTCAAACTCGATCAGCTCGGGGCCTCCCTGCACCGTCAGGTCGGGGTCCCGGCCATGGTCCGCTCGGAAATCCAGATCCTGCACGACTACGCCAAGGCCGCGGCGTATTTCGCGATCTACCGAGGGACCGGCGTGGTGCTCGCCTACGTCGTGGACAGCCCCCGGTATCCACGGCTCCAGCCGTTGCGTTTCGGTTTCCACGAAGCCGCCCACGCAACCGCTTTCGGAAAGATCATGCTGTCCGGCATGTCGAAGGCCCAGCTCGACCAGTATCTCGAGGCCCACGGCACGTCGGACCTGACCCCGACAACCATCACCGACCGAGCCAAGCTGGAGGAACACCTCGCGGAAGTCGGGAACAGGGGCATCGCCTGGGAGAAGGAAGAGTTCATCCCTGGCATGACCTGCGCCGCCATCGGTGTTCGGAACGACGCCGGAATGGTCGTGGGTTCCGTCGCGATCAGCACTCCGTCCCAGGACACGGGCCCCGTCCGGGACAGGGAGCTCGAACGTCGGCTTCGTGACACCGCGAATCGCATCAGCCGCTACTACCGCACGACTCAGGCCCCTATCGCGTAGTCCCGCCGGCGTCCCCGTCCGGGCCGACGGCGCTGCCCCGGCCCTTCCTTCGAGTCCCTTACCTTTCGGCCCCGTACAGATGCTCGGGGCGGCCCGTCGACCCGTAGTGGAGGGTCACCGTGACAGAGCGTGATTCGGCAAGTTTGACCAGGTGTCGTTGCGCGGTCGCTCGGGAAACCCCCACGGCCTCCGCGACCTCGGCGGTCGACATGACCGCATTGGCACCGCGCAGGGTCTCCAAGATCGTGCCCGACGTCGAAGAACCGGGAGAGTGCGTGGCCGGCGTCGCCCCGACCGAATCGGTCAGTGCGCGCAGAGCCCGGTCGAGGCCCGCCTGGTCGAGGCGTTCCCTGTCGAGCAACCGGCAGTACCGTGCGTACCGACGGAGGAATCCCTGGAGCACGGCGGCGTCGAAAGGCTTGAGAATGTAGGTCAGCGCCCCCGCCCGCAACGCAGAACGAACCACCGCGGCATCCGCAACCGCAGAAAGCACGGCGGCATCCGTGTCCGCGGCACGCAGGAGGTCCAGCCCGTTGCCGTCGGGCAGCACGTAGTCGGCCAGGACCAGGTCAACTTCTCCGCCGTCCAGGACTTCCCGGGCCGCACGGACATCCCGGACGGGCTCGAGGGCTTCGAACCCCGCCACCTGGTTGACGTATTCACAGTGCAATTGGCCGACGTACAGGTCGTCGTCGACCACCAGTACTTTCGTCACGATTCACCTTTCTCTTCCAGAACGTGGGGCAGTTCCACCCCGAAACTCGCCCCGCCCAGTCGCGGGTCCTTGCCGTGGATCAGCCACACTCGACCTCCTTGGCGTCGGGCGACCCGGCGACACAAGGCCAGACCGATGCCCAACCCGTGCGCCTCGTCGCCGGAACCATCGCCCGAGCTGACGCCGTCGTCGAAGACGCGCTCACGCTCGCTCTCCGAGGCCAGGCCGTCGCCGGTGTCGCTCACGACGGCGTGCAGAGCCTCTCCGTCGCTCAGCAGATGCATCTCGACCACCCGTGGCGTCACCGAGCCGCGGACGGCGGCACGCACCGCGTTGTCGATCAGATTGCCCAGGATGAGGGTCACGTCCTCGGGCTCCCGGACCCGTCCCAGGACCAGGGAGTCCTCCGAAACGCGCAGCTGGACGCCGCCCTCCGCGCTTGTGGTGCCCTTGGCTTCGGCGAGCGCCCTCAGGTAGGGGTCGGAGATAGCGTCGATCCCCTCGACCGGGGCACCGATCGGGCCTGTCCTGAGAATCTCGCCCAGATAGCGTTCGGCCTCCTGGTCGGCCCCGGTGGCCACGAGACCCATGACCGTGTGGAGCCGGTTCGCGAACTCGTGACGCTGGGCGCGCAAGGCATCGGCCATCGTGGTGACGGACTCGAGCTGACGGGACATGGTCAGGATCTGGGTCTCGTCCCGGAGCGTCACGACGCCCCCGACCGATATGCCGCCGCGCCGCACCCGCACGGCCGTGGCCAGGAGAATCCGGTCGCCGACAGAGACGCGCCGTCTGAGCTCAGGGGCGTTCGGGCCGGCGTCCTCGGTGAGGACCTCCTCGACCATCGTCCGGATCCGTTCGGGGATGTCGATGTCGCCCATCGACCCCTCGTCCTGGCCCAAGAGGATCCGCGCGGTGCTGTTGCTCAGGGTCAATCGCCCGTCCGGCGCGAATCCGAGGACGCCGTCGTCCAGGCCGCGCAGCACGGCCTCCTGGTGCTGGGCCATCTCGACCAGTTCTTCGGGGCCCACGCCCAGGGTCTGGCGCTTGAGTCTCCTGCCGAGGGCCACGGAAACCGCGACGCCGACCGCGAGCGCGGCCGCCGCGAGAGCGCCGATCACCCAGAGCCTCTGGCGCACCTCGGCGCCGACCACGGAGGTGCGGATCCCGACCGAAACCTCACCGACCACGGTCCCGTCTCCGGTCGACGAATACACGGGGACCTTGGCCCGCACCGTTTCCCCGAGGGTGCCCTTCTGGTGGGTGGTCTCCTCGCGACCGGACAGGGCGGCGTCGGGTGACGTGGACACCTTCTTCCCCAGACGCGACTGGTCCGGGTGCGCGATGCGCAATCCGCGGTCGTCCGTGACCACCACGAATTCGACGGAATTCCGGGAGGCCACCTCTTGCGCGAGGGCCTGGACGTCACCGGAACGGGCGGCCTCGGGGTCGATCTCCTTCTCGGAACTGGCCCGGGTCGCGCCTTCCTCGATCACGGATTCGGACGCGAGAGTCCGGGCAATCGACAGCGCCCTGGTCTCGGTGGTGTCCGTGACCGTTCGAGCGCCCAGCCACGCGAAGGTCGCCGCCGCGAGCGCCAGCACCACGATGATGACCAGCAGCTGACTCGTCAGCACTCGGCGGGAGAAGGAGCTGGAGGGTCGCGGCATGCGCTCAGCCTAGACCGCAATCACCGTTGAGCACAATGCACAAAAGGCGCGCAATGAGCAGAACGCGATCTGTGAGCACAACCCTGCGCGCACCCCACGGGAGTCCCTAGGGTGTATTGCGCATCACAATAACCTTCGAAGGAGAAGCCCGTGATCGTCCTTCTCGGATTCGTCATGATTCTGGTCTTCATGGCCTTGATCATGACCAAGAAACTTTCGCCAGTCCTGGCGCTCATCCTGATCCCGACCATTTTCGGCCTCTTTGCGGGCGCAGGCCTGGGCATCGGTGACATGGTCATGGACGCGATCGAGTCCATGTCATCGACGGCCGCGCTGCTGCTGTTCGCCATCATCTACTTCGGCATCATGATCGACGTCGGACTGTTCGACAAGCTCGTCGACCTGATTCTGCGCTTCTGCGGCAACGACCCGGTGCGAGTGGTCTTCGGCACGGCCCTTCTCACGGGCGCGGTGTCACTGGACGGCGACGGCTCGACGACGTTCATCGTGGTCACCGCCGCAATGCTCCCGATCTACCAGCGGCTGCACATGTCGCCCGTGGTCCTGACCTGTACGGCCGGCCTGATCAACGGAACCCTGAACATCGTCCCCTGGGGCGGCCCGACGGCGCGCGCGGCCTCCGCACTGCATTTGGACGCGAACTCGATCTTCGCCCCCATGGTCCCGTCCCTGATCGTGGGCCTCATCGTTGCCCTGAGTTTCGCCTACCTTCTGGGGCGGTCCGAACGGCGTCGCCTGCAGAAGAACGGCGTGGCATGGGTTACCGGCTCCGGTGACGCCGCCGAGAACGGGACCGATGCGGCAACCGAGGGCTCCGGACGGGTCATGGCCAACGTCGCGGCACCGGCCGACGGTGGCTCCCACTCCGCCTCCGGTGGCGACGACGGCTCCGCGGCGAACCCCTCGGCCGGACCGGCCACTCAAGCGCTCGTGGTCAACCAGTTCGAGGACAAGCAGCAGGGTTCCTCCGCGCTGACCGATACGGCCTTGGACCCGAATCGTCCGACCCTTCGGCCGCACCTCTTCTGGTTCAACCTGGCCCTGACGGTTGCGATCATGGTCCTGCTGATCGTGGACATCCTGCCCCTTCCGTACCTGTTCATGATCGGGACGGTCATCGCCCTTCTGGTCAATTTCCGGGGCGTCAAGGAACAGCAGGACGAGCTGGCCTCCCACGCGACCTCGATCATCTCGGTCGTGGCGATGGTCATGGCCGCCGGAGTTCTGACCGGTGTCATGAGTGGGACCGGCATGGTCGACGAGATGGCTTCCTGGCTCGTGGACGTCATCCCTGGTTCCATGGGCCCCTACCTCGCCGTCATCACGGGCGTCCTGTCTGTCCCGATGACGTTCTTCATGAGCAACGACGCCTTCTACTTCGGCATCCTTCCGGTTCTCTCGGAAACCGCGGCCCATTACGGGATTCCGGCCACGGACATGGCCAGGGCATCCATCACCGGGCAGCCCGTGCATCTTCAGTCGCCGCTGGTTCCCGCCATCTTGCTGCTCGTCTCGCTCTCCGGAGTCGAACTCGGCGACCACCACAAGAAGGTTCTGTGGCGAGCGCTCGTGGTCTCATTGGTCATGCTGGCCGTGGGTGTGCTGGTCGGCGTGATCGCCATCGGCTCCTAGCCGGCGGACAGCAAGCGAAAGGAGAAAACACCGCATGTCTGACTTCTATTCGAAACCCGCCCGGCCGATGCCGGAGCCCTCTCTGAGGGTTTCGGCGTCGGCGGGCATCGACCGGGCGGCGAGGACCGTGGTCCTCGGGCACCGTTCGGATGCCAGCCCTCGGGTGATGCACGAGGCGATCGCGGCCGCCGAGAGGGAGAAGGCGGCCCTGCGGGTCGTCGTGTACGCATCGGACAGCACCACGAGCCCCACGGCAAGCCGCATCGAGATCGTCAAGGAGGTCTCCCGCCAGATCATCGATGCGGGGATCGAATTCGAGATCCAGCGCGCCGGCGACGACGTCGCCAACCAGGTCCTGGAGCTCGCGGAAGAACACGATGCCCGGCTGATCGTGCTGGCGACGCGGCGTCGCTCCCCGGTCATGAAACTGTTCCTCGGTTCGAGCGCCCAGCGGGTCATTCTCGAGGCGGATTGCCCCGTGCTCACCGTGAAATAACGTAGGGCCTGATCAACCGCTGTCGCCCAAAGCGTTGGAATCCTTTTTGTGTTAACATTCTTCCCGTACTCACGAGTACATTACCGTACCGAACTGTGGGGCGTTCGGGCGGCCACCCCTGCCGGACCCGTTGGTCCGTTGAGGCTCGCTCGTCTGCTCCGTCAGGACAGGTATTCGCACAGAATGAGCAGAAGAGGACCAATGCACACCACGTCGTCCCCCACTCGGCGCGCGGTGGCCAAGGGTGCCGCCTGGAGCGTGCCCCTGGTTGCCGGAGCTTCCACCGTCCCCGCCTACGCGGTCAGCAATTGCGAGAAGACCGTGGCCACCCACCGGGGCGGGCGCACCACGCAGACAGCCGCTTCAGGAAGCATGTCCAACGGCATCACCGTGACTTCCGCGGCCACGACGGGCGCCACCTCCAAGATGTTCCTGACCACCTCCGGGGAAGCCGGAAACGGAGGCAACAGGGGGCGGTACAACTTCGGTGTCGTCAATCTCGCTCCCCCAGGGGCCACCGCCGGTGCGTACCTGGAGCTGAACCAGCGAACCCTCTTGAAGAGCTACCGGCAGGCCTCCCAGACCGTGACCTTCACGTTCCCCCAGCCGGTCTACTGCGTCGAATTCTGGGTGACCGACATCGATTACGAAAGCGGATACTACGGCGACGTGGTCACGGTTCCAGGGGCCGTCGCGACCCCTTCGACCCCGGCGGACGTGACCTGTTCCGGCCCCACGTGCCGCAGCGCGCACTCGGGGTCCCCGGGTGCCTTCGGAGTGTTCCCGGGGACGGAACTCGGACTGGTGCATTACAAGCTGACCGGCCAAGGGCTGACCAGCTTCTCCTTGACCTACTCGAGCAATTCATCCGGGAACAGTTCGACGAACTACCAACAGGTGTACATCTCCCCGATTTCATACACGACCCGAAAGGATTGCACCTGCACGTGAGCCGTGCGCGGCACTGAGCCGCCCACAGCCCGGTGACAGACCGGTGCACTGCTACAGGCTCCACTTCTCCCGACGATAGGCGGCGTCCCAGAACATCTCCTCGTATCGGGAGGCGTCGAGGAACACTTCGCGCATCCGTGACCGAACCGTATCCGACGCCGATTCGGCGGCCTCATCCACCAGGTCGATGGCCCGCTGCGTGGCCTCCGCGAAGGCCGGGTCGCCGTATTCCTCGATCCAGCGGCCGTAGGGGGGATCCTCCACGGTCTCCGCGCGAAGGGACAGGCGCTGGCCGACGTCGGCGTAGATCCAGAAACAGGGAAGAACCGCAGCCGCACCGACGTCGTAGGGCTCGTACGCGCACGCCGCGAGCAGGGTGTACATGTACCCTCTGGTGGTCGGGGACGGCGCCTCCGGTCTGGGCAAAGCACTCAAACGGCGGTCAGCCATGAGTTGGGCGTGAAGGGCTTTTTCATCCGCGACGGCCGCGCTGGCGCTCCCGGCCCAGAATTCGGCGGCCTCCTGTGACGGTGCTCGCGTGGCCAACATCGCGAGCGCCCGGGAGTAATTGCCCAGGTAGAAGGTGTCCTGCTGGATGTAGTCGACGAAAATTTCTGGGGCGAGAGTCCCCGCGGCGAGTTCCTCCAGGAAAGCCAGACGGTTGACTCGGTCCAGGATCCCGGAGGCATCGTTCCACAGGCGACTCGTGAATTCACCGGTCCGCCACGGGCCGGTCTTGTCTTCGGCGATTTGGTTCATGGCGTGCTCACACTCCGTGGACGTTTCTACCTCAGTACTTGGGACAAGTGGTTGACGGGACCGTGGCCCTGCTCCGGGAATCGCGAGAGGCGCCACTCGGCACCGTCCTTGAGCGCCCTCGTCAGGAAGTTCTTGCCGTCCCTTGTCGCCCCTTCGAGGGCGTCGTCGTCAATGGTCCGGGGTTCGGCGCTCTCCGAGTCCAGCGTCTCCGGCCTGGAATTCCGGGCCGCGAATCCTGCGATGGCGGACGAGAGGGTGCACCCCGTTCCGTGCGTGTTGCGCGTCCGTACTCGCGGCGAGCTCAGTTCGACCAGAACGGGGTTTCCTGCCGGCTCGTTTCTGGACGACGTCGTGCCGGGCTCCCATCCGGGGGCAGTCGCGAGGATGTCCACGGCCTCGCCAGTACGCAGGTGGCCTCCCTTGAGGAGCACGGCGCGGGGGCCGAGCGCGAGCAGCTCCTCGGCCTGTGTCCGCATCTCGTCGACGGACCGCGCGACCCGGTCGGGACGATCCAGAAGCCGGGCGCCTTCCGGCAGGTTAGGCGTGATCAGGTCCGCGAGGGGAAGCAGGTCGCCGCGGAGCGCGGCGTCGGCGTCCTCACTCAAGAGGGGGTCCCCACTGGTTGCGACCATCACGGGATCAAGGACCACGGTGCCGAAGTTCTCGCGCCGCTCGGAGATCAGAGCCGCGACCGTCCGCACCACGTCGGCGGTGCCCAGCATGCCGATCTTGGTTGCGTCCACCGGCAGGTCGTCGATCACGGACTCGATCTGGGTGGCCACCACCTCGCGCGGGACTCCGTGGACATCACGGACTCCGCGCGTGTTCTGGCTTGTCAACGACGTCAGGCACGCGCACCCGTAGACCCCGACGGCCGCAAAGGCCTTCAGATCGGTCTGGATTCCGGCGCCTCCGGAGGGGTCGGAACCTGCAATGGTCATGGCGACGGGTGGCCGCATTACGAGTCACGTCCTCTCATCAGGGTCATGGTTGCAAGACGCCGCATCTCCGCGGCCGCGTGCCGGGGGTCATCCGCGCCGGCGATCGCCGAGACCACACAGAGACCATCGACGGGCACGCCCGCGAGCCGGGTCGCCGTGGAGGGATTGATACCGCCGATGGCCACGCTGGACAAACCGACCGTTCGGGCGAAGGCCGCGCACGCGGTGACGCCATCGGGCCCCAGGGGTGGACCGGCGTCGTTCTTGGTGGGGGTGGACCAAACGGGGCCGATGCCCAGAACATCCGCATACCGTTCGGCCACCGCGGCGCGGGCTTCGTCCGGACTCGACACCGAGAGGCCGACCATCAGCTCCCGCCCGAGGACCCGTCTGGCCTCCTTCGCTGCGGCGTCCGACTGGCCGACGTGCACATTGAGCCCGAGGTCGGCCGCGATATTGAGCCTGTCGTTGACGAACAGATGCGCGGGCCGGCCCGAATCCTGTTCGGCCCTCCCGATGGCCTTCGCGCATTCCTTCGCCAATGTGGAGAATTCGGCGTCCCTCAGTTCCTTGTCACGCACCTGAACCACACCGACGCCGCCCATCACGGCCTCGTACACGACGTGTGGGACGCGATCGACACCCCCACAGAGGGCGGTATCGGTCACAAAGTACAGGGAGAAGTCTGTGGTCGGGGGGATCACGGGGCGTCCTCTACTATCTCGGCCGTGCGGGCGATGCCCTCAGGATGCAACTCGTAAAGAGCGTCGAGCCACCGCACATGGAACGTTCCGGGGCCTTCCGCAGTTCTGCCTGCCAGGGTTCCGGCGGCCCCCAGGTGCGCGTGAGCGGCCACGGCGGCGTCGTGCTCCGACACGCCGGCCGGCCGTGAGGCACCAAGGTAGGCTGCCACCGTTGCCCCGAGGGAACATCCCGTGCCAATGACCAAGGGCATGAACGGGTGACCGCTGGTCACCCACGTGATTCGATCCGCGGAGACGATCGCATCCCGCTCCCCGGAGATGGCGACGACGCCACCCGTGCGCTCTGACAGTGCGCGTCCGGCGTCGAGAGCGGATTCGACGTCGTCGGTCGATTCGACCCCGCGGCCGCCTTGTCCCAACCCCGCGAGGGCCACGATCTCGCTGGCGTTTCCCCTGATCACCGACGGTCGGGCTTCGAGCAGGGTCCGGGAAAGTTCGGTGCGCACGGGGAGAGAGCCCACGGCGACAGGGTCCAGGACCCAGGGCACGCCGTTGGTTCGGGCCGTTTCGACCGCGGCCTTGATGGCCGAGATCTGAGTATCCGAGACCGTTCCGACGTTCACCAGAAGTCCGTTGGCCACTCCGGCGAAAATGCCCGCTTCCTCCGGGTGCTCAACCATGGCGGGAGAGGCGCCCACAGCGAGCAGAACGTTGGCGGTGATCTCCTTGACCACGGCATTGGTCAGGCAGTGCACCAGAGGAGCCGTGTCCCGCACCGCCCGGGCGGGATCGATCACGACCCGATCGGCACCGTTGGCCTCGGCATCCGTGATCGACGCTTCGATGTTCTGCGAACCAGCCATGGTGACCATCCCTTCGCTAGTACTGGCTAGATCAGGTTCAAAGGGTCGTATCTCAGCCCCAGGGCACCCCTTGTCACTGCGAACGCTCACGTGCGCTCGGGTCCAACTCTAGTCCGAGGACCCGAACCTTGGCATGGACGGAGCGAAGGCGCCGACAATCTGTGGACAATCGACGCGCAAGACCGGTTTTCCACACCGCATATCCACAGTGTGGAGAACTTACACGAATGTGACTTCACGTTGTCCACGAACTCGACGGCGAACCGCCACCTCGAGTTGGTCCGCAACCATTGATCCCGCAATATCGGGGGTGTCGTGGGTCAATCTGTCCCCGAAAGAAAGCCGGTCGACGACGCCCGGCCATTCGGAGAGTCGACCAGCGGCCCGCATCCGACCACGCCCGTCCCCACCTGTGGACAACTTTTCGCACAGGTGGTGGAGAATCTGGAAATTCGGAAGCCGCCCTGTGGACACTTGTGGATAATTGTGGACAACCCATGGTCGCGTTGCCCCGCTCGTGACGGGGCGACCGCCGTCGAACCATACACCCCGACGTACGGCCCCTTGTACCGACGCCGTCCTCACAAGGCTCGCGTTGACCAGCGCATTCCCCTGGCGGCCGACGCCCCATCGGCCCGCCCTGGATCCCCATGGACGCGCGGAAAGCGGGACCGGTCGACGTCGCCGGACCACGCCTTGTCCACAGACGTTGTCCCCAGGCGTGGACAACTTACATACGCGTAGTTCGATCCCCCGTCGGGGTCGTGTTTCGAATCGACTTCGGCCCCATGAGCGCGTCGAACCCTTCCACATCCCACAGAACCTAGGACACGTGTTCGACTTGTGCACACCGTTGTACACACCTGTGGATAACTTTCTCCACCGCCTGTGGGGTTCGGCCTGCATTCCGCGCCCTCATCCCCAGGACCACCCGTGAGTCACGGAGTTGGGCCCACCCCGGACCGACGGGTGAGCCAGAGTGCACCAGCAAGTGCCAGGCCCCAGAGCAGGAACACGGGATCCCAGAGAATGGCGTGCCCCCATTGCGCCGGTCGATTCGAAGCCGACGAGCCCGTGGCGATCCCGATCCAGCCGCCGACCGCCCCAAGAGCGCCCCAGCCGATCAGCGCGATGGCGCCAACCCAGGAGACCGCCCGGATCCATCGATGCGGAGGAGGGCGGAGATGGTCGGCCCAGGGGATCAAGGCGGCGGCCGCCTTGCCCACCCCGACAAGACCGAGCATCCACCGGAATCCGGCATCCCCGTCCCGATGCATTCGGACCGCAAATTCCCCGACCGTCCCCAAGAGCAAGGACCCACCGAGCGCCCAGTACAGACTCGCCGCAGCATGGCAGAACCCCAGAACCATCGCCACGGTCAGCAGACGCGGCCCTTCCGATCTCTTCATGGGTCGAGCCTATTGACCCGCCCCGGAACATACCAGGGGCGCACCGAGACCGTATGGAGCTTTCATTCGGCAACCTTCCAGCACTTATCTCGCATCCCATTCAAAACACGACAGCGATTTCCGAATTTCGCGTACCCCTCAAAATTTTGGTTAGACTCGCTGACCGACTCGCACAACATTTGACACCAATCACATTGAGGAACACGTTATGAGTAAGTCATTCACTTTAAGCGCCGCCACTGCCCTGGCGAGCGTGCTCGTTCTCGGCGGTGCCGCGGCAGCCAACGCCCACGGGTACATCGGCAATTCCGAATCGGACGTGACCGCTCGTGCAGCCATGGGTTCGAACACCGACATGGGCGCTGTCCAGTACGAGCCGCAGTCCATCGAGGCGCCGAAGGGGTTCAGCCTGGATTCCTCGACGGGCGGCCCGGAGGACGGCCATCTGGCCTCCGCGGGCACGGATCTCGCCAAGAACCTGGACGAGCAGTCCTCGGACAGGTGGGACAAGAACGAGGTCCAGACCGGCCAGGAGCTCAACCTGGGTTGGGAGTACACGGCCAAGCACCCCACCGCCAAGTGGCACTACTACATCACCAAGAACGGCTGGGATCAGAACTCCCCGCTGACTCGCGATGAGCTGCAGCCGCTCTCCGAGGTCGAGGGCGATGGTTCGCTTCCTACTGACGGGACCGCGGACCAGATGAAATTGCCCGATGACCACAAGGGATATCACGTGATCTACGCCGTGTGGGATATCGAGGATACGTCCAACGCGTTTTACAACACCGTCGATGTGAATATCAACGACTGATATTTTTCGACATTCGGTCGAGTCATTTCCTGCCCGGTGTCGATGAGGACTCCAATCCTCGTCGACACCGGCGGGGCTTACTCGGCGAAGGCGGGCAGGTGAGCCCTCAGATTCCGCACATCGTTCCAGGCACAGTTCGCATTCATCGTCCGTGTTTTGTCGTCCTCACCTACCATCGACGTATGAGCACATTGAGCGACCAATTGGGCAGTCTGCCGTCCTTCCCCAAAAACCTTCCGATCCTCGACCCCGGGACAGTTCCCGAGGACCCGGAGCAGTTGTTCCAGGAGTGGTTCCAGGACGCGATCGCATCGGGAAATCGACAGCCGCATGCGATGACCTTCACGACGATCCAGCACGGGGACACTCCCGTCGGTCGCACCCTCATCGTCAAGGACATCGACGAGCGGGGCTTCCATTTTTCGACGCACCGCACCTCCCGCAAAGGCGAGCAACTCGACAAGAACCCGCGCGCATCCATGGTCTTCTTCTGGCGGGAGTCCGGGCGGCAGGTCCGGGTCACGGGTAACGTGGTCGCCCTCAGCGGCGAGGAATCAGAGCGCGATTGGGAAAAGCGTCCCAGCTACACGGGCGAACCGAATCCGGAGTGGCAGCTCTACTCTCTGGAACCCACGGAATACGAATTCATGCAGGCCCGCGAAGACCGCAACCACACGAGGGTCGAATACGTGCGCGAATCTTCAGGGTGGGAGAACCACCTGGTCACGACCCCGGCCGGCTGACCCGCGCGGCCCCGCGCCCTCAGCTGGGAGTCATGGACCTGGAATTGCGCCATCTACGCGCGTTCGAAGCGCTCGGGACCGACCACAAACCGTCATCGAGTGCGCCGACTACGACGACTGGATCGCGCTCATCGCGGCCGGCACAGGCGTGGATGCGACCCCGGCGTCGGCCGGCGCTAGGCCGTGCCACTCGGCAGGAGGCCAACAAGGTCATGCGTTCTCGCGCTGCCCCCATCATGATGGAGACATGAATGAGCAGTCATACGCCGGCGAGATCGGAATCAGAGTCAGGCCCGTTCGAGCACCAGATGACTATGCGCCACTCGTCGCAATCTGGCGCAGCGCGGTCAACGCAACCCACGATTTCCTTGCCGAGGCGGACCGAGAAGAGATCGAATCCACTATGGAAACCGGATATTTCCCCGCCGTTTCGCTGGATGTCGCCGAGCTGGATGGTCGACAGGTGGGGTTCTCCGGCGTCCTCAACGGGAACTTGGAGATGCTGTTCGTTGACGCCGGCCAACGCGGAGTCGGCATCGGAACGAAACTTCTGACCCACGCGATCGAAGAGCACGGGGTCCGGAACGTCGATGTGAATGAACAGAATGCCCAAGCGGTGGAGTTCTATACCCGTCGAGGTTTTCACGTGGTCGGACGCAGCGAAACCGACGACGCCGGGCGACCGTACCCGTTACTGCATCTCCGCCTGGGCTGAGGCCGAGGGCTTCGGTCGGAGGGGCCCGAGATGGCGGGCGACGGCGGGACGGCGGGCCTAGCGGCCTGGCGAGGTGGCAATTTTGCGACAAAAAACCGTATTTTCAGTCCCCAAACTGCCACCTCGACGCCGAAGGGCGCACGAGAATGCCACCTCGGCGCGTGAAAGCCCGGTTGTCAGGCCAGGATGCCCCAGCCTCGCCGGTCGTCGAGCCCGCCGGCGATCGCGAACCGACCGGGTCCGAGGAGGAAGACGGCCAAGGACGCGAGTCCAAGCACCAAAACGGATTCGTACCCGCCGTTCGAGGCGAAGAAACCTTGGGAACCGTGCACAAAGTAGATGGCCCCGAGCATGTCGACGGCAAGCACCAGACCCGCGAGCCGGGACAACAAGCCGACGATCAGCGCAATGCCGCCGATCAGCTCGGCGTACGCGGCCACCGTCGCGGCGAGCTCGGGCGAGGGAACACCCATCTGCTGGAAATTCTCCGCGGTCCCGGCCAGGGTCCATTCGTTGAACTTCTGCAAACCGTGCATCAGAAACACAACGCCCAAGCCGACTCTCAGGAGCAGCAGGCCGAGGGGCGCGGACAACGTCGAATTCTGTGGGTAACTCATATCCCGAACACTCTACCCGTGAGCGATGCACGTTCGCGGCCCGGCGTCACAGTCACAGCCCTTTGTCCGAGACCCAGTCCTTGGCGGCCTGTACGGTCGATGCCTTCTCGTCGCCACTGACCCGATCGTTCAATCGAATCAGGTCCTTGGTGGTCAGCGTCCTCGACACCTTATTGATCACTTCCTGTGCCGCCTGGGGAACCTGGTCCTTTCGGATCAGGGCAATGGCCTGCTGGGCCAGGAAGTTGTTCTTGGGGTCCTCCAGAACCACCAGGTCGTTCTTCTCGATCGCCGGCGTCGTGGTGAAGATGTCTGCAACCTGCACTTGATCGTCCAGAAGAGCTTTCACCGTGAGGGGTCCGCCCGAATCGTTGATGGGCGAGAACTTCGCGGGAACGCACCCGTAATTGGCTTCGAGCCCCGGCAGGCCGTAGGCCCGTTCCTGGAACTCGGGTGGTCCCGCAAGCTTGAGGTCCGAACAGACCTTGCCGAGGTCCTCGAGCGACTCGAGCCCGTACTTTTTCGCCACATCCTTCGTGACCACCAGCGCGTCCTTGTCTTCGGCCGGGGACGGTTCCAGCACTTGGAGTCCTTTCGGGACCACTTTGGCGAGGGCGGTCATGATGTCCTCGGCCGTGCTCTCGGTCGCCGTCTTGTCAAAGTACTGGAGGAGGTTGCCCGAATAGTCGGGTACCACGCTGACACTCCCCTGCTTGACAGCGCCGATATAGGCCTCACGGGCGCCGATCGCGGGCTGGCTCTCGGCCTTGTGCCCGGCGTTCTGGAGGACAGCGGTATAGATTTCGGCGATGATCTGTGACTCCACGAAGTCCGCGGAGCCGACGACGATTGTGCCCCTGCCCTTGGACGGCCCCAGAGCGTTCTTCCCCGAGAGACCGCACCCCGTCAGTCCCAGGACCGACGCCGCCGCGGCGAGACCAAGCACCTCCCGGCGCGACGCGTTCCTCGATACGGGATTCATCACGATTCCTCCTTGACCAGGCCGGGAGAAGTGAGCATGCGCTGCACGAGAGCCAGGATCCCGTCCAGGGCAAGTGCCAGGACCGCGGCGAGCAGCATCGAGGCGACCATCCGCGAATAGTCCCTGACAGCGAGTCCGTCGATCAGGAATCGGCCAAGACCTCCTAGGTCGATGTACGCCATGACCGTCACCGTGGCCACGATCTGGAGGGTAGCGTTGCGGATCCCGCCGAACAGGACCGGGACCGCGTTGGGTATCTCGACCGTGAACAGGATCTGCCATTCCTTCATCCCCTGGGCGCGGGCGGCGTCGACCACGGCAGGATCGACGGCGGCGACTCCCGCGTACGCGTTGGCGAGCAATGGGGCCACGGCCAGGATGACCAGGGCCAGAACGGGTGCGGTCAGACCGATACCGATCCACAGGGCAAACAGGGTCAGCAGGCCCAAGGTCGGAAGGGAGCGCAGGGCGCCCGTCAGCCCGATCACCGCGTTTCCGCCCCGGCGCGTGTGCCCAAGCCACAGCCCGATGGGGACGGCGACGACCACGGAAATCCCCAGAACCATGCCCGTGTATCCCAGGTGCTCGGCGAGGCGGATCCATATTCCGCCCGAGCCGCCCCAGGAGGCCGGGTCCGTGAACCAGTTCCAGGTTTGTTCGACAACGTTCATGACCTCACCTGCCAACGCGTTGCGACGGCCGCGGCCAGGGCGACCACGCGATCCAGGACGACGGCGATCAGCGCGATCAAGACGATCCCGACGATGATCTCGGTCGTGAAGTCACGCCGGAGCCCGTCGGTGAAGAGCGTGCCGAGGGACTGGATGCCAATCACCGCGCCCACCGAGACCATGGAAATATTCGATACCAGAGCCACGCGCAGCCCCGCGGCCATCACCGGAACGGACAGCGGAAGCTCAACCGTCCAGAACCGGCGAGCCGGTCGGTACCCGACGGCCGTGGCGGCGTCGAGCACCGCGGCGTCCACGGACTCGAAGGCATCCACGCAGGAGCGGACCATCATCGCGATCACGTACAGGCTCAGGGCAATGATCACGTTGGTCAGCGAGGTAATGGCCGTGCCGAGGACCAGGGGCAGGAGCACGAACAGGGCCAGGGACGGGATCGTGTAGAGAAGGGCCGCCGCATTGACCACAGTTCCCCGCCGGGCCTTGCCGGCCCGCGCGCGAGAGGCACGCCCGGCGCCCTCCGCGCCACGGGAACGCCGCACCGCGGCGAATCGAGCGATCGGTATCGAGATCACGGTTCCGATGATCACGGGAAGCACGGACTGCAACAAGTGCAGCCATGTCAGCTCCCCCACGTAGGACAGATTGTGGAAGAGCCAGGTCACAGGCCCACCCCGTATCGGCTCTTACGCTCCCTGGCCGCGGCATCCATGACGTCGTCGGAGGACAGCAGGCCGAGGGCCCGGCCGTCGTCGTCCACCGCGACGCCCCACCCGGACGGGGAAGAGAGCACGGAATCCAGGGCGTCGCGCAAACTCCCGCCCTGGGGGAACAGGCTTCCACCGATCATCGTGCGATCGTCGATGCTCCATCCGGCGGGTCGGCCGGCGTCGTCGAGGGCCAGGCGCCAATCGCCCCACGGCCGGTCCTCCGCATCCAGGGGGCGGATCGGAACCTCTCCCGCGGAGGCGAAAGTGAGGCGGCGCGTGCCGCGGTCGTGGCCGACGAACGATGCTACGAAGTCGTCGGCCGGTTCGCGCAGAATCTCCTCGGGGCTTCCGAACTGGGCAACACGGCCGCCCTCGGCGAAGACCGCGACACGTTGCCCCAAGGTCACAGCCTCATCGATGTCGTGGGTCACGAACACGATGGTCCGCTCCAGGGTCTCGTGGAGCCGGATGAGCTCGCGCTGCAGGTCCGCCCTCACCACGGGGTCAACGGCGGAAAACGGCTCGTCCATGAGCAGCACGGGGGAATCGGCGGCCAGGGCTCGGGCAACACCGACGCGCTGCGCCTGTCCCCCGGACAATTGGGCGGGATAGCGCTTCGCCAGCCCGCGGTCCAGACCAACCGTGTCCATCAGTTCGAGGGCGCGCGACCGCCCATCACGCTTCGACACCCCGTTCAGTCTCGGCACGGTCGCAATATTGTCGGCGACCGTGCGGTGAGGCATCAGCCCGGATTCCTGCATCACGTAACCCATGGACCGGCGCAGTTCGTACGCCGGCGTGTCCTTGTTGTCCTCACCCTGGATGAGAATCCGTCCGCGGGTGGGTTCCACCATCCGGTTGATCATGCGCAGCGACGTCGTCTTCCCACACCCGGAGGGCCCGACGAAGACCGTGATGAGACCGTCGGGGATCGCGAGATCGAGGTTCTCCACTGCGGTGGAGGACTCGAACTCCTTGGAGACTCCGATGAACTCGATTGCGTCCGTTTTTCCTAGTGGCATGGTGGTTCCTTCGGTCCAGACTGCTTTGTGCGATCCTACGCCAGGCCTTCTCGGGGCGTCGCCCAACTCACCCGGAAACGACGTCATACTTTGGGTTCGAGCGCCTAGAGGATAGCTTACGAATCATAAGAATCCGCCGGGCCCGCAGGAGGTCGAGTGTCTGCCGTTTCGATGCCGAAGTACCGCGCCGTCGAGCGGCAATTGCGCGCCCGAGTCGCTGAGCTCGAGGACGGCGCCCTGCTCCCCACGGAAGCCCGCATGTGCGAGGAATACGGCGTCTCGCGCATCACGCTGCGGCGGGCCATCGAGGAAATTGCCCGAGACGGCCTGGTGACCCGACATCGTGGACACGGCACCACGGTCGGTCGCCCCGCCCCGACGACCACGGAGAACCACGTCGAACAGGGCGAGCACTTCGACAGCAGATTCACCGGCTTCTTCGGTCAGCTGACCGGTTTTGGGCACAGGGTGCACTCGGACATTCTGGAGTTCGGCCCCGTTCGGGCCAATACTTTCGTGGCGGGCGCCCTCCGAGTGGACCGCCACTCCGAGGTGCTCCACATGTCCCGACGCCGCTACGTGGACGGCAATGTCCACCAGCTCTCGCGCACATGGTTCGGCCCGGACCGCTTCCCGGGGATCGAGACCGAGGATTTCTCTGAGCAGTCCCTCTACGGCTGCCTCGAAGAGAAGTACGGCGTCAGCATCGCACAGCAGGATCTGAGCGTCTCGCTGCGCGTGCCGTCCCGGGACGAGGCCCGGACGCTCGGAATCACCGACAGACAACCGCGCCTGTCCTTGCAGATCACGGCCTACTCCTCGGACGGGGAGCCGTTCCTGTACGGCGAATCGGTCTTCGTCTCGACCGACGCCCACATCTACTTCACGGCCGGAGGAACCCGACCCGAGAACCCCTGACGGACCAGCCCTGTCCCAGGACTCGCTAGGCCCTGGGGCCCGTCCCCTGCGCCAATTGCGCCGCAACGATCGAAGAAGGCTTGCCACCGAGCAGCGCTTCACCGATCGCGGCGAGCTGGCTGACCTGACGCTTGTTGAGTCGGTTGAAGACCGCGGCGCGCACCTGTCTGACATGGCCGGGTGCGGCGGCGACGACGGCGTCATGACCGCTCGGCAACAAGTGGCAGATGCTGACGCGGCGATCGGTTTCCGAGGTCGTGCGCTCGACGTAGGCGTCTTCCTCGAGACGCTTCACCACGCGAGAGAGCCTCGCCAGGCGCGTGTTGGTCTGGGACGAGAGCTCGGTCATCGTGAGCCGACGCCCGGGAGCCTCGGAGAGCATCGCGAGAACCATGTACTCGACGAAGCCCATGCCTGAGTCTCGTTGCAATTGGTTCTCGAGCTGGCCCGGAAGTTGGAACATGATCGCAGAAAGACTCAACCAGGCTTCACGCTCTTCTTGCGTCAGCCACTGCGGCTCGCACGGGGCTTGGGGCGCGTGGGACACCGGACGACCTTCCACTCGACGATCTTGCTCCCTGCTCGATCCACGATCCGCAGGTCATGCCATTATGCCCCAATCACTCACCCGTTCCCGCCCCATCCGGCTCGGGAATCCACGTTCTGACATGGGAGGACTCGACTCCGTTCCGTGACGGAGCACGCACCTCGTGGCGGCGTCCTTCGCCTATACTGGGTCATTCAGGTGTGCCGGGAAGTCTGGTCGGCAGGTCGCGGAGTGCGCGGCCTTGTTCCCATGGATCGACGTATCGACCGATCCTCGACCCTTGTCGGAGACTCTCATGCAGCACCTCGTCCCACACCGCCTCGCCTCACTGCTTCGCCAGGAATCCACGGGCGGCGTGATCCTCCTCTGCGCAACGCTTCTGGCCCTTGTCATGGCCAACAGCGGCGCCTCGTCCTGGTACTTCGCGGTCCGAGACCACCACCTCGGCTTCGCCATCGGCGCCCTGGACCTCGACCTGTCGATCGGCCACTGGGCCGCGGACGGTCTTCTGGCCGTGTTCTTCTTCATCGTCGGGCTGGAGCTCAAGAAAGAGTTCGTGGTCGGAGAACTCCGCAACCCGGGAACCTCCGTGGTTCCCATGGCCGCCGCGGCGGGCGGCGTCGCGCTCCCGGCCATCATCTTCGCCGCGATCAATGCGGGAGGCCCGGCCATCGGCGGCTGGGCGGTTCCGACAGCCACCGACATCGCGTTCGCCGTCGCCGTGCTCGCCGTGGTCGGGCGAAACCTCCCCACGGCCCTGCGAACCTTCCTGCTGACCCTGGCCGTGGTGGACGATCTCATCGCGATCACGATCATCGCGATCTTCTACACCTCCGATCTGAACCTCGGTTTCCTGGCCCTTGCCGCGTTGCCGCTCGCGGCCTACGCGTTCGTCGCCTACCGGGGCGAGAAGGTTCTGCACCTGCGACCCGAGGCCGCGTGGATCATCCTCCTGCCTCTCGGCGTGTTGACGTGGGCTTTCTTCCTCGGTTCGGGGATCCACGCGACGATCGCCGGCGTCCTGTTGGGCTTCTGCGTGCCCGTCCGGCAAGGACGCCGCACGCCCGCCGACGCCCGCGCAGGCCTCTCCGAAGTCTTGGAGCACCGCATCCGGCCGCTCTCCGCTGGGCTGTGCGTCCCCGTGTTCGCGTTTTTCTCGGCGGGTGTGGCGGTCGGAGGCTGGAGCGGGTTCGTGGAGTCCGTGAGCAGTCCCGCCGCCCTTGGGATCGTCCTCGGCCTCGTGGTCGGCAAATGCCTCGGGATCACGGGGGCCACCTGGCTCGTGACGCGCCTGCGCGGACCGAAGCTGGATCCGGAGATCGCGTGGCCCGACGTCGTCGGGGTATCGCTCGTCGCCGGCATCGGATTCACCGTCTCGCTCCTGATCGCCGAGCTGAGTTTTGCGGGGGACCCGTCCTTGGACGGGGCAGCCAAGGTCGCGATCCTCACCGGGTCGGCTCTGGCCGCCCTCTGCGGAGGTGCGTTCCTTGCCCTGCGGAGCAAACGCCGGGCCCGAACGGAAATGCACAGTGAGCTCAGTACCTCCCGGTAACTCGGCCTGCGCTCTATGATTCATTCCACAGCATTTGTAGACTGTCCGGACGATTCCCGACTCGGCGGAATGTCGCCGACGAAAGGCAGGAATGGGCTTTTTCGACCTCACAGGATGGGGATTCCTGATCGGAATTCTCGTGGTCACCATCATCGTCTTCGTCCTCGGCGTACTCCTCCTGCCGCGGATGTCGGCTCCGGGTCCCCTTAAGTATTTGGCTCAGGCCGTTGCCTTCGTCGTGGTCTCCGCGCTGGTCCTCCTGACAGCGACCGCGTGGCTCAACCGGGACAACAACTGGTACACCTCTTGGGACGATCTCTTCAGCAGCGGGGACGTGACCGCCATGAACTCCAGCAAGGTCTTCGGCCAGAAAGTGGCCAAAGTTGCCCACGCCAAGAAAATCACCGGAGACGCCACGGACAAGCAGCGCGACCCTGCCTCCAATCCCGCTTTCAAGGACAAGATCAAAGAGGGCGAATCGGACAGCACGTACTTTTCTGTCAAAGTTCCGGGGAAAGCGAGTGGGCAGAGCTACGACGTCACGGTGTGGTTGCCCGCTTCATATCTGAAGAATCCGGAGAGTTTCTACCCGGTGATCATGGGATTCAGCGGTTTTCCCGGTTCCCCGGACACCTACTCCAAGTCCATCGACTACGGCCAGTTGATCGAGAACGCCGTCAAGCACAACAAGATGCGGGAAGCAATCTTCGTGGTTCCCGCCGTGTACCCGGGTGGCTACGACAGCGAATGCGTGGACGGAACCCGTTCCCAGTCCGGGGGGAAGACGCCCAAGGTCGAAACCTACGTAACCCAGGACGTCGTGCCGTGGGTCAAGGACAACTTCAGGGTCTCGGACGACCCTCACGCGTGGGCCCTGACCGGGTACAGTGCCGGTGGTTGGTGCTCCGCGATGCTGAGCATGAGACACCCCGATCTCTTTGCCTCTGGGCTGGTCCAATCCGGCTACTTCGAGCCGATCTACAGCGATAACCAGCATTGGAATGCGCAGGACGATCCGCGGTACGACCTGGAGAAGATGGCCTCGAACAAGCCCCCGGACACGAACCTCCACTATTTTTCGAGCAAGGACGACACCCTGTCCTGGCCGTCCTTGAACCAGTTCAAGGACAAGGTGAGCCGCCCGACGTCGTTGACGGTCGACTCGGTCGATACCGGGGGACACCGCCAGGACGTCTGGGAGCCGGGGATGGCCAAGAGCCTGATCTGGTTGGGCCGCACCAGCCCATTTTTCGCGCCGTTGACCTGATTCCAGAGGGAAAGTACTCGTGAAGACTCATAGCACCGGCAGCCGTTCCGCCACCTACTACCTGCCCGGCAAACAACCGGGCCGTCGCATGGCGGCGCTCGTCACCTGGGTTTATGCCCTCGCGGTCCTGGTCAACGCGGCGCTGCTCATCACCCGCCCCTCCCGTCACGGAGTAGTCGAGTTCTTGTTCGGGCTGCTCAACATCCCGGTCGAGCGCAGCCTGATCATGCTGGTGATTTCGGCGCTCGTGTTCTGGGCCTTGCTGCGCCGCAAGAGAGCCGGCCTGTGGGCGGCCATGATCTTCCAATTGGGCGGCCTGGCTTCGGGAATCCTGACCGCCGTGGCCTTCGACGCCGTGGCCGCGCCGCCCGAGATTCTCGCGGCAAACCCCCTGCTGCACCCGGCGTGGGACATCGTGGCGGGCGTGCTGGGCATCGTGTTCTTCATCCTGCTCTACAGGGCCCGCCGGGAATTCCCGGCCCGCATCAGGCCGATCTCCTACGGCGCGGGGCTTCTGGTCGTGGCGGCCGGATTCGTGCTCGCGCTGGTGGTGGCATGGGTCTTCCTCCCGTTCCACGCCATGGGAGACCTGTGGGCCCTGCTCCTGAGGGCATGGGGCAGCACCTCGCCGGCGGTCATGTCCCACCTGCACAACATCCACCGGTGGCACGTCCAGACCATCTCTACCGTGTACGGCCTGACCGCGATCGCCGCCGTCTGGGTGCTTCTCCGCTCCAAGAGGGCGATCCATTCCTGGACCGGCGAGCGGGAGCTGCACCTGCGCGAGTTGCTCCACGAGTACGGACACCAGGATTCGCTGTCCTACTTCGCGACCCGCCGCGAGAAGTCGATGGTGTTCTCCGACGACGGCCGCGCGGCCGTCACGTACCGCGTCTTCGGATCGGTCTCGTTGGCCTCGGGCGACCCGGTGGGCGACCGGAGCTCGTGGGAGAACGCCATCCTCAAATGGAAGTCGGAAGCACGGGAATACGGTTGGATTCCCGCGGTCATCAGCGCGAGCCGGGACGGTGCCAAGGAATACACCAAAGTCGGCATGGCGGCTCTGGGGATGGGTGACGAGGCCATCCTCTACCCCGACCGGTTCTCGCTGAACAACACGTCCATGAACGAGGTCCGCCACAGTGTGCGACGACTCGAGCGGGAAGAGGTCACCTACCGCATCAGGCGCCAGGCCGACTTCACCCAGGAGCAACTGGACCGGGTGGTCGCTCTCGCGGACGAGTGGCGGCATGGCAAGGTCGAACGTGGGTTTTCGATGGCGCTCAACAGGATCGGTGATGCCGCGGATTCTCGGAACGTCTTCATCACCGCGGAGAACGCGCAAGGCGAGCCCATCGGTTTTCTCTCCTTCGTCCCGTGGGGTTCGAACGGTTTGTCGCTCGACGTCATGCGTCGCTCGCCCCAAGCCCCGAACGGGACCACCGAGTTCATGATCGTCAAGATGATGGAGGAGGCCGAGGGGCTCGGAGTCAGCAGGGTCTCGCTGAACTTCGCGATGTTCCGCGAGACGTTCGCCCGTTCGGAAGAACTCGGGGCGAATCCGTTGACCCGTTTCGGCTCGTCGGTTCTGGGCGTGCTGGACAGGTTCCTGCAGCTCGAACGGCTCTACAAGTTCAACCAGAAATTCGCTCCGACCTGGGTCCCCCGTTTCATCTGCGTGGACTCGTACGTCTCGGTGGCGAATGTGGGCATGGGCTGCGGCGTCGCGGAAGGGTTCCTTCCGGCCTGGATGGGCGGGAAGGCGTCCGCGGAACACACTCTCGGCCGGAACGAGCTGGAACGGCTCCGGGAGATCGAACGACGCCGGGTCGGTGCCGAGGATCTTGCCCCGAAGTGGTCGGACCAGACACGTCACCGCATCCGGCATCTGGAAGAGATGCGGGAGGCCGGTGTCGAACCATTCCCGAAGGGCACCGGTGAAGGCATGACCGTGCGCGCCGTCGCTCCTCTGCTCAGAAGCGAAGGGGACGTCGCCGGCGGAGGAACACCGGGGGCGACGTCGCCCGCCGACGTCTCGGTCAACGGTCGGGTCCGGTCGATGAGACGACACGGAAAGGTCACATTCCTGGACCTGTACGAGCACGGAACCACGATTCAGGTGGTGCTCGACGGTTCCGTGTGCGGCACCGACACGGCCGCCCGGGTGCGGTGGATCGATTCGGGAGATTACGTGCTGGTCCGCGGCCACATCGGCTCCTCGCGCACCGGCACGCCGTCCCTGATCGCTCAGTCCTGGGAGATCACGTCCAAATGCTTGCACCCGATTCCCTACGATTCCTTCACGGACCCGGAGGCGCGGCTGCGCCGTCGGTCCATGGACCTGATCATCAACCCGGAGGAGTCGAAGCGGTTGCGCATCCGGTCGGCGACCATCCGGGCCATCCGCACCACGCTGGACGACCAGGGTTTCCTCGAGGTCGAGACGCCGATGCTCAACACGATCCACGGTGGAGCGAGCGCCCGGCCGTTCAAGACGTTCATCAATGCCTACGGCGTCGACCTGACCCTGCGCATCGCACCCGAACTCTACCTCAAACGGTTGGTCGTTGGAGACATGGGGCCCGTCTACGAGTTGGGCCGCGACTTCCGCAACGAGGGCGCCGACTCGACCCACAATCCCGAATTCACGGTCCTGGAGGCCTACCAGCCCTTTGCTGACTACACCGTGATGAGGGAGCTGACCGAGCGGATCCTCAAGAACGCGGCGCGCGCGGTCTTCGGCGAAGAAGTGCTTCCGCTGCGTCTGGGGGACGAGCCCAAGGATCCTCGTCAGGAGGCCGTGCTGACCGATGTCTCCGGCCCCTGGCCGGTCGTGAGCGTGTGCGACGCCCTGTCCCAGGCGGTCGGGCGGCCCATCGACCTCGATACAGATTTCGAGACGCTCATGGGTCTGGCCCGCGACCACGAGATCCACGTGCGGGACGATATGGGGCCGGGAGCGGTCATCGAGGAGCTCTACGGCGAACTCGTCGAAGCGAAAACCTCCAGGCCCACGTTCTACAAGGACTTCCCCGTCGAGACCTCTCCCCTGGCCGGCCCTCACCGTGAGGACCCTCGCCTCGCCGAACGCTGGGACCTGGTGATCAACGGGACCGAGATGGGCACCGCCTACTCCGAGATGGCCGACGCGATCGAACAGCGACGCCGCCTGACCGAGCAGTCCCTCAAGGCGGCGGCGGGCGACGTCGAGGCCATGCAGATCGATGAGGACTTCCTCGACGCCCTGGAGACCGGGTTGCCGCCCACGGGCGGGCTCGGGATCGGCATCGACCGGCTGATCATGATGCTCACCGGCTCGCCTATTCGCGGCGTCCTGGCCTTCCCGTTCGTTCGCCCAGGGGCGACGCCGAGGCTCAAGTCCGCGCCTCGCAGCGTCAAGGGGCCGGATTCCGCGTCGCTCGAATGAACCCGATCCAGTTCCTTGCCGCCTCCTCGGGGCTGGGCGTCGGCGGATTCGACCCTGCGCCGGCGCTGATCGCCGCCGTGTTCATGGCCGCGCGCCCCAGCGAGACACCGGAACAGGCCCGGGGCGTCCGCCGCGACGTCCTCTTGTTCGGCACGGTGCTCATCGGAGGAACCGTGCTCTGGGGAGTTGGGCTGTCCCTCCTGGTCGGGGAGCGTCTCGCGAGCGTCCCCTGGTACGGGCTCCTGCGTGCCGGCGGGTGGGCGGCCGGCGTCGAGCTCCTTCTCGCGATCGCCGGATTCTGCGCGGCCGGCCACAAATGGGTGCACCGGAACGACCCGCCACGGGAGGAGAAGGCCCGCAACAGGGCGGGACTCATGCTCGTGGCCCTGGGGTTCGTGGCGATCGTGACCGCCGACGTGCCGTTCATCGTCACGATCGGCCTTTCTTCCCACCAGCCCGTGTGGGCCATGATCCCGGCGTTCATCGTCTGGGCCGTGGTCTCCCAGTTCCCACTGTTCGTCCTGTGCATCGCGGTGCTGGTCAACAAGCACCGGAAGGTTTCCCGGGTGATCGGCCGGGCCTGGGATTCGTTGCGCACGTGGGTTCGATGGGCGGTCCCCGTCGGACTGGCATCGGTCAGCGTGCTCCTGCTGCTCGACGCCGCCCGCTTCTTCCTCCTGGGGCGTTTCCTGATCGGGTGATCAGGCCTTCCCGGCCAGGAGGACCGGCCATCCCCTAAGAGCGCCGGTGGGCCTCAGCGATTCGGAGCAGCTCGAGGTATCCGTGGACATCCCAGGCGGTCCGCCCCACGAACAGCCCTCCAACATGGTCGATCGACAGAAGCTGCGCGGCATTGTCCACCGTGACGGAACCGCCGTACAGGAGTGCTTCCACGCGGTGGTCGTATTCGTCTCCCAGGGCGGCGAAGGATTCGACGAGTTCCTCGGTGCGGGGAGGCCGGCCCGCGTCGCCGATGGCCCACATCGGTTCGTAGGCAATCAGGACCTTCCCCAGGTCGGACTCGTCCAGACCGTCGAGCGCGCCGTGCGCCTGCTCGAGAATGTATTCCGCTGATTGTCCGGCGGCTTTGGTGTCCGCGGGTTCCCCAATGCACAGCAGTGGCCGCATCCCGTACCGGATCGTCGCCTCGACCTTCCACCGTGTGGTCTCGATCGTTTCCCCGAAATGCGTCCGCCGTTCGGAGTGCCCGATTTCCACGATGGAGGCCCCGGCATCCTTGACCTGAGGAACGGAGATCTCCCCCGTCCAGGCCCCGGAGTCCTCCCAATGAGCATTCTGGGCGCCGACGAGGACGGGAGACCGACCGTCGATAACCTGGGCAACCGGTGAGATCGCGGTGAAAGAAGGGATGACGAAGGGCTGCACCTGACTGAGGACGTCGTCGGTCAGGTTCTCCGTGAGCGTGTTGGCCCATGCACGGGCGTCTGACCCCAGCTTGTTCATTTTCCAGCTGGTCCCGATCCACAGCGGTTTCGTCGCGGATTCTTCGGTTGTCGCACTCGATTCGAGTGGGGGCATGGGTGCGCTCCTTCCGACCACGTCCTGTTCCGGGGCCTCTCCCAGGGTTCCGCTGCACCGTCTCGGGCAACGCTCGCGGCCTCGCGATCCACTCCCGATCCTATAGGAAGAAGTCTCGGCGAGTGAAGGGTTTTGGCATCATCTCTCCTGCCGGATCGCACCAGAGCGGGCCTCGAGGCCAGTCACCCGGGTATCGCACCTACCCAAAATATTCCTCGGGATGGTTGACACAGGTCACGTCGGGCATAAATCCTATAGGAATAATCAACTCGAAGGAGAGCCGCATGTTCACAGCCGAGTCCTGGCCGATCGCCGCCAACATGTTGTCGTTCGGTGACACCGCGCCCGATGGGGGCCACATCAAGGATGCACCGGCCACGGTCTGGGCCGCGCAGATGCGCGAAGCCCGAGAGCTCGGGATCACGCAGATCGACCCGACCGACGCATGGGTTCCCCTGGCACGGCTGAGCGACGAACGGGTCGAGGAGTTCCGGCGCACCCTCGAAGGCGAGGGCCTCTCCATCCCTTCGATCTCGATGACTCGGAGTTCGGTGGTGGACCGAGACAGGGGCGACCAGTTCCTGGCCGAGGCCCATCGCCTCCTCGACCTGGCTCCGAGCTTCGGAGCCAGCGTCGTGAACGTCGGTTTCATGCAGGCCCTGACGCAGGAGCAGTCCGACGCCGTCTGGTTCTGGCTCGAAGACGGCCATCACGACGACCCCGCACTCCGTGATCTCGCCATCGAACGCATCCGGGAGCTCGGCGATCACGCCCAGTCGGTGGGGGTCGGGTTGAGCCTCGAAATGTACGAGGACACCTACATCGGAACCCCCGAGGACGCCGTAACCTTCCTGGACGACGTCGACCACGACGCCGTCGGGCTGAACCCGGACCTCGGCAACCTGGTTCGTCTTCACCGACCCGTGCCCCATCCTGACGGCATGTACGAGACCGTCCTCCCCCGGTCGAATTTCTGGCACATCAAGAACTATTCACGGGACTTCGACCCACGCACCGGGGCGTACACCTCCGCGCCGATGCCCCTCAAATACGGCTACATCAACTATCGGCGGATCATCCGTCGAGCCATCGAATCCGGCTACACGGGCCCGTTCTGCTGCGAGCACTACGGCTCCGACTCACTGGGTGTGATCGCGGAGAACATCCAGTACATCCGCCAGGTCCTGGCTTCGGCCCTGGACTGATCCTCCCCGCGACCGTTTCACTACATCCTTCCTTCTCAGACGCATGCAAAGGAGCATTCATGTCCACGATCCCCTTCCCCTCCGAGCGCACAGCGGTGGTCACCGGCGCGGGGGCCCCGCGCGGCATCGGACGGCACGTGGCCCGCACCCTCACCGGGTCCGGATGGAACGTGGCCGTTCTTGATATCGACGAATCCGCGGTCGTCGATTTCGCGGCCGAATTGGCGGAGGAGAGCGGCCGCACCGTGGTCGGGGTCGGGGTGGACATTGCGGACAAGGAATCGGTCGAGCGAGCCTTCGCCACGATCGACGCCGAACTACCGCCCATCCTCGCCGAGGTCAACCTCGCAGGAATCCCCGGGCCACAGGAATTCTTCGACCTCACCTCGGAGAACTTCACGCGCATCATGGACGTCAACGCCAAGGGCACGCTCTTCATGATGCAGGCGGCGGCGGCCCGCATGATCGAGGCGGGCACCGGCGGCCGGATCGTCAACACATCCTCCATCACCGCCTACGACGGCGGGGGAACTTTCTCCAAGACCGGGTACGCGGCCGCCAAAGCCGCGGTTCTGGGGCTGACCCGCGGCGGGGCCCGCGAACTGGGGAAACACGGCATCACCTGCAACTCCATCGTGCCTGGCCCCATCGATACGGACATCATGGGCGGGACGCTCACGGACGAGCGCAAGAGCGGGATGTCCGCCGACATCCCGCTGGAGCGGGTCGGCCAGCCCCAAGAGGTCGCGGGACTGGTCAAGTTCCTGGTCAGCGAGGATTCCAGCTTCGTCAACGGTGACGCCGTCTTCGTCGACGGCGGAAAACACATGGTCTGACCTCCCCGGCTCCCTCAGCAAGGAGAACGAAATCATGACAATGAAGTCATCCCCGGGCCGCGACCCCCGGATCCAATCCGAGACCGAGCGGCAGTCCCTCACCCACGAGGTCGAATCGGCGACGCGCAAGGCCAGCTGGCACCTGCTTCCGTTCCTGATGCTGATGTTCGTGGTGGCCTTCATCGACCGGACGAACATCGGTTTCGCGGAAGAAGCCCTGGAAATCCATGCCGGTATTTCGACCACGGCCTACGCGCTCGGTGCCGGACTGTTCTTCATCGGCTACGCCGTGTTCGAGGTTCCCTCGAACCTCATCATGTACAGGGTCGGGGCCCGCTGGTGGATGGCCCGCATCATGGTCACCTGGGGGATCGTGGCCGCGCTGTTCATGTTCACCAGCGGTCCCGTCATGTTCTACGTTCTCCGATTCCTGCTCGGCGTGGCCGAAGCGGGGTTCTTCCCAGGCGTCATCTACTACCTGACCTGTTGGTTCCCTCGACGTCGTCGTGGGCAGGCCACCTCGTTGTTCTACTTGGGGCTGCCGATCGCCAACATTGTCGGTTCGCCGCTCTCGGGCGCCCTGCTCGAGCTCGATGGCATGTTCGGTCTCCGAGGGTTCCAGTGGATGTTCTTGCTGGAGGGCCTGCTCGCGGTCGCCGTCGGTTGCGTGGCGTTCCTGTGTCTACCCGACCGGCCGGCCCGAGCCGGCTGGTTGTCCCGGGCCGAGCGCGAGGGCCTGGAGAATGCCCTGGCCGCCGAGGCGGAGGTCAAGGAGCAGACGCACCGGATGCGCTGGTGGAAGGCTCTGCTGAACGGGCGAGTGCTGTATTTCGCGCTGATCTACCTGACGATCCAGGTCGCGGTGTACGGGCTGACTTTCTTCCTGCCGCGCCAGGTTTCGCAGATCACGGGCCAGGAGATCGGTTTCGTCGTCGGACTCCTGGTTGCCATCCCGTGGCTCGCCGCCCTCGTCTCGGCCGCCTTTGTGGGGCGCTATGCCGACCAACGCGCCGCCTACCGACGAACCACCACGTTCATGCTCGCCCTGTCCGGCGTCGGGTTGACCGCCAGCGCCTTCCTGCACCAACCGGTCCTGACGATGATTGCCCTGTGCGCCGCGGCCATCGGGTTCGTCTCGGCGCAGCCCATTTTCTGGAACATCCCCACCGGTTATCTTTCGGGCGCGGCCCTGGCGGCCGGCGTCGGGCTGATCAACGGGCTGGGAAATCTGGGCGGTTTCATCGCCCCGAATCTGAGGTCATGGGTCACCGTGACCTTCGGAAGCGAAGCGGCCGGTCTCGTGATGCTCGCGATGGCTCCGTTCCTGGGGGCACTCCTCGTCGCCGGGACGGCCGTGCTGGAACGCCGCGACCGAACCGAAGAACCGTCAGCCCCATCCGCATGATTCCCCTTCCACGAAAGGATTCACCATGTCCACACACCCCGTGTCGACTATCCGCACCGTAACCGTCGTCGGCGCAGGCTATATGGGCGGAGGCATCGCCCAGGTCCTCGCCATGGCGGGGCTGCCCGTCCGGATCGCCGACGTCAGCGTCGAGGCCGCCGACGCCGCCCTGGAGCGCATCCTGGGCGAGGCGCGAGCCTCGGAGGACCAGGGCCTCATCCCTGCCGGAAGCGCCGACGCCGTCGCCTCCCACCTCACGGCGGGTCAGACCATCGAGGAGGCCGTCGCCGAGGCCGACTTCATCGAGGAAGCCGTCTTCGAGGTACCCGACGTCAAGCACGAGGTTCTCGGACGGATCTCGGCGGCCGCGCGGCCCGAAGCGATCATCGGGACCAATACCTCGACGATCCCGGTGCGCGTACTCGCGCCCGCCGTCTCCCACCCGGAGCGTTTCCTGACGGTCCACTTCTCCAACCCGATGCCTTTCATCCCCGGTGTCGAGCTCGTCGCGGGAGACGCGACGACCCAGGGCGCGATCGACGCCGTCAAGGACCTCTTGGCACGTGCCGACTGCGAGGGCGCGCAGGTCGCGGACACTCCCGGCATGGTGCTCAATCGGCTCCAATACGCGTTGTTGAAGGAAGCGACCTCGGTGGTGGAGGAGGGAGTCGCGACCGTCGACGATGTCGACACGATCGTTCGCACCACCTTCGGCTTCCGCCTGGGCTTCTTCGGACCTTTCGCCATCGCGGATCAGGCGGGGCTCGACGTGTACGCCAACTGCTTCTCGACCTTCGAAGAAGCGTACGGCGAGCGTCTGGCCACCCCGCAACTGCTCAAGGACGCGGCGGCCGAGGATCGCAAGGGCCTCAAGAACGGCAAGGGCCTGGTCGAGGACTACGACGAAGAGACCCGGGCCGAACTGATCGCCTACCGCAACAAGGCCTACGCGAGGATGCGGGAAGTACTGCGGGAGATCGGCCCCGCGCCACGCGGCACACGCCGTGGCCAGGACTGACCTGCGCCGCCTGGCCTCCGGGCCGCCCCGCCGCTATGGACTCGAGGAGTCACCATGAATTCTGTTGTTCCCGTCGATGAGCACGCCCTGATCAAGAAGATCACCTGGCACATCGTTCCGTTCGTGATGGTCCTGTACATCATCGCCTACATTGACCGTTCGGTCATTGGCTATGCCAAGCTCCAGATGTCGGCCGACATCGGGCTGAGCGACTCCGCCTTCGGTTTGGGCGCCGGCCTGTTCTTCCTGGCGTATTTCCTCTTCGAGGTGCCGTCGAATTACGTGCTGCCCAAGGTCGGGCCGCGCATCTGGTTCGCACGGATCCTGTTTACTTGGGGCCTGATCACGGCACTGACCGCGTTCACGACGTCGAGCGGCATGTTCTACGTGCTCCGCTTCCTTCTCGGCGTGGCCGAAGCAGGGTTCTACCCCGGGGTTCTCTACTACCTGACCTTCTGGTTCCCCCAGCGTCACCGCACCCGGGCGACCGGCACCTTCGTCCTCGCGGCACCGATCGCGTTCCTGGTCATGAGCCCGCTCGCGGGCACGATCCTCGGCCTGGACTGGTTGGGCCTGCGAGGTTGGCATTGGCTCTTTGTCCTCTCGGGCGCGGCGGCCGTGATCGCGGCGGTACCGACCCTGAAATGGCTTCGGGACGCCCCGCGCAAGGCACCGTGGCTGACATCTCGGGAGGCCGACTGGCTCGAGAACGAGTTGGAGCAGGATCGCGAGCGCTTCGGTCAGAAGTCCCACGACAACCCCCTCAAGGCATTGGGGTCACGGTACGTCTGGGTGTTCGCGGTGCTGTTCTTCCCCTCGACCGTGGGGATCTATGGTCTGAGCTTCTGGATGCCGACGGTCGTGAGCTCCTTCAGCGGTTCGGATGCGAACACCGGATGGCTTTCTGCGATCCCCTATCTGTTCGGGGTCATCGGCATCTTCGTCACTTCGCGCCTGGCCTCGAAGCTGCGGGAGAACTGGGTCCCTCTCATCCTGATCTACCTGGGTAGTGCCGTGGGCATCTTTTGGGCCGGGTTCTCCGGTTCGGGCATGGTGCAACTGGCGGCCATGTCCGTGGCGGCCTTTTTCCTGTACTCGGTCGCGGGGGTCTTCTGGGCCCTGCCGACCCGGTACCTGGCTGGCGCCACGGCAGCCGTCGGCATCGCTTTCGTCAATTCTTTCGGCAACATCGGTGGCTTCGTGGGGCCCTATGTGGTCGGGGCCGTTTCGGACGCGACCGGGAACGCCGCGAACGGGATGCACTTCCTGGGCATCGTGCTGGTTCTGGGCGCCGTCGGTTCGTTCTTCGGGATGCGCGCCTGGGCCGGGAAAAACCCGGAGGGGCCGTCGGCCGAGCCGAAGGGCGACGCCGCGCGCGTCCTCTAGTATCTGGAAAGCGACCAACTCGATCGGACAGGAGACGCCATGAGCAGCAAGCGCCAGGCCCTGCGCGCGGACGTGCAGGAGGAGATTCAGAATCGACTCATGCAGGGCGACTGGCGCCCCGGCGCCCGGTTGAGCATCGACGGTCTCGCCAGGGATCTGGACGTCTCCCCGACGCCGGTGCGCGAGGCCTTGGCGGCTCTCGAGCGGTCGGAACTCATCACGTACGAACCGCTCAAGGGTTTCGTTGTAGCTCCCCCGTTGACCGCGGAACAGATCGACGAGCTCATCGACGCCCGCCTGGTGGTCGAGCTCGCGGCGTTCACCCGTGCCTTCGGAACATGGCAGGCACTGCTCGACGATCTGCGCGAGGCCTACGCCGAGCACACGCGGATCGCCGAACAGATCGCGAACGAGCCCAAGCCGGACTACGCGCTCTTCCACGCGTATTTCGAGGCGGACAACGCCTTCCACGCAGCTTTTTTCCGCCATGCGGGCAACCACTATCTGGCTTCGATGCGCGGTGTGCTGAACGCTCACGGCCACCGCATGCGCCAGACCTGGTCGGAAGGCCCGGAACGGATCGACGCCGCCGATGCCCTGGCCGAGCACGCGGAGATCCTCTCCAGGGTGGAAGAACACAATCACGACGGCGCCCAGGCCGCCCTGCGCCGCCACTTGGAAGGGGTCCGCCAGCGCTCCGGCGGGCTGACTCCGCCACGGGAAGTCTGAGGATCAGGCCAGGTGCTCGCCGAGTTCGGTCATAAGGATCGCGAAGGACAGGGCACCGGGATCCACGGTTCCCAACGACTTGTCCCCCAGAACCCGCGCCCGGCCCTTGTTCGCCGTGATGCTCGCCGTTGCGTCCGCGGCTTCCCTGGCGGCCGCGGCCGCCGCGGCAATTGCTTCCCCCGCATTCTGCCCGGTGAACGACGTCGCGAGCGTCCGACGGAAGGGGAGGGCGGAGTCCATCATGGTCTTGTCACCTTCCTTCGCTCCTCCCAGTCGGCCTATCGTCTCGACGGCCGCATCGAGCGCTCCGACGACGGCCTCCTGGTCCACGCCCTCCTGGTCGCTGACGGCGTTGCCCGCCGCGACCAGCGCGGCGCCCCACAGGGCCCCCGACGTTCCGCCGGCCGATTCGGCCCACGCTTCGCCGGAGCGAGCGAGAACAGTCCGGGCACCGGCATCTTGGTTCACGGCCTCGCGGGCGGCGTCGGCTGCTCCGGAGGATCCGAGCAGCATCCCCTGGCCGTGGTCGCCGTCGCCGGCCACGGAGTCGATGCGGCCCAGTTCCTCTTCCTCCCGGACACAGACGCGTTCGAACAACGCGATGACGTCGGCAATCTGCCGGGCGCTCTGGCGTGACGCCTCCCCGGAATCCGGCACCGGTTCGTCGCCTGGTTCCCAGACGTTTTCACGAAGCGGACGATCGATGTCGGGCATGGTACCGCGGTGGAAGGCCGGGGTGTCGATGGGTGCAGTCCAGAGCCGCTCGAGTTCGTCGTCCAGAAAGACCAGTGTCAGCGAGAGGCCTGCCATGTCGAGGCTGCTGACGAATTCGCCGACCTCAGGGTGGACGGGGACGATGTCGCGCTCCGCGAGCAGCCGGGCGACGTGGTTGTAGACCACGAATTGTTCCTCGTACTTCACCGTTCCGAGCCCGTTGAGGATCACGGCGGCCCGGCCGTCGTACCCGTCGGTCGTTCGCGCCGGTTCTTCCCCCAGGACGCCGTCGACCAGGAGGTCCGCGACGTCGGCCGCCGTGCCCATCGGCTCGTCGCGCACACCCGGCTCTCCGTGAATGCCCAGGCCCACGGCCAATTTTCCCTCCGGGACACGGAAAAGCGGCTCATCGGCCCCGGGGAGAGTGCACCCGTCGAAGGCCACGCCCAGGGAACGGGTGGCCTCGTTGGCTTTGGTTGCGATGCGTTCGGCCTCATCGAGGTCGGCTCCGTTTTCTATGGCCGCCCCGACCGCTTTGAGGACGGGCAGGTCTCCCGCGATTCCTCGACGGTCTCGGCGGTTCTCCTGGTCGTTGGACGCGACGTCGTCGCTGACCGGAACCACTCTGACGTCAATGCCCTCGGCCCGGAGCTTCTCGGCGGCCAGGCCGAAGTGCAGCATGTCTCCCGCGTAATTACCGAAGCCGAGGACCACTCCTCCGCCGTTCTCCGCGTTGCGTGCCACGGAATAGACCTGGCTCGCCGAGGGGGATGCGAACACGTTGCCGCACGGCGAGCCGTGCGCCATGCCCGGCCCCACCCAACCGGAGAAAGCAGGGTAATGGCCGGTTCCTCCCCCAATGACCAAGGCCGGTTGGCCTGGTGGTGTCGCGCTCGCGCGGACCACGCCGCCGTGGACCTGGGTGATCGTCGGATGCGCGGCAGCGAATCCTGCCACGGCATCCGCCGCGAAATCGTTCGGCTGGTCGTACAGGTAGGTCATCGACGGCCCTCCATCGGTAGTCGCTCGGGATCCCGGAATGATCGGCAAATGTGGGCTGGATCCCACACCCCACAAATCCTATAGGAAATACGATTCGTGAAATACCCTCGCTGACGGCGGCTTTCCTGGCCCACCCGGCCAGTGACCGGGACTGGCCGCCGCGCCGGAGGCCATCACCACAGGCTCCCGACGCCGAAGACGGCACAGGCCAGCAGGAACCCGACCACGCCGATCAGCGTTTCCAACACGGTCCAGATCCGCAGGGTGGTGACCTCGTCCATTTCGAGCAGGTTCCCCACGAGCCAGAATCCCGAGTCGTTGACGTGGGACAGCACCACGGATCCCGCGGCCACGGCCACGACCATCGCGGCCAGCTGGACGTTGTTGTACCCGGCGTCGGTCACACCGGAGGCGATGAGCCCGGCCGTCGTCGTGAGGGCCACCGTGGCCGACCCTTGAACGACCCGCAGCGTCGCCGCAATGATGAACCCCGCCAGGATGAGAGGGAACCCCAGACCTGACAGCGAGGAGGCCAACGCATCCCCGATGCCGCTGGCCTGGAGGACCCCGCCGAACATGCCTCCGGCGCCGGTGATCAGGATGACGGAGCACACCTTGGGGAGCGCCCCCTCGAGCAGATCCTGCGCGCCCTTCTTGGACGTGCCTCTGCGCCAACCGAAAGCGACGAGGGCGACTATCAGAGTCACCAGCAATGCGACCGGGGTCTCGCCCAGGAGGACCACGGCGTCGTACCACGGCGAGTCCGTGACCGCGCTGCCCAGGGTTCCAGTGTCTTCGAGGGCGGAGAGGCCCGTGTTGAGGAAGATCAGGATCATGGGGAGCAGGAGGATACCGACCACGACCGTCCACCGCGGGGCGGCGTCGGTCGTGGTCGATCCCGGGGAGCCAAGGGTTTCGGGGACGGGAAGGTCCAGGCGGCGCCCGACGATCATGCCGAAGAGGTAGACCGCCAGGTACCAGGTCGGGATGGCCACGACCAGCCCGACTAACAGAAGAATGCCGAGATCCGCGCCGAAGAACGAGGACGCCGTGACCGGCCCGGGATGCGGCGGGACGAAGACGTGCATCACGGAGAACGCTCCCACCGCGGGGATCCCGTACAGAAGCATGGATCCGCCGACGCGCCGCGCCACGGAGAAGACGACCGGCAACATGACCACCAGGCCGGCGTCGAAGAAGATCGGGAAGCCGAAGAGCAAGGACGCGACGCCCAAGGCCAGCGAGGCCCGTTTCTCCCCGAAGGCCAGCACCAAGCGGTCGGCGAGCGACCTGGAGCCGCCGGAAGACTCCAGCAAAGCGCCCAGCATGGCGCCCAAACCGACCAGCAGGGCCACCGAGCCGAGAGTTGTTCCGAAGCCTTCCGTCAGAACGTCCACGACCTTCCCGAGCGGCACGCCCGCGGTTGCCGCAGTCAGCAGACTCACCAGGATCAGAGCCGGGAATGCGTGGACCTTGAGCCGGATGATCAGGAACAGGAGCACCACAAACGCTCCCGCGGCGATGAGCAGCAGCGGCCCGACACCGAGCGTCTGCGTCCATCCGTCGACTTTCATGGGGCACCTTTCGTCGTCGTGCGGGAAGAGGCCCACCTCCAGGTGCACTCCCCGCGTTCTCGACGCCGATCGAGCGAGCACCGGCGGGTTCGTACCGCCGGAGGCCGATGGCGTGCCACGAAACCTACCCCCTACGTCCCCCGGTCGGCGCCCGCGGCACGGCGAAGTGGTCAGGTAACTTGTCGTCATGACAAGCTGTACGGACGAGCGGCCGTCCCGACGCCGCGGAGAATCACTCGAAGGCTGGACCTCATGGAACTTCTGAATTCGATCGTCGGTGGTATCGACGACGTCATCTGGTACCCAATGTTCGTCATCCTCATCGGCGTCGGGCTGTACCTGACGATCCGCACTCGGTTCGTCCAATTCCGGCGGTTCCCGGAAATGTTCCGGATTCTGGGTGAGCCCAGCGGGAAGGACGCCGATGGCCGGACCCAGATCTCCTCGTTCCGGGCCTTCACGATCTCCGCGGCCTCCCGCGTGGGCACGGCGAATATCGCCGGCGTCGCCTTGGCCATCAGTATCGGCGGTCCCGGCGCGGTTTTCTGGATGTGGGTCATCGCCTCCGTCGGTGCAGCCAGCGCCTTCGTCGAATCGCTCCTGGCCCAGCTGTACAAGCACCCGGGCAAGGAAGCCTACGTCGGCGGGCCGGCCTACTACATGCAACGCGGTCTGAAAGCACGGTGGATGGGCGTCGCCTTCGCGATCATCATCTGCCTGACCTACGGATTCGTGTTCAACTCGGTGCAGACGAACTCGATCGCGGACGCCGTCTCCCAGTCCACGGCGCACTTCAACGAGGGCCTCGCCTCGAGCGTCGGGCTCAAGATCGTTCTGGGAATCGTCCTGGCCGCGCTGACCGGCTTCATCATCTACGGCGGTGTCCGCTCGATCTCCGCCATCACCCAGATCCTGGTACCGGTCATGGCCGTGATGTACGTCGGTTTGGGCCTCTTGGTCGTCATTCTGAACATCAACCTCGTGCCCTCCGTGTTCCTGCAGGTCATCCAGGGTGCGTTCGGCTTCAAGGAGTTCGTGACGGGTGGTCTCATGGGCGTGATCATGCAGGGCGTGCGCCGAGGCCTGTTCTCCAATGAGGCAGGTATGGGTTCGGCTCCCAACGCGGGAGCCACGGCCGCCGTCTCGCACCCCGCCAAGCAGGGTTTCGTGCAGTCCTTGGGCGTTTACTTCGATACGCTTCTGGTCTGCTCGATCACCGCGTTCATCGTGTTGCTCTCGCAGCCGTCCTTCGGGGACGAGGCCGCGGGCGCCTCGCTGACGCAGTCCGCTCTGGCCAGTCAGCTCGGCGGCTGGGCCGTCCACTTCCTGACCGTGGCGATCTTCTTGTTCGCTTTCTCCTCGGTGATCGGCAACTACTACTACGGCGAGTCGAATATCCAATTCCTGACCGATCGGCCGTGGGTCCTTCAGGTCTACCGCGCCCTGGTGATGCTCTTCGTCTTCATCGGCACTGTCGCGGCCCTGGACCTCGTGTGGACCCTGGCCGACGTCTTCATGGCGGTCATGGCCTTCCTCAACCTCATCGCGATCTTCCTGCTGGCGGGAGTCGCCGCCAAGGTTCTGAAGAACTACGACCGCCAGCGCAAGGAAGGCAAAGAGCCAATCTTCCACGCCTCGGACCTCCCGGAGATCACCGGGCTCGAGACCTGGGACGGTGGTGACGAGGTCACGACCCGTCAGTTCTGGATCGACCACGAGTCCTTGCGGCGCGCGGCCAAGAAGTAGGCCGAGGTCCCCTGCCCGGCCGTCACGGGACGGCGAGCGGGGCGTCCCGGAGCTCGGCGAGTGGGCGGCGGGCGAACACCGGTGGAATTACTCCATCGTCCCGGGCAAGATGGGGGCGAACCTACGATGGAGGAAAGAATGTCCGATCTGACCGAGGTGGAAGTCTTCATTCCCGCAGGCGGCCCTGAGGACACCGAGCGCGAGGAGTTCCTCGACGCCGCCGCCGAACTCGCGGAACAGGGCTACCCCATCACGGTGTACGTCCGCGGGGAGGACGAATGGGCCTTTGAGCAGTGCGAACACGTCGCGGACATGATCGCGGCGTCGGGAGACATGGTTCTGCCCATCACCCTCCTGGGACCCCAGATCGTGACCTCCTGGATGTACCCGACGTCGGAGCAGTTGCAGCGATTCGCGAAGGCCAGGGAGCCGAAGCGCAAGGACCCGCGGTTCTCCGCCGCAGGTGCCGCCTGCGGACCGGGTGGCCGGCAGGTTCCCGGACAGGGCCAACCCGCCGAGAAGCCCGCGCCCGCCGGGTTCGCCGCCGTCCTGGCCGGGGTCAAAGAGACCCCACAGGGAGGTCCCGATATGGGCGACCGGAGAAATCTCATGGGCGGGGACACCGGAGACGGCCTCCCGTCCTCGGAGGACCGCGCCTCGAGCTACGACCATTCCGCCGGCGGATGCTGCGGCGGTTCCTGTGGGTGCGGAGGACATTGAGGGGAAACACCTGCCCCCTCCCTCACCGAGCAGCACCTCTCACGACCATGACGAAGGAGTGACCATGGGACTGTTCCCATCACGAAACAAACGCCTCCCCGAGTGGCAGCTCTCATTGTCCCCCGAGGAACAGAAGAAACGTCGGCAGCAGGAGCGCGAAGCTCGGCGGTCCCTCACCCCCCGGCGGACGAGCGCCGAGGGCCGTACGAACCGGACTGCGCCGGACCGCAACCACGGCTCCGGGAGCCGGGACGCCTCCGGTTCCGGGTTCCTCCGCGACGCAGCGGTCGCGTTCGGCTGGGCCTTCGCGGACGCGACCGTCTCGTGTGTTGCCCCCGAGACCTGGACGACCAACGTGGCCTTCAGGAAGCCCTCGCGCAGTGGTGCCATCACCTTCGTGGCGCTCGCTGGCAGCCTGACCGGCGGAGCCTGCACGTACACGGTGGCCAAGAACTCGAGCAAGCGTGAGAGCGCCGGGCGTCTGCTCCGCGTTCCAGGAGTCTCCGCGCAGACGATTCGTCGGGCCGAGACCGAGGTCAGGAAGTACGGTGCCAAGGCCCTGGTTTCGGGTCTCGTGGAACCCGTCCCCTACAAGGCCTATGCCCGCGCCCTCGGGCACAACGGCACTCCGATGCAACAGTTCCTGCTCTGGTCTGCCATAACGCGCATCACCCCACTCACGGTCCTGACGACCGGCGTCGGCGTGCTGAGCACCGTCTCCCGAAAGGCCGCGCCGCGGTTGACGCGGGCCGTCGGCCCCCTCGCGCTCAACGCGGGGTGGGTTGCGTATTATGCGTGGCGTCTGTCCGGAGGCGCGCGCACCGCGAAGCGCTAGAACACCACCGTCACGGGGCAAGGCGTCCATGCCTGGGCGGCGCGCCCCGTGTTTTTCAGGCTCGATTGGTTTCTGCGGCTCGCTTGCGCTTCAGACCCCGGCGAACCACGGGCCAGAACAGGATCAGGGCCACAACCGCGACCAAACTCGTCCACACCTGGGTGCGTCCGTCCGGGGTGGTCAGCATGACGACGAGGACGAATGCGACCCCCGCGAAGAGCACGTAATTCAGCACGGGGTGCAACCACACCTTGAGAGTCAGGCTGTCCCGTTCTTCCGGGCTCATCTTGCGCCGCAAGTTCATCTGGGTCAGTGCGATGAACACGTAGACGAACAACGCCACGAGCCCCGCCGAGTTCATGATGAAGTCGAAGACCCCGGAGTCCGGCGCCGCGAAATTCACGATGGTCGCCACGACTCCGCCGACGGTCGAAGCCAGGAGCGCCATGATGGGGACACCACTGCGCGAACGGGACCGAATCACCCGGGGCGCATACCCCTGATCGGCCAGCGCGGCGAACATGCGGGATGCGGAATACAGGCCGGAGTTCAGCACGGAGAGCACGGCGGTGAAGATGATCAACTGCATGACCATGGCCGCACCCGGTACTCCGTACCGGCTGAAGACAAGGGTGAAGGGCGCGTGGGCGACGTCGCTCGGGACGGGCAGCTCGTTCCACGGGATGACCACGGTGATCACGAGGACGGCGCCGACGAAGAACAGCAGGATGCGCCAGATGACGGTGCTCGTGGCCTGGCGGATCCCCTTGGCCGGGTTTTCGGATTCGGCCGCGGCCATCACGGCGATCTCGGTCCCGAAGTAGGAGAAGATCACCAGGGCGACGCCGGTCAGTGCCGCGCTGTAGCCGTGCGGGGCGAAGCCGCCGTGCTGCCACAGGTTCCCGACGGAGAAGTCCGCGTGCGGCCAGAGCCCGAAGGCGAACAGCACACCCACGCCCAGGAACACCACGATCGCGATGACCTTGATGCTCGCGAGCCAGAATTCGACTTCGCCGAAGGTGCGCACGGAGATGAGGTTGGTCCCCACGAAGAGTGCGAGGAGGAAGAAGGACCCGGCCCACGCCGGGATCGCCGGGAACCACCCGTGGAGGGTTTCGCCGCCGAGCACGGACTCGTAGGCCAGGACCCCGACCCAGAAGTACCAGTAGAGCCAGCCGACGAGGTAGGCCGCCCAGTCCCCCAGCCCCACCCGGGCGTACTCCATGAAGGATCCGATCGCGGGCCGTGCCCCGGCCATTTCGCCGAGCATCCTCATTGCCAGGAACACCAGCAGGCCGCCGATGAGGTAGGAAAGCACCGCCGCCGGGCCGACCGAGCGGATCACGTTGCCCGATCCCACGAACAGACTCGCGCCGATGATCCCGCCCAGGGTTATCATCGTGACGTGACGCGACCGCAGCTTGCGGGGCGACCCTGAGCCGGCGGAGCCGGACCGTCCGGACCCGCCCGCCGGGGACGAGTCCTTGCCACGGTGCACGGTCGATCCCATCGACGTCTCGGGCGAAACCCGGTCATCGTACGGTGAATGACTCATGGATAAGCCACTTTCTTCAGAAAACAATGTGTGGAACTCGGCCCATTTCACCACACGCCCGCGTGGCGTGGATGCTGCCGGGCCCGCGCGGACGTCGCAGTCCCGAAATCTTACCTACCGTTGCATGTCAGTCACCGTGTGTTGCATGAGCGGGGAAGTCCACAGAGCGCTCCCGACACCGAGGTGGCAATCTCGGGCGAAAATCCGGGCCGAAATCGCACAAAACTGCCACCTCGCGGACGATCGAGCGACGCCGGAACACAGGACCTCGCCAGAACGCGAGCACCCAGCCGAAACCAGAAAGAGCCGCCGCCGGTGTTCGGGAGCCCCTGACGGGGTGAGTTCCGAACACCGACGACGGCGCCTCTGGGCGGCCCCGGGCACGCCGCAGCACGGCTCCGAGGAGGTCGGACTAGACCGACCGGATGCCCTCGACCAGGATCTTGAGGGCTTCGTCGAGCAGCTCATCGCTGATGGTCAACGACGGGAGCAGGCGGACGATGTTTCCGTAGGTGCCACAGGTCAGGATCGCGACCCCGCGCTCAAGGCAGTAGGCGGCGACGTCCTTCGCGGCGGACGGGTGCGGCTTCTTGGAGTTGGAGTCGGCGACGAATTCGATCGCCATCATGGCACCGCGTCCACGCACCTCACCGACGATGTCCGACTCCGACACCAAGGGTTCGATCGCGCCGCGAATGGCCTTTTCGATCGCGGTGGCACGCTCGTTGAGATTCCACTCCTCCATGGTCTCGATCGACGCCAGCGCCGCGGCGCACGCAACGGGGTTGCCACCGTAGGTGCCTCCCAGACCCCCGGGGCCGACGGCGTCTAGGAGGTCCGCCCGACCCGTGACGGCCGACAGTGGCATACCACCGGCAATGCCCTTGGCCAGGGTCACGAGATCCGGCTCCACGCCCTCGTGGTCAACGGCGAACCACTTGCCGGTCCTGCAGAAGCCGGCCTGAACCTCGTCGGCGATGAAGACGACGCCATTCTCGCGGGCCCACTCGGCCAGGCGGGGCAGGAAACCCTCGGCAGGGACGATGAACCCGCCCTCGCCCTGGATCGGCTCGATCAGGATGGCGGCGACGTCCTGGCCGCCAATCTGCTTCTCGATCTGGAGGATGGTACGCTCCGCGGCTTCCTTCCCGTCGATCTCGGCCGGTTCCCGGTAGGGGTAGCTCATCGGGACTCGGTAGACCTCGGAGGCGAACGGGCCGAATCCGCGCTTGTACGGCGCGGCCTTGGCGGTCAGCGCCATCGTCAGGTTGGTCCGGCCGTGATAGGCGTGATCGAATACGACGACGGCGTTGCGGCCCGTCGCCGCGCGAGCCACCTTGACCGCGTTCTCGACGGCCTCGGCACCCGAGTTGAACAGGACCGAGCGCTTCTCGAAGTCGCCTGGGGTGACTTCGGCGAGCTTCTCGGCAACGGCCACGTACCCCTCGTACGGCGTAACCATGAAACAGGTGTGGGTGAAGTGCGAGGCCGCGTCCTGCACCGCTTCGACAACCTTGGGCGCCGAGGCGCCGACCGAGGTCACCGCGATTCCCGAGCCGAGGTCGGCGAACGAGTTGCCGTCGACGTCGACGATCACGCCGCCGTCAGCGTCCGCAGCGTACACGGGAACGGAGGAAGCAACGCCGCCCGGCACCACCTTGGCACGACGTTCCGCGAGCTCGGCGGAGCGAGGGCCCGGGAATTCGCCGGTCAGACGAATTTCCTGCGGCAGACGGTAGCTAATGTTTGACATGTGTGTTTGGTCCTTCTGGCGAGGGGATGGGTTACGCGCTGATGTCGTGCATGACGTGCTTGACGCGGGTGTATTCCTCAACAGCGTACAAGGACAGATCCTTGCCGTGCCCGGAGTCTTTGAACCCGCCGTGCGGCATCTCGGCGGCGAGCACGACGTGGGTGTTAACCCACACACAGCCGAAGTCCAGATCGCGGGACACGCGCATCGCCGTACCGTGGTTGCTGGTCCACACCGACGAGGCCAGGGCGTAGTCGACGTCATTCGCGAGATCGAGGGCCTCCTCCTCGGTGGAGAAGGTCTGCACCGTCAGCACGGGCGCGAAGGTTTCCTCCTGGACAATCGCGTCATCCTGGTGAACACCGGAAATCACGGTCGGTTCGATGAAGAACCCCTTGTCACCGAACTGTTTGCCGCCACACTCGACCGTCGCGTGCGAGGGCAGGCTCTGGAGCTTGCCCATCACGGTCTCGAAATGACTGACGTTGTTGAGCGGGCCGTAGTAGTTCTCGGCGTCGTTCTCGGAGCCGGTCTTGGTGGCCTTGGCCGCCTCGACCAGGAGCCGGGTGAATTCCTCGGCCGCGGATTCTTCGACGAGCACTCGCGTGACGGCGGTGCAGTCCTGACCGGCGTTGAAATAGCCGAATTCCGTCAGCATCTGGGCGGTGCGCTTGAGGTCGGCGTCGGCGAAGACGATGGCCGGGGCCTTGCCGCCCAACTCGAGGTGGGTCAGCTTGAGTTCCTTGCCGGCAGACTCGGCGACCGAACGACCGGCCCGGACCGAACCCGTGATGGCGACGAGCTGCGGCGTCTTGTGCGAGACCAGCTGAGCACCGACCCCGCCGTCGCCCAGCACAATGTTCACGACGCCGGCAGGGAAGATCTCCGCGATCAGTTCGGCGAGCACGAGGGTCGATTCAGGCGTGGTGTCCGAGGGCTTGAGCACCACCGTGTTGCCCGCCGCCAGGGCGGGACCGAGCTTCCACACGGCCATATCGAGGGGGTAATTCCACGGGGTCACCTGGGCGACGACGCCGATGGGCTCGCGACGGATGTACGAGGTGTGGTCTTCCACGTATTCGCTCGCGCCCTTGCCTTCGAGGGTGCGTGCGGCTCCCGCGAAGAACCGGAACTGGTCGGCACCGCCGATGATTTCCTCCGAGGTGATGGCCTCGCGGGGCTGTCCCGTGTTGCGGTACTGGGCGTCGGCGAGCCGTTCGGCGTTGGCTTCCATCGCGTCGGCGAGATCGAGCAGCATCTTCTGGCGCTGCGAGGGCGTGGTCCGCTTGAAGCTCTTGAAGGCTTCCGCGGCGGCGGCGAACGCGGCGTCGATCTCCTCGGGCGTCGAAATGGGTGACTCGGCGACCTTCTCACCGGTCACGGGGCTGACAATGTCGAGCGCCTCGCTCGAGGCGGACTCCACGAATTCTCCGTTGATGAAGTTCTTGAGACGGGTGACCATGGGGACTCCTTCTTGAGGGGTGGTCTTGACGGAACGGAACGAGATCCGGGCAGGCTACTGACCGGCGTAGGGATCCTTGATACCGATGTATTGGGTTGTGGTGTATTCGGAGATGCCTTCGGCCCCGCCTTCACGCCCGAGGCCGGATTGCTTGACTCCCCCGAAGGGCGCTGCCGCGTTGGAGATGACTCCGGCGTTGAAACCCATGAGGCCGTATTCGAGGTGGTCCGAGGCGCGGAACATGCGGGATTGGTCCTGGGTGTACACGTACGAGGCCAAGCCGTATTCGGTCGCATTGGCCAGTTCGTAGGCCTCGTCCTCGGTCGCGAACGTGACGATCGGGGCGACGGGACCGAAGATCTCTTCCGTGACGACCCTGGCATCCCGAGGAACGTCGGCCAGCACGGTGGGTTCGAAGAAGTAGCCCTTGCCCTGACCGGGCTTGCCCCCGACCAGGAGTCGCGCACCACGCTCGGTGGCATCCTGTACCAAGGCGGTCACGGATTCCTGTGCCTTCTTCTCCACGAGGGGTCCGCAGGTGGTTCCCGGCTCGAGTCCGTTGCCGACCTCGAGCGCCCCGATCTTCTCCGCGAACTTGCGGCCGAATTCCTCGGCCACCGACTCGTGGACCAGGAATCGGTTCGCCGCGGTGCAGGCCTCCCCCATGTTCCGCATTTTCGCGCCCATCGCGCCTTCGACGGCGGCGTCGATGTCCGCGTCCTCGAAGACGAGGAACGGTGCGTTGCCGCCGAGTTCCATCGAGGTCCGGAGCACGTTGTTCGCGGCCTGAGCCATCAGCTGCTTGCCGACCGGGGTCGAACCGGTGAAGGACACCTTACGGAGTCTCGGGTCCTCCATGATGGGGTTCGAGATCGCGGATGCAGAGGCGCCCGAGACCACGTTGAGCACACCTGCCGGAAGCCCCGCGTCGAGCATCGTCTGTGCGAAGTACTGGCTGGTGAGCGGGGTCAGACGGGCCGGTTTGAGCACCATGGTGCACCCCGCGGCCACGGCCGGAGCGACCTTGCGGGTGCCCATCGCCAGAGGGAAGTTCCACGGGGTGATGAGCAGGCACGGGCCGACGGGCTTGCGCGCCGTCAGCATGCGGAGGTTGCCTTCGGGGGTCGGGGCGTAGCGGCCGTAGTCCCGCACAGCCTCTTCGGAGAACCAGCGGAGAAATTCCCCACCGTAGGCAACCTCACCGCGGGATTCCGCGAGCGGTTTGCCCATCTCGAGGGTCATGAGGGTCGCGAATTCTTCCTTGCGTTCCTGAACCAGGTCGAAGGCGCGGCGCAGAATATCGGACCGTTCTCGGGCCGGGGTTGCCGCCCATCCGGCCTGTGCCTCGCATGCTGCGTCCATCGCGGCCCGAGCATCCTCGCTCGTGCCGGAGGCCAGCGTCGCAATGGTTTCGCCGGTCGCGGGGTTCTCGACCTCGTAGACGGAATTGTCAGAGGCGTCTCGCCACTGGCCACCGATCAGCAATCCCGTGGGGACTCGGGCCAGAAGTCGATCGACGTCGACGGCCATGGATGTGTACCTCTTTCGCATGTTCTATAGGACTGGAATCAACCGTAGTTGACCAATAATCAATTTTTGTTTCATTACACTATTTGCCGGTCTTGCGGGCTCGAACCGGGTCGATCGCCCTGAGCTGGCCCGTCCAGGGTTGAGCTTCGGACCCGTAGCGACCGGGGTGGTATTCGCGCGGCACCACGACGATAGGGATCGGAAGTTTGGCCAGGATCTTCGACGTAGTCGAGGACAGGAACAGCTCGCCCTTCTGGGCCAGTTTCGAGGAACCCGCCATGAGAACGGCTCCCTCTTCCCAGTCCACGGATTCGACCGCCTCCGAAATACCCCGGCCGTGGCCGACGACGACCTCCAGCTTCTCGGGTTCGTCCGGCGTGAGGGAGGAATCCTCAATGAGCCCCTGGACGGCTTCCTTGACCCGGCCTTCGTCTTCCTCGGCGGAACCGTCCACCATGCACACCAGCCGGACCGGAATGCCGGTCCGATTCAGGGTCGCGATGGCTTCCTCGACCAGGCCGATCGAATCGTACTTGGGGCTGACCGCGCAGTCGATCGCGGTGATGGCGGTGGAGTTCTCGTAACCCCGCGGCGCGATGATCACGGGCAACGGCGCCCTGTGCAAGAGCGCGTTGTCCACGGAGCCGATCCCGTGCCACAACCATGAGCTCTTGGACGAGCTGCCGACCACGATGGCCCCGGCATTGACCGATTCGGCCATCTCCATCAGCCCCGTCGCGGCATTGACCGATCGCCGGATGTGGTACCGGGCGACGACGTCCTCAGGCACGGATTCCGCCGCTTCACGCAACCACTCCTTGGCCCGTTCCTTGACCAGTTCGGCATAGTTCCCATGACCGCGCAGTGCACCCGCGTATGCGTCCTCCGCCTTGAGCACCAGGACGACATCCAATTCGGCACCCATCGAACGGCCAAGGGCAACGCCCAGATTCAGCGCTTCTCGGCCACGGCGGTCCGCGGAATAACCAACGATGTATCTCATAGTGAGTCCACGATATCCGCGGCCGTTTTCTGCCCCATCCGGATCGCACCGTCAACGTGCTGGTATCCCTCGGCCGCGAGATCCGAGCAGGACCAATGGATCGGCCCCACGGGCTGTGCCTGGTCCGCTCCGTAGCGGTGCAGACCGCCCAGGTCGTAGCTCGCGGCATAGGCCCCGCGGGTCCATTCCTCGGATCCCCAGTCGGATTCGTAGTAGACCACGGGGCTCTTGGCCTCCTCGCCGAGCAGGCTCGCCATCGAGGACAGGATGGCCTCCTTGCGGTCCTCCTCGGACAACTCGAACATGCGGTCCGCCTTCTCGTCCGAGATGAATCCGACGAGCGTGCCGCGCGGTTCCTCCTCGCCGGTCTCCGGATCGTAATTGGTGTTGTCGTAAATCTCCTGAACCAGGGAATCCGCGGCGAATGCCGTGCCGGAGAGGCCCTTTCCTCGCCAGAACGGGGCGTCGTACACCGCGTGCACCTTGATGACCAGCCCGAGCGACTGGTGCTGATGCAGCTGGTGCTGGCGACGCGGCAGAGCGGGGACGTAAGAAATGCGGCCGTAGAGGTTCGGCGGGACCGCGACGACGGCGCGCTTGGCGCGGACGACCACACCCGATCCGCTGGCCTCGCCATCCTCGGAGAACTCTTCCGCCTCGACCAGAACGGGGTACTCGGAGTCCTCCTGCCACCGGAGCACGCGCACCGGGTGGCTGGTGATGACGTCCTCGCCCAGCTCGTTGGCCATCGCAAGGGACACGGACTGCATGCCGCCCAGGACCCTCTTGTCCAGAATGAAGTCTTCGTCCACGAGGTGCGAGAAGGAACCCGCGGATGCCGCCATCAGCACGGCCTGCAACGCGGAGAACGCGTGGGACGGCTTGGTCAGCATGCCACCGGCGATGAACAGGCCGATGTTGTTGCACGCCTCTTCGTCCGAGGACTGCTCGCGCAACCAGTGGTGGAAAGAGATCGTGTCCAGCTCCCGTGCCTTGGGGTGGGCCCAGGGCTCCGCGGGGCCGACCTCGGCCGCCAGGCCGTCGAGGATCTCGATCAGACGTTCCATTTCTCGTTCGGTCTCCTCCGACACCGGGAACATCTCGCCCGTGTACCGGCTGACCTTTCCGTCCGGGCCGCGATAAATGTTCTCCCCTTCGCGGTACCGGGAGAACGTCCGCAGACCGAGTTCCTCGACCAGCTCGCTGAGCACGGTCTGATCCGGGGAGATCCACTGGCCACCGATCTCCAGGAACGCGCCGTCGATGACGCGGGACCACGTGCGGCCACCCACGCGCTCGCGGGCCTCGAGCACCGTGACCGACTTGCCTGCCCTGCGCAGCTCCCGGGCCGCGCTCAGCCCGGACGGGCCGGCACCGATGACGACCACGTCGGACTCGCGGACGGGCCACGCGGATTGCTGGGGATTATGGGGGTTGGTGCTCATGATCGGACCTTTCGCAAGAAGTCGAAACGGATAAACGAATGCGTTTCGTTTATGGTATCGATGTCAGAAGATTTTGTGAAGCATGCCGCATGCCGCCGTGTGCCGGGCTTCCGGGCCTCGTCGCGGGTAAGGTCGTCCGAGTGACGGAAAAAGCGACGAGGAAGCGGGGTCGCCCCGCGCAGACGATCCTGAGTTCGACGACCATCGTTCAGGCCGCCCGGGAACTGCTCGAGTCCCACGGGGAGAACTTCACGATGACCATGCTGGCGAAGCGCCTGGGCGTGGCCGTCTCGTCGCTCTACAACCACGTCCAGTCGCGGGACGAGGTATTCGCGAGGATTTCGGACGACGTCGTGCGCGGCATCGACGTCGAGGATCTGCTCCGCCTGACCGGCGCCGAGGACGCGGCGGAGGGTGACGTCGGGCCCTCGCCGGCCGAGTGGCGGTCCGCCACCGAGGTCTGGGCGCGTTCCTACTTCCGCGCCTTCGCGGCTCAGCCGTACGTGGTCGCGACCCTGGCCCTGACGCCGGTGGCCGAGGCGCCCCAGACACTGGCGATGTACGAAGCGGTCGCGGAGGCCTTCCTCAGGGCCGGGTGGCCCGAAGGAGAGGTCCTGCGGGTCATCGAGACCCTCGAATCCTTCCTGCTCGGAACCGCCCTCGATGCGGCGGCGCCCGCCGACATCTTCGACCCCGGGAAGCTGAGCACGGACTACGCCGTCATGGCCCGCCTCCACCGCGACCGTGAGGAAGTCTCCGGTCCGGCCGCGGCGGAACGTGCGCTCGATCTGGGCCTGCCCAGCATGCTCGACGGCCTCGAGCGACGGCTCCGGGAACACCTCGAGGCCTCCTGATCGACGATCCGGATCGCCGCCATCGATCACCGGGACGAGCCGGCTACGCACGGTCGACCGCCCCTGGTGCCACCGTGACCTCCCCACGGAAGAACGACGGCAGCCTTCGGGAGAGCAGGAGCATGACGACGAGGCCCAGAACGATCATGCCGGCGCCAAGGTAGAAGACCAGACCGACCCCGAAGAGGGACGACCCCGAACCGTATCCCGGGTCGAAGGAATCGATCGTGGTCTGGACGAAGAAGATCAGCAACAGAATCCCGCCCAGAAGGGGCCCGATGAACTGAGTGAACGCCGTCCGCACGGATCGGAGTGAGGACTTGCGGAAGTACCAGACGCACGCGAGCGCGGTGAGGCCGTAGTAGAAGCAGACCATCAGGCCGAGCGCCGAGATCGTGTCCCACAGGACGTCCTCGGACACGAACCTCATGACCGTGTAGAAGACCGCGGCAACCACGGTCGAGGTCACCGTGGCGGTGCTGGGGGTCTGGAACTTCGGGTGAATGCGGGAGAGCCCCTTGGGCAGGGCACCGTAGAAGCTCATCGAGAGCATCGTGCGCGCGGGAGAGACCATGGTCGACTGGAGGGACGCGATCGACGACATCAGGACGGCGATCGACATCAGAATGCCCAGCGGGCCCAGCACGGGTGTGGCGAGCGCCGCGAACACGTTCTCCTGGATTCCTCCGTTGGTCAGTCCGAGGCGTCCGTCTCCGACGCCGGAGTAGGCCAGGGTCGAGCAGGCAACCACGAGGTACAGCACGACCACGATGGCGATGACCAGCAGGGCAGCACGCCCGGGCGTCTTGTCGGAACCCTCGGTCTCCTCATTGAGCGTCAGTACCGTGTCCCAGCCCCAGTAGATGAAGACCGAGAGGGAAACACCCGCGGAGAACGCGGAGAAGGAGTCGACGCCCAACGGGTTGAACCATTCGATATTGGGCATATGGCCGTCGAAGGCGGAGCCGTTGAGCACGTGCACGATGGCCATCACGGAGAATCCGACCATGATGAGCAGCTGGAAGCTGACCAGGAAGATCTGGAAACGCTTCGTCTCCTCGACACCGCGATAGGAGATCACGCACGCACCGGCCATGAACACCAGACACGTGAGGACGTTGAGGGGGACGTTGCGGGTCAGGTCGGCGATCGCATCGTTCCGGAAGATCTGGGAGAGCAGAAGGTAGAAGAAGTCGACGCCGATACCCGCCAGGTTGGAGAGCACCAGAACGGTCGAGGCCAGCAGGCCCCATCCGCCCATCCAGCCGACCCATGGACCGAAGGCCTTGGTGGCCCACGTGAACGTGGTTCCGGAATCCGGCATTGCGGAGTTGAGCTCTCTGTATCCCAGGGCGACGAGCAGCATCGGTATGAAACCGAGCAGGAAGATCGCCGGAAGGTGGAAGCCGACCACGGAGACCGTGGGGCCCAACGCCCCGGAGAGCGTGTAGGCGGGGGCAATCGTCGAGACGCCGATAACGGTCGCACCGACCAAGCCGATGCTCGCCGCGCTCAGGCCCTTGGCCTGTTTCTTCCCGTCGCCACCGACGATCGTGACGTCGGGGGTCGAGGGCCGAACAATCGGGGACGTGGACGTGTGGATCGTGACCCCGGCGCCGTCCGAGCGCCCGGGATCCTTCCTCTGCTGCGATGAAGAGGGCATGAGTTCCTCCCGTGTGTGGGAATTCGAGGGGTGAAGGGGCCTGTGCCCCAAAAGGTCAGTTCGGCAGGCGCGGGGTCCTGGCCGGTGAGGTGCGGCGCGACCTCAAGGAGTCGAAGGCCAGGCCGATGCCCAGAAGCTCCGTGTCCGAGTAGGCCCGCCCAGCGAAAGTCAGCCCTACTGGCATGCCCGTGTCCCGCATGGTTCCCATCGGGACGGTCACGCTGGGGATCCCCAGGTGACGCATCACCAGGTTCCCGTTGGCGACCCAGACGCCGTTGCGCCACCCCAGGTCCGCGGATGCCGGGTTCACATCCATATCGGACGGGGCGACATCGGCCATGGCGGGGAAAACGACGGCGTCCAGGCCGATCTCCTGCATCCACTCCTCGAGGTCGACCCTTCGGGTTTTCTCGAGACCGGCCAATCCTTCGGCAAGATCCGGGATATCTCGGAAGGACTCGATCGGGTTCTCCCTGATGAACGCGGGATATTCGGCGATGTCGTCGTCGAAACCGTCGTACCGGTCGGGCAAGCTGCCTTCCGGGTGCGGAAAGATTTGCGCGCCGTCGACGTCGGCGAGTCGGTTCAGCGCGGCGTCGCCATTGGCCCGGAGGAAGTCGTCCCAGGCCCAAGCGGACAGGTCGAGGATCTCCCGGTCGAGGTACTTGGACGCCACGAGGCCGCGGGTGCGAATGGTCGGCGCCCCCGGCCGGTCGCCTTCATAGTTGGTCACCACGGGAAAATCGACCTCGACGACGCGCGCACCGGCAGCCTCGAGGTCGGCCTTCGCCGAGACCCAGAGATCGATCACGCTCGAACGGGTGTCGATGCGCTGCCCGGTCGAGCCACCGATGCCCGGCTTCTCCGCGGTACCCGCGTCCGGGTCGGCATTGATGTACATGCGCGGAACGCCCAGGGTCAGCCCATCGAGTCGCTGCTTCGCGGCGGCTGGGTCGCCGGTGGCCAGCGGAAGGTACGACGCCGGCCTGACCTCGGAGGCGCGCGGAATATCGATCCACTCTTGTGCGCGCCAGAAGTCTCCGCGGGTATCGGCGTCGTCCGCGACGATCACGTCCAGGACCTCGGCGAGATCTTCAGCGGTCCGCGTGTGGGGAACGACCACGTCCATCGTCGGCACCAGGGGCCAGTTCCCGCGCACCGAGATGACACCGCGCGACGGGGTGTAGGCGAAGAGGGCGTTGCAGGACGCCGGGGCGCGCCCGCTCGACCAGGTTTCCTCGCCCAGCCCGAAGGCGGCGAAACTGGCGGCGGTGGCGGTCCCCGACCCGTTGGAGGACCCCGACCCGAAAACGGAGGTCAGCCAGGATGCGTCGTACGGGCTCTCGGCGCGCCCGTAGACGCCACGCTGCATACCGCCGTTGGCCATGGGAGGCATGTTGGTCAGGCCCAGGCAGATCGCCCCGGCCGCCCGGAGCCTCTCGATCGTGAACGCGTCCTTCTGGGCGACCAGATCGGCGAACGCCGGGCTGCCGGCCGCCGCAGTCAGCCCCCGGACCAGGTAGCTGTCCTTGGCCGTATAGATGATCCCGTCCAGCGGGCCGAGGGTCTCGCCCCGAGCACGGCGTCGGTCCGACTCCCGAGCCTCCGCGCGGGCTTCCGGGTTCCGCACGACCACGGCGTTCAGGGAGGGACCGGCGACGTCGTAGGCATCGACGCGCGCCAAGTAGGCGTCCAGGATCTCCTCACAGGTTGCCCGCCCGGAGTTCATCGCCTCACGCAGGTCGGCGATCCCTGCTTCCACGACGTCGATCCGCGTCACGCCAGGTCACCCCCGGCCGGTTGCTGCTGGGTGATGCAGTGGATGCCGCCGCCACGATCGAAGATGGGCCGCGCCTCCACGGACACGACCTCGCGTCCGGGATAGGCCTCTCCCAATACCTCCCGCGCACGGGAGTCGGCGGCGTCGTCCCCGAAGGAGCAGGCGATCACGGCGCCGTTGGCGACGTAGTGGTTGACGTAGCTCCAGTCCACCGGGCCGAAATCGTCATTGAGCCGGCTCGGGGCGGGCAGATCCAGGATCCGCAGGGGCCGACCGTCGGCGTCGGTCTGGCCTTCGAGTGCTTGCCGGATCTTCTGGGAGACCGCGTGGTCGGGGTGCTCGGGGTTCTGCTGATCGTGCACGAGCACGGTCGCCGCCGAGGTGAAGGTCGCGACGATGTCCACGTGACCGTTGGTCCCGAACTCGTCGTAATCCCTGGTCAGCCCCTGGGGGAGCCAAATGACCTTCCTCGCGCCCAGCGTCCGGGCGAATTCGGCCTCGACTCTTTCCCGCGTCGCGTACGGGTTGCGACGCGGATCGAGCTGCACCGTCTCGGTCGCGAGGAGCGTCCCCGCACCGTCGGTGTGGATTCCGCCGCCCTCGTTGACGAGCACGGAGGAAACCCGCTCGACGCCGGCGGATTCGGCGACAAATCGCCCCAGTTCCGCGGATTTCTCCCACTGCGCCCAGTCGTTGTCGCCCCAGCCGTTGAAGATCCAGTCGACCGCCGCGATCCGCTGCGTCTCCTCGGCGTCCCGCACGAAAGTCGGCCCGACGTCGCGCATCCAGAACTCGTCCACCGGCGCTTCGACCACCTCGATGTCGGAGCCCAGCATGCGCCGAGCACGCCCGACCTCCGACGGGTCGGCGACCATGGTGACCGGTTCGAAATCCGCGATCGCGCGAGCCACGGCAGCCCAGGCTTCGTAGCCCTCCTCGCGCTCGACCTCCGAGGAACCCAGCGTCTCCCCCTCACTGGGGAACGCCATCCAGGTCCTCTCGTGGGGCGCCGTTTCCGCCGGCATCGTCCAGGCCATGGGTCCTTCACTTTCCCGTTCGTCGCCTGCCGTGGCGGAGCGGCCGGGCGGTCGACGAATCATCGTGCGTGTCGATTTAACGAACCAGGTTCGTTTACGTTCTCAGCAAGAGTACATGTGATTTGCACTACTGGGAAGGAGCGCGCGGTCGAGCAGGCCCGAGAGGCGTGGGACGGGGGCGGGTTCGGGTTCGAGGTTCGGGCTTGGGTTTGGGCGCGGGGGACGCCGCTACAGCCCGCTGGGTGGCGGTTACCCGATTCAGAGGTGGTTCCCTCCGAAAGGAGGGGGCTGAACCGCCACGTAACGGAGGTTCTCACCTCCCGATCGTTCAACCCCCACACAACTGCGCCGCTCGTGGGGCCGACGCCGCCCGAAACCCTCTCGAAGTGGCACTTCTGCGCAGAGATCCCCGCGAGGTGGCGAGCCTGTGCGGAATCGGCGGTGAAAATCGCACGAAATCGCCGTCTCGAGCCAGAAACTGCACAGCATTGCCACCTCAACGCCTCACCCCGACGGAGCGCCTCACCCCGGAGCAGCACCCGACCCCGTCACCCGGCCGACCCCGCCCGCCCGAACAACGCCTTGCCCAACAGGGCAACAAGCTGCCGGACCTCCGACTCGTCCAGCTCGGAGAGGGTCACCCGCTGAGCCCGGAAAATCCGCTCGCGAGCCTTGCGGCACACCTCATTCCCCTCCCGCGTGGCCTTGACCCTGCGGATCCGCCGGTCTCGCTCATCCGGAACCCGCTCGACCAAGCCCTCTCCCTGCAGCCGGTCGACGAGCGCCACGATCTGACTCGGATCCAGGGTCAGCATCTCGGCCAATGCCTTCTGCGTCGGAGCATCCTCCTCCCCCGCCAGGCTCAGGACGCTGAAGGACCTGGCGTTGAGGCCGAAGTCCCTCAATTCCCGATTCGCATCCAGGGTTCCGACGGCCCCCAACTTCTCCAACAGGAAGACCGCGTCCCGCGCGATCTCGGTCGACTTCAGACCGGCACCTCCCGGCCCACACACTCCCTCACCATCTGACCCACGCAGGTCAACCTTCGGCGGTTTCGGTTCAACTCGATTAGTCATAGGAACATCATAGAACGAACCAATGATTGACAATTTCAATTATATCGGCTTTGGTGACTGAAGATGTAACCCGAATCACGCAAGGAGTGGACATGACCCTGAAGGACAAAGCCGTCATCGTGACCGGGGCCGGGGCCGGGCTCGGTCTCGCCTACGCCCGCGAAATCGCTCGTCAGGGTGCGAACGTGGTCGTCAACGACGTCGATCGGAAGGTTGCCGACGACGCCGTCGCGCTGATCCGCGGCGAAGGCGGCACGGCCACGGCGTGTGCGGTCGCGGTCGGGACGACCGAGGCGGCCACGCTCCTGGTCCGGACCGCCCTCGAAGCATTCGGTCGACTGGACGGTTTGGTGACCAACGCCGGGATCCTCCGCGACAAGTCCCTGCTCAAGATGCAGGACGAGGATTTCGACGCCGTCATCCAGGTCCACCTGCGAGGCACCTTCACGTGCGTTCGTGAAGTCTTCCGGCACTTCAAGGAGAACGACGTCCAGGGGTCGATCGTGTGTATCGGTTCGCCCACCGGACAGCGGGGAAACTTTGGGCAGACCAACTATGCCGCGGCCAAAGCCGGAATCATCGGCATGGTCCGAACGTGGGCCCTCGAGATGAAAAAGGCCGGCGTCCAGATCAACGCGGCCGTTCCCGTTGCGTCGACCGCCATGACCCGCACGGTCCCCTACTTCCAGAAGGCCATCGAGGCGGAGGACGAAGGCCGCCCGATGCCTTCGTTCTTCCGCCACGACCTCGGGTTCGGTACCGCGGGCGACGTCGCCGGCCTCGTAGCGTACCTGGTCGGCGGCGATCTCGGTGAGAGCGGGCAGGTCGTCGGCATCGGCGGCGACCGACTGCAGGTGTGGACCCACCCGCAGCCCGAGACGACCGAGTACCGCGATGGCGGTTGGGACTACGACCGGCTCGCCACGGACCTGCCTGCCCTGGTCGACCAGCACCGCCAGTCGGTCGGCGAAGAATTCCTGCCCCTCCCGGATGATCTTCGTCCCGAGGAGAAATGATCATGACTCGTTACGAATGCGCCGTCGATCCCGCCGCTGTCTCGGCCATCGACGTCCACACCCACATCGAGCAGGACTCCCACGGCCACGAGTCCATGCCCCACGAGTTCATCGCGGCGTCGGAGAAGTACTTCAAGGCCGGTGACCGGACGCCGCACCTCGAGACCATCGCCGAGCGGTACCGCGAGTGGGGCATGGCCGCCGTGGTCTTCACGGTCGACTCTGAGTCGGCCACCGGCCACCCTCCGATCAGTTCGGAGGAGATCGCCACACAGGCCGCGGACCACGCCGACGTGCTGATCCCTTTCGCGTCGGTCGACCCCCGCAAGGGTCAGGCCGCGGTGGAGCAGGCCAGGAGCCTCGTCGAGGACAACGGGGTCATGGGGTTCAAGTTTCATCCCTCGTTGCAGGACTTCGACCCGTCCGACGAGGCGTTCTCCCCCCTCTGGTCGGAGATCTCGGACCTCGGCGTTCCCGCGCTGTTCCACACCGGTCAGAACGGAATCGGCGCCGGGCTGCGCGGCGGGGGCGGCATCAAACTGGCTCGGTCGAATCCGCTGCTCCTGGACGAGATCGCCGCCGACTTCCCCGACCTGGACGTGATCATGGCCCACCCCTCGGTCCCCTGGCAGGAGGAGGCCAACTCGATTGCGACGCACAAATCCAACGTCTGGATCGACCTGTCCGGGTGGTCGCCGAAGTACTTCCCGAATTCCCTGATCGCTGCCGCCAACCGGTTCTTCCCCGACCGGGTCCTCTTCGGCACGGACTACCCCTTGATCCCGCCGGACAAGTGGCTCCGAGCCTTCGAAGAACGCGAGTTCCGTGACGAGATCCGGGAGGACATCCTCAAGAACAACGTCGCCCGTCTTCTCGGCCTGACCCGGGAAGACAACGCGAAGAAGGAGGGCTGACCCATGGCTCCGACCGCCGACCCGCACCGTTCACTGTTCCCGATGTCCGATCCCCTGGGCGTCTCCGCGTCGCTGACCGACGCCGAGCGCGGCCTGCTCGAAGCCCTCGAACGGACGCTGGCGGACGACGTCGCCCCCTACGTCAACGAAGCGTGGGATCAGGGACGTTTCCCCGACCGCATCGTCCGGCCCCTCGTGGACCTGGACTTGGTGGAGCCGGCCGTGCTCGACGCGGATCCTCGCCCCTTGTTCCGGGGGTTCCGATGCTTCACTCTCGCGAAGACCGATGCGTCCGTCGCCACGTTCCACACGGCCCAGGCGGGGTTGTTCCGCACGGCCGTTCTCGAGGGCGGGGACGCGGAGATGATCGGCGAGTGGAGACCCAAGATCGCCTCGTGGGACCGGTTCGGGGTCTTCTGCCTGACGGAGCCCGATCACGGTTCGGACGTTGCCGGCGGCCTCGCGACCACGGCCCGGCGCGAAGGAGACACATGGCGACTGACCGGGGCCAAACGATGGATCGGCGGCGCGACCCAGGCCGATTGGCTTGCCGTCTTCGCCCGGGACAAGGACGACGGCGAGGTCAAAGGATTCCTCGTCCCGACCGATGCTCCCGGGGTCGAGATGGAGACGATTCAGGGCAAGGCCGCCCTGCGCATCGTGCAGAACGCCCACATCACCCTGGACGACGTCGAGGTCCCCGAATCGATGCGCCTCAAGAACGTCCGATCCTTCAAGGACGTCGCGAGAATGTTGCGCCTCATGCGCTCCGATGTCGCGTGGATCGCGGCAGGGGTCGCCGCCGGCTCCCTCGAAGCGGCCCTCCGCTACGTCACGGACCGCGAACAATTCGGCATGTCCATCGGGTCCTTCCAGCTGATCCAGGAAAAGCTCGCCCGAATGCAGGGAAACGTGGCCCAGTCCATCTCGATGTGCGCGTCCCTCTCCGAGGCACAGGAGAACGGATCCTATCGGGACGAGCACTCGGCCCTGACCAAGGCGACCGTGTGCCTCCGCATGCGCGAAACCGTCGCTCTGGCCCGGGAAGTCTGCGGCGGGAACGGGATCACGTTGGAGGCCGACGTCGCCCGCTTCTTCGCCGACGCCGAGGCCATCTACTCCTACGAGGGAACGCACGAGATCAACAGCCTGATCGTGGGGCGCTCACTGACGGGGATCGGTGCCTTCGTTCCACGACGCAGGAGCTGACACGACAGGTCCAGAACAAAGGAGTTCCCATGACCACCATTGACTACGGGATAGGCACCTACCCGGCCCGCCGCGCCAAGATTCGCGGTGAAGACGTCGCCATCTCCTTCGAGGGAGAGGATACGACCTACGCCCAGTTCGCGGGTCGCGTGAACCGCCTCGCCAACTCCCTCAAGGACCTCGGTGTATCGCCCGGGGACCGAGTCGCCTACGCCGGGTTCAATCATCCGGCGTTGCTGGAAACGTTCTTCGCCACGACCCTCATCGGCGCGGCGTGCGTGCTGGTCAACCCCCGCCTGGCGGGCCCCGAGGTCGAGTACATTCTGCGGGATTGCACCCCGTCGGTCGTCTTCTTCGGCGAGGAACAGGCCCAGAATGCCGAGCGGCTGAGCGCCGGGAACGACCCGGAGGTCCGTTGGTTCGGCGTCGACGACGGCGACGTCGAGTCGCTGCTCGCCGCCGGGTCGGACGACGACGCCGTCGTGCCCCTCGACGAGGACGATACGGCGCTCATCATGTACACCTCGGGGACCACGGGCAACCCCAAAGGCGTCATGCTGAGCCACCGCGCCCTGTTGTTCCAGTATTTCAACGCGATCCTCGGTGAGGATTTCCGCCAGGACGACGTCAACCTGTCCGTCGCTCCCCTGTTCCACATCGCCGGCCTGAACATGTTGGCGGTCCCGACCTTCATGATGGGCGGGCGCATCATCATCCACCGTCGCTTCAAAGCCAGGGAGGCTCTTCGCGCGCTCGCAGAGCATCGCGTGAACTCCGCGTTCATGGTTCCGGCGATGCTCGACGCCGTCGCCCACGAGGAGGGTTTCGACGTCGCGGACCTGTCCATGCTGCGCAACCTCATGGTCGGTGGAGCGCCGCTCCCGGAGCGCATGTTCACGACCTGGGCGGACAAAGGAATCTCGATCAGCCAGGGATTCGGTATGACCGAGACGGCTCCGGGGATCCGCATGCTCGACCCGCGCGACGGGGTCGTCAAAGCCGGGACGGCGGGGAGAGAGCACTTCTTCACCGAGTCACGCGTCGTGGACCTCACCGGGAAGGACGTCCCGCCCGACGAGCCCGGAGAAATCTGGGCCCGCGGTCCCAACCTCATGACCGGTTACTGGGGCAAGCCTGACGAGACCGCTGTGGTCCTTCAGGACGGGTGGTATCGCACCGGCGACGTCGGGAGTGTGGACCCGGACGACTACCTGCGCATTCACGACCGCATGAAGGACATGTACATCTCCGGCGGCGAGAACGTGTACCCCGCCGAGGTGGAGAACGCGCTGCTCAACATCGCCGGAATCGCCGAGGCCGCGGTGATCGGCGTCGACGACGACCGGTGGGGCGAATCCGGGGTTGCTTTCGTGGTTCTCGAACCCGGGGAGGATCTGACTGGGGAAGACATTCGGGACGACGCGCTGAAGCGGCTGGCCAAGTACAAGGTGCCGCGCGAGGTGCGCGTCGTCGAAGACATGCCCAGGACCACGACCGGGAAAATTCGCAAGAACATCCTGCGGAAGACCTACTGAATTCACGCCCTTCCGACCGAGGACGGGCGACAACGACAACGACAACGACAACGACAGGAGCACATCATGACCGCCAAGAACGTCACGCTGGCCGAGTTGCAGGATCTCGTGGGCCAGGAGCTCGGCCCCTGCGAGGCCCGTGAGATCACGCAGGACCAAGTCAACACCTTCGCGGATGCGACCGGGGACCACCAGTACATCCATGTGGACCCCGAGCGCGCCGCAGAGGGCCCGTACGGCACAACCATCGCCCACGGTTTCCTGACCCTGTCCCTGACCCTTCCGATGTTCGCGGAGATCCTCGAGGTCACGGACGTGTCGGCCAAGATCAACTACGGCCTGGAGAAAGTGCGTTTCCCGTCACCGGTGAAGGTCGGCGAGCGCGTTTCGATGACCTCGGTCGTCGCGGACGTGAAGGAGATCGAGGGCGGGGTCCAGCTCAAGGTGGACAACGCCGTCACGGCCGAGGGCGCATCCAAGCCGGCCGTCGCAGCCCGGTCCGTTTTGCGCTTCTACTCGTGATGCGTCGGCGTCCGTCGGCAGAAAGATGAGAGAGCCATGAGCACCACCGATCCGAAGACCACGTCGGCCCATCTCGGCGCCCGGGACCTCCGGCGTGAGGCGAGAAGGGTCATCGCGTCGAGCTTCATCGGCAGCACGATCGAGTACTACGACTTCCTGCTCTACGCGACCGCAACAGCCCTCGTGTTCCCGCACGTGTTCTTCACCAACCTGGACCCGTTGGCCGGCGCCATCGCCTCTGCCGGGACCTTCGCGGCGGGATACATCGCGCGGCCTTTGGGAGGTGCCGTCTTCGGCCACTTCGGCGATCGCCTGGGTCGGAAAAAGATGCTCGTGTTGTCGATGGTGGCCATGGGGTCCGCGTCGACGCTGATCGGGCTGGTTCCCGGTCAGGCGAGCATCGGTTCCTGGGGTGCGATCATCCTGATCGTTCTCAGGGTCTTGCAGGGCATCGCCATCGGGGGCGAGTGGGGCGGCGCCGCGCTCATGGCCCTCGAACACGCCAAAGGCGGCCGGCGAGGATTCGCGGCGTCGTTCACGAATGCCGGAGCCCCCATGGGTGCCGCTCTGGGCACCACGGTCATGGGTCTGGCCAATCACTGGACGGGTGACGCCTTCCTCGAGTGGGGCTGGCGCATCCCGTTCGTGCTGAGCGTGGTGTTGCTCGCGGTCGGCGTCTTCATCCGGTCCAAGATCTCCGAATCACCGATCTTCCGGGAGGCAGTCGAGGCGGACAGGAAACAAGGGGACCGGCCCAAGCTGCCGATCTGGCAGATCCTGAGGCGACCGAAGAACCTGATCCTGGTCATGCTGGGAGGCGCGGGCGGATTCGCTCTCCAGGCGGTCATCTCGATCTTCGCCGTGGGATACGCCGTCGACCACGGGGCGGACCGATCCACGGTCCTGTATCTCTTCGCGGCCGCTTCGGTCGTGAGCATCCCGTGCGTGGTGGGCTGGGCGCGGTTGTCCGACGTCGTCGGCCGCAAGCCGGTGATGATCGGGGGAACCGCTGTCTATCTGTTGCTGATCTTCCCGATGTTCTCCTGGTACGCGTCGGGCCAGGCCGGCTGGATCTTCCTGGCCATGGTGATCGGCCTCTGCTCCCACGCCGCGATCTTCGGTCCCCTGGCGGCGTTCGTGTCCGAACAATTCGGAACCACCGCACGCTATACGGGTGCGTCCCTGGGGTACCAGTTGGCGACGCTCATCGGGGCGGGATTCACCCCCACGATCATCACGTCGATCTTCGCCAAGGCCGGCGGGGAGCTCGCTCCGGTCTTGTGGTACCTGATCGGGATGGGCGCACTCTCGGGGATCTTCATCCTGCTGACGCGGGAGTCGAAGAACAACGACCTGGAAACCTACGAGCACTGAGTCAATCGGAGCCACGCTCGAAGACGCTCCGTGGGAGTGCATCGCGCCCGGGCGCGAGGCCACCCGCGACGCCGCCCCCCACCCCGCTTCGCTCGACCGTCCGGGGGATCAGTAGACTGCTCGTGCATTCCATGACAACCACGCCGCACGGCAGGGACCGGTTCGCACTCGTCCTCTGCGGCACGAGACGAGGAGGCACCCCGTGAGCGAGTCCCCGGTCAGTAATCAGTCCACGTATCGGGGAAAGGTCGCGGTGATCACCGGGTCCTCCCGAGGTATCGGCAGAAGACTCGCGCTCGACCTGGCTGCCCAGGGTGCCTCCGTCGTCGTGAACTACCGGACGAATCACGAACTGGCCGAAGAGGTTGTGGCAGAAGCCGAGCGCCTGGGCGGGCATGCGGTTGCGGTCCAGGCCGACGTCGAAACCCCCGAGGGCGTGACCAGGCTGTTCGACGCCGTCGCTGAGCAGTACGGCCGCCTGGACGTCTTCGTCAACAACGCGGCCGCGGCGGCCTTCAAAAAGATCATGGACCTGAAGCCGCACCACCTCGACCGCTCGTACGCGATGAACGTCCGCCCCTTCGTGCTCGGCGCCCAGGAGGCGGTCAAGCTCATGGACGACGGCGGCCGGATCGTCGCGGTCACGAGCTACGGGAGTCGCCAAGGATTCGCGACCTACGCCGCCCTGGGGTCCTACAAGGCGGCCGTGGAATCATTCATCCGCTACATGGCCGTGGAGTTCGCGCCTTACGGAATCACGGTGAACGGGGTCAACGGCGGGCTCATCGATTCGGACAGTCTGGCCTTCTTCTACGACCAGGAGGGGATGCCGGATATGCAACAGGTGGTCGACCAGATTCCTCTCCAGCGCCCCGGCACCGTGGAGGACATGGCCAACGCGATCGAGTTCCTCGTCTCTCCGCAGGCTGGTTACATCACGGGGCAGACGATCGTCGTCGACGGCGGCCTCACGGTCGCCGCTCCGCCGCGCTACTCGGAGGTCTCCGGTCCGATGACTCTGCCCGAGCGCCCCACCCGGTCCTGACGCATCGGGCCTGACCGCGAGGGGCGGAACCGGAGTCATCACCCGTTGCTGAACACCGCCGAGAACACGACGAGAACGGGGACCGCGACGATAAGGCTGAGCAGCACCGCGTCGCGAGCGAGTGCCGTCGACCCGGGGTAGCGCAACGAGTAGACGTACACGTTCTGGGCGGTGGGAAGAGCCGAACAGAGCACCGGCGCGAGCAGGTCCTTCCCGCCGAAACCGAAAACCGTGGAGCCGATCGCGACGGCGACGAGCGGCGCCGCAACGGTCTTCAGCGCAACGGCCAGGACGATTCCGGCAGTGTCGCCGTTCCGGAACGGCCTGCCGTTTCGCCTGAGGGACATGCCGAAGGCGAGGAGCATCAGGGGCACGGTCGCCTGGCCCACGAGCTCGAACGGGGTCAGGACTGGATCCGGCAGATCGAAGCCCAGGGCGTTGACCGCGACGCCGTGCCGTCGACGTCGTGCCCCGCCCACCGCGCGGTTGGGTGGGGGTTGCCCGAATGAGCGGGGTTTTCCTCCGTTAGGTGGGGCTTGAACCGCCTCCTTACGCCGGGAAAAGGCACCGAATCGGGCAACCGCCACCCAACGCAGCAGGTCGCCCGGCCCAGGCGCCCCCATGAGGCACGAGGTCCCGTGGGTCAAGCCCGTCGGTACCAATGCCGGTTGGCGAGGAAGGCCTTCCAGTTGTTCGTCCACCACTGCCGCCAAGCCGACTTCACCTTGGACGGCTTGGATTCGGCCGGGTCCGGCGTGGGTGTGGGCGCCGGTTCGGGTGCGGGATCCGGGGCGGCTTCCACCGGGGCGACCGCCGCAACGGACGCGGCAGCGTTGATCAGGCCCGCCCCGCACACGCCTTCACAGGGCTGGTCCAGCGGAACGGCCTTCTCTGTGAGGACTCCCTCGACGCGGGCCGGCGTCAGGCCCGGATCCACCGATTTCAAGAGCGCGGCGGCCCCGGACACGTGCGGCGCGGCCATCGAGGTCCCTTGGTAGGCGACGTAGGTCGGATCCTCCGGCGTCGTGGCCCCCGTGTTCAAGGTCGACAGAATCCCGCCTCCACGCTCCCGGGTGTCCCCGCCGGGCGCGGCGACGTCGACCACGGCTCCGAAGTTGGAGTACGGAGCAATCTTGCCGTGAGAGTCCGAGGCGGCAACCGTCACCACGTTCTTGCACCCGGCGGGGAAGAATTCGGCGGCGTCGGCCGTGCTGTTGCCGGCCGACACCACGACCGTGGACCCGCGCGCCACGGCACCGTCGATCGCGTTCTGGGCTGCGCGTCCGCACTGGTGGCGTCCGCCCAAGGACATGTTGATGACCTGAGCGGGAGTCTGATTCTTCGGAACTCCGGGAACATCGCCGCCCGACGCCCACACGATCGCGTCGGCGATGTCGGAGGTGCTGCCACCGCACTTGCCCAGGACCCGGACCGGCTGGATCCTGGCCTCGGGTGCGACGCCGACGACCCCCTGTCCGTTATTGCCCACCGCAGCGATGGTTCCGGCAACGTGGGTGCCGTGCCAGCTGGACTTGGCCTTGCGGTCGTTGTCGCCGCACTCGCGGGGACCGAACCAGTCACCCTCGTCCTGGGGGTCGGCGTCCCGACCATTGCCATCGCGCGCAGCTTCCTCACGGGAGATGAAATCATAACCGGGATTCAGGTTCGCTTCCAGGTCAGGGTGCTTGGTGATCCCGGTGTCCAGGACCGCGACGGTCGTGTCCTTGCCCTGGGTGGTTTTCCAGGCACCGGGCACGTGTGCACCCCACTGACCGTGCAGACCCCACAGCGACGAATACATGGTGTCGTTCGGGTCAGCGGGTTTGTCCTCGTCGTCCTTCGGGGCTTCATCAGCCTTCTCGTCCGCGATGGTGACCAGTGCGTCCGGCTCGACGTAGTCCACCGTGTCCGACTGCGCCAGCTTCTCCATGAACTCGGCGGATTCCCGCGGGTCGAGCTTCTGGTCGGTCGCGACGACGACGCTTCCGTCCGCAGTCTCCCTCACGACATCGGCCGAGGTACCCACGGCCTTCTCGGCCACGTCCACGGCCTGCTCCCGGTCCTCGGTGGAACGGCTATTACCTGTGAAGGTGACGATGAATCGATCCAGGCCGTCCGCATTCGGGTCGATGCGCTCGTGCTCCACCTGAACGGCCGTCCGGTCTTCGGGGGACGCGGGCACCCGCTCCACCGCCGATGCCCCTTCGGCAAGCCCCCATGCCGAAAACACCACGGTCGCCATGGTGACAGCGCAAGCATTTCGCGCAACCTTTTTGATTCGACTTCCCAGGGAACATTGTTTCCCTTGATCACAACCGATCATATTTCTCCCCATAGTGCGGTAATTCGAAAATGAGGATGGACGACGCCGTCGGAGCGACTCCATCCCCATGATGGCGCTGATCCGTGAGATCTTCGCGCGCACGATGGAGAAATTTACAACAGATTTTTTGAATCGAGAAGTGCCACTATTCACATAGAAAAACTATGTTTTAGGAGGTGTGTGGGTGGCAATGATTGTGCGTGTTCGTTTTCCCTGGTGACCGAGATATTCGGGTCGCGCTTCGTGGAGGCCCGGGAATCACCCCATGAACTTCTCCGCCAGACCCCGCGACGCCTGGGTCAGCAGCTGCACATCCGCCCCGACCAGTACGAACGAGGCACCGGCGTCGAGGTACTTTCGCGCCTGGTCGTGGTCGAACGCGTTGACGCCGACCTTCTTGCCGGCCGCACGCACGGCGTCGAAGACCGAGAGCACGGACGCCGTCACGTCCGGATGTGTCTGTTGCCCCAGCACACCCATCGAGGCGGCCAGGTCGGACGGGCCCACGAAGACGGCGTCGACGCCGTCCACCGCCGCGATCTCCGCGGCGTTCTCCACCGCGGCCGAGGATTCGATCTGTACCGTCAGGGACACCGTGTCCTCGGCCCGCCCGAGGTACCCCTCAACCGCTCCCCACCGGGAGGCCCGGGCCAGGGCGGAGCCGACGCCGCGGACTCCCCGCGCGGGATACCGCACGGCGGCCACGGCCTGCCGCGCTTCCTCGGCGGTGTCGATCATGGGCACCAGGAGGTTCTGGGCGCCCAGGTCGAGGAACTGCTTGATGAGCACGGTGTCCAGGGACGGGACGCGAACCATTGGCGTCGTCGGGTAGGCGGCGAGCGCGCGGAGCAGGGATGCGGTGGTCTCAAGGCCTATCGGGGAGTGCTCGCCGTCCAGCAGGACCCAATCGAGCCCTGAGCACCCGGCGATCTCGGCGGCGACGGGCGAACCCGAGCACACCCACATCCCCACCAGGGGCCGGTCCGCGCCGGCCAGGGTCCGAGCGAAGGTGTCGGGAAGTTCTACACGAAACGGCATGTGATGGCCCCCAGGTTTCCGTAGTCGGCGTGGACGGTATCGCCCTGGTGCACCCACATCGGGCGCGTGAAGGAACCCGCGAGGATCGTCTCCCCCGCCTTGAGTGAGTCCCCGTGTGAGGCGAGTTTGCGCGCGAGCCAGACGACGCCGGCGGCCGGGTGGTTCAGCACCGCCGCGGCCACGCCGGTTTCTTCGATCGTCTCGTTGCGGTACAGCATCGCGGCAACCCATCGCAGGTCCACGGCGTCGGGTGCCACCGGGCGCCCGCCCAGAACCATCGCCCCCAGGGCCGCGTTGTCGCTGATGGTGTCGACGATCGTGCGCCCTTCCATCTCGACGCGGGAGCTCAGCACCTCGAGGGCCGGAGTCACGTACTCGGTCGCTCGGAGGACGTCGTAGATGGTGACGTCGTCGCCCGCGAGGTCTTCCTTCAGCACGAAGGCCAGCTCGACCTCGATGCGGACGTTCGAGTACTGGCCGTGCTCGATCACCGAGCCGTTCTCATAAACCTGGTCCGCGAAGATCGCACCGTAGTCCGGTTCGGTGATCCCCGTGGCCTGCTGCATGACTTTCGAGGTCAAACCGATTTTCCGTCCGGCGAGCCGCCGGCCGGCGGCCTCGCCCCGGCGTCGCCACTCGTTCTGCACGGCGTAGGCGTCCTCGACCGTCATATCGGGGAACCGCGAGGTCAGCCGCGGAATCATCCCGCGGGACTCCTCCGCGGCGGCGAGGTCGTCCGCGATCGAGGTGAGCTGTTCCTTCTCGAGCATATTTCCCTCCTCAGACCTGGTGGCCCAGTTTGAAGCCCTTGGATGCCTGGCCGCGGTAGGTTCCGGCCTCATCGTCGGCACGCGTGTAAGAGAACCCGTCCGCGCCAATCGTCACGTCCATCTCGGACTTGTCGTCCCGTTCGCGGACCGGTTGCGGGTTGCCGTCGAGGTCCAGGACGAGAGACGCCTCCGTGTACCAAGACGGCACCACGGGATTTCCCCACCAGTCACGACGCTGGTTGTCGTGGACATCCCAGTGGACCGTCGGGTTGTCCGGGTCGCCGGTGTAGTAGTCCTGGGTGTAGATCTCGATGCGGTGGTCGTCCGGGTCCAGGATGTAGAGGTAGAACGCGTTCGAGACGCCGTGGCGCCCCGGGCCCCGTTCGATCCGGTCGGACAGGCGGAGGGCGCCCATTTTGTCGCAGATGTAGAGGATGTTGTGCTTCTCGTGCGTCGCGAACGCGACGTGGTGCATGCGGGGTCCGTTGCCGCCGGTCATCGCCGTGTCGTGGACGGTGGACTTGCGACGCATCCACGCCGCGTACTCGGTGCCCTCCGCATCCGAGATGTCCTCGGTGATCCGGAAGCCCAGGCCCTCCATGTACCGGCACGCGCGCGGCACATCCGGGGTGACCTGGTTGAAGTGGTCCAGCCGGACCAGCGCGCCCGCGCCGTACAGGTCGTAGCGCCATGCGAGACGCTCGACGTGCTCGACCTCGTAGAAGAATTCGTACGGGAATCCGAGGGGGTCCTCGACCCGCACCGCGTCGCCGATGCCTTTGACGAATCCGTCACGACGACGCTCGGTCCTGCAGCCCATCTCCTTGAAGTAGGCCTCGGCCGTATCGACGTCTTCCGGGGTGCGCACACGGTAGGAGAACGCACGCACCGCAGCCACGGGGCCCTTGCGGATGATCAGGTTGTGGTGGATGAACTCCTCCATGGACCGGAGGTAGATCGCCTCGTCGTCCTCCTCGGTCACGACGAGGCCCAGCAGGTCCACGTAGAAGTCGCGGGACTTCTTCAGGTCGGTCACGACCAGTTCCATGTAGGCACAACGGAGAATATCCGGCGCCGGAACCGATGGTGTCGGGATGGGGTTGGAATCTGTTGCGGTCATCTCAAGCGTCCTTGCTCTGTCGATGGGTTGGATAGGGAGACCGGCATTGCGCCGGTCGGGCGCCCTGTCGGGCGGGCGACGTCGTCCGGTCGGCAGCCGAACGACGCCGCGCGTCCGCACGGGGCTACGCCGTCACTCGGCCTTGCCGAAGACCGGGTTGTGGACCTCGCCCAGGTTAATGTGAACCGCCTGCTGATCGGTGTAGAAGTCGATCGAGCGGTACCCTCCCTCGTGGCCGAGCCCGGAGGCCTTGACGCCGCCGAAGGGGGTGCGGAGGTCACGCACGTTGTTCGAGTTGAGCCAGACCATGCCGGCGTCCACGGACTGCGAGAAGTTGTGCGCCCGTTTGAGGTCATTGGTCCAGATGTAGGCGGCGAGCCCGTACTTGGTGTTGTTGGCCAGCTCGAGCGCCTCCTCCTCCGTGTCGAACGGGGTGATCGCGACGACGGGTCCGAAGATCTCCTCCTGGAAGATGCGGGCGTCGGCGGGAACATCGGCGAAGACCGTGGGGGCCACGAAGTTGCCCTCCTCGAATCCGTCGGGGCGCCCGCCCCCGGCCACGAGACGGCCCTCCGTCTTGCCGAGCTCAACGTAGCTCATGACCTTCTCGAAGTGCTCCGGGTGCACAAGGGCACCGACCTCGGTCTTCGAATCGGACGGCACCCCGACCTTGACTCGCTTGGCCTGGGCCGCGTAGCGCTCGACGAATTCGTCGTAGATGCCCCGCTGCACCAGGATGCGGGAGCCCGCGGTGCAACGCTCCCCGTTGAGGGAGAAGACACCGAACACGGTCGCGTTGATCGCGGCCTCCAGGTCGGCGTCGTCGAAGACCACGGCCGGGGACTTTCCGCCGAGTTCCATCGAGAGGCCCTTGAGGTAGGGGGCCGCGTTGGCGAAGATCAACTGGCCCGTGGTGGACTCGCCGGTGAAGGAGATCAGGGGGACGTCCGGGTGCTTGACCAGGGCGTCGCCGGCGTCCTCGCCGAAGCCGTTGACCAGGTTGAACACGCCCTCGGGGAGGCCGGCTTCCTCGAAGATGCCGGCCCACAGCGAGGCAGAGAGCGGGGTGAACTCCGCGGGCTTCAGCACCACGGTGTTACCGGTGGCGATCGCCGGAGCAAGCTTCCAGGACTCGAGCATGAAGGGCGTGTTCCAGGGGGTGATCAGGCCCGCGACGCCGATGGGCTTGCGGTTGACGTAGTTGGCTTGGCGACCCGGGACCTTGAAGGCGTCGTCGTGCTGGGCGACGATCAGGTCTGCGAAGAAACGGAAGTTCTCGGCGGCGCGGCGCCCCTGGCTCAGGGCCTGGCTGATCGGCAGCCCCGTGTCGAAGCACTCCATCGCGGCCAGCTGGTCGCCGCGGTCCTCGACGATGTCAGCGATCTTGTTGAGCACGCGAGCGCGCTCCCGAGGAAGCATGCTGGGCCAGGGGCCCTCATCGAAGGCCTTCTTCGCGGCGGCGACCGCGGCGTCGATATCGGCGTGCTTGCCCGCCGCGGCCGTGATGTACGGGTCGTTGGTCACGGGGTCGATGACATCGAACGTCTCACCGTCCAGGGAGTCGACGAACGAGCCGCCGATGTAGTGACGGATGGTCTCGGGCAGGTTCTCCGGACGGGCGTTGACCTGGTGTGCAGTGGTCATGTTGCTCCCTTCGATCAGGAATTCGTGCTGAAGTCTGTGTCGGCGGCGTCGGACTGCTTACTCTTCAAGTAGCTCGCCAAGGTGTTCTGTCGGTGTCCGCGGGCGGCGCGCTCGATCTCCACGGTGCTCGCACCGCTCTCGATGAGTTCGAGCATGCGCGCATGCTCCTCGACGGATTCGCGGGCGCGCCCCGGCACGAACGAGAAGGTCGAATCGCGCAGGTGCCCCAGACGTTCCCACTCGGCTCCGACCAGGTCCATGAGGCGCTCATTCGGGCACCGGGAAAACAGAACCAGATGGAAATCGTGGTTAGTCTGCGTGAAGGCGTGGGGGTCGAAATCTTCGAGCGAGGCCGCGAGGCGGTCGTTGAGCTCGCGGGCCCGGTTCAGGTCCTCGTTCGTGAGGTTCGGGGCGGCGAGCGCCGTCGCGGCGCCCTCCAGGATCCCGAGGGTTTCCATCGAATAGCGGTACCTGGACTCGTCGACCATCGCGACCTGCGCCCCGACGTTCCGTCGAAACGTCACGAGCCCTTCGGCTTCGAGCCGCCGGATAGCCTCCCGCACGGGAACGACCGACATGTTCAGACGCTGAGCGATGGTGCTCAGCACGAGCCGGTATCCCGGGGTGAATTCCTGCTCGGCAATCTTCTGTTTGAGCCACTGGTAGGCGCGTTGCGCCTTGCTCAGGTCCTCCGACGTCGAGGGCAGCGTCTGGTCCTGGGTCATTGGTTCTCTCCGCTCTCCGTGGAGGACTGCTCCCTGGAGGCCAGCCACGACTCGTATTGGTCCTTCCACCGGCCGACCGGGGGAAACAGCCCGTCCACCGGATGGCCCTCTGCAACTCTCTCGGCGACCCAGGCGTCCTGGACTTCTTTGGCCTCTGCGCCGTCGACCACGTCCTCGACCAGGTCACGCGGGATCACGATGACGCCGTCGTCGTCGCCCACGATCACGTCGCCCGGGAGTACGGTCGCATTTCCGCAGGCGACGGCGACGTCGGCCTCCCAGGGGACGTGCTTCCGCCCCAGGACCGCGGGGTGCGAGGCGGTCGAGAACACCGGCAACCCGATGTCTCTCACGGCGGCGGAGTCGCGAACCCCGCCGTCCGTGACCACGCCGGCCGCGCCCTGCGACTTGGCCCGGAGCGCCAGTATGTCGCCCAGGGTCCCGGAACCGGGCTCACCACGGGCCTCGATCACGATCACTTCACCGTCCCCGACCGCGTCGAAGGCCTGTTTCTGGGCGTTGTAACCTCCGCCGTGCTTCTTGAACAGGTCTTCGCGAGCAGGAACGAAACGCAGGGTCTTCGCGACGCCGACCAGTTTGGTGCCCGGCTGCGACGGTGCGACGCCCTCGATACTGACCTGATTCAGGCCGCGCTGACGCAACTGCGCCGAGAGCCCGGCCGTGGGCAGGTCGAGGAGCCGTCGGCGCAGGTCCTCGGGCAGCGCGGGCGTTGAGCTGGGGGCGGCGCCGGCGGTCGGGTCGGCGTCGGCGGTCGGGTCCATTGCGGGGAGCCCTGCGGCCTCGCGGGACCCCCAGGCCTCCTCGCGCTGCTTGTCGTCCACGGCAGGAAGCGCGCCGAGGGACTCCTCGAAACGACCCGGACCCTCGACGACTCGGGTCCGCAGGCGTCCCGACGTCGGCGTGCCCGGTGCGTTCGGTGCGTCCACTTCGACCTCGACGATGTCGCCCGGTGCCACCACACTCGAGCCCGCGGGTGTTCCGGTCAGGATGACGTCGCCCGGTTCGAGGGTCACGTGCTGGGACAAATCGGCGACGAACTGGGCCAGCGGGAAAATCAGTTGCTTCTCCGAGGTGCCGTCCTCCTGGGCGAGGGAACCGTTGACCCAGGTGCGCACCCGAAGTTCGGTGGGTTCGACGCCGCGCGCGTCGATGAGCCGAGGGCCGACGGGGGTGTACCCGTCTCTGCCCTTGTTCCTGAGGTTGGATCCCTTGTCCGCGGCCCGGTAGTCATAGATGCCGAAGTCGTTGGACGCGGTGACCGAAGCGACGTGGCTCCAGGCGTTCTCCAGCGACACGTTTTTTGCGGCCCGGCCGATAACCAGCGCGATCTCACCCTCGAAGGCCAGGAGTTCGGTCCCTTCCGGACGCTCGATGGTTGCTCCGGAGCCGGCGAGCGAGCTGGCGGGTTTGATGAAGTAGGAGGGTTTCGCGGGCCGCCGGCCGCGCTGGGCCGCCCGCGATTCATAGGCCACGTGGACGGCGATGATCTTTCCCGGACGCACCGGAACATCGGCGACCTCACCACCGGAATTCTGCGCGGCGCGCTCTGGCTCCTTGTACGGAGTGGTCATGCAGCCTCCTCGTCGATGAATGCTTCGCCACAGATCGTATATTATTTCGGATTTGCCAACAAGTAGTCCAGGTCACAAAGTAACGAGACCGCTTGGTTGGGTTGGGGCGCGGACCGGCCGGTTCGTTGGGCCGACTTGGCTCGCTCGGCCCGTTCGGGCCGGGCGGCTCATTGGGCCCGCCTGGTCGGTTTGGGCAACTTGACCCACTTGGCTCACCTCGCCACCTCACCGCGCGTGACCGCACGAAACTGCCACCTCGCGAGCAACACACAGTCTGCATCCATGCCCCACCTCCAGCTCACGCAGGGTGGCGGCGTCACACACGCGGCCGGCCTTGACCTGAATCGCACATCGTATATCATCCAATATCACATCAAGAGTATGCTGGATCACAATCATCGGACGCCAACGCGCCCTGTCCGGCCCGCGACAACGAGGTTCTGCGGGACGCAACCACGGAACAACCGCATCGCAAGCCGGGAACCGCAACCCGGAAACCACACACCCGCACCGCACGACAAAGGAGTCGAGATGACGGCCCACCACGATCCAACAACCAGGACGGCAGCGTTGCGCACCGTCCAGCAGGCCAAGGAACAGCGACGCGTGATCGCCGGAACGGTGATCGGCACGAGCATCGAGTGGTACGACTTCTTCCTGTACGCCTCGGCCGCCGGATTGGTCTTCGGCAAGCTGTTTTTCGGCCCGCTGGGACCTCAGGCATCGGTCATCGTGTCCTTCATGAGCGTGGGCCTCAGCTTCCTCTTCCGGCCGCTCGGTGCTTTCGTCGCAGGGCACCTCGGCGACAAGTGGGGCCGGAAACGCGTGCTCATGGTGACCCTGGTCGGGATGGGCGCCTCGACCACTCTCATCGGCGTCCTTCCCACGTACGCGAGCATCGGTGCGGCCGCGCCGATCCTCCTGATTCTCTTGCGCCTGCTCCAAGGCGTGTCGGCGGGTGGTGAATGGGGAGGCGCCGCACTGATGGCGGTCGAGCACGCCCCCGTGGACCGTCGCGGTATCTATGGGTCGGCACCCCAGATCGGTGTTCCGCTTGGCTTGCTCATGGCCTCCGGCATGCTGACTCTGATGACGACGATCGCCCCCGGTGATGCCTTCATGCAGTGGGGCTGGCGCGTGCCCTTCCTGCTGAGCGTGGTACTTATCGCCGTCGGATACTGGATCCGCCACGGCGTCGAGGAATCGCCTGTGTTCAACGAGATCGCCGAGCTCAAGGACGAACGCAAGGCCCCGATCGGGGTCCTCTTCCGCAAGCACGGCGTGCTCGTGATCTTTGCCGCGCTCATCTTCGCCGGCAACAACGCCGCTGGCTACATGACCACCGGTGGGTTCATCCAGAGCTACGCGACCGACCCCGAGGGACCCCTCGCCTTCGAACGCGGCCCCGTGCTTCTGGCCGTGACCGGGTCCGCCGTGACTTGGTTGATCTTCACACTGATCGCCGGTTGGGCTTCGGATCGGATGGGTCGCCGCAACAGCTACATCCTGGGGTGGATTCTCTTGTTCATCGGCGTCGTCGCCCTCTTCCCCCTGGTCAAGAGCGGAAGTATTGGGATGCTGTTCTTGGGACTGGTGGTGCTGACCGTCGGCCTCGGCTTCACCTACGGCCAGCAGTCGGCGACCTACACCGAGCTGTTCCCCGCGTCGGTCCGCTTCTCGGGAGTCTCGATTTCCTACGCCATTGGGGCGATCGTCGGCGGCGCATTCGCACCGACCATCGCCCAGGCCCTCCTGAATGCCACGGGGAGCACCCAGTCCATCGGCATCTACTTGGGCATCATGGTGATCCTGGGAATGGTCGCGACACTCCTGCTGCGAGACCGCACCGGGATTCCCCTGGGCCACGGCAGCGAAGAGGAGCAGTCGCGCAGCCCGCTCGTTTTCGTGAAGTCGGACGCCCAGTAACCAGGCCTGAACAACGCCGGCCGGTCAAGAAGGAAGTCGTCAGGAGTACGTGCCGAGGTCGTCCGGGGCGATGGATTCTGCAGGGAATTCTTTTCCGTTGAAGGCCACCATGAACTCCGCTCCTGAACGCACCGCGGCAGTCAGGACGCCACGGTCTCTGGGCTGACACGTCATGGCGGGTGCCAGCGACTCCTGGGATCACGCGCTTCATGCCGTCCTGACCGGCTGTCATGACGCGGCCAAGCAAGGCATTCGATCCGGTTCGTTGAACCGGCACGCCCACCGCCCCGTTCGCCTCCCGTACCCTCGCTGGGAGCGGGGCAGATTCTCGTCGAGCCCAGACCCCGCGGGGACGCCGTCCGGGGTCTACGTGCCGTTCGTAATGAGGTCGATGACCTCGTTGAAGTGGGGCGACCCGTAGGACAGGAACGAGCCGTGGGTTTCTCCGTAGAGGAGCCTCAGGTCGGCTTGACCGCCCCGGGCCTGGAGTCTCTGGACGTACCGCTGGGAGTTCTGCCACGCGACCGTCTGGTCCGCGGTGCCGTGCACGGCGGTGACGGGAATCTGGGGATCGAGATTCTGAATCGGGTCGACGGCGGAGTAGTTGGTCGGAACCTGCGACGGCTTCCCGCCCATGACGTGGAACAGATCGTGATCATCCGTGGTCGCCTCGAAGGTCATGTCCATGGGACCGGAGAGGGCGACGATGCGCGATGGCCTGAACTTTGGGGCACTCAGCCCCGGAACGAGCTGGGAGTCACCACGCGTACTCGCCCATGTGGCCAGCTGGGCCCCCGCGCTGTGACCCACCGCGACGGCGCGACCGGAAAGCTCGGGATACTCGTCCATAAGCTGTGACACGTGGTCGAAGGCCGCGGCGACGTCCGTGAAAGTGGTCGGCCAACCGCCGCCCGATCCGACGCGACGGTACTCGATGTTGTAGACGGCGTAACCGTGTGCCGAGATGGCGCGCGCGTAATCATCGAAGGTGCTCGCGCCGATGGAGTGGTGCCAGGCGCCGCCATGGACCAGGACCACCATGGGAACGGTGCCCTGCTTGTGAACTCCACCGGGAAGGTAAAGGTCTCCCCAGTTCTGATTGGGATCCCCCTGGCCACCCACGGGATAGGGGATGCGCTGCGAGGTGGGTTCCGCCCTCTCGGAGACCGGTTGCTCAGCGGCGGCGACGGTCGAGTCCTGGATCTTCAGAGGCCCAGGATCCTCTTTCGGAAAACAGCCCGAGCACGTGACGAGCAGAACCAAGGCCATCGAGCCTGCCGCGATCTTACCGAGCCGAGGAAGGCGTGTCGGCTTGGTCAGTCCGGTCTTCACAGGATCCTTTCAACGGTGGTTCGTCGAACTCCCCACACCCATTCATCCAACAACCACAGAAGATCCCACGGAAGATCCATGGATCATCAAAATCTTATGTCACGGATACGGCGGAGCTCAACGACGTCGATCACGTTTCCGCAGACAGCTGTCTTACCACCGGATCATGAATCCATATGTGCATCACCGTGGAGTATCTTCGGGGCACAACCCAGGTATTGACCGACGTCACTCGACGGAGCAACCATGAAAAAGTCATACGCATTCCGGTGGATCACGCGCTTCGTCCGTGCCGCATTTCTCGCAGTGTGGCTCATCTGGGGCTTCGTCGTCGCCTCGCCGGTCGAGCCGTGGACGAGGCCCGGGCAGCTGTGGCGAGTCCGACCTCGAACACCAGACGGTCAGCACCGGAAGACAATATTGCCGCGAACGGTTCAGGCGGCCGGACACGTGTGTGTCCGACCGCCTGTCATTCTCGAAACGTGTGTCCCCTCAGCACGTGCCGCCCGATGCCGGTGTTCTCAAGAATGGTCCGGCCTGGGCCGAAAGCTCCTCAGCTCCACGTCGGTGGGTTCCACGCCGGCTGGTGAGGCTTCCATGGATCACGCATGCAGGTGACGCCCGTCGATTTCGTTCGCGCTCTCCTGATCACTGTCCGTTGCGCCACCGCCCCGGGCCGCACCCGAAGGGTTCCGGGATGAGGCGTCCATCCCGAGCATCTCCTCGACGTGCGGAGCAGCCCGGCGCGCCTCCTCCAGCGTCTCGATGATCCAATCGGCACGGACGCTGTTCGTAATGCGGCAGTCCAGAACATAGATCCCGTCCTCGTCGTCAGCGATCCACCGCTCGAAGTCTTCAAGATCCGCCAAGGTCCGCACGGTATCGCCTTTGGCACCCAGGGCACGGAAGATTCCTGCGAAGTCGACGTCGGGGATCAGCATGGGCTCGGGGGCCAGCCCGCGGGCGGCATACTGGTGAACCTCGGCGCCGTAACCGGCATCGTTCAAGAACACGACGACGCCGCGGCGAGTCGTGCGGACGAAGGTCTCGGCGTCGGCAATTCCCATGAGTCCGCCACCGTCGCCAGAGACCAACACGGGCAACCTCTTGCCCGACGCCGCCAGCACACCTGCGGCGCTGGGGAAGCCCAGGCCGATCGACTGGAATTGCGTACCCACAGTCACGTGACTGTCCGGCTCATTGACCTTCAGATAGGTCAGCGGCCACTGCATGAAGTGCCCGCCGTCCGTGAACACAACACGGTCCTGGGGCAGCAGGTCGTTGAGGCGGCTCATGACCCGCCGGGGGTCGAGACGCCCGTCGGGAGCCTGCTCATCGCCCTCGGTGCGCCGCTGGGCTTCCTCCGAGGTCGGGGAGATCACGGGTGTGCGTCCGCTGACTCCGAGTTGCAGGATTTTGTCATGGATCAGCCGCACGGCGTCGGTGGCGTCGGCGCGGCAGTACTGGTCAACCCGCGAATTGGTTGGCTCCGCAGTATCTCCGACCTGGATGACTCGAGCCTCGTCCGAGAAGGCAGTTCCGAATGCCATCGTGAACTGGTTCAGGCCTGCTCCGACCACGAAGACGACGTCGGCACGTCCGATCTCACGCAATGCGACGGGTGCGGAGAATCCGCCGCACACGCCGAGATCACGGAAGTTCGTCGGCCTCCGCGCGGGGACGGAGAAATAGCCCTGGGTGGGAACGGTCGTGGCGACGTCGGCACCCAGAGTTTCCGCGAGCGCCCGCAACTCGGAACGTGCCCCTATCGCGCCCCTGCCGGCCAGGATGAGCGGCCGCTCGGCGTCAGCGAGGTGGTGGGCGATCCGCGCAGCCTCGACGTGGTCGGGTGACGGCAGACGGGTTGGTTCGGGCAGGTCGGGAATGATTTCCCCGCGCTCACCGATGAGTTCGGGCGCCAGGTCGTAAGGAATCGCGAGCACCACGGGTCTCGAATTCTCGATCGCGTCGGCCAGGGCCTCGATGGTCACGGTGCCGGCATCCTGCACCCCCACGGTGTATGTGGGTACGCCCATGGACGCGGCAGTCATGGTCTGGTCGATGTCGAGCGGTCGGGGACCCGCGGTCGGTGCGGAGCCGACGACAAGAACCAACGGCATTTTTGCCAACGACGATTCCGCCAGCGACGTCAGCGTGTTGGTGAATCCTGCACCGTAGGTCGCCGTAGCCACGGCGACTTTCCGGGTCATTCGATAGTAGGCGTCGGCCGAGGCGACGGTGCCCGACTCGTGGCGCACGGGAATCGGCGGGACGCCGAGACGCTCGAGGGCGTCAATGAAGTAGGCGTTGCCGTTGCCCATCAGGCAAAAGAATTTTTCGACATGGCGCGTCAGGGCGCGCGCAACCGTTTCGGATACGGACTGCATGGTGTTCCTCCGGAACCACATATGAACTTTTAGGCCATATATGTCTCGTTCCGGGATCGCCGCAACTGAGTGCCCCTTTTTCGAACACCGGACATGCTCTGTGATGTCGGACACGCCTAACATAAGTCTTCGGCCAGGATTCCGCAACCGTTCCCACGTCGGTGTGCCCTCGGCCCTTCCCCGCGCGAGGTGGCAATCTCGTGCACCCACGACGGCGAGGTGGCAATTTCGGGACCCAATCCACCCAAAGAACGCACGTCTCCGCCACCTCACCACCGGATACCGCGCACCGAACACCGCACGCCAAGTCTCAGGCGCCGCTTCTCGAAATGACGTCGGCGGCTCGACGCAGCCTCGCCGCGATGGCAGGGCGATCACCGTCGCCCACGAAGACCGCAGCGAGCGCCGCCGCCTGGCCGCCCCGGAGATTCAGGGGCACACCGACCGAGTGGAGTCCGGTGATGACCTCGTTGGTGGTTTCGACCCACCCGTTGGTCCGAATCCCCTCGACTTTTTGACGATCGGCGTCGGTGACCCCTTCGGGCCATTGGTCCTCGGGAAGCATGGAGAGGATCGCCTTCCCCGGCGCACCCAGGGCCACCGGGTGGCGGGTACCGGGACGCTGAGCGACCACGGCGACCGTCTGCGGAGGCTCCACGCTGGCGAAGGTCAGGCACTCGCCCCGGTCATGCACCCCCAGAAAACAGGTCATCCCCAGGTCCCGGGCGGCGAGGGTCAGCTCGGGGACGGCGACCGCCTGGAGGTCACGCTCGACGCCGCCGGCGAGCGCCGCAAGCCGGTTCCCCAGGGCCAACTGCCCATCGTTCTTCCTGACCACGAGCCCGTGTTCCTCGAGGGTCCGGATCAGGCGGTAGGCGACGGACCGGTGCACGCCGAGGTGCGCGGCGACGTCGTCGATACCGAGGGGGACGCTGGCGTCGGCCAGGATCTCGAGGATGCTGAGGCCGCGACTCAGCGTCTGGGAGGGAACTCTGGCGGGAGTGGGCATGACCGACCTTTGGTGAGACCCTTGCCACATAGAACGCGGGTCGTATATGATTTAGCGAGTTTCGTTATGTGAACGCAATATTCGCATATAGAACACAGAGAATCAATCAACGCTCCAACACCGTGGTTGGGGAGGGAGTTCGTCTCATATGCAGTTCCATCATCATGGATACGTTTCGGGTGACCCGCGGATTGAGGAGCCGGCCGGTTACGGCGTCGACCGCTCCGAGGAACTGCCCGATGACATGGACGTACTGATCGTCGGCACGGGGCCGGCCGGCATGATCCTCGCCGCCCAGCTGTCCCAGTTCCCCGACGTCTGCGCTCGGATCATCGAGCGCCGCCCGGGCCGCCTGGAAATCGGTCAGGCCGATGGGATCCAGGCCCGCAGCGTCGAAACCTTCCAAGCCTTCGGTTTCGCGAACCAGATCGTGGACGAGGCCTACCACATCACCGAAATGTGCTTCTGGAAGCCGGACCCGGAGAACCCAGAGAACATCGTTCGCACGGCACGCCCGCTCGACGACCCCCAGGGCATCAGCGAATTCCCGCACCTCATCGTCAACCAGGCCAGGGTCTTGGACTACTTCGCCGAATTCGCCGCGCACTCCCCCGGTCGCATCACCCCGGACTACGGGATCGAATTCCTCGATCTGCAGAACACGGGTGAGGGCGAGTACCCCATCCAGGCGCGCCTGCGCTACACCGCCGGGGAACGGGACGGTGAAGAGCGCACGGTTCGGGCGAAGTACGTGGTCGGGTGCGACGGCGCCCGCAGCCCCGTCCGGTCATCGATCGGCCGCAAGCTGACGGGCGACGCCGCCAACCACGCCTGGGGCGTGATGGACGTCCTGGCGAATACGGACTTCCCGGACATCCGGACCAAGTGCGCGATCCAGTCCGTGAACGGTTCGATCCTGCACATCCCCCGCGAAGGCGGGCACCTGTTCCGCATGTACGTGGACCTGGGCGAGGTGCCTGTGGACAACAATCACGCCGTCCGCGACACGTCGCTGGAGGAAATCATCGACAAGGCCAACTCGATCCTGCACCCCTACACGGTCGACGTGAAATCCGTGGCCTGGCACTCCGTCTACGAGGTCGGCCACCGACTGACCGACAAGTTCGACGACGTCTCCGAGGCGGAAACCGGAGAACGCACGCCGCGCGTCTTCATCACCGGGGACGCCTGCCACACCCACTCTGCCAAGGCCGGTCAGGGAATGAACGTCTCGATGCAGGACGGCTTCAATCTCGGATGGAAGCTGGGCCACGTCCTCACGGGAACCAGCCCGGAAGAGCTGCTGAGCACCTATTCGGAGGAACGCCAGGTCATCGCCAAGAACCTGATCGACTTCGACAAGGAATGGTCCACCCTGATGGCCGCCAAGCCGGAGGACCTCCCCGACGAATCCACCCTGGAGGACTTCTACGTCAAGACCGCCGAGTTCCCGGCAGGGTTCATGACCGAATACACCCCCTCGATGATCACGGGCGGGGCCGAGAACCAGGGCCTGGCCAGCGGGTTCCCGATCGGGAAGCGCTTCAAATCGGCCAAGGCCAACCGTGTGTGCGATGCGAATCCCCTTCACCTGGGGCACCAGGCGGTCGCGGACGGACGGTGGCGTATCTACGTCTTCGCGGACCGGCCGGCGGCGGGCGAACCATCCCGTCTCACGGATTTCGCGGAATGGTTTGCCCGCGACCACGCTTCGCCCCAGGTCCGCTACACGCCCCAGCACGCCGACGACGACGCCGTCTTCGACACCAAGGTCGTCTACCAACAGCCCCACACGGACGTCGACCTGTCCCGCGTCCCACAGGCTTTCTTGCCCAAAGTTGGCGAATTCGGGCTGGTCAACAGGGACAAGGTGTACGCGACCCTGCCCGATGAGGACATCTTCGAGGAGCGAGGGATCAGCCGGGATGGCGCGATCGTCGTCGTGCGGCCGGATCAGTATGTCTCCGCGGTCCTGCCGCTGACCGACAGGGAAGGTATGGCCGGGTTCTTCGAGCCGATCCTCGTCGAACGCTGAGATCTCATTCCGGCGAGTCGGTGGACACTCCCTGAGCGGGCGGACATCATGGATGGACAATCCGATGTCGGTATGTGACGGAGATGATCATGGCTGAGAGCCGAGTTCCGAACCAGCAGTCCCCCAACTTCCTCTCGGAAGCGACGGTCCTCGCGAATGAGCTCAGCCATCTCCGACGGACCCTCCACCGGAATCCCGAGCTGGGCAACGATCTGCCCCAGACCCAGGCGACCGTGATCGAGGCCCTCTCCGGGTTGCCTCTCGAGGTCCACCGCGGCACCGACGTGTCCTCCGTGATCGCGGTGCTCGAAGGCGGAAAGCCGGGTCCGACCGTTCTGTTGCGAGGCGACATGGACGGCCTTCCGGTCGAAGAGAACTCCGGCGAGGAGTTCGCCTCGACGAATGGTGCGATGCACGCATGCGGGCACGACCTGCACACCTCCGGACTGGTCGGCGCCGCGAAGTTGCTCAGTGCCCACCAGGAGGATCTGCCGGGCAAGGTCGTGTTCATGTTCCAGCCGGGCGAGGAAGGACCCGGCGGGGCCAAGCCGATGCTGGACGAGGGCCTGCTCGATGTGACCGGGAAGCGCCCGGTGGCGGCCTACGGGTTCCACGTGGCCCCGGGCGAGCGCGGAGGCTTCGCCTACCGTTCGGGAACCGTGATGGCCGGCGCCTACAATCTCAGCATCACCGTGCACGGCAAGGGCGGTCACGGCTCCGCCCCGCACTCCTCACTTGATCCGGTTCCCCCGCTGACCGAGATCGCCTCGGCCCTGCAGAACGCGGTGACCCGGCAGTTCAACGTCTTCGACCCGGTGGTCGCGACCATCACGCAGCTCGAGGCGGGAACCGCCGCCGTCAACGTCATTGGCGACGACGCCCGCCTCGGAGCGACGGTTCGGGCCATGACCCGGGAGTCCGGCGAGAAGTTCGACGTCGTGGTGCGGCGTCTCGCCGAAAATATTGCCGCGGCGCACGGGTGCACCGCGGAGGTCGAGTTCTCGACGCTCTATCCGCCGACAGTTTGCGACAAGTCCGAAACCGAGTGGGCCGCGGACACCCTGCGCGGCGTCCTGGGCGAGGAAGGGGTCCGGGAGGTTCCGGAACCTCGCATGGGCTCCGAGGACTTCTCCTTCGTGCTCGAAGAGGTCCCGGGAACGTTCATGTTCCTTGGCGCGTCGTATCCGGGCACCGACCCGATGACGGCGCCGATGAACCACTCGGCCGAGGTGCGTTTCGACGACGCCGTCCTGCCCACCCAGTCCGCGGCCCTGGCCACGCTCGCCTTCGAGCGCCTACTCGCGGCCTGACGCGCGCGACACTCCGTCGCGTCCTCCGGGCGGCTCAGGCGGCGTCGGCCTGGAGGACGCGGGCGCGGTAGGCGGACGGCGATTCGCCGTATTCTGCCTTGAACGCCTTGCTGACGTGCGACGGATCGTAGAGACCGTACCGGGCGCTGATCGTGTGCACGGTCTCGTTGCCCAGGAGCGGGTTCGCGAGGTCCTGCCGGATGGCCTGTAGACGCCTGTTCCTGATGTAGGAAGCAACCGTCAGCCGGTGCGCGGCAAATCGGCTGTGCAGCTGGCGGACCGAGACGTACAGGTAGTCCGCGATCCTTGCCGGGCCCAAGTCCGGGTCGTCCAGGTGGTGCTCGATGTACGAGATCGCCTCGTGCAGCAAATACCCCTCCGACAGGTCCTGCCCGCTGTCCCTGGCCTCCGCGGAAAGGACCGTGACCAGCATGTCCAGGGACGAGCGGATCAGGTTCATCGCGTGGGCACCGTGCAGGAGGTCCATGTTCTGGGCGAGTTGTTCGAACAGGGGAACGGCCACCTTCCCCAGGCCGTGGCCTCGGGTGATCGGCCTGGCCGTGACCATCCGCAACTGGTCGGGCGGCATCTGCACGTAGGAGGCCGGAAAGTGCACCACCAGGCCGTGCTGCGGCTCGGTATAGGACAGTTCGTACGGCCGCTGGGTCACGTACAGGGCCAGATCGCCCGGGTACAGCCTGCACTTGCGCCCGTCCTGCTCGAGCCCTGACGTGCCCGCGAGCTGCAGGCTCAGCTTGCAGTAGGCAACCTCGCCTTCGGTGATGAGATCGGGGCTGCGCGTCACGGTGTGAGGGTCCGTGACCATGTCGTGCAGGTGTACGTCCCCGACCGCCACCTGGTGCACTTCGGCACGGAAGTCCCGCCCCTCCGGGAAAGTCATCCGCAGGGGCGCAAAATACCGTGCCGCGAAATCCTGCCACTGCCGCGGGGTCAGCCCCGACCGGGAGGCTCGGGTCTCTTGCACAGGGTATTGGGTCATCTCAACACCTTCCGGGGTCACGGCACGGCGTCATTGCCGGCCGTCGCGGTGGAATCCGTCCACCGATTCCTTGCTTCAAAATATCACCGACGTGACGTGGAGCACGCTCGTGGCCAACAACGTTGCGCTGTACGGCAATTGGTCGGCGCCGGTCGCCGGGGACTATGGGGGAACTGCACCCTACGAAGCAAGGAACCCTCATGAACAAGCTTCCTTCCACGTACGCCGACCTTCTTGCCGCCGTCGACGCCGGCCCGGACGGCCGCGAAATCCGGGATCCCGCGACGGGCGAGACCATCGGTCACGCACCACGGGACACGACAGATGATCTCGACGCCGCCATTGCGGCCGCCTCGGCGGCTCAGCCCGAATGGGGTCGCCGCAGCCACCAGGAGCGCAGCGACCTGCTTCTGCGCGCCGCCGACGCCGTGGAAGCGTGCGCCGAGCCCTTGGCCGAACTCCTCTCCCGCGAACAGGGCAAACCGTTGAACGGGCCCAATGCCCGTTTCGAGGTGGGAGCCTGCGCCTCATGGTTGCGCGCGACCGCCGGGTTCGAGCTCGAGGACAACGTGCTCGTCGACGACGGCGAGACCCACGCGGTGCTGCGCTATCGGCCCATCGGCGTCGTCGGCACCATCAGCCCCTGGAACTGGCCCATGATGATCAGCGTCTGGCAACTTGCTCCGGCCCTGCGCATGGGCAACACCGTGGTCACCAAGCCTTCGGAGTACACGCCCCTCAGCGTCCTGGCCCTGTGCGCCGTGCTCAATTCGGTGTTTCCTGAGGATGTGCTCCGCGTGGTTTCGGGCGAGCGAGACATCGGCTCGGCCCTGAGCTCACACCCGGACATCGACAAGGTCATGTTCACCGGCTCCACTGCAACGGGCCGGAAGATCATCGAGTCCTCCACGGAAACGATCAAGCGCCTCACGTTGGAGCTCGGCGGCAACGACCCCGGGATCGTGCTCGAGGACGCGGATCCGGCCGCGATTGCCGAAGGCCTCTTCTGGGGTGCATTCATCAACACGGGGCAGACCTGCGCCGCGCTCAAGCGGCTCTACGTCCCGGACTCGCTGTACGACGACGTGTGCGCCGCACTCGTGGACGTTGCCGGGAAGATGCCGATGGGCGTCGGGCTCGAGGAGGAGAACGTGCTGGGCCCGCTGCAGAACAAGGCGCAGTACGACGTCGTCGACCGGCTCGTCGAGGCCGCGAAGGACGGCGGGGCGAAGGTTCTCGTGGGCGGAAATCCGGACACCGACCATCCGGGGTTCTTCTACCCGACCACTCTGGTCGCGGACATCGACCCTGACAATCCTCTGGTCACCGAGGAACAGTTCGGCCCGGCCCTGCCGATCATCCGGTACTCCACCGTGGACGAGGCGGTCGAGGCAGCAAACTCGCTCGACGTCGGCCTGGGCGCATCCGTATGGTCCTCCGACCCGGACAAGGCCCGCGAGGTCGCCGCCCGGATCGAGTCCGGAACGATCTGGATCAACGGACACGGCGGCGTAGACCCCCGGATTCCCTTCGGTGGGGTCAAGAAATCAGGCTACGGACTCGAGTTCGGGGTGGAGGGGCTCAAGGCCCTTGGACTGCCCCAGGTCATCAGCGGTTAGGAGAATCATGACAACCACGGAATACGTCATTGTGGGGGCCGGATCTGCGGGCAACGTTCTGGCGCGGCGTCTCCTCGACGCGGGTCACACCGTGACCCTCCTCGAGGCGGGCGGCGAAGAGACAAACCCTGACATCAGGCACCTGTACGATCTGGGCAAGATCTGGCACAGCCCCCAGGACTGGGACTACTTCACGGTGCCGCAGGAAGGCTGCTCCTCGCGGCGGTTGCACCTGCCGCGAGGCAAGGTCATGGGCGGATCCCACGCTCTCAACGCGTGCATCTGGGTCAGGGGCGCACGCCAGGACTACGACGCCTGGGCCTACCTCGGGTGCCCAGGATGGACCTGGGACGAGGTTCTGCCGTACTTCACGCGGATCGAGAACTTCGACGGCCCGGCCTCGGATCTGCACGGCACGGACGGCCCATTGGATGTGCGCACCGATTTCGAGCGCAACCCCATTCAGGAGTCCATGGTGGACGCCGCCCAGGAGGCGGGCTTCCCGTTGAACCCCGACTACAACCTCGGCGACCCCGAGGGCGTGTCCCGCATGCAGCTGAACGTACGGGACGGGGAACGCTTCAACACGTGGCAGGCCTACCTGGAGCCGGTGGCGGATCACGAGGCTCTGAGGCTCGTGACGCAAGCCCAGGTCCGTCGCATTCTTTTCGAGGGGAATCGCGCCGTCGGCGTCGAGTACGACCGGTATGGGACCCGCGAGGAGGCTCGTGGCGAGACGGTGATCCTGTGCACGGGTGCCCTGGGCAGCCCTGAGGTCCTGCTCAGGTCCGGGGTCGGTCCTCGCACCGAGCTCGAGGAGGTCGGGGTCGACGTCGTCGCCGATGTTCCCGGTGTCGGAAAGAACCTGCACGACCACTTGCTCTCCCCCGTGATCTTCACGACCGAGGAGTCTCACCCGTTGCCGGACCCCGAGGTCGCCCCCGCCGAGGTCCACTTGTTCGCGAAGTCCCGTCCGGACGCTCCGGTGCCCGACACGCAGCCGATCTTCTTCTCCGTCCCGATGTATTCGCAGGGGTACAAGAACGGTGAGATGAGCGGGCCGGACAAGGCGTTCAGCCTGCTCGGCGGGCTCGTTCGCCCCGTCAGCCGAGGCTCACTGGTCCTGACCGGGGCGGGCCCGGATGATCCGGTAGAGGTCGATCTTGGTGCTCTGAGCCAGCAGGCCGACGTCGACGCCCTCGTGGCCTCGGTTCGCCACTGCCGGGACATCGGCCGCCAACCCGCCCTGGCCGACGCATGGGGTGCCCAGGAGATCTGGCCCGGCCCCGACGTCAGCGACGACGACCTCGAGGAGTACGTCCGAGACTCGGTGGTCACGTATCACCACCAGGTCGGGACGTGCGCGATGGGGACCGATGCGCAGGCCGTCGTGGACCCGGACCGATTCGCCGTCAAGGGAACCCAGGGCCTGCACGTCGTCGACGCGTCGATCATGCCGACGATTCCCACGGGCAACACCAACGCACCGACGATCATGATCGCCGAACGCGCGGCCGAGCGGCTCGGGTAGCACCGGCTGGCGGTGCGGGCGCGGCGGTGCGCGGGCGCCGCGGTGCGGAGCGGGCGCGGCGGTGCGGAGCGACGCGACGGCGCCGAGGTGGCAGATTTGTGCAGGTGCACCGCCGAGGTGGCAGGTTTGTGCACATTCCGGTGCGAAAAGCGCACGGGACTGCCACCTCGGGGTCCGCTCCTGCACACGGTTGCCACCTCGAGGGGTTTACCGACGCCGTCGTCGCTCATCGTGGCCCCCGAAGACGCTGTAACGCGGGGGTTGCCCGATTGAGAGGTGTTTCCCGCCCATATGTGGCGGTTTAACCCCCACCTAACGGCGGAAACTGCCTCCGGTTCCGGTAACCACCACTCAACCCGCGCAGCTCAACTCCGGCCCGCGTAGCCCGGCCCCGACCCGAGCGGACTGACCCCTGAAAGGCGCGGCCCGCAGCCCAAACGCAGAGACCCGGCCCCTCGTTCTCGCACGTCAGGACGCCGCCACGTCACGTACCCGCCGAAGCCGCCGGCCCACCGCCGGAAGCTGCCGGAAGACCCGGGCTAGACTCCGCGGCCAGGCGTCAGAATGTCGTGCGGATCGAGTGCGGCTTTGAGGGCTCGTTGCGCGCGGAGGGTCGGCTCGTCGAATTGGAGGGGCAGTTCGCGATACTTGATGGATCCGATGCCGTGTTCCCCGGTGATCACGCCGCCCAGGCTGATCGCGAGTTCGGTGATGCGGTCCACGATCTTCTCGGCCGCGGCGCGGTCTTCGGGTGTTTCGTCGGATTCGACAGCCGGATGCAGGTTGCCGTCGCCGGCGTGGGCAAGGATGGAGACTCCGCGGCCCGCTTCTTCGGAAATGGCCTGCACACCCCGCATCATCTCCACGAGATTCCCGACCGGGACCCCGACGTCGCAATGGACCGCGTAGCGGCCCGCCATGAGCGCGCCGTTGGCAATCCTCCGAGCCTCGAGCAGGTCGTTGCCTTCCTCGATCCGGGTCACGGTGGCGCCCATGTGTTCGCACGCGGCGACCAAGATCTCCGCGTCCCGCTGCGCCGTCGGGCCCACCGTCTGCCCGAGGAGCAGGGCCGCTTCGGGCTGCGGAAGACCGCTGGGTTCGAAGTCCTCGATGAGGCGCGCACAGATCGCATCGATCAGTTCGAGCACCTCCGGCCGCGGATTCGAGGAAACGATCGAGGTTACGGCACGACCGGCCGCCTCGATGGTGTCAAAGCTCGCGCAGAACGTCCTCGGGGTTCCTTCCGGAACCGGTTTGAGCCGAACGGTCGCCCGGGTGATGACACCCAGTGTGCCCTCCGAGCCCACGAAGAGCGGTGTCATGTTGAGCCCGGTCGCGTTCTTGATGGTTCTTGCCCCGGTATGGATGATGCTGCCATCGGCCAGAACGACTTCCAGCGCCGCGACCGAGGCTTCCGTGGTCCCGTGGGCGATGCACCGGAGGCCGCCTGCGTCGGTCGCGATGTTGCCTCCCACCGTGGACAGGTGGACGCTCGCCGGGTCCGGGGCGAAGAACAGGCCGTGCTTCCGGGCGTGCTCGTCCAGGTCGGAGGTGATGACTCCGGGCTCGACGTCGGCCAATCGGTTCTCCACGTCGATGTCCAGCACGCGATTCATCGCCTCAAGAGACACCACGAGTCCACCGGGGTAGGACACCGCGCCACCCGACAGCCCCGAACCGCCGCCCCGGACCGACACCGGGGTCTTCGTCTCGTTCGCCCAAGCCAGGGCAACCGAGACGTCGTCGGCGGATTCCGCGAGGACGACCCCGAGAGGCTGGCCCTCGGCCACGGCCAATGACCGGTCCCCCGAGAAGTCACGGAGCGCCTCAGCAGACGTGAGGAATCGACTCCCCAGGCGTTGCCTCAATGGATCGACGATGGGGGTGGCTGTGTGCGAGGTCGTCATTGGCCCTCTCCTCAATGCTCGGAGCCGCGGGGTACCCTCGCCGGGCGCCCCGCGGCGGGGTGTTCTAGAACTCTCCCGTCGGGTGGAGCAGCGTCCGGACGGCCACCGAAAGGGTCGCCAGATCGACGGGCCGCGAGCCGCCCGAGTAGCCCTGGATCTCGAGGTTCATCTCGTCGGTCAGACGCGCGATACTCGGAGCATAGGCCGGGTGCTCGTTCTCCCACTGGAGAAGAGCCGACCGCGCCTCGGCCGGATCCTGGGGCATGTCGGAAGTCGGAAGGTCCTTGAGCACACGCTTCGTGAACTCCTCGCTGGCCTTGTACAGGTCGGACCTCAGGGAGGCTCGCGCGATGGATTCCCACCGACCGACCCGGGGCAACTCCGTCACCGCGGCCAACAGCTCGTGGACCGCGTACCTGTCCACCACCGCAAAGTACATCAGCGCCGCCTGGCGGGGCGCCAGTCCTGACTCCTCGGCGACGACGCCGACATCCAGCAGGGTCAGGGACTCCCACAGCTGCGCCCAGGTGCGGGACAGTTCATCGGGCAGACCCCATTCCTCGGCCTGTTCGAGACGCCGGCGGATCGAGGCCTCTGACTTCTGCCCGACCAGGCTCGCGACGTCGTCCCGCAGCGCCACGCCGGGAGCGAGCTCCTCGATGGCGTCGGCGATGACGTCTCCGCCCTTGGACTCGTCCTTGCGGGCGACGACGCCGTGGCGGATGGCCCACCCCACGGCACGGTCGGTGAACCGCTGGATGTCCTGGATAACGGTCCGCCAGGCCTCGGGGTCAGCGTCGGCCGGAATGTCCCGGTGGAGCTTCCGGAGTCTCCTCAGGTCGAACAGTTCCCGGATCACGAGGAAGGCGCGGGCGACCGTCAGGACGGACGCACCGGTTTCCTCCATGACGCGGTAGGCGAAGACGATGCCCGCGGTATCCACGATCTCGTTGGCCACGCGCGTGCAGATGATCTCGCGTCGCAACGGGTGCTCCCCGAAGTACTCGGCAAACCGTTCCGTGACGGGCTGCGGGAAGTACTCGCGGAGGACTTCCTCCAACCAGGGGTCGTCGCCGAATCCTGCGTCCAGGAGTGCGTGGGTCAGCTCGATCTTGGAATAGGCCGTCATCACGGACAGTTCCGGGCTGGTCAGCTTCTCCCCGTTCTCACGGCGCTTCCTGAGTTCCTTGTCCGAAGGCAGGAACTCGACCTCACGGTTGAGGTCAGCATGCTCTTCGAGGAAATGGATGAATCGGGAGGCGCTACTGTTGGTCGGCCGAGTCCCGAGCCGTTCGGCGTGGAGCAGAATGTTCTGGTCCCGATTGCTGCACAGAACCATGTCGGAGACTTCTTCGACCTGCTCCTCGATGAATCCGGCCCGTTCCTCACGGTCGATGTGACCGTGCTCGATCAAACGGTCCACCAGAATCTTGAGGTTGACTTCCCGGTCGGAGGTCTCGACGCCGGCCGAATTGTCGACCGCATCCGTATTGACCAGGACCCCATTCTTGGCGGCCTCGATCCTGGCCCGCTGAGTCAGGCCGAGGTTTCCGCCTTCGCCGACGACCTTGGCCCTGAGCTCGGAAGCATCGATCCGCAGCGGGTCGTTGTCCTTGTCTCCCGCGTCCTGATGGGTTTCGGCGGTTGCCTTGACGTAGGTTCCCGCCCCTCCCGTGTACAGCAGATCCACCGGGGCGCGCAGTATTTCCGACACGAGTTCGGCGGGTGAGAGCCGCTCGACCTCGTCCTTCAGACCGAGGGCCTCCCGGACCTGCGGTGTGATGGCGACCGACTTGTCGCTTCGCTTGTAGATCCCGCCACCTTCGGAGATGAGCGACGTGTCGTAGTCCGTCCAGTACGGCCGGGGAAGATCGAACAACCGACGACGTTCGGCATAGGACTTCGCCACATCGGGATCGGGATCCAGGAAAATATGGCGGCTGTCGAAGGCCGCGACCAGCTTGGTGTGTTCCGACAGGAGCATGCCGTTCCCGAACACGTCTCCGGCCATACCGCCGATGCCGATGGCCGTGAAGTCCTCACTCTGGCAGTCGACCCCGAGGGATGCGAAGTGCCGTTTGACGGACTCCCAAGCGCCCTTGGCGGTGATGCCCATGTCCTTGTGATCGAAGCCCACCGAACCACCCGACGCGAAGGCATCCCCCAGCCAGAAACCGTTCTCTTGCGAGATCGAGTTGGCGAAGTCGGAGAAAGTCGCCGTGCCCTTGTCCGCCGCGACCACGAGGTAGTGGTCGGGCTCGTCCAGCACGACCACGCCCTCCGGGGAGACCACTTCGTGCTCGCCCTTGTCCGTGGTCACCAGGTTGTCGGTGACGTCCAGCAGGGATTGGATGAACAGCCTGTAGGACTCTTCGCCCTCCCTCTGGTAACCCTCCGGGTCCTCATCGCGGCCCGGGGCATTCTTCGGGAAGAAGCCACCCTTGGCGCCGGTCGGGATGATCACGGAGTTCTTGGTCATTTGGGCCTTGACCAGGCCCAGGATCTCCGTGCGGAAGTCGTTGCGACGGTCGGACCACCTCAACCCGCCGCGAGCTACCTTGCCGAACCTCAGATGGACGCCCTCGACGCGCGGCGCATAGACCCAGATCTCGAAGGCCGGTCGCGGCAGTGGCGCCTCCTCGATCTTCCGAGGCAACAACTTGTGGGCAATAGTTTCTTTGCCGAGGTACGCGTTGGTGCGGACCGTGGCGGACACGACCTCCGTCATCGTCCGCAGGAACCGGTCCTGAGAGAGATCGGCGACGTCGTCGAGAGCCGCGCGGATCTCTCCCCGGACTTCCTCCTGCTTTTCGCGGCGCCGCTCGGCCGATGCCCCGTGCTCCCACTCGGGATCGAAGCCCACGCGGAACAGCTGCACGAGCAACTTGGTCACTGGCGCATTCTGGACCAAGGCGTCCGCCATGAAGGGTCGGCTGTACTCGGTTCCGAGCTGCAACAGGTACCGGCAGTATGCACGCAGCACGGCGACGGTTCGCCACGGCAGGGACTCGAACAGAACCAGCCGGTTGGCGGAACCGGGTTCAGCACGCCCGGCGAGCACCGCGCACAGAGCGTCCTCGGCCAGGGGAAGGACTTCGTCGATGTCCACGCCCTCGGGGAACACGACCCCGAAATCGTAGAGGGCGAACGTTGCGCCGTCCTTGGTGTGCACGTCGTAGGGAATCTGGTCGACCACGTGGAGCCCCAGATTCTGCAGAATCGGCAGGAGATCGGACAGGGCTCGAGGCTCACGCAGGTAGACCCGAAGGCGAACTTCCTTCCCGGCGATCCTGTTCTGGTCGTCGTCCGTCGAAGGGCGGAACAGTCGGGTCGCGGCAGGACGATCGGGGCCCGCTTCCGCGAGGTCCCTCAAGATCGAGGCATCGACCTGCTCCTCCGGGAGCTCGTACCGCACGCGTTCGACGGTGGTTTCGGTCTTCTCCTGGTGAGCCATCCGACTCCCCCTTCCCTCCGGTCTTCGGCCATGGGCATGGCTCAAGTTACTTTTTCCCAAGGGTAGGACCCGTGACGGTCTGCTGAGGATCTCAGCCCAGGATGTGGAAAAACGTTACGCACGCTCAGGGATGGTCTACGAGGGGGCGGACGTCTCACGCGGGCCCGTTGGTGAGCTCGGATGCTCCCGTTGGCCCGGTGCATTTCATGACGTCGTCACCGGCTCCGGTGACGGGTCACACGGAGCAATATAGGGTGGGAACGACGTCGATCCGGAGGATGTATGAGCGAAGAAGCCAAGGACCGTGACTGGGCCTCCCGCACCGTCCTCCCTGGCGGTTCCGAGCCGGACCCCCGGTTCACCCTCGCCAACGAGCGGACTTTTCTCGCGTGGATCCGGACTTCTCTGGCCTTTCTGGCCGGAGGCATCGCCCTGGAGACCATTGGCGACGGCGTCTTTCCCGAAGGGATCCACCGCGCTCTGTCGATCCTGGTCATTGCCATCGCATTCCTGATCAGCCTGGGTGCCGCCGTTCGGTGGTGGCAGACCGAGAATCGGCTTCGACGAGGTAGGCCTCTGACCCTGCCCCTGATTGTTCCGTTACTGAGCCTGGGAGGCGCGGTGGCGGCCTGCCTGATTCTCGGGATGGTCCTGGGGTGAGCGTTCACGACCGTCTCGACGCCCCGGCGGACGCCGGCCTGCAACCGGAGCGGACGGTCCTCGCTTGGGGTCGGACGCTTCTCGCTGTCGGCGTCGTCGGCGCCGGATTCCTGCGGTGGCTGCCTCACTTCGGCTGGTGGGTGGTCTTTCTGACCGTTCTCGCGTGGCTCATTGCCGCCGCGATCCACGCAACCCAACGACGTCGCTACGGCCGCCACTCCCGCGGGGTGCGCCACGGGAGCCTGTCGGCGGACCCGGTCGCCGTGCTCTCGACCGCCGCGGCCGTCGCGGGCCTGTCGCTCACCGGCATCGCGATCGTGGTGATCACGCGCGGCTGATCCGGACGCCGGGGTTGCGTTCCCGTGCGTCCCTCACGCCGAGGGGGCAGTTTGGGGAGCCCATCGCGAAGATTCGGTCCCCCAACTGCCCCCCCCCCCCCCCCTCGTGAGGCTTGCCGCCCGAGGCGCTAGATCAGGCCGCGCAGGGTGCGCACCGCGACCGAGAGGGTCGACATGCGCGGCGCGGATTCCGCTCCCAGTTCCTGGTCCAGTTCGCCCATGAGGCGCTCGATCCGCGAGGAATGCACCGGGTGCTCGCCCTCCCACGCATCCACGAGTTTCCTCGCCGCGACGGAGTCCGCGGGCCACGACGACGCGGCACCCCCTCCGAGTTCTCCCTGGGTGACTTCCCGGGACACCGTGACCGTGAGCGCCGCGACCGTCTCGTACAGGTCCGACCGCAACGATGAACGCGCCAGGGTCTCCCACCGGTCCTCACGCGACAATTTGGAGACGGCGACGAGCAGCCGGTCGACGTCAAACCGGTCCGAGAGGGCGTAGTACAGCAGCGCGGACTCGCGGAGATCGCACTCGGTCTCCTCGTTGAGGGTCGCGATGTCCATGAGCGGGTACACGTCCAGCAACCGAGCCCAGCGGGCGGCAAAGTCCGAGGGGATCCCCCAGGACAGCGCCTGCTCCTCGCGCTCGTCCAGGCGCTTCCGGGCGCTCGAACCGAGCAGCTCGGGGACCTCCGGAGCGAGCGCGAGCGCCGGAGCGTACCGGTCGATCACGGCCTTGATCTGCAGGTTCTCCGGAACCTCGGTGCGCAGGTCGCCGGTTGCCAACGAGCCTTCGTTGATCAGCCAGCGGGTCGCGCGGTCGACGACGCGCTGGATCTCCCGTGCCATGGAGCGCCAGGCGGTCGGCTCGATGTTCGCCGGCAGTTCCCGGTGGGCCGCCATGAGATCACGGATGTCGAAGAGCTCGCGGGTCACCAGGAAAGCGCTGGCCACCGTCGCCACGGAGGCGCCGGTTTCTTCGACCGCCCGGTAGGCGTAGGTGATCCCGGCCAGGTCGACCATCTCGTTGGCGACTCGGGTGCAGATGATCTCCCGACGCAGCGGGTGATCGTCCAGCTGATCGCCGAACCGTGCGGTCACGGCCTCCGGGAAGTACTCGTCCAGGATCCGCGAGAGCCACGGATCGTTGCCGAATCCACTGCTGAGCAACGAGTCGGAAATGTCGATCTTGACGTATGCGGTGAGCACGGCCAGTTCCGGCCCGGTGAGCCCCCAGCCCTCGGCGACGCGTTCTTCCAGCTCGTCGTCGGTCGGAAGGAACTCGATCGCGCGGTTGAGCCCTGCGGCTTCCTCGAGATGATCCATGAGGCGGGCGGCGGTCGCCGTCGTGGGCATGGTGCCCATGCGCTCTGCCTGCAACAACCCGTTCTGCTCCCGGTTGGTCTCCAGAACAAGGCTCCGGACGGCGTCGGTTTGGGCCTCGATGAACGAGGCGCGCTCACCGGGGTCCAACAATCCGCGGGAGACCAGGCGGTCGACCATGATCTTGATGTTGACCTCGCGGTCGGAGGTCTCGACGCCGGCCGAGTTGTCGATCGCGTCCGTGTTGACCAGAACACCCTGGCGAGCGGCCTCGATACGTCCGAGCTGGGTCAGACCCAGGTTGCCGCCCTCACCGATCACGCGGGCCCGGATATCGGCACCGTTGACACGGAGAACGTCGTTCGCCTTGTCCCCGACCTGCGCATTCGTTTCGGTCGACGCCTTGATGTAGGTGCCGATGCCCCCGTTGTAGACCAGGTCCACCGGGGCCTTGAGGATGGCAGAGACCAGCTCGGCCGGGGCGAGATGAGTGACCCTGTCGTCCAGTCCCAGGACCTTGCGGATCTCCGGGGTCAGGGAGATGGACTTCTCTGACCGGGAAAAGACCCCGCCTCCTTCGGAAATCAGAGACCTGTCGTAATCCTGCCACGAGGAGCGCGGCAGGTCGTAGAGCCGTTGACGCTCGGCGAAGGACGATGCCGCGTCGGGCGTCGGGTCGATGAAGATGTCCCGGTGGTCGAAAGCGGCGACCAGGAGCGTGTGTTCCGAGCGCAGCATCCCGTTGCCGAAGACGTCACCGGACATGTCGCCGATGCCTGCGGCCGTGAATTCCTCGTTCTGGCAGTCGATGCCCAGCTCCGCGAAATGCCTCTTGACCGATTCCCACGCCCCACGGGCGGTGATGCCCATGGCCTTGTGGTCGTAGCCCACGGAACCGCCCGAGGCGAACGCGTCACCGAGCCAGAACCCGTATTCCTGCGAGATCGAGTTCGCGAGGTCCGAGAACGCCGCGGTGCCCTTGTCGGCGGCAACCACGAGGTAGGTGTCGTCGCCGTCCAGTGCGACGACGCCCTCCGGCGTCACGACCGATTCCTCCCCATTCTCCGAGGTCACCAGGTTGTCGGTGACGTCCAGGAGCGAACGGATGAACAGGCTGTACGCGGCCCGCCCCTCGGTCATCCACGCTTCGCGGTCCGCCGCGGGATCGGGCAGCTGCTTGGCGAAGAAGCCGCCCTTGGCTCCGGTCGGGATAATGACGGCGTTCTTGACCATCTGGGCCTTGACCAGGCCGAGCACCTCGGTCCTGAAGTCCTCCCGACGATCCGACCAGCGCAGACCACCGCGGGCGATGTCGCCGAAACGGAGATGCACGCCCTCGACTCGGGGCGAGTAGACCCAGATCTCGTACTTGGGCCGCGGCAGTGGGGCCGAAGTGATCTGTTGGGGCATGAGCTTGAAGGCGATCGCCGGACCCTGCTGGTACGCGTTGGTCCGGACGGTCGCCGCCACGACCTCCGCCAGGGCTCGGAGCATCTTGTCGGCGTCGAGCGTGGGCACTTCGTTCAGGGCCGACTCGATTTCCTCCGTGATCTCGGCGCGCCGTGCCTTGCGCTGGTCAACGGTCTCCTCCGTGGACGGATCGAAGCTCGACTCGAAGAGCCGCACCACCAGGCGTGTGACTCGGGGGTTGGCCAGGAGCGTGTCCGCCATGAAGGCGTGGGACAGTCCCGTCCCCAGCTGAACCAGGTACCGCACGTATGCGCGCAGCACGGCCACCGTGTGCCACGGAAGCTTCTCGGCGAGCACCAAGCGGTCCAGAGAATCGGACTCGGCGCGCCCGGAGAGCACGGCGCACAGGGCGTCCTCGTAGAGCCCTCCGATGTCCTCGGGGTCCACGCCGGCCGGGAACGTCACCCCGAAGTCGTACAGGAGGAAGTCGCTCCCGTCCGCGGTCGAGAGGTCGTAGGGCTTCTGGTCGATCACGGTGAGCCCGAGATTCTGCATGATCGGCAGGAGCTCGGTCAGCGTCTTCGGTTCGCGCAGGTACGTCTTGAGGCGGTATTCCTTCTCGACGCCGTTGCCGTCCGATTCCGCGCGAGGCCGGCGAATGCGCACGGCGGCCGGGCGTTCCGGACCGGAGGACTCGAGGGACTCGAAGATCCCGGCGTCGGCGACGGCCTCGGAAATTTCGTAGTCGGCACGGTAAGTGACCGGGGCGGCGTCCAACCAGCGCTTGGCGATGGCCGCACCCGGACCTCCCAGGGCCGCTTCGAGAGATTCGGGCCAGGAGCGGGTAGCGTCCTGCAGCTTCTTCTCGAGCTCGGCAACGTCGATGTCCGGGATCTGGTTCGGCTCGGACAGGCGCAGGCGCAGGAAGAGGCGTGCGAGGGCCGACGCCGAGTGCTTGACCTCGAAGTCGATCGACGCCAGATTCATGGCTTCGCGGAGAACGTTCTCGATGCGGATGCGAACGCCCGTGTTGTACCGGTCGCGGGGCAGGAACACGACGGCGGAGACGAAGCGCCCGAATTCGTCCGGACGGAGGAACAGCCTGGTGCGGCGTCGTTCCTCGAGCCCGATGATCCCGGCGAAGGTCTCCGTGAGGGAGTCCTGGTCGGCTTGGAGCATCTCGAGGCGCGGGTAGTCCTCGATCATGCCCGTGAGCGTCTTGTCCGAGTGCGATCCGGGCTGGAACCCCAGCCGGTTCCGGATCACCCGGGCCCTCTCACGCATCAGAGGAGCCTCCGTGGCCGGCAGGGAGTAGGCCTGGAGGGAGAACAGTCCCAGGATCACGTATTCGCCGACGACGCGTCCGTTCGCATCGAAGTCGCGAATCCCGATGTAATCCAGGTATTCGTGCCGGTGGATCGTCGACCGGGAATTCGCCTTGGTCACGTAGACGATCTTGGAGTCGCGCGCATTGTCCTGCGAGAGTCCCGTGAGGTGCTTGACCCGGTGGTGGACCGATTCCTCGGCGTCGTCGTGCTGATCGGAGAGAATGCCGAGACCCGTACCCGGCCGGTCGGAGATTGTCAGGCCGTCGGGGCCGTCCTTGAGGTCGCGTTCCTTGTACCCGAAGAACAAGAAATTGTCCCGAGCGACCCAGTTCAGGAACTCCTGGACCACCTTGGGGTGCTCCGCCGCATCGGGGGTGTTCTGGGAATTCTCCCGACCGGGTTCCGGCAGGTTGCCGACCCGTTCGGAGAGGTTCAGGACCTTGTCGCGCACGGCTTCCGCGTCGGCATCGGCATGGCGGGCATCCCGCAGAACGGATCTCACGCTCTCGACGACGTTCTGCGCCGTGGCTTCGTCATCGCACCCGATCAGTTCCACGGAAATCCAGGATTCGATCGCGCTCTCGCGACCTGCGGCGGACCCCAGGCTGGGCAACACAGCGGTGTCACCGCTGGCCACCTGCTGTTTGAGGTTCAGACCCCGCAAGCTCTCGATCACGCCCGTCTCCTTGTTCCTGTGGACCAGGAACAAGGGGTGGAACAGTGCGTTCGAGCCGCCGTAGGAAGCCGCGATCTCCGCGGTGATCGAGGAGACGAGAAACGGCATGTCGTCGGTGACGACCATGAGGATCCATGAGGCTCCGTGGTGGATGACCTCGATGTTGGTGCCGTGCGGTTCGCGGGTCTCGGCGAGTTTCCGGTGCAGTTCCGCCCGTTCGACCAGCTCGGCCTCGCTGAACTCGGCCACATCGTCTCGGGTTGCGTGCTGATAGTACGTGGAGATCCAGGACTCTCCGTCCCCTCCGTCGGCTCCGTGCGTCCCGTTCGAGCCGGTGGGGCTCGTGGACTCAGGTTCGGTGGGATCGGACTGCTGGTTTAAGGGCACGTCAATTACCTTCCTCAGAAGACTGGACCACCTCGTTGTGGTCGTCTTTACCTGACCAAGGATACTCATCCCGCCTCCGGAAATTCAGCCTGGCCGGGGGCGAGTTTTGCTCTGGGCAACATTTGTTGCCACATCCGGATGAACGGTCTGCCCGAGGGGCGTCGCGTGCCCCCCCCTACGCCCCAACGCCTCACGAACGACCGGCGGTCACCTCTCTAGACTGGTCGGATGAGCGCAGCAGCATTGGCCATGGTTCTCTCTGCCGCGGTGCTCCACGCCGTGTGGAATCTCGCCGCGAAGGCGAAGCATGGTGATTCGTACACCTTCGTCTGGTGGTATGCGGTGGTCACGGCCCTTGTCACGGCACCGGTCGGGATCGTGTGCGTCGTCCAGCAAGGCGGCTGGTCCGTCTACGGTCCCGCACTCGTCTGGGCGCCGGCGGTCTCGGCCGTCATCCACATCGGCTACAACCTCGCGCTCCAGACCGGGTACGATCGCGCCCCGCTCAGCGTGGTCTATCCCGCCGCCCGCGGAACGGGGCCGATACTGACGATGATCGTCGCCGTCGCCTTCTTGTCCGAGCGGCCCGGGTGGTGGGCGCTGGCGGGTGCGCTCGTGATCGTTGGCGGAATCGTGGTGACGGCCGCCCCAGGCAGGGACCCGGGGGCCATGGACGGGTCGCGACTGCTCGCCGGCCTCGGCTGGGGGATCCTCACTGGGGCGTTCATTGCCGGTTACACCCTGTGGGACGACCATTCCGTCACCGCCCTGGCACAATCGCCCATCCCGTATTTTTCTCTGTCCGCGGTCTACCAGGCGCTTTTCATGACCTGTGGGCTGAATAGTTCGCGTCGTCGTCTCATGAGAGATTCGGTGAAGACGAACTGGCCCGTGATCGTCAGCATCGGAGTCCTATCGCCGGCGGCCTACATCCTCGTGCTGACCGCAATGCAGAGCGAACCCGTTTCCTTGGTTGCGCCTTTGAGGGAGACGAGCATCGTGGTCGGTTCGTTGCTTGCTTGGGTGGTCTTCAAGGAATCCCGACCGGGACGGCGCCTGCTCGGGGCGCTGCTGGTCGTAGCCGGCGTCGCCCTGATCGGTGGTTGAGGCAAGGACGACGACCGCCGCGCCCGACTGCCCACGCCGACCAACACCCGGCGGTGGCTAGGATAAACAATGTGGTGGCACGTGAATTCGATGACTCGATCGACGTCGAGAAAGAAGACCTCCGGAAGAATCCGGAGTTGTACCGCATCGGTCGGGGCGAGCAGGGGGTTCTGAAGGTCGAACCCTACAAGTCCGAGATCCTCCCCCATTGGAAATTCGCGACGCCCCAGGATGCCGAGCGATCCAGCTCAACCATCCTCGGCATGTTCGAGGACTACCTCGAGCAGGAGGACATCGTCGGTGCGGACATGGCCCGCAAGTTCCTGCAGATGGGATACACCAGGTCCCGGCGCTACGCCAAGTATCCCGGCGGAAAGAAGTACAAGGGTCCCGTGCCAGCGGACAAGAAGGGCGTCAGCGGAGCGCATGGTCGTGAGCAGCGGGAAGCCTCTCCTGAGGACCCGGAGAAGGCGGAGTCGGCGCGCATATTCAAGAAGGCATGGGACACGGCCCGAACCAACGAAAAGTACCAACGACTCCGGAAGGCGCACCGGGAAACCTATGGATGACCGAGTTCTGGCGGCGGCCGGGGCGTTCTGGGGCGGCCGAGGCCGGGACGCTGATGGCGACGGGGCCGGGACGCTGGCGGCGGCCGGGGCCGGAGGGCGTTGACGATCTAGGCGCCTGAGTACGTCCGGCGTCCGAGCATCCCGCCCCGGGCGTCCGAGTGAGGTGGCGGTTCCCCGATTCGGCAGATGTTTCCGCCGTTAGGTGGGGGTTAAAGCTCCACCTAACGGCGGAAAACTCCTCGCAATCGGGCAACCGCCACCCAACCAAACCGCGCAACCGACTCTCAGGGCCACGATGTCGCCGGCAACCCCCGCCCAATCGGGTAACCGCCACCTCACGGAACCGTGGCCGCGCACGACGTCGTCGGCACCCCCTCGAGGCGGCAATTTTGTGCACCTGCACCTGCGTCTGCGCTTGGCACCTGCACCTGGTACCCCGCACCCTCCCGCGAAGTGGCGCGTTTGTGCGGTTTTGCCCGCGAATTCTGCACGAGACTGCCACCTCGCCGGTCGCATGCGGGCGTGCGGGCGAGCGCCGCCTTACTCGGGGCGGTATTTCCGCGACGCCACGACCATGCCGGCCAGGTGGATCGCGAACCCGCAGGCCGGTCCCACGTAGAGGGCGATGATCGTGCGCGGCACGAGCCCCACCGGCAGGAACAGCAGGCCGATGGCGATCGCGGCGGCCACGACCCAGCCCAAGATGTAGATGCGGTGCGCGTTGAGGGCCAGGATGGCCGTCCCGGAGAGGACCAGCAAAGCCATGATCGCCGAACCGAAGGTCAGGGTACCCAGCAACCATCCGTGGATGACGTCGTGATACGCGGCCGCTTCCTCCGGCTTGGGACCATAGATGAGGAAAAACAGCCACGGCCCGATGATCCAGGCCAGAATCGCCCCGAAGAGACCGATCCCCAGTAGCGCCGCCGACGGTTTGAGCATCGCGGCCACGGGACGATGCCGCTGTTTGAGGAAAGCCGAAATGGCGACACCCTGGAAGGCCTGCAACGGGATCATGATCGGCGAGCGCGTAATGGAGATCGCGAGGATCAGCGCCCCCATGGAGATCTTCGTGTACGTCGATGCATCCGCGCCGGCGCTGGCCTTGAGGACCACCGGCAATCCGACCATCAGGACCGCAGAGGCGGCCGAGGAACCCATCGCGAACAGGACGTTCTGCACGAAGCGGCCGGCGCCGACGTCGGCCCTCGCCGAGAACGTCTTGCGGCCCTCCGAGGTGAACACGGCGATAAACATCCACAGCAGAACCGGGGAGACTGCGGCGGCCTCGAGTCCGCCGATCGACCCGGCGATCAGGGCCACCGCGATCATCGCGATCAGACGCCATCCCGCCTCGCCGCCGCCCAGGGCAGAGAACTGGAACCATTGGTCGCGCCCGGCGGCGGCACCACTCATGGCCGAGTGCATCGCATACAGGCACGGTCCGATGCAGAGCATGGCCACGGCGAATCCGGTGCCGGTGGGAACTTGTCCGTGCGCCCAGACCGGCGACGTGACGGCGACCAGCAGAGCGATGACGATGCCGAAACCGCCCGCGACCGCCATGACCCGTGCCCCAGGACGCGAGGGTCCCGCATCTCCGGTGTGCAATTGGGCGGCCCCGACCGCGCGCGTCGTCTCCTGCTGGAGGCCCGCAACGATCCCGTAGATCCCGAAGAGCGCGGACCAGAAGACCAGGAATTCCGTGACCTCTTCGCCCGCGAGCGCGTGCTTGGCGATGAAAGTTGCGCCCAACGCCGAAACCGCCGAGACCATGGAGGCCAGAAGGATTCCGGTGGATTCCTTCTTGGTCACAGACCTCTGGCCGGCCGTGTTCTCCGCGGTGACCTCCGAACCGAGTCCGCTGACCTCGGGGGCTTCGCCCTCACCTGCACGAACCATGTAACGCCCTACTTGACCAGGTGGGATGCCAGGTTCTTGACTCCGCCCCAGTTCTTGGCTTGTGCCGCCTTCGGCAAGAGGCTCGCCGCGTGCAGACGCGAGGAGACGTGCAGGCGGGCCACGGTGGCTGCCTTGGACCAACCCATGGCGCCCATTTCCTCGGCCATGGTCTCGAAGAAACGGCGCTCTTCATCGAAACGGGTGCCGTCCAGTGCGCGCCAGGAGGAGTCCGATGCCTTGTGGCGCCTGTACATGAAGGCCGCGGTCTCGTCGTAGAAGAGCGCGCCACCGGTCATCGCAACGTCCATGACCAGGCACATGTCCTGGACGACGTCGAATCCTTCGCGGAAGCCGAGACCCACGATGGTCTCCGCACGCCAACCGAGCGAGGGGAAGTACAGCCAATCACCGCGGAGGATCGAGACCGCCAGGCCCTCTCCGTCGAGCACCGTGGTGCGGTCAGGACGGTAGTACGCCTTGGTCTTCTCGACCATGGTGTTCGAGGGCGCGTTGTTCTCGTCGATCACGAATACCCCGGGCTGGAAGATGTTCGCCTCGGGGTGGGCCTCGGCGGCGTGCACGAACCAGTCGATGTAGTTGGGGAGCATGACGTCGTCGGCGCCCATGACCACCACGAGCTCGTTCTCGACGAAGCCCAGGCACTTGCGGTAGTTCCCGTTGGCTCCGAGGTTCTTCTCGTTGCGCATGTAGGTCACGCGGTCGTCGTTCAGGGACTCGAACCAGCCGGGGATCGAGTCGTCGGGATAGCCGTCGTCGACGACGATCAACCGCCAGTCCGTGTTGGTCTGGTGCAGCACGGAGCGGACGGCCTGCTTCATCAGGGCGACGTCTCCGTAGTAGGGGAACAGAATGTCAACGGTCATGGCTTCTCCGTCGGGTCGTGGGGATCTCCGGTGATCCGGTGGTCAGTCTTTGGTTCCGAAGGACGCGAGTTCTCGTCCTTCCGGCCATCGGTCCCAGCCGCGCTGGACCCGTGGGTCTCTATCGTGTGGGGCTCCCCAGTGGCGTCAACCTGGATGATGGGCATCGACGACGTCGGGTTGCGGTTCCTCTCCACGTTCTCCAATTGGCGGTTGAGCAGGGAACGCTGGATCGCCGCTTCCTCCGCCAGGACCCGGGTCTCGTCCTCGAGCCTCGAAATCTCGAGGGAGAGGTGCAGGCACACCCCCAGGAGGAGAACCAGGCCGATGAGGAACAGCAGGTTCACGGGTGTCACCACGCCCACGAGGGACGCGAGAGAGTCCAGGAGTCTGGGGAAGATCATCAGGATCGCGATGACGACCGCCGTGAGGAGCCACAGGGCAGCGTACTTCTCACGCAGCTTGAGGTTCCTGACCAGGCGGATCACGGCGATGACGAGGATCAGCCCAAGAACCAGGAAGAATATGGATGCTGTATTCACTCGTGGCCTCCCTCGGCGTCGTTCAGGGAAATGCGTTTGCGCGTCATCGAGATGAAGAACGCGAACATCGACCTGACCAGGTAGATCGCGGACTTCCACGGGTTGTTGGACGGTGTTCCGGCTTGCCTTGCCCTCATCTCGACCGGGACCTGCGTGACCGAAAGGCCGGCGCGAAGGGCCATGGCCAGAGAGTCGACGGTGTCCCCGAGGTATTCGGCGGGGAAGTACCGGCAGTACTGGGCGATCGCGCGGCGGTTGGCCGCCCGGAAGCCGCTGGTGACGTCGGTGAGTCGGGTCTTGGCTATGCGGGAGAACATCCCGGCGAGCATTCCCATGGCCCACCGGCGGGGGCCCTTGGCCTTGTATGTGCCTCGTTCGGCGAACCTGGCACCAATGGAAATATCCGCCTGCTCCAGACCTTCGAGGACCCTTTCAATGTCGCGGGGGTCGTGCTGCCCGTCCGCGTCCACCTGGATCGCCCGGTCGTAGTCCAGGCGCTGGGCGTATTTGAACCCCGCACGCATCGCTCCCCCAACGCCCATGTTGTAGGGCAGTTGCAGAACGCTCGCGCCCGCGGCACGCGCAATGCGCGAGGTGTCGTCCGTGGAACCGTCGTCGACGACCAGCAGGTCGTAGGCGGGCATGGTGGACTGAAGCTCACGGATCGTCGACCCGATGACTTCTTCCTCATTCCATGCGGGCATGATGATGAGGCAGCTCAACGTGGGGTGAGCGTCTGGAATTTTAGCCATAGTGGTCCTTAGCCTACCGGTTGCGCCCTGGAACTACCTGAGGACCGGCGAAGAATACGTGTGGGACCGGGCACCCGAAGCGCTTCGGCTCTCGTGACTCGCGCACGGAATTGCGTGCGCCCAAGAGTCAGCCCCAAACGGTCAGGACCTGCCCGTTCTCGACGCCTTCGACCGACCGGACGAACGCCCGAATGACGTCTTCGGCCGGAATCTGCTTGAATCCGGGAAACGCCGAGGACGCGATGTGCCCTCTGCGTTCCCCCGTGTCGTGCGGATCGACGGGTCACTCGCACGCCGTGATCTTGAGCAGCTTGGCATCCCCGGATTGGTAGACGGGGGTCGCCACACCGCTCTCCTCCAGGTTCTGCAGCCCCTGGAACGCGCCCGAGTGGTCGCCCTGATTGACCTCGTCGGTTCCGAAGTCCAGAACGTACTCGGCGTCGTCGTCCTTGACGGCCTGGCAGACCTTCGGGTCTTGGTTCGCCTGGTTGAGTGAGCCGTCGAAGATCTTCGCGTTATCGGTGGGCGTGTAGAGCGTGTGTGCGGCCGTGACGTGTCGGTCGGCCAGGGCGTAGGCGAGTGCCCCACCCGTCCACGGGTTCACGATGACGGTGTCCTCGTCCGGGACGTAATCGTCGATGTGATTGATGACGTCGAGTTCGTCGCTGTCGACCAGCTGGGCGTCCTCGGACGCATAGTAGCTCCAGTAGGACGCGTTGACCATGTCGTTGAGGGGCCGGGCGAACTGCGTCAGCGCAAGCGCCAGGATGACCGTGAGGGCCGAGACGACGCCGAGCACCTGCGATCCCCTGTGCTTCCACCGCTCGACCACGGCCGAACCCATCAGGGCCTGCGTGATGCAGTGGATGCCGACGAGGGCCAGGGGCACCGCGGCCACGGGCAGCAGGGCAGCCAGACGATAGGGGTCGTTGTACCAGACACCGGTGGCCCACATTCGGTCCTGGTCCCACTGGAGCCAGCGCACGCAAATGTAGTAGTAGATCAGCACGCCGTAGACGAGGGCGAGCCAGACGTTGCGTCGGGTGTAGAGGACCACGAGGGTGCCCAGGATCGCGAGGATCGAGAGCACCCACTGTGCCTGGGTGAGGCTCAAGGGACTGTTGAGCAGGGCCTCGCCGAACGCCTGGGTATCCGAGGTCGCCGGACCCCACGTTGCGGCTCCGGCTTCCGGTCGGACTATGCCCCACAGGTACCAGATCACCCAGAGTCCCGCGGCAATCAGGATGACCTGAATGATCACGACGCCGACCCTCGTCCTGCGGTTCACCGCGCGCCAGATCTGCACGGCCCCACGCACCAGAAGAATCGGGACGGTCATGATGACCAGGGACATGACCGCGTTGGGGTGGGCGAATCCGATGCCGAGAGCCACGACGATGCCGAGGAGAATCGATTGAATCGTGGTCACCCGGCGAATCGCGGAGACCCGCAGCACATTGATCACGAGCCCGAGGCCCGCCGGGATCAGCGCGATGCCCAGGAAGTTCGGGTAGAGCACGCCGAAGTACATCAGCAGGATCGGGAAGGCCGCGAACCCTGAGAGTACGGCGCCTGCCGCGAGCACGGTCGGAAGGTTGAACCGCATCATCGATCGCATCAGGTACAGAACCGACAACGGCCAGACGACGACGGCGACCGTCACGATCATGGCGTTGGTGGCCATGGGGATCGAGCCCTGTCCGGTGGCCGTGAAGACCAAGGACACGACGTCGTGCCATGCCGCCGGGTAGAAGGTCGGTGCGCCCCCGCCCGCGGTCATTGCGCTGACCGTCATGGACGAGGCGTTGTGCTGCTCGACGATGTACCGGATGACGTTGAGATGGAAATTGTTGTCGAAGGTCTGGGAGAACCGATCCGGTGCGCCGATGGCATTCGTGATGGTCCGGAGCATGACCAAGGCCGCGATGACGAAGGAGCCCCAGTAGGCGAGTTGGCCCCGTGAGAACCACCGGGCCGGCACCAGGTCACCGCCGAGACGCCCGGGGCCGGTCCAACGGAAGGAGCCGCGGGACGACGTCGATCCGTCCGATCCCGCCTCGGAGTTCCACGGCGCCCGTTCGACGTCGTCGTGACTGGCGGAAGTACCGTTCTTCGTTCTGGCACGGGGCGTCGATCGGACGGGATAGTCCTCGATCCGGCCGGCCCTGAATCCCCACGCGATGAGCCCGAAGACGAGTGCCGTCACGATCCCGCCCGCGAACGGGACCCAGAGGGCCCACCCGATCCCGGCGATGGGAGCCAGCACGGCGCTGACGGCGATCAGGCCGATCGATACCGCGGGAGCCAGTGCGACCGCGTCGAATCCGCGCATGCGAACGGCGAGCGTGACCAGAAGGCCCGGCACGATCAGCAGAATGATGCAGACGGCCAGGGCGGGGACGAGGCTCAACCATTCCATGGGCTCCATGGCTCCGATCAGTAGTGGTGCATTTCGAGCAAACTCCAACAATCCTAGTAGCTTCGCCCACGTGCGGTTGCCGGGTCATCGTGAAATTTCTAACCGATGGGATCAGCCGCAGGCGGTGACCTCCAGAAGCCTCGCGTTTCCGGTCTGGTACACCGTCTGGGCCACGCCGGTTTGTTCGAGTCCTCGCAGGCCGCCGTAGACGGATGCGTGATTGACGCCGTTCATCTCGCGTGTGCCGAAGTCCAGGACATAGTACCCGCGGACGCGCTCGACGTCCTGGCACACACTGGGGTCCGCCAGGGCGGTGTTCAACGTCTTGTCCAGCCGATCGATCTCGGGGGTGCGCGTCTCGAGGAGGTGGTAGGAGCTGACCTTCTGTCCGGTCAGCGCATACGCGAGAGACCCTCCAGTCCATGGGTTGACCATGAGTGTGTCATCGCGCGGAACGTAGTCGGGGACGTGGTGGAGGACGTCGAGCTCATCCGGCGTCACCAGTTCGGAGCTCGGGGTGGTTTCGAATTGCTCGTGGGCGAGAGTGCGGCCTTCCTTCATGGACTCGGCCGCAAAGATCGGCACGGACACCGCGACCACGGCAATCAGCCCCAGAATGATCTTGGCCGTTTGGGCGAGGGCGGGCCGAGCTTTGGGGCGGGGAGGCATCCGACCTTCCGCTTCCCCCTCCAGTGGCCGGCGTACACCCACGGCCCGCCACCCGGAGATGCTGGCGTAGAGTTCCTGGACCGCCCAACCGACCGCAATGGCGATCATGGGGATTCCGATGACGGGGAACAGGGCCGTCAATCGATACGGATCGTTGTACCAGACGCCCGTCAGAGCATCTCTCCAGTCCCAAGGCATCGATTCGACGGCCGTGTACAGCACCACGAGGATGGCATAAGCAAAAACCATCCACGCGTGACGCCGGAGGTACAGAAGAACCACAGCGCTGACGACGATGAAACCGACGATCACCCAGGAAATGCTGTATCCGGACGGCGCCAGGCTCAGGGCATCCACCACGGACCCGGAAACCGGAATCTGCTTGACCGCCTCGGGCTGGAAGGTCTTCGGACGCAGCATCATCCACAGCACGGGCACAGCCGCGAGGCATACCAGGAGAAGCAGGATTTCCGGGATCGGATGCCTCCGCCTCCCTGGCGCGGCAGGAAGGGAACGACTCCCCGTGGATTTGAGCATCCCGGCGACCAGGGATGCGATCCGCGCGATCGTGGCGGGAACGGCGACGGCGACCAGAGAAACGATCGCATTCGGATGCGAGAGGGAAATCCCTATACCTGCCATGGCACCCAGGGTCAGCGCTTGTGGGCGGAGAAGTCGGGAATCGGGCCCACCGCGCAACGCCCAAACCACGAGCCCCAGACCTGCCGGGACGGCGGCGTTGCCCAGGAGGTTGGGGTACAGGATTCCGTATGTCTGAAGCAGAACCGGGAAAACCACGAACGCCCCCGAGAGCGCTCCGGCCACGAGCCAGGAGTAGCGATTACGGGTGAGGGAGCGGATCAGGAACATGATGCTGATCGGCCACACGAGTGCCGTGGTGCAGAAAGTGACCACGTTCGTGGCCGCGGGGACGGAAATGCCCGTCGTCGTCACCAGGATGGCCCCGAGGGAGTGCCACACGGACGGATAGAAGAATCCGGGCGTCCCGCCGGAATTCAGGGTTCCGACGAACAGCGGGGACGCGTTCCCGTGGTCGGCGATGTACCGGACGGCGTTGAGATGGAAGGTGTTGTCGAATGCCTGAGAGAAGTGCTCCATTCCCCCGGTGATATGGGCCGTCTGCCAGATGCCGACGACCACGCCCAGGGCCAGCCCAATCCAGGCCGCCCCCGAAAACTTCCGACTGCCGATGACGGGCAGCGCCGCTGTGATCGTCGATTGGGGCTCGGGCTCTCTACCACCGAGACGACGACGGTAGGTCGGGCGAACGATCGCGGCCAGAATGGCCGCGAGGACCACGGCCAAGCCAAGGGGCATCCACCATCCCCAGCGGAGGCCCAGCTGGCCACCAATCAACGCACTTGAGCCCAGGCAGAACAACGACACCACCGGGGCGAGGGCCAATGCGTCGAACCCTTGGACCTTTGTTGCCCAGGTGATCAACAACCCAGGTACGACAAGGCACAAAGCGCATACGACGAAGGCAAGGACCACGTAGAACTCCGAGGATCATCAGGCGAACCGGGCATTGGCCCGGACTGAGCAAAAGTACACAAACGCTCTGGGCAAAACGGATGAAGCACCTCAAGAAAGTATATGCGTGAGTCGCGAACCGTCGGAGCGGAACTGGGATGCGGCGCCGCCGGGTCGGATACCGTGGACCCATGAGCTCAGAATTCGCAGACCACGAGCGTCCGGACCGGTCCGACAACCACTTGGAAGTGCGCAGCGGACATTGGCTCCAACTGGACCCCCGGACCACGTACGGGCTCGCCCGGCTACGGTATGAGGTCTTCACGATGGGACAGGGCATCACGTCAGAACAGGATCTGGACGGCGCCGACCTCGACCCGACAACGACCACATACTGGGTCGAAGACGAGGGCGTACCTGTAGCGACATTGCGAGTTCTGCGCGGCCCCTCAGGGTTGCCCGCGATTGGCAGGGTGGCGACGTCGCCCACTCATCGGGGGCGCGGCCTCGCGGGATCGTTGCTCAACGCCGCCGTGGCGGATCACGACGGTGAGACGATCGACCTGCATGCCCAGGCCTATCTCGAGAACTGGTACGAACGGTTCGGGTTCACCCGATCCGGCGATCCCGACGTCGAGGCAGGGATCCCGCACGTCCCGATGCGGCGTGGTGTGTGATCACCCCACCACCCCGACACCAGAACCCGCCCCGGGGCCCGGGGCGCCGGGGCACCAGCCCCGGGGGCCGGGGCCACAGGGTCCGGACATTAAACAAAAAAAGGTGGGGG
>NZ_JBFCSN010000003.1:0-273374 GCF_051370785.1 Rothia sp. HC945 | reverse complement strand
TCCGCTGTAGAAAGTGATCGCCGTTTTGAGGCGCGCTATGTGGGTTGATCTAGGCAATGTCGAGGTCGGCGAGGTGGCTGTGAGACGTCCGCCGTGGGCTTCGGCCAGGGCCTTGGAAATGGTCAGGCCGATCCCGGAGCCACCATGGTCGCGGTCGCGGGCGGTGTCACCGCGGTAGAAACGTTCAAAAAGGTGAGGTATTTGCTCCAGGCTGATGCCGTCGCCGGTATCGGCGACACGGATGGCCACCCGCCCTGGGCCCTGCCGGTTGGCGCTGAGCGTGACCTGTCCGCCGGCTGGGGTGTGGCGCAGGGCGTTGGAGAGCAGGTTGCCCAGCACCTGGCCCATGCGTTGCCGGTCGGCCTCGATGTCCCCGGCGGTCTCGTCGACGTCGATGTTCAGGGCCACACCTTCGGCGGCGTAGGCCTCCCGGTAGGCCTCGGCGGCCGCGCGCACCAGCTCGGCCACAGGTTGTTCGGTGCGGTCCAGGATGATGCGGCCTTCCTCCGCGCGGGAGACGTCGTTGATGTCTTCCACCAGACGGGTGAGGCGGGCGAGCTGTTCACCCATGAGCTCGCTGGTGGTCTCGTCCCAGTGGGCGACCTCGTCCTGGAGCGCCTCCAGGTAGACCGTGAGCACGGAGATGGGGGTGCGCATCTCGTGGGCCAGGTCGGAGAGCATCCGTCGGCGGGTGTCTTCGGTGCGCTCCAGCTGGGCGGCCATGGTGTTGAACGCCCCGGCGAGGGCGTCCACCTCAGCGCCGGCGCCCATGGCGGGGACCCGGGTGTCGTAGCGGCTGCGGGCCATGGCCTGGGCCGCGTGGGTGAGTGCGTCGATCGGGCGCTGGAGGCGGCGGGTGAACACCAAGGTGACGCCCAGGGCGCATACCAGGGCAGTGGCCAGGGCCATCCCCAGGGTCCAGAGGTTGGTGTCGCGGTAGGCCTGTTCCACATGCATCAGCTGGGTGGCGTCGTGCCCGGCCCCAGCGCGCAGCAGGTGCTCGTGAAAGATCGCCGGGCCCACTTTGGAGGCGGCGAGGACCGCGGCGAGGATGCTGGCGATCACCACGATGGTTTGCGCCAGGAAGAACCGGGAGGCCAAGCCTCGTGGGCGGTGCCTGCTCATCGGCTTGCCATGCGGTAACCGACCCCTCGGACCGTGCTGATGCAGTCAAGATCGGGGTGTGCCTCAATGAGTTTGCGGCGCAGATGCCCGATGTGCACGTCCACGATCCGCTCGTCGCCCACCCAGGACGGACCCCACACGATGTCGATGAGCTGACGGCGGGAGTAGGCCCGTCCGGGGCCGGCCGAGAGTGTGGCCAAAAGATCGAACTCGGTGCGCGTCAGTGCGACCGCGGCCCCGCTCACCCGGGCCTCGTGGGCAGCGAGGTCGATGACCAGGTCCCCGAAGACCCATGGGGCCTCTCGAACGGTGACGGTGCGCGGGCGTCACAGCACGGCCTGGACCCGTGCGACGAGTTCGCGCACGCTGAAGGGCTTGGTGATGTAGTCATCGGCGCCCACCTCCAGTCCGGTCAGCTTGTCGTCCTCGTCCCCACGGGCGGTGAGTATGAGCACATAGCACTCGGAGAAAGACCGAAGGGCACGGCACACCTCGATCCCGTCCAGACCTGGCAGCCCCAGATCCAGGACCACCACATCCGGGTGCTGGTTTCGGGCTGCTTCAAGGGCCGCGGGGCCGGTGTGGGCCTGGTCCACGGTGTAGCCGGCGCGGGAGAGATACGTCGCGATCATCTGCGCTAGGGCCTTCTCGTCGTCGACCACGAGCACCCGTCCCGGATGGGACGGGGAATCGATGCCTGGGTTCATGCCTCCAGTGTCGTCCCCACGCTGTGATCGGGTGACCGCAAGAGCGCAGGTCATCTGCGATCTTCGCTGAATCTTCAAAATAATCCCGGTCTCTACGCCTGTGCGCGGATCCAGAATGGTTGTCGTCGTTCGTGCCCTGCTGTGCCTCGGAAAGGAATCATGAATCAGGTTTCCCGCAGACGGATGTTGACTGGTGGCTTCGGCCTGCTCGGTGCTGGTGTCCTGGCAGGGGGTGCACCTGCTGCGGGTTCCTCCGCGGCACCGTCACTTCCCGGCCGGGCTCTGGTGGAGAAGACGCTTGTCGCGCAGCCGGCGACCCTGGACTTGGGAGGCTTGCAGGTCGATACGTGGGCCTACGGTGACACGGTCCCTGGACCGCTGATCCGGGCCACGGCCGGGGACCGGCTACGGATCACCGTCGACAACCAGTTGCCGGCCGAGACCACCGTGCATTGGCATGGCATCGCCCTGGAAGCCGCTGCCGACGGGGTGCCAGGGCTGACACAGGACCCGATCGCCACCGGGAGCACCTACACCTACGATTTCACCGCACCGGATCCGGGGACCTATTTCTACCACCCCCACGTCGGGCTCCAGCTGGACCGGGCTCTGTACGCTCCGCTGATCATCGATGACCCGAAAGAACCAGGGTGCTACGACCACGAATGGGTGCTCGTGCTCGATGACTGGCTCGACGGCACGGGACGCACGCCCGAGGACGTGCTCCAGGCGCTCACCTCCTCCAGTGGGAGCGGGGCCGGCCACGGGGGCATGACCGGAATGGACCACGGGGACATAGGCATGAGCTCCCCGGAGGCTATGGGCGGTATGGATCACGCACCGATGAAGGGCGGTAGAGACTCGCCCTACGGCGAGGACGCCGGGGACGTGACCTACCCGCATTACCTGGTCAACGGCAAGGCGCCGGAGGCCCCGGATGTGCTGGCCGCCAAGCCGGGGGATCGGGTGCGGCTGCGGATTATCAATGCCGCCGCCGACACCATCTTCACCGTCGCTCTCGGCGGGCACCGCATGGAGGTGACCCACACCGATGGGTTCCCCGTGAAGCCGCAGGAGACGGACGCGCTGGCCATCGGCATGGGCGAACGTTACGACGCGATCGTCACCATAGCTGACGGGGTCTTCCCGTTCGTGGCCGCCCCCATGGGCAAGGACGGCCAGGCCATGGCGTTGATCCGCACCGGCTCCGGCTCCGCACCGGCCCCGACGGTGACGCCGAAGGAACTGCGTTGCCCGGCCTTGATCGGCGCCGAACTGGAACCGGCCGACAGCGCCCGGTTGGAGACCCGGGACGTCGAAGTGGCCCTGCCTATGGCGCTGACCGGACAGATGGACCCTTACCAGTGGGGGTTCAACGGCGCTCCATACGGCAAGAATGACCCGCTGATCATCCGAGAAGGCCAACGCGTCCAGCTGGACGCGGCCAACCAGACCATGATGGCCCACCCGCTGCACGTCCACGGCCACACCTTCGCCCTGCCCAACGGATTACGCAAAGACACGGTCATGCTCGCCCCGATGCAATCCCTGGCCCTGCAACTGCAAGCCGACAATCCCGGGGATTGGATGGTCCACTGCCACAACCTGTACCACGGCGAGGCCGGAATGATGATCGAGATGAGATACCGCCGATGACGCTCATGCCCCGACGGGCTCTCCTCGGTTTGGGCCTGGTCACAGGGACCGGGCTGGCGGTCGCAGCTTGCTCCCCGCAGCCGGGTACCTCCACATCGGCCCCCTCCGGTGAGGGCGCCGGCGAGGCCACGGCGATCACCCATGTTCATGCCATCACGCGCGCCCCGGTCGACGGGGCCGTGCTGCTGGCCACCCACGAGGGCCTCTACCGTCTCGAGGACGGGGACCTGACCAGAGCCGGGCCCATCGTGGATCTGATGGGCTTCACCATCGCCGCCGACGGCCGCTACCTGGCCTCAGGCCACCCCGGCCTGGGCGTGGACCTACCCGAGCCATTGGGGCTGGCCGAATCCGCCGACGGCGGGCAGAGCTGGAGTGTGCTCTCTCGCGGCGGGGAATCGGATTTCCACGCCCTGGCTGCCGGGCCCACCGGGATCATCGCCTTCGATGGGCAACTACGGTTCAGCCCCGACGGGCGCACCTGGCAGATGCGCGCCATTCCCTCGGCCCCGGCTTTTCTGGCCGTGTCCCCGAAATCGGGAGCGGTGCTGGCCACCACAGAAAACGGCGTGCTGCGCTCCACCGACGACGGCGCCAGCTGGACCTCCCTGAACACCCCCCAGCTGGCCTCACTGGTGGCCTGGGCCGACGACCGCACCATCGCCGCCACAGGGATCGACGGGCGCCTGCTGACCAGCACCGATGCCGGGGTTAACTGGACCTCCAGTGAAGAACCCCTCGGGGAGATCACCGCCCTGGGGGCCAGCCGCACCGATGACGGTGACGTAGAAGCGCTGCTGATGGCAAAAAACCAGGTGCTGCGCACGGTCGACGGGGGAGCGACCACACAGCAGCTGCTGTGACAGCTGGGCTGTGAGCTGACCAGGGCCGAGAATGCCCCCCGGGCGGGACTTACCGCAACAAGACAACTTCAGGGAGACGACCATGAGCGAGGCCTCTAAGCGCCAGGAGATGGTCCCGGCGATGAGCGCCGTAGGCGCGGCTCTGTCGCGGAAGCGGCTGAGCGGCATCGGCGCAGCTCGGGGGCTGGCTCTGATCGGGTTGACCGCTATCCACTACCTGCCCGCCCTGGTGGCCGGGGTGGGCTTAGGTCGGGTTGACCGCTATCCACTACCTGCCCGCCCTGGTGGCCGGGGTGGGCTTAGGAAGCATCACAACTTCCCGGAAACCCCTCGCCAAATATACCCCCGGGGGGTACTGTCGAGAATGAGGAGGCAACTATGACGGATTCGCACGCCCACCACCATGGTGGAGCCTCGCCCTTACGCGAGGCCCCCACCCCCGATCACCCCCACGATTCCCAGGACGAGCACTCGGGTGACGGCGGCCACGAGGGAAACGGTGACCATGGAGGCCATGGTGGACATGACCACGTCGCCATGTTCCGCCGCTTGTTCTGGATCTCCCTGGTCATCTCGATCCCCACGATCTTTCTCAGCGGCAGCTTCGCGCACCTGCTGGGCTACCAGTTGCCGGACAACGCACTGATCACCTGGGTCCCCGTGATCCTCGGCACCGTGCTCTACGTCTGGGGCGGCCGCCCGTTCCTGACCGGTGCGGTCGACGAACTCCGGCAGCGCAAACCCGGCATGATGACCCTGATCACCCTGGGCATCTCGGTGGCGTTCTTCGCATCCTGGGGCAGCCACCTCGGGCTGCTGCCACCGGACCTGGAGTTCTGGTGGGAGCTGGCACTGCTGGTCGTGATCATGCTGCTGGGGCACTGGGTCGAGATGGCGTCTCTGGCCCGCACCTCCAACGCGCTCGATGAGCTCGCGGCCCTGCTGCCCGACGAGGCTGAGGTGCTCGACCCTGACGGCTCGACGCGAACGGTCGCGCCCTCGGACCTCGCCGTGGGCGACCGCGTGCTGGTCCGTCCGGGCGGACGCATCCCCGCCGACGGTGAGGTGGTCGAGGGTGCGGCCGACGTGGACGAGTCCATGGTCACCGGCGAGTCGGTGCCCGTCACGCGCGGGCGGGGTGACCGGGTCGTGGCCGGCACCGTGGCCACCGATCGACCGCTGACCCTCGAGGTCACCGAGATCGGCGAGAACACGGCCCTGGCCGGTATCCAGCGCCTGGTCCAGGACGCTCAGTCCTCCTCGACCCGCGCCCAGCGCCTGGCCGACAAGGCGGCGAACCTGCTGTTCTGGTTCGCCCTCCTCGCTGCCGCGATCACCGCCGTCGTGTGGGCGATCCTCGGCACACCCAGCATGGCGCTGGTCCGTGTTGTCACCGTCCTGGTCATCGCCTGTCCCCACGCTCTGGGGCTTGCGATCCCGCTGGTCGTCTCGATCTCGACCGGACGGGCCGCCCGCCAGGGCATCCTCGTCTCGGACCGCAAGGCCCTTGAGCTCGTGCGCAGCATCGACACCGTCGTCTTCGACAAGACCGGCACCCTCACCCTCGGCGAGCCCGCTCTGCTGGGCGTGCAGCTGGCACCAAACGCCCCGGCGGGCATGAACGAGGACCGTCTCGTGGCCCTCGCGGCCGCGACCGAAGCGCAGAGCCAGCACCCTCTGGCGCGGGCGATCGTGGCCGCCGCACAAGACCGTAACCTTGCCGTGCCGCAGGCCACCGGCCACGACAGCGCGACCGCGGTCGGCGTCTCGGCCACCGTCGAGGGCACCGACATCCGCGTCGGTGGCCCCGCGCTGCTCAGCCAGGCCGGTGCGGAGCCGCTGTTCACCGACGAATGGGCTCAGGACGGGCGGATCGTTCTGCACGTCCTCGTCGAGGGCCGAGTTGCCGGGGCCCTAGCCTTGGCCGACGAGGTCCGTCCGGCCGCCCGCGAGGCGATCGAGGCCCTGCACCGCCTGGGGATCGAGACGGCGATGCTGACCGGCGATGCCCACAACGTCGCCGAGGCCGTTGGCCGCGAATTGGGCATCGACCGCATCGAGGCTCAGGTCCGTCCCGAGGAGAAGAGCGCCCGGGTCCGCCAGTTGCAGGAACAGGGCAAGAAGGTCGCGATGGTCGGCGATGGTGTGAACGATGCTCCGGCTCTGGCCCAGGCCGATGTCGGGCTCGCGATCGGCGCCGGAACCGACGTCGCGATCGCCTCGGCCGGGATCATCCTCGCCTCCGAGGATCCGCGCGCGGTGGTCTCGGTCGTGCGGCTCTCGCGCGCCTCCTACCGCAAGATGGTGCAGAACCTCTGGTGGGCTGCCGGCTACAACCTGATCTCGGTGCCGCTGGCAGCCGGTGTGCTGGCCCCCATCGGGTTCGTCATGCCCATGGCCATCGGCGCGCTGCTCATGGGCGCCTCTACGGTGGTGGTCGCGCTCAATGCGCAGACGCTGCGCGGCCTCGACCTCACCGCTGAGGGGTCGGTCGAATGGGCAAAGAATCAGACCTGACCCGGGTCGTCAGCGTGGCCATCAATTCTTCGCCAGTCTGTTGTCGCAGGGTTGGCATAGAGACTTTCAGGCCATCCACGCCTGAAGGAACATCAACGAAGGAGACGAGATGAAGAAGTCCATCTGGACTACCAGCATGGCCGCTACCGCAGCGGTGAGCATGCTCGCGCTGACCGCCTGCGGAGGCACCGCGGAGGAGGAAGACGCACAACCCGCACCGTCGCAGACGGCGTCCGAGGCGGCGGCTGCGCCGTCGACATCGTCCGAGTCATCGAATATGGACATGGGCATGGATCATGGTTCCGGGGGTATGGCCGGGCACAATCCCGAGGGCGGGCCCCCGCCCGAGGGCATCGAGGCCGCAGCCGATTCCACCTATCCGATCGACTCGACGGCGGTTCTCACCGCTGACCACATGCCCGGCATGGCGGGGTCAGAGGCGACGATCACCGGTGCCTTCGATACGACGGCCTACTCGGTGAGCTACACGCCCACAGATGGTGGCGAGCCCGTCGTCGACCACAAGTGGGTCGTGCACGAGGAGCTGGAAGATCCGGGTGAGGCGCCTCTTCCGGCGGGTACCGAGGTCGTGCTGGAGGCCGATCACATGCCCGGCATGGAGGGCGCCGAGGCGACGATCGAGAGCTCGACCGAGGAGACCGTGTACATGGTCGACACCACGATCGATGGCATGGAGATGGCCAACCACAAGTGGTTCGTCGAAAGCGAGCTCCAGCCCGCCGAGTAAGCGTGAAAGGGGCGGTGTCCCGGCCCGCGCGTCTTCACGAACTCTTCATGGCTTCGCCCTTCCGCCTCCTGCCGGTCGCTGTCTATGGTCAACGGAGCGGGTTGGTGCCTGCCAGCCCGCTCCGTTCGGATCGACAGAAAGAGCGAGACCATGACTCATCACGTGAGCTCGATGCTGGAGACGTACCCGAAGGATCTCGGCGGCATCGACACCCAGAAACTGGCCGAATGCATCGAGGCCTGCTTCGAGTGCGCGCAGACCTGCACCGCCTGCGCCGACGCCTGCCTGGCCGAGGACATGGTCGCGGAGCTGACCCAGTGCATCCGTCTGAACCTGGACTGCGCCGACCTCTGCGAGACCACCGGGAGGGTGCTCTCCCGCCAGACCGGCAACAACATCGACGTCAACCGCGCCGCGCTCGAAACGTGCCGGACGGCGTGCCGGTCCTGCGCCGAAGAGTGCGAAAAGCACGTGGATATGCATGAGCATTGCCGGGTCTGCGCGGAGGCGTGCCGGCGCTGCGAGATCGCCTGCGCGGATCTGCTGGCCTCTCTGGATTGAGACCGGCCTGCTCAGACCTTTGTTCGCCTTCCAGCAGGCTGAGGCTTGCCGCAGCAAGCTGGGGGCGAACCTCAACCGTGGGGGAGATGCCAACGGCGCCAAGCCACAACCAGGTGAGGATGACTGCGCGGTCTACCAGTGGCGTCCGGACCCAGTAATCCATGGGTCGTGGGTTCGATCCCCACAGGGCCCACCATTGTGATGTCTCAGTACATCGGAAACACCCCGAACCCTCAGGTTCGGGGTGTTTTTCGTTGTGGCTGGTACTTCCGCGTGGGGTCCAGGGTGAGCTCGCGGAGGATCTCTCCGGTGGCCTTGGCCACGATGGTGATCTCGCGGTCCTCAACGATCAGAACGACGTGGGTTCGGGCGTGGGCTCGGCCGATGCCGATGTGGAAGAGCTGGCCGTCGTAGCGCAGCGTGACTTTGCCCGTGGCGTCGATCTTGTCGGTGCGGAACCGGGTCGTGGCCGGTGCCAGGGGCCCTGGGGTGTCCTTCGGTGCGGCGATGTAGGCGGCGTACGGGGTGGTCTTCTTCGCTGAGTGGATCCGCTGAGTGTTGTAGATCTCGCGGAACTGATCGAGCAGGGCCTGCAGGCCCGGCAGGTCTGCTGGTGGGGGCTGGGCTGCCAGCCACTTCTTCAGGGTCTGCTGGAAGCGCTCGACTTTGCCCTGGGTCTGCGGGTGGCCTCCGCGGCAGTCCCGCTTGGATGGTGGACAACGTGGCTTCGTAGACGGCGGGGCCGTCGGCCCACATGCGGGACTTGGTGGTGATCCAGCGGTGGATGCTGGCCGCGATCGCACGCGCCTCAGAGGCCGCTAGTTGTAAGAGGGCATGACGTTATTGGCAGGGGCCGGGACGCGTGAGGCCGGGGGATGATCGCCACAGGCGGTATGGGGCCGATGGTAATTGAAGTGGTTCACCCACACCCCGATCGCGTCCCGGCGGGCCTGCTCGCTGGAATAGGGGCGGGCGTAGAGGACCTCGTCGGCCAGCAGGCGGTTGTACCGCTCCACCTTCCCGTTGTGCCGCGGCGTGTAGGGCTTGATGCGCTGGTGGCGGCCGGCGAGGGCTTCCACGCAGCGGGTGAAGTCGCGGGCCCGGTAGTTGGCGCCGTTGTCGGTCACGACCCGGTGCAGCCGCCTGATGCCATGGGCGGCGAAGAAGGCCCTCGCCCGGCAGAAGAACCCGATCGTGGTCACCGCCTTCTCGTCGTCGAGGGCTTCGGTGTAGGCCAGCCGCGAGAAGCCGTCCACGGCGGAGTGCAGGTAGGTGTAGCCGACCTTCGCTCCGGGCCCGCGCTTGGCCGCCTTCGCGGCGGTGGATCCGCGGCCGTGGGCCCGCCAACCGCCGCCGTCGGGGATCTTGCCGACCTTCTTCACATCCAGGTGGACCATGTGCCCGGGCCAGGCGGCGCGGATGCGTCCCGGGGCCCTGCGGGAGTTCTCGCCTGCGGGGGTGAGGTCGCGCAGCCGGGAGATCCCGAGTCGGTGCAGCCAACGGCCCACGGTACGCAGACTGATCGCCACGGCGCGGTCGGCCAGGTGACGGTGGATGCGCCGCGCCGACCATTTGCGGCCCCGGCGGAGCGTCTCGATAAGGTCGACGACCGCCGCCGGGGTGCGGGTGCTGCTGTGCCGCGGGGTCGAGGGCCGGTCGGTGAGCCCGGCTTCGCCGGACTCGAGGTAGCGGGCCACCCAGGTCGCCACCGTGGGCCGGCTGACGCGGAACTCGGCGGCCACGTGGGCCTTGGGGATCCCGTCGTCGAGGTGGCGCAACACCATGCGCAGCCGGCCGGTCGGGGTCAGGGGTGCATTAACGTGGGTCATGAACGGGCTCTCTCGTGCGGGCGGACGGTGTAGGAACTTCCATCCTGTGACGAGGAGCCCGTTCCTCATCTCATCGACGCACCCGCGCCAAGAACCTCATGACCCACAACAACTAGGGATTCGGAGGGGTCGATGCCGGCGTCGTTGAGGATCGTTTCGAAGGAGAGCACGATGTCTGTATCCCACTTCCAGGAGCTGGAGGATGCTTTCTGAGCATAAGCATATTGCCGCCGAGGATATGGACGCGGTCGAGCGTTGATGCCTTCCATCAGCGCGCTGAGAGCCTAAGACGCGTCTCGTGGGCCTACGAGTACGACCACCATGTTGGGGACACTAGGGTGTTCATCGATGACGATGGTGAGACCATCGGTAGTAGTGCGGTGCCTCTTTAGATTGGTATAGGCATCTTGCACCATAAGGTACGCACTATCTTCTGGGACACCGAGAGAGCTGATTACGCATTTGGCCTCGACCCTACTCACATAGCGCGGATCGTCTTTGTCCGTGGCTTTGATAGAAGCGAAGGCAAAGTACTGCTTATCGGGATCGGAGAACCAACTGGGCTTCTCCGCAGTCCCACACGCCTGACCTGCCGTGTCAAACCATGCCTTGATCTCTTCTTTGCTGAGTGCCGAAGGGGTCGGGGTAGGGGTGCTCGTTGTAGGAGTAGAGGAAGGGGTGCTGGTCGTTTCGGCTGGTGAGCTGTTGCTGACGGTTCGGTGGGCACTAGGGGTAGAGGTGCTGGGAGTGCTCGCGATCCCTATCCCCGCTGCGGCGACAAGTATCACAGCGGGGAGGCAGATGGCTGTCACGCCTTCCCAGATGATGCGATCTCGCTGTGTCAGTACGACAATGCCAATAATTATCGCGGTGATCAGCAGAGCCACCCCAAGCATCCGAACGGCGGGGAACAAAATAAACAAGGCCCCAAGGACTGCAAGTCCGACTGCGGTGAGACCAAGAGCTGTGTATTTGGGGCCGGGGTACATAAGGGTGTCCTGTCAGTGATTCGCTGAAGACTCGCAAGAGTGTGGTGAAGCCAAGGAGTCAGCATGACGGCACCCGGAGTGGGTCATTGTGACCACGACTTGAGGGGTTGAGGTGTCACTAGCCGTGATGTTGTCTGGGCTGCGGCTTAAGTGTACCTGATCTTAGCCTTGGCAAAGCCTCCTTATAGAGGGGGCAATATCGGTGTAGGGGGAAGGTCCTAAGGGTGCGGATGCTGGTTGTGGGTTATTGAATATGGATTGAATACAAACGACCGTTTACAAGGCACCTTCGGGCTAAACGGGTTGATGCGGCGGGGTTATGTCTCGTTACCCGTGTCCGCAATCTATGTCGCATCAGCGACGTTTACGGCACATTGTGGGGCATGGTGATGATCGGATACGCGAGGGTCTCGACCCGAGACCAGAATCCGGAGGGGCAAACAGATGCCCCGAATGCGGCCGGATGCCAGAAGCTTTTCGTTGACCACGCCTCAGGGACTCTGACCAAGCGCCCTGCTCTGAGCAGGGCGTTGGCGTATTTGCGAGAGCGTGACACATTGGTGGTCACCAAGCTGGATCGACTGGGTCGTTCGGTGGGTAATCTCAAAGACGTCGCTGATCAGTTGCAGGATCAAGGTGTTGGGCTGGTTGCCCTGTCCCAGGGGATTGATACCACCACGGCCGGAGGCCGGTTGTTCTTTCACATGCTGGCAGCCATTGCGGGGTTCGAGCACGATCTGATTGTCGAGTGGACTCGTGACGAGTTGGCAGCTGCCCGTGCGCGTGGCCGGAAGGGCGGACCGAAGTTCAAAATAACCCCAACGAAGGTCAAGCAGGCTCGGGCCATGTATGACGCGGGAGAGCACACGGTGCAGCAGATCGCTGACACCTTCGGAGTCTCGAGGCCGACCATCTACCGGCACTTCGGGCAAGAGACCAAATGAGATTGTTATCCCTGTTTTTCATGACCACTCGTGCAAGATGAGCCGGATCTGCACACCAAAGGAGGATTGGCTTCCTCCCCCATGGGTGGGGGAGGAAGCCAACGTGAATTATTGGGCGGACCGTCGAGTCAGGAGTGTTCCTGCGGCGCAGCTGATGGCGAGGCCGAAGAACAACCACGTGAGCCAGATGTGTCCCGAGGAGGCTCGTTCGAACAGGCCAGGAAGGAGGAGAAGGAGGATCCCGCTTGAGATGGCCAAGCCGATGATGAAGCCGGCCAGGGTGTGTTTTTTGGACATCTTGTTTCCTCTCTAGCTGAAGCAGCTGGCGACAGCGGTGACAGAGGCCCCTCCTACTGGCGCGTACCCGCCGATGCATGCGACACAGACCGGGATGGTCACGCCGGCTTCTCCGGCAGCGCAGGCCCCGGCGCACGTGCCGACAATGAGGTATCCAACCGTGATATGTCAAGCAAGGTTGATCTCGGTCATGGTGATGTCCCTGCTGGATTGAGGGTTCACCCCTGTGCAGAATCGACCGAATTGGTCCTTCCTGATCAGTGGCATCCGTGTCATCTACCAGGTACCATAGGAAATGCGAAGGGCAGTAGCCCCGAGAAGTAAGCCAGGCAGTCATCCGGACGGTTCGACGAGCCTGGCTCGCGTATTTAACGGGAAGGATGCTGGCCGGCTCCATGCTCTGCTCTGTCTCAGGCAACCGGGACGGAGTCTCCCGGTGGACGGTGCAACGAGCGATGCAGGAAGCAGAACGCGCCCAGAGCTAGATACATCGTCGCCCGCGCGGTATATTGAAGGTGTCGTTCGTTGCCCGTCACGACAACATCGACCGCCCTGATTGACCCTCAGAGTGTTATAAAGCGGGCCCGCCGGGTTGCAGCCTGGCGAACCCGCTGTCACTATGACTGGTGTTTAGACGAAATGCTTGAGCATCTCGAGTAGTGACACCAGCGAATCAGCAAGACCCCTGAGATCTTCTGGCTCACCGAGTACTAATCCGAGAATCAGCCAGTAGACCGGGGGTTTTTGCTTTTCCGGTGGACTTTCCAGCTCACTCATAGCCGACCACCTCCGTTCCGGCCCTGATTACTCCCAGGCGTCATGCGAATCAGATGGCGGGTGACCGGGAGGTCACAGGACGCCTGAAAGGCGGCCGCAAACCAGTTTACCGAGATGGATCATCCTTCGGGGCACACTCTCCTTCGCTCATGAAACCTGTGGATCAAAGAACGATCACAATCCGTCTGGGCCGAGATGCTCCTGCCTCCGGCCACCCCCTGACAAACTGTCCGAAGCCGGCACATATGACTAGCCCTCAAGTAGTCAGCCCGCCTCTGCCGTAGCGGTGATCAGAACACGAAAACGACGATCGGAAACGGAGATGGGGATCTCTCGGGTGAGCCGATCCTGGATTATTCGTAGTGATACCGGCAGGCTGCAATCCGTATGTCGTCGCCGCTGATCTTGTAGACGAGTCTGTGCTCGTCGGTGATGCGGCGGGACCAGTACCCGGAGAAACCGTGCTTGAGGGGCTCGGGCTTGCCGATACCTTCGTTGCCGTTGCGTTGGATGTCTTTGATGAGCGTGTTGATGCGCTTGAGGGTTTTGCGATCTTGGGCCTGCCACCAGAGATAATCCGCCCAGGCGGCCTCGTCCCAGACCAGACTCATTCAGCCAGCTCCTGCCGAGTCCCGCCCCCGTTTTCTAGACGGTCGATGGAAGCCAGGAGCCGACGAGCATTCGCCGGGTTCCGGAGGAGATAAGCGGTCTCCTTCAGCGATTCGTAGTCATCGAGAGAGACCATCACCACCGGGTCGTGGCCGGCGCGGTTGATGATGACTTCTTCCCGGTCGTTGGTGACTGCATCCAGGGTCTCGGCGTATCGTGCCCGTGATTCTGAGTACGACATCGTTTTCATGTCTCTACACCTTTCTAACGTACAGAATATTGTACGTAACAACATGTTGCCGGGTCAATCGTCGGTCGTTGGCGCTCCCGCGTGGTTGAATGGCTGCCTTAAGGACAGGCCCTTAAGTTGTCAGACCCCCTGTCTACGGTGGAGGCCAGAACACGGACTCGACGATCGGACACGGAGGTGGGGGCATGGATACGGAACAGACAGATCCAGATCTGCGGGCCTACAAGTACCGTCTGAATCCGAACGCTGACCAGCTCCGTGCCCTGTCCCAGGCGGCCGAGGCGGCCCGGGTCTCCTACAACATGCTCATCGCCCGCAACCTGGATGCGTTGAAAGCCGGATGGGCTGCCGAACGGGAACTGATCAAGGCAGGCACCGACGCCGCCGAAGCGAAGAAACAGATCAGAGCCCGCCGTAAACAGGAACCTGCTCTGCAAACCCTGTCCTGGACACGATTCAGTACCGAGGTACTGACCCCGGTCCGTGCAGAACACCGGCGCGCCGAGACTGTCCTGAACAGCGGTGGCAGTTGGGATCACCCGCGCTGGTCGAACCCTTGGTTGCACACCGCACCTCGGCGGGTACTGATCTCCGGGGCGCAGAACGCCTCGCGGGCCTTCTCCAACTGGATGGATTCGCTCTCCGGAGCACGCAAGGGCCGACCGGTGGGTCTGCCCCGGTTCAAGAAGAAAGGCCGCGACCGGGACTCGTTCACGATCCCGGCACCGCAGGCCATGGGCGGCTACGGTGCCACCTACCTTCGTGGTGGCCCCCGTTCCGGCGAAGTCATCCGGGACTACCGTCACCTGCGGCTGGCCTTCCTCGGTGTCATCCGGACCTGCCAGAACACCCGGCGGCTCTCGCGTGCCCTGAAACAGGGCGGGACGATCAAATCCTTCACCATCTCGCAGGCCGGGGGATGCTGGTACGCCTCCCTGCTGGTCGAGACACCGGCTGCACCAACACCGCCGCAGCCCACCCGAGCAGCCCGGGCTCGCGGAGAAATCGGCGTCGACCTCGGGGTCCATGTCATGGCCGCGACCTCGGACGGGCAGCTGGTGGACAACCCTGCCCCGGGCAAGAAGGCGGCTGTCCGATTGAAGAAGCTGCAACGACGTCTGGCTCGATCGCAGAAGGGATCCGCCCGCCGCAAGCGCCTGGTGACCCAGATCAGCAGGACGCATCACAAGGTGGCTTTGCAGCGTGAGACGGCCGCTCATGAGATGACCAAACGACTGGCGACCGGGTATTCGATGGTGGCTATCGAGGATCTCAACGTGGCCGGGATGACGGCCTCGGCGGCCGGGACCATCGAGGCCCCGGGGAAAATATCCGGGCCAAGTCCGGGTTGAATCGTGCCGTCCTCGATGTTGCTCCGGGGACGATCCGGCGGCAGCTGGAATACAAGGCTTCCTGGCACGGTGCCAGGGTGGAAGTGATTGACCGGTACGCACCGTCGTCGAAGACGTGCCCGAACTGTGGGGCAGTAAAAACCAAACTGTCCCTGCCCGAGCGGGTCTATCGGTGTCGCCATTGCGGGGTGGTCCTTGATCGTGACATCAACGCTGCGATCAATATTCTCGCCCTCGCTCGAGGACACAAGACGGAGACCGGTCGAGATCATCAGCTCGCCTGCGGCAAGCGGGAGAGGGTAAGCGGACGCGGAGCCTACCGCCTGTCCCGGCGTACGCGCTGGGAGATACCAGGTGGAGGGCGTGAAAGCGTCAAGACCGTACCAGCAGGTGCGGCCACCGTGCCCGAGCAATCGGACACTCATCCCTATAATCAGCTGCGGGAAAAATGAATCGGGATCGGGGTAGGCAGACGCGTTTGGCCTGGTCAGGCAGTGTTTTCCCCGCGCACGCAGGGGTGAGCCCAGAGTGCCCATCAGGCCGAACAATGTTTTCCCTGCGTGCGCAGGGGTGAGCTCTATCAGATGCCGGATCCGTCGAACGCGTCCAAGTTTTCCCCGTACACCCAGAGGTGAGCCCCGAGGTGGATGGGGGCCGACAGCTTCCTGGCGTTTCCCTGCGTGCGCAGGGCAAAGGCCCTTTTATGATGCGACTATCGGCCTGGAGGCGACCTCGAAATCACCCCGGTCTTGGATCAGGATACGCTGACGAGTACCCACCGATATCTCCAGAAGGGAACCAGCAATGGACAGCACCAGCTATACCAAAGCTGAACTACTCGCCCTCCAGGGCCCTGAAGTCCAAGCCGCGCATCGAAACCATATGCAGAACGCTGAACGAGCCACCGAAGATCCACAACTTCCTTAGGACTACCGACCTGACGAGGGCGCGCACTGGCAGCCAGAGTATTAGGTGACTGGGTGGAGTGACTGCGCCAGACTCCGCATCTATTCCGCACATTTTATGGGCATTGGTGACAGTGGTTGGCAACTTGTTGGGCTCGGTTCCGGGCAGAGGGAAGCCGCTGCCATCCCGCAGAAACCCGTGATTATCGCGAACTCTAAATCGTAAGGTCACCGGATCGACGCCGGTCGGAGCCACTGAAAACCGCCCCGTAGGCTTCTATGCGGGGCGGTTTTCTTTGTTTAACGGCCGGAGGCTGCCGCGGACGGGCTCCTCACCGTCGCCACGGAGGAATGCCGGCGGCGGCGACGGGTTCGACGTCGTCGGCACCTCCCCGGCCGGGTGAGGCATGGGCGGCACGGATCAACTCGAGCTGCCCATCACCAGGCGTTAGTCTTCGAGTCCTTGGCCGGTTGGAGACACCAGAATCTTCACTGCCGTCTCGTTGTGGTTGATCAACGTGTCGAAGCCTTTGTCGATCAGGTCGTCGAGACCGATCTTGCCCGTGATGAACGGGCGGAGATCCACTCGGCCCTCTTCAACGAGCTTGATGGTTGCGGGGTGGTCGTATGAGTACCCGATGGTGCCCCGGAGGTCGATCTCCTTCATGACCAGTTTGTGGAGAGCGACCTTGGGCTCGTGCCCCCAAATCGATACGTTGACGATCACGCCGGCCGGGCGAACGGCGTCGAGAAGCATATCCAGCACGACGTCGACCGAGCTGCACTCGAAGCCGACGTCCGCACCCTTCCCATGGGTGAGCCCGCGAACCTCTTCGGCCACGTCCACTTCCCGAGGATCGAAGGCATAGTCGGCAACCCCCGCGTCCAAGGCTTTCTGACGACGCAATTCCGATAGTTCGGAAATGACAACGGTCAGTCCTTCCGCCTTGGCCACAGCCGCGGTGAGCACGCCGATGGGGCCGGCGCCACCGATAATGGCGGTATCCCCTCGAGTGGCTCCGGACCTCACAAAACCGTGGTGTGCCACGGAGAGGGGTTCGATCAGGGCCGCTTCGTCGAGCCCCACCGAGTCCGCAATCGGGTGGACCCAGTGACGGTTGACGGCAATCTGTTCCCCGAGACCGCCGCCTCCACCGCCCAAGCCGATGAAATTCATGTCAGGGCTGAGCTGATAATGGGGGTCTTCCCAGTCGCGTTCGCGGATGAGATAGGGCTCGACGACGACCTTCTGTCCGACCTCGAGGTCGTCGACGCCCTCTCCCAACGCGGCGACGGTGCCGCTCATCTCGTGCCCGAGCGTGATGGGTGCTTCTTCACCGGAAATCGGGTGGGGCTGGCCCGCCGGGGGAACGAAGATCGGCCCGTCCAAGTACTCGTGGAGGTCAGTACCGCAGATGCCTGACCACGCGACGTCGATGAGAACCTCGCCGGGACTCGCTATCGGCGGTTCGACGTCGTCAATGCGGATGTCGTGGTTCTGGTAGTAACGGGCGGCGCGCATGGTCTCTTCTTCCGTTCGGAGTCAGTGCATGGCCAGTTTAGTGTCCTCGATCACCATGCCGAACCTCCCGACTCACCGGGTGAGAATCCGGCGGCACGGGTTTCCGACGTCGGCGACGCAGGATGGAAGAAGACTCTGAGCGGCCAATCCTGGTCCAGCGGAAGCGGCCCCGCTGGCATGACAAGCAGGTGCGTCAGCGTCCGCTGATGATATCGATGCCCACGGTGTCCCGGTCTGCGCGCTTGTCCCACCGCGTGACCGTCAGGCTGACCAGCGCCAGCACCAAGCCCGACGCGGCGAGTCCGATGCCGATCCAACCTGGCGAGAGATAGCCGAAACCGGCGGCAATCGACGCGCCGCCGAGGGCGGCCCCGAGGGCATTGCCAATATTGAAGGCCGAATGGTTGACCGCCGCGCCGAGGAGTGCGGCCTTGCCCGCGATGCGGATCAGCCGGGCCTGGATGGACGGGATCAGAATCGACTGGGTGACGCCGATGAGGAATACCGACGCGAAGAGGCCGACCTTGGACGAAGCGAGCAGCGTGTACAGCACCAGGGAGACGATGAACGCGCTGAAACCGAACAGGACCGTCTTGGTCAGATTGCGGTCGCTGGCCCAGCCACCGATCATATTGCCGATCGTCATGCCGATGCCCAAGACCGCCAGAACCCACGGGACCGTCGACGCCGACAAGCCCGCCACCTGGGTCGAGACTTCGGTGATGTAGGAATAGACCGCGAAGAATCCGCCGAACCCGATGGAGCCGACGGCGATCATGATCCAGATGCGGATGTTCTTGAACGCTCGCAGTTCGGACCCTGCGGTGCGAGTTGCATCACCGGTGTGGCGCGGGAAGGAATAGAACGCGAGAACCAGGGCCACGGCGAAAATCACCGCGACCATCAGGTAGGCCGAGCGCCACCCGAAGTGCTGCCCGAGCCACGTCGCGATCGGAACACCCACAATGTTCGCAATAGTGAGTCCGGACAGTGCCAGGGCAATCCCCTTCCCCTGGTTGCCCGGGCCCATGAGGCGGGCCGCCAACAGCGAGCCGACCGCAAAAAATGCGCCGTGGGGGAGGGCCGCAATGAAGCGGAACAGGGAGAGCAGCTCGAAAGTCGGTGCGAACGCGGATGCGAGTGTCCCGAGGATGAACAAGGCAAGGAGCAGGAACGCCAGCCGTGTTTGGGATGCTTTGGCGCCGAGGGCCGCGATGGTTGGGGCTCCCACCACCACACCCAACGCATACATCGTGATGAGCGTTCCGGCCCTGGCGATCTCGGTCTCGGGGGATTCGCTGAATTTCGGCAGGAGATCTCGCGCGATGTCCGGAAGGAGACCCATGGAGGCGAACTCGGTCACTCCGATACCAAATCCGCCGAGGGCGATGGCAAGGAGGGCAATGCTCCGGCGGGTGGGTGTGAGAGTGGTCAAAGGTGACCTTCCTGAGTGGAGGGGAATCGATGTGAGCCAGTCGCCGTGCTCGAGCGCAGACTAGGTTAGCCCGTTCATTGCGGGGTGTCGACCGCGATGCTGTCCGTTGCTATATGTGACTTGACGGTTCATCTCGCAGGTTCACGAACGTACACATCGGTAGTCGCGCGTACTGTCCCACGGCATCCGTTGATCAAGTCCCTTCGGTGCAAAACGCAGAGTCGGACGTGGTCAAGGTCTCTGCAATGCTCAGTTCCGTGACTTGGGGTTGCGGGTGCGTGCCGCGTGGGCTCGGGCTTTCATGCGGTTGCCGCACGTCGCCATGGAACACCACTTGGCGGTCCCTGGGCGCGTGTGATCAATGAGGTAGAGATTGCACTCCGTGTTCGCGCACGCTCTCAACCGTCCCGGTAGGTGCTCGTTGACCTGCGACCATGCCTGCAGGACGCGAGCCGCGAGCCGTACATCCGGGGGCGCGGACAGCTTCCACTCGACCCCATGCGGCGTGACCTCTGCCCGCATCGACGCCTCGCTCATCAGCGCCTGGAGAGATTTTGTGGCGGTCTCGCTGCCTCGGATCAGGTCCTGCAACCGGTCCCGTGCGATCCGCAGATGCCGCAACTCTGGGTCGTCGCCGGACCCGCCGTAGGCGCGGGCTAGGGCGACGCCGCGCTGACCGTGCAGATATTCCAGGGGCTCCCCGCCGTCCCGCGGCGCGGAGTTGAGAACGTCCAACAGAAGTTTTTCGTCTTCGATCACGTGTGCCCTCCTTCGCGTACCCATGCTACCGTGCCCGTAACCAGTAAAGCTAGTTTAGGAGGTTAGTAATGGTGGCTGTTCACCACCGCGAGATCATCGTCGAGGGCTGGCGTGTTTTCTACCGGGAGGCCGGCCCCGTCGACGCGCCGGTGATGCTGCTCCTGCACGGATACCCCACCAGCTCGCACATGTTCCGGCACCTCATTCCTGCTCTGGCGGACCGCTATCACGTGATCGCGCCGGACCATATCGGCTTCGGAAGATCCTCCGCCCCGGCCGTGGACGATTTCGAGTACACCTTTAGGGAATTGGCGCGGATCACGCATGCCTTCCTCGAATCGGTGAGTGTGGAGCGGTTCACCGTCTATGCGCAGGATTACGGTGCGCCCATCGCATGGCGTCTCGCCCTCGAGGACCCGGATGCTGTGGGCGGCGTGATCTCACAGAACGGCAATGCCTACGACGAGGGATTCGTCCCCGACTTCTGGGAACCCATCTGGGCTTATGGGCAGGACCCTTCGCGGAAGAACGAGGAGGCTCTTCGCCCCGCGCTGGACAGGGAAGCAGTGGAATGGCAGTACCTCCACGGTGTCCCGGACCCGTCCGTGGTGGATCCGGATGCCTGGGAGCACGACATCGCCCTTCTGGGGCGTCCAGGCAACGACCTCGTCCAGCTGGCCCTCTTCGCCGACTACCACACCAACCGTGCCCTCTACCCGAGGTTCCATGAGTGGCTGCGCACCTCCCAGGTCCCGGTCTTGGCCATCTGGGGTCGCAACGACCAGATCTTCGGCCCGGCCGGGGCCGAGGCCTTCCGTCGGGATGCCGCCGATCCGCGGATCGAGCTCCTGGACGGCGGCCATTTCTTGCTCGAGTCACACCTGGATGAAGTCGTGGCCGTCATTCGAGACTGGAGGGCATCTTTCCAGCCCTGACATCGTGGGGCGTTGCCGCAGGGCCCCACAGCGCCCGCTACACCAGATGCTTGGTCGAGGTCTCCGGGGCGTACTTGACGGTGAAGAGGAGGCCGACCAGCAGCACGAGGGCCAGCGCGAACATTGACCAGGATATTCCCCAAGCGGACAGCATGAGGGGAAGAATGAATGTCCCCGCCGCCGAAGCGATCCGGCTCAACGCATTGAGGAGTCCCACGCCGGTCGCGCGCAACCTCGTGGGGAACAGTTCGGCCGGATACACCTGCGTCAGGTTCGACGCAGCGGACATCACGAAGGTGTACACGACGAACGGGATCATGAGGACGCCGATGGAGGTGTCGACCAGCAGACCCAGCAGGATCAGCGATGCCGTGAGGATCACGAAGGAGATGATGCTGGCACTGCGCCGCGAGAACTTCTGGACGAACCACAATCCTGCGATCCCTCCAAGGAGGAGGAAAATGTTCAGGACAATTTCCTGCAAGTGCCCGCCCGAGACGTCCAGGCTCTCGAAGATGGTCGGCATGAACGTGTAGATGGCAAAGTAGGGGAGCACGAGGGCGCTGTAGAACACGATGCCGAACCAGGTGTACTTCGCTTGCCCTGAGGCGAAGACCTCACGGAATCCGCCGCTGTCCTCGGGCTCGGAGTTCGTGGCCAAGTCCGTCGTCGAGATATCCACCTTGAGGTATTTCCCGACGATCTTCTGGGCCTCCTCGACGCGACCCTTGCTGATGAGCCACCCCGGCGATTCCGGGGCTCCGATCCGCACCGCCAGGACCACGAGGGCGGGAATGGCGCCGCTGGCCAGCAGCAATCGCCACGATTCCTCCCCCGCGAGGAACAGGCTTCCCAGGATATTTGCGACGACGTATCCGACGGTCCACATGACGGTCAGGGAAGACAGCATGATGCCGCGAGACTTCCTCGGGGAGAACTCCGAGAGCAACGTTGGCCCGACGGCGTAGTCCGCGCCGAGCCCGAAGCCGATAATAAGCCGCAGAATGAAGAGGCTCAGGAACCCCTCGGCCCAGAACTGTAGGACCGAGGCGACCGTGATGATCACGAAATTGAGGACGAAGACGCGCTGCCGCCCGATGAGGTCACCCACCCGTCCGAGCACCAGGCTCCCGAAGAACAGCCCGATGAGTGCCGAACTGGCCAGCAGTCCCGATTCGAGGCCGGTGAGCGACCATCCCGCAGTCAGCGCCGGCAGGAGCGCCCCGATCATGCCGAGGATATAACCGTCCGTGAAATTGGCACCGAAGGTCATGACGGTGACCCGTAGGTGAAACCGGTTGAACGGGATCTCGTCGATGGCCTGCGTCGCGGGTGAGTCCGATATTTTTACCATTCGAATTCCTGATCGTTCGTACGATCCCGCGACAAGTCGGCGGGATGCTGTGTGATGCTGGCCAGTCCTAGTGCGACGTCGTGCGCAATTTCCTGGAGACTTCGGACGCGGCATGGCGCAGGAGCGCCCCGTCGCTTCGGTTCTTCTGATGGGTCGCTCTGTAGGTGGGGACCAGAATGCTCATGGCCGCGATGGGTCTGTTTCCCCCGTAGACGGGTGCCGAGATGGCGGTGATGTCCTCCTCGACGATGTTCTCCGAAATCAGGTAGCCCTCGTCCGGGGTGCGCCCCTGGAGGACCCTCCCCGCCGCGGATCCGGCCGCGGGTATCGTATGCCCGACCCAGCTGACGTGTCGGACCGAATGGTTGCCCTCGACAATGCTGATGTACAGGACGGTGTCATCGTGTGCCTCGACGCTCAGGTACACGGACTCTCCCGTCTCTGCCGCGAGGTCCTGCATCGGCTGTCTGGACAGGTCGGCCAGGGAATCATTGCTGAAAGCCTGAGCGCCGACCTGGATCAGGCGGGTGCCGGGGCGATAGATCCCGGCGTCGTCGCGCGTGAGCCAATTGCTCGCTTCCACGGTCCGGAGCAGGCGCAGGGTCGTGCTGACCGGCAGGTCCGCTTCCCGGGCAGCTTCCGCCAGGGTCATGGCGCCTTGGCCGCAGACGATTCCCATCAGATCGAGTGCTCGCTCAACGGTTCGGGTCGACGTTTCGGCCAAGGGGGCCTCCGGGAAATAGTCGGGGTGAGCCAGGTAACAGTTTTGTCTAGTGAAACATTAAAACCGCCTAGTGAAAACCATAAATTTGAGGAAGACTGGGCCGCATGCGAGAACATGAGCAGCAGGATCGTCAGCAGACTCGAAGCGAGCACCCTCGAGATGCCCGCCATTCCGGCCAATCGGAGCCTCCGATCGAGGTGGACGGGGCCGGGCTGACCCTTGCCGATCTCGACAAGGTTGCCCGTGGTTCTGGGGCCCGCCTTGCGCCCGGGGTCCTCGATCGACTCCGCCGTCAGTATCGAGAAGCTCGAGAGATCAGCACGCGCCAATCCGTGTACGGCCAATCCACGGGCGTGGGGGCCAACCGGTTCGTCGAGGTCGATGAGCACGACGACGAACACGGCTTGCGCTTGCTCCGGAGCCACGCCGCCGACGCCGGTCCCCATGTCCCCGAGGAGACGGTCCGAGTCATGCTGGCGATCCGTCTCTCTCAGCTTGCGGCCCCCGGGAGCGGGATCAGCCCGGATGTGGTTCAGGGCCTGGAACGAATGCTCCGGGACGATGCCTTGCCCCGGGTTGGGACGATGGGAGGCATCGGGACGGCGGATCTGGCGGCTTTGGCATCCACCGCCCTAGCACTGGCAGGGGAACGCCCGACCACGAATCCGTGGCCCACGCCCGTCTCCTTCGGCAAGGACAGCGCCTTGCCGTTCATGAGCAGCAGCGCGTTGACCCTGGCGCGGGCCGCGCGGGCCGTGACTCGACTGCGGGATCTGGAGCGCTCCTCGCGAATTGTCGCAGCCCTCTCGGCCACGGCCGTCGGAGCCAATAGGCAAGCATTTTCCCCGCAGGCAGGCCGGGCCGCCGTGGTTCCCCCAGCCGCTCGAGTCGCAGAAGAAATGCGCGGTCTCCTGCAGGAGGAAGCGGAGCCGGCCCGCATCCAGGACCCCTTCGGCCTGCGCGCTTACATCCAGTCCCAGGGCGCCGTGGTCGACGCCATGGATCGACTTCGGTGCCTCGTCGAGTCGTTGACCGCGACGGCCCAGGAGAATCCCCTATTCGATTTCGAGTCGCAGAGCGCCGTGCACCACGGTGGGTTCCACCAGGTTTCACTCGGCCTCGCCATCGACGGGCTGGACCTCGCCCTGGCCCAAAGCGCGCCCCTGGTCGTTTCACGCATCACCATGCTCCACGATCCGGCGTACACGGGTGCGCCCTCGTTTTTGGCCGACGGAACCGACGGCTCCTCCGGGCACATGATGCTCGAGTACATTGCGGCCAGTGCCATGGCCCAGCTGCGGAATGCGGCCCAGCCGGCGTCGCTCAACACCGTGGTCCTTTCGCAGGGTGCCGAGGAGGACGCGAGTTTCGCGACTCAGGCGGCCGAGCAGCTCGACCGGGCGGTGGACAGTTACCAGACGTTGCTATCCATGGAGTTGCTGTCGGCGCACCGGGCCATCAGCGTGCTGGGCCGAGCGACGTCGTCGTCGCTCCACAGGGCGGTAGCGCGTCTGCGAGAGGCGCTCCCCATCGTCGCGGCCGACCATGACCTGCGCCCGGACATCGACGCGGCCGGTCATGTGCTTCCGGGACTGGCTCGCGGGATTCTTCCGGAGCCTTGAGCCGGACGTCTTGGGGTGCGGCGGTTTCCGGGGCGACGCCGCGTCGATCCCCTCGAATTCGATGCGCACGAGGGGAGGCGTGTCTTCTTCACCCTGCCCCCGACCAAAAATTTTCACCAACCGCCGTTCAGGCCTGTCGGACGGGGGAGAAACGTGCCATATTGGGCCCAAGGCAGACTTCGGATAGGGGAGAACACCGTGGCTTCGTCCATCGCAACATATATTTCGCTTCCGGGGTATACGGCCGAGGCGATGACGCATTGGCACGAGATATTCGGCGGTGAACTGACGATCCTCCGGTACGCCGACGCCGGCACGGAGGGGATGCCGTTCACGCCGGATCCGGAAGCAGTTGCCCACTCGACGCTGACGTTGCCGAACGGAGCAATCGCGGCTGGCGACTCCATGGATGACGGCACCGACTATCCGATCCGGGGAACCGCGTATTCCCTGTTGGTCACCACGGATACCGCGGAAGAGGCCCGCGGCTACATGGACGGATTCCTAGACGCGGGCGGGACCACCAACATGCCCTTCGAAAAGGCGCCGTGGGGAGACTGGTACGGTCAGGTCTTCGACCGATTCGGCGTGATGTGGGCCTTCTCGACGTCAGACGCGTAGCCGAGGTCGTTTGCAGTCCGGCGGAGGGCTGGCTCGCCGGGCGGCAGGGACTAGTCGAACTCGATCTCTCCGTCGTCCGGGCTCTCGACCCAGGGCTCCCATCGGGTTTCACGGACTAGGCCGCCCTGACCTTCGAGTCTGTGAGCCTGCCGTGGTTGTGCAACCGCGGCCGACGGGAGAAGAATCGAGCGTGGGAACACTGGCAAGCAATGAGCGGTACGGGCACTGACGCCCCATGACGCCGAGTGGTCCGCCGCGGAACGGAAGTGCAAGCATGACTGTCCTGAACGAAACCTACGCACTCTCGAACGACGTCGCCATCCCGCGACTTGGGCTGGGCACCTGGTTCATCCAGGACGACGCGGCGGCGCAAGCTGTGCGCGACGCGGTCGAGATCGGGTACCGCAACATCGACACGGCCCAGGCCTACGGCAATGAGGCCGGAGTCGGAGAAGGGGTTCGTACTGCGTCCGTGCCTCGCGACGAATTGTTCGTATCGACCAAGCTTGGCGCGGAAATCAAGGATTACGACGACGCCGTCGCAGCAATCGACGGTTCGTTGGAAAAGATGGGCCTGGACACGATCGACCTGATGCTCATCCACAGTCCGCAACCTTGGGACGATTTCCGAGGCGGTGACTACTCCGAGGGAAACCGCCTGGCATGGCGTGCCATGGAGGAGGCATACGAAGCCGGAAAACTGCGTTCGATCGGCGTCTCCAATTTCCTTCAGGAGGATCTCGACCGTCTGCTCGACGGCGCAAACGTTGTCCCGCACGTCAACCAGTTGCTCGTGCACGCGGGAAACACCCCGGTGGACCTGTTGGACTACTGCGAGAGCAAGGGGATCGTCGTCGAGGCGTATTCGCCCATCGCGCACGGTGAGATCCTGAACACCCCAGAGGTCACGGCGATGGCCGAGAAATACGGGGTGTCGGTCCCGCAGTTGTGCATCCGCTACACCCTTCAGCTGGGCACCGTCTCGTTGCCGAAAACCGCCAACCCGGACCACATGCGCTCCAACGCGGAGGTGGACTTCGAGATCTCCGCGGAAGACATGGAGGAACTCAAGGAATTGCACGATAAGGACTACGGCGAATCGAGCGAATTTCCCGTCTACAGCGGGAAATAGCGCCGAGCGAATCCCGCGAACTCGGGCCGTCAACTAGCCACGAAGTACATCCTCTTGTTGACGAACTCGTCCATTCCGAGAGGCCCGAGTTCGCGGCCGTATCCGGAGTTCTTGACCCCGCCGAACGGGAGCTCCGCGCCCTCGCCGCCCGGAACATTCACGCTGGCCATGCCGACTTCGAGTCGCTGAGCCACGGCCTGGGCCCGTTGCGAGTCGGTCGAGAAAACGCATCCACCCAGGCCGTAACGGGAATCATTGGCGAGCCGCACGGCGTCGTCGTCCGAGTCGACCTTGTACACCACGGCCACCGGGCCGAAAAGCTCCTCATAGTACGTCTCGGAGCCCGGAGTGATTCCGGTGATGACGGCGGGGGAGAAGTAGGCCGAGGAATCGTCCCGCAGCTTCCCGCCTACGTGAAGGGTCGCCCCTTCGGAGACCGCCTTCCCGACTTGTTGCTCGAGTTTCTCCGCTGCACTTCGCGAGGACAGGGGCGAGTAGACCTGAGGCGACTCATCGCTGGGATCGCCCGGTTCCATGGCCGACGCCAGGGCGACGAGTTCCTCCACGAACTCGTCGTAGACCTCGCCTGCGACGATCATGCGTTTGTTCGAATCGCACGCTTGGCCCGTGTTGTACATGCGGGTTTCCCACGCGGTCTGGGCGGCCTCTTTGACATCGTCGGTATCCAGGATGATGTACGGGTCGGATCCGCCCAGTTCCAGAACCGCTTTCTTGAGATGCTGGCCCGCCGTGGCGGCGACCGTGCTGCCGGCCCGTTCGGACCCGGTCAGAGAGACCCCCTGGATGCGCGAATCGCCGATGATGTCGGAGGCCTGATCGTGGGTGATGAAGACGTTGTTGTAGACCCCTTCGGGGATTCCGGCGTCGTCCATGATCTGCTGGATGGCCCGGGCAGACCGCGGGCAGATCTCGGCGTGCTTGAGAAGGATCGCGTTGCCCAGCACCAGGTTGGGAGCAGCGAACCGCGCCACCTGGTAGTAGGGGAAATTCCACGGCATGATGCCCAGCAGGACGCCGATCGGCAGTCGCTGGATATAGGCCTTGCCCTCGGATTCCGTCGGGATTTCCTGGTCGGCGGCGAAGCGTGGTCCGTTGTCCGCGTAGTACTCGAAGATTTCGCCGCAGTACTCCGCTTCCTCACGGCCTTCGTTGACGGGCTTGCCCATCTCTTCGGCAATGATTTCGGCGAGGGCGTCCTGGCGCTCGGTGAACAGCTCGCCCACGCGCCGGACGACGTCGGCCCTCTCTTCGAGGCTTTTCGCCTGCCAGTCCCGGTATGCGGCATCGGCGCGGCTCAGGGTCTGTTCGACCTCCTCGTCGCCGATGGTCCCGAAGGTCTCTTCGATCTCGTTCGTCTTGGGGTTCTGGACCCGGAAACCTGGTGAATCGTTCATCATTCAAGCCTCTCTTCGAGATTCTGAGGACGCGCCGAGAGCGTCTTGGAGCGTCGGCACGGACGCCGTCGCTGATGTCGGGGGTGTGCCCTAGGCTACATTCCTTATCGTAGGCGGGCCTTCGCCTCGGCTGTCAACGGTGGCAATCCCGTGCGGGTCCGTGGCCCGAGGTGGCAGTATTGTGCGGGTTTGACGGGCACAAGCGCACGAATCTGCCACCTCGCGCAGGGATGTGCACGGGATTGCCACCTCAGGGGGAGGTCTCCGACGACGCCGGGTTCTGGGGCGGTGTGCGAGGCCCCGGGGTGCTACGAGACGCATCTGGGGTCGTTTCCGGGATGAGCCTAGGTCGCTGTTGAGTGGCGGTTACCAGATTGAGTGGCGTTCTCCCCCGATAGGTGGTGCTTCAACCGCCACGCAACGAGGGGGAACGCCGCCGAATCGGGTAGCCCCCTCCCCATGGGCATCCGCTGGGCATTCGCCAGTGCCCGACGACCACCAACACCCCGCACCACCAACACCCCCCCCCACACACACCAGCCTCGGGCGCGTACGGTGGTGGTTCATGCTGCTCCTGGCGGTCCTGCCCCCCCAGTTCATCGGCCGCATGGTTCACAACCACCGCGTGGGTCGTGAGGAGGAGGGTGCCCCTGCAACAGTTAACGAGCACGCAACGGCAAGAATCAGGCAGGATGGCCCCCATGCACCACGCGACGTACGTGATTGAGACACCGGACGGCGACCGTGAATTCGCCCGGACGACGTCGGTCGCGGACTACTTGCTGGACAGGGGCTTCGCGAATTCCGATCGGGAGCCCCGTTGGCACCTCATGTGGTGCCTGGAGCGCATGGATCCGGGCGACCCGATCGACGTCGGCGAGGCCCGGGTGCATCTCATTCGGGGGTGACGATCAGCTCGAATTCGACGACGTCCACGGGGTCGTCGCCGTTCAGACCGCGGTAGTGGGTGTCCAGGGCCGAGTGGAGCTCGCGCAGGTCGGCGAATCCGTCCTTGCGCGCATGGTCTTCGGTGAGCTCCTTTCGTCTCAGGGTCGTGACCCCGCGGACCGTGCCATCGAGTGACCTGGTCTCCCCGGATTCCTTCTCGAAGACAATCCGGGCCGGACCGACGGAGAAGGGGTCATCGACCCGGATCGTCTGGGTCTTCTCCCCCGAACGAATCGATTCCTCGTAGCCTTCCCACATGTAGATCGTCTGTGCACTCTCGAGGCGGCTCGGGTCGAAGGCGTGGGGAAGCAACTCGGCTGCGGTGCGCGTTTCCAAGCCGTTGTGCCCGCGGATCACGAATTCAATGCGCGGTTCGATGTCGTGAAAAACCTGGCGACATTTCCCACACGGCGGGATGACCTCGTCCCGTGGCCCAGACACCGCGACGACGCCGACCACAGGGTCATCCGGGATGGTGGAGGCGTGCCGGGCCAATGCGGAGATTTCCCCGCACGGACCGCCCAGGAAATGAAAGGCATTGATTCCCAGCACCGTCCGACCGGATGCCGTCAGAAGAGCTGCGGAAACGGTGTGATCGGTGCCGTCGTGAAAATGACGGGCATGATCCCGAGCGGATGACACCAGGTTTCGAAAGGCGGAGGAAATCATGCATCCACGATATCGTGACCGTCAACGCGAAATGGCGGAAGGGCGGGGTAAATAGGAGATCCTTCCGGGAGGATTCCCGCCACTGATATATAGCACGGCAATCTGGTACATTCTGCGGAACGTTTAGTTGAACGATGCAAGTAATTCGAGTGAACCGTGGGTCACGGTGCGAATTTGTACAGATCTTATGGGAGACAGTATTCCGTCAGTCTGTTTATACTCAGGTGTTGGCAGACACATTTTTTTTGAGGAGGGTCACATGAAAGCGCGTGTTCTGACTTTGAGTGCGGCGGTCGTCGCTCTCGCGCTGGCCGGTTGCGGCCAGGATGACAATGGTGGATCCGATTCGTCGGGCTCGGCCTCGGCATCATCGTCCAGTTCGTCCGGCAGCTCGGGTTCGTCGTCGGGCGGCTCGGGCGACTCGTCGGGTAGCGACGGGGCCAACGGCGCCGCGGGCGCCAATGGTGGTGACGGTGCCAATGGTGGCGACGCCGCGAACGGTGGTGACGACGCCAATGGTGGTGACGGTGCCAACGGTGGTGACGGTGCCAACGGTGGCGACGCCGCCAACGGTGGCCAGGGTGCCGAGGGTGCCGAGGGCGGCAGCGGTGCTGATGGCGCCAACGGCGGCGAAGGTGCTGCCGGTGACGATGCTGCCGCCGGTGGCGACCAGTCCGGTGCCGCCGGTTCGGGTGAAGATGCCGCCAACGCCGAGGCTGCGGCCCAGCTGGACGATTACTGGGGTACCGGTGGTCAGTGCACCATCGACTGGACCTCGTCCGAGCCCTACAGCCTTTCGACCGATCGCCTGGTGAAGTCCTACTGCGCTTCCAACGGCATGGGCGAACTGTCCGATGGGTACGACCCGCTGGCCGGGATCCAGTACCCCGTCGAGCAGTAAGGGAACGCGCGCTGATCACGATCAGCCGCAGAAGGGCCCCCGCGGTGCACCGCGGGGGCCCTTCTGCGTCTCTGCAAGTCCAGACCGTGGAATCTCCTACCGAGTCCGGAGAGGGGTCTACTCGATCTCGACCACCACGGGCAGGTGGTCCGAGGCGCCTTTGCCCTTGCGTTCCTCGCGGTCGTACCGCGCGCCGGTGACCCGTTGGGCCAGAGCGGGGGAGTAGAGCTGGAAGTCGATCCGCATGCCTTCGTTCTTTGGGAAGCGCAGGGACGTGTAGTCCCAATATGTGTAGTCCTTTTCGCCCTGAGTGTAGGGTCGGGCGACGTCGGTCATCCCCGCATCCTTCATGAATGAGTAGAAGGCGGCGCGTTCCGGGTCGGTCACGTGCGTCATCTGATTCTCGCGGAAGAAGTCGATGTCCCAGACGTCGTCGTCCTGGGGAGCGACGTTCCAGTCCCCGACCAGCGCCAGCTGTGCCTCGGGATTCTCGGCGAGCCATTTTTGCGTGTTCTCCCGCAGGACCTTGAGCCACTCGAGCTTGTACGCCATGTGCGGGTCGTCCAGGCCCCGCCCATTCGGGACGTAGAGGCTCCAGACGCGGATCCCGCCGCAGGTCGCGGCGATCGCCCGTGCCTCCTGGACCTCTTCCTTGCCCGGTTTGCCGAACGCGGGCTGGCCGGGGAAGGTGCGTTCGACGTCGTCGAGACCCACCCGGGAGGCGATGGCGACGCCGTTCCACTGGTTGAGCCCGAAATGGGCGACGTCGTACCCGAGACGCTCGAACACCGTGAACGGGAAGTTCTCGTCCTTGGCCTTGGTTTCCTGGATCGCCAGAACGTCCACGTCCGAACGGTCCAGCCAGGCCTCGACGCGGTCGGCGCGGGCACGAATCGAGTTCACATTCCAGGTCGCAATTCTCATGCTCACCAGGCTACCGGCTTGCGCGGAATCGAACCGGAGCGACGGGTTTGGGGTGAGCTCGCGCCCAGGCTAGCGTGATGGTGAGCACATTCTGGTCCGGGCGGCGCGACGTCGCCGGACCGCGACCCATCGTGGAAAGCAGGACCATGTCCGAACAGTCGAATCCCCAGCAGCCCTCCTCGACCGGCCAGGTCTCCTCCGGTGCCGCCCCGACGCCGCCGACGTCGCCTTTCCGCCCGGATGTCCTGGCCGGGCAGAGCATCCTGGTGACGGGCGGAGGGAGCGGCTTGGGCAAGGGCGTGGCGAAGCATTTCGCCGAGCACGGGGCGACGGTCCACATCTGGGGTCGCCGCGAGAGCGTCCTGACGGAAGCGGCGCAGGAGATCGAGGAGTCGGCCCGGGTGGGCGGCGCGGTGCACTTCCAGACCGTCGATGTTCGGGACCCGGACGCCGTCGACGCCGCCGTCGAAGAGATCTGGGCGCAACACGGGCCGCTCACCGCCGCGATGAACAACGCTGCGGGGAATTTCATCGCCCAGACCAAGGATCTGAGCCCTCGGGGATTCCAGGCCATCACCGACACGGTCATGAAGGGGTCCTACAACGTGACCCACTCCGTCGGGCGTCGCTGGATCGAACAGGGGCTCCCGGGCAATATCCTGTCGACCCTCGTCAGCTGGGTCTATACAGGCTCCGCCTACGTGGTCCCCTCGGCGATGGCCAAGTCCGCGGTGCACGCGATGACCATGTCCCTGGCCGTTGAATGGGCCAAGTACGGGATCCGTCTCAACGCGATAGCTCCCGGCCCCATCCCGACGGAGTTCACCTCTGTTGTGCTGAGTTCCAACAAGGATGGCCAAGGGGCTATGACCGACGTCGAGTCCGTGCCCGCGCGCCGCGTCGGAACCGTCGAGGAGATGGGGAACCTGGGCATTTTCCTGCTATCCGGGTCCTGCGACTACATCACGGGCCAAACCATCACGATGGACGGCGGTCAGGTATTGGCCGGCCCTTCGACGTTCTCCGCGCTCACCGATCTCGACGATGCCGACTGGGCCGAGATTGCGGAAAAGGGCAAGAAGGCCGCGGCGGAATCCAAGAAACAGCGGAACACCTGAACGCGCCGATGTTACGCGGCCGGTGGGTTGCGCACTGGCACGGCTCGAAGCCGCTCGATAGCCTGTGACGTGGAACACGAATTGCGTGCGGGGTCGACCCCCGTGGGAAGGAGTCCTCGAGCATGGCCGATGGACAGGTCCAGGAACTCACACATTTCGTCGGGGGTCGCGAGACACCGGGGACTTCGGGGCGCTTTGGGGACGTGTACGATCCCAGCACCGGTCGGGTCACGGCCAAGGTTCCGCTCGCGACAACCGACGAGGTCGACGCAGCGGTCCGCAACGCCAAGGAGGCGCAGAAGGGCTGGGCCGCGACCAACCCGCAGAAGCGGGCGCGCATCCTGGGGAAATTCGTGAACCTCGCGAATGAGCACGCGGACGAGATCGCGGAGGCGCTGTCCCGTGAACACGGCAAGACCGTCCCGGACTCCCACGGTGACCTCCAGCGGGGTCTGGACGTCGTCGAGTTCGCGATGGGTGCACCGCACCTGCTCAAAGGGGAATTCAGCGACTCGGTGGGCACGGGCATCGACGTCTACTCGATGCGGCAGCCACTCGGCGTCGTCGCCGGTATCACTCCTTTCAATTTCCCGGCCATGATCCCGCTGTGGAAGGCCGGACCAGCCATCGCCGCGGGCAACGCCTTCGTGCTCAAGCCCTCGGAACGCGACCCGTCCGTCCCCTTGATCCTGGCCCGCCTCTGGAAGGAAGCGGGCCTGCCGGACGGGATCTTCACCGTGGTCAACGGGGACAAGGAATCGGTGGATGCTCTGCTGGACAACCCGGACATCGAGGCCGTCGGATTCGTCGGCTCGACGCCGATCGCCCAGAGCATCTACGAGCACGCAGCCCGGAAGGGCAAACGGGCCCAGTGCTTCGGCGGGGCCAAGAACCACATGATCATCATGCCGGACGCCGATCTGGATCAGGCCGCCGACGCCCTGATCGGCGCGGCCTTCGGATCCGCGGGAGAGCGCTGTATGGCGATCTCCGTGGCCGTGCCGGTCGGCGAGAAGACCGCGGACGCGTTGATGGACAAGCTCACGGAGAGGGCCTCGAAACTCCGCGTCGGCCCGTCCCTCGAGGAATCCTCGGACTTCGGCCCGCTGGTCTCGGCGGCGGCCAAGGAGCGGGTCGAGTCGGCCATCGCCCAGGGCGTCGAGGCCGGCGCTGAATTGGTCCTCGACGGCAGGGGCGCCCGGGTCGCAGGCCACGAGGAAGGGTTCTTCGTGGGCCCGACTTTGTTCGACCGGGTCACCCCGGACATGGACGTCTACCGTGAGGAAATCTTCGGACCTGTGCTGTCCGTACTGCGGGCCGCCGACTTCGAGGAGGCCCTCGAGCTCCCCACCCGACACGAATACGGAAACGGCGTCTCGATCTTCACCCGTGACGGGGACACCGCACGCGAGTTTGCCCGCCAGGTCGACGTCGGCATGGTCGGAGTCAACGTGCCGATCCCGGTTCCGATCGCGTACTACACCTTCGGTGGCTGGAAGGCTTCGGGCTTCGGCGACCTCAACCAGCACGGCCCCGATGCCTTCCGCTTCTACACCAAGACCAAGACGGTGACCCAGCGGTGGCCTTCCGGGATCAAGGAAGGCGCCAGTTTCGTCATGCCGACCGGAAACTGACGCGCGGGCGGGGTCATGGACCGGCGTCGTCGGACAACCGGCCCCGCGCACAGTTGCCCACTACTGAATCGTTGCAGGAGGAGAATTCATGGCCGATCAGCCTCAGGAACCCAGCGTCCTGGCCGAAATTCGGGGACACCTCGGGCTCGTCACCCTCAACCGCCCCCGCGCGGTCAACGCGCTCAACGTCGAGATGATCCAGCTCATCAACCGCGCGCTCGACGAGTTCGAGGCCGACGCCAACGTCACGTCCGTGGCCATTGTCGGCTCGGGGGACAGGGGGCTGTGCTCTGGCGGTGACGTCGTCGCCCTCTACAAGGCGGCCAGCGGCGGCGACGAGGCGATGGGTATCGACTTCTTCCGTCAGGAGTACGACTTCGATTACCGGATCTCACGCCTCTCGAAACCCTACGTTGCAGTGATGAACGGGTTGGTTCTGGGCGGAGGCATTGGCCTGTCCGTTCCCGGGTCGCACAGGATCGCCACCGACACGACCCGTACCGGTATGCCAGAGACTGGCATCGGTTTCTCGCCCGACGTCGGGGGCCTCAATTACCTGTCCCACGCACCGGGCCAGGCGGGCCGGCACATGGCGTTGACGGGGCTCCACGTGGACGGGGCGGACGCCGTTCACGCAGGCCTCGCCGACTTCTACGTCCCCGACGCCTCGATCGGCGACCTGCTCGCGGCGCTCGAGGGCATCGAGAACCCGGGGGAGGTTGCCACCACGATCCAGGAGTTCGGCGTCGAGCCTCCGGAATCCGGGCTCGAGGCGGCGAGCCGGTGGATCGACGAGGACTACGCCGCCGAGACGGCCGAGGAAATCCTGCACAACCTCGAGGCCAGGGTCGAGAAGGAACCCGAGAACGAACTCGCCGCCAAGGCCCTCAAGGCACTGCGCCGGAACAGTCCCACCGGGATGAAAACCGCGCTCGAGGGGCTCGCTCGCGCCGCCGACCAGTCTCTCGCGGAGACCCTTATTCAAGACTTCCGCACCAGCGGAAACGCGTTGTTTGCCCACGACATGGCCGAGGGCATTCGCGCACAAGTGATCGACAAGGATCGCAACCCCCAGTGGCAGCCGCAGGCGCTCGAGGACGTGGACCGGGAGCTCGTGCTGAGCTTCTTCGGGCCCGTGCCCGGCTACGACGACCTGCAACTGCCCCGTTGAAGGAGAATTGGCATGAAGATCGCATTTCTTGGCCTGGGAAACATGGGCGGCCACATGGCGAGGAACCTCAAGGAGGCGGGCTACGACGTCGTGGCCTACGACCTCGTGGACGAGGCTCGCCGCGCAACGGAGCGTGACGGGATCGAGATCTCCGCGTCGGGCGAGGAAGCCGCGGCCGGAGCGGACGTCGTCATCACGATGTTCCCCGCCGGCAAGCACGTCATCTCCGCCTACCGGGGCGAGAACAATGACGGCTTGCTCTCGGCGGCACCCGAGAACACCCTGTTCATCGACTGCTCGACCATCAGCGTGGACGAGGCGCGAGAAGCCGCTGGCCTGGTGCACGACGCCGGGCATCGTGCGCTGGACGCCCCGGTTTCGGGCGGAACCGCGGGGGCCGAGAACGGGACGCTGACGTTCATGGTTGGTGGGCCGCAGGAGAACTTCGACGCCGCCCATCCGTTGTTCGATGCGATGGGCAAGAAAGTGGTCCACTGCGGCGACAACGGGGCAGGCCAGGCGGCGAAATGCTGCAACAACATGTTGTTGGCGATCACCACAATCGGTGCGTGCGAAGCCTTCACCCTGGGTGAGAGGCTCGGCCTGACGGACCAGGCGCTGTTTGACGTGATGTCCACGTCCGCCGCGCAGTGCTGGTCCGTGACCACGAACTGCCCGGTCCCCGGACCGGTTCCCACCAACCCGGCCAGCAACGAGTACAAACCCGGGTTCGCTACGGCACTGATGGCCAAGGACCTGGGACTCGCCGTGTCCGCCCTGGAGTCCACCGGGACCGAGGCTTCATTCGGTCGCGCGGCCCACGAGGCGTACACGAAGTTCCTGGACGAGGGACACGGTGACCTCGACTTTTCTGCAATCATCCGAACGATGGGAGAGAACCAAGCATGAGCGAACAGACAGCATCCCAGGATTCGGGACAACACGAGGGCGTGATCCGGACCGAGACGCGCGACGGCGTCGGCGTGATTCGGCTCAACCGGCCGAAGGCCCTCAACGCGCTGAACTACGACACCATGGTGGCGGTCGTGGACGCCGCCGAAGCCTGGGAACGGGACGAGAACATTTCGGCCATCGTGCTGACCGGGTCCGAGAAAGCATTTGCCGCGGGCGCGGACATCAAGGAGATGTCTTCCAAAAGCTATACCGAGATGTACCAGAGCGACTGGTTCGCCCAGTGGCAGAGGCTCACCCAGGTGCGGCTCCCGGTGATCGCCGCGGTCAACGGGTATGCGCTCGGGGGCGGCTGCGAGCTCGCGATGATGTGCGACATCATCGTCGCCGGTGAGGGCGCGAAATTCGGTCAGCCGGAAATCAACCTCGGTGTCATTCCCGGTATGGGCGGGTCCCAGCGACTGACCCGCGCCGTGGGCAAGGCCAAAGCCATGGACATGATCTTGACCGCCCGGAACATCGGCGCCGACGAGGCCGAGCGGGCGGGTCTGGTTTCGCGGGTCGTCGCGGACGACGCCGTGGTCGACACCGCCCTGCAGATCGCGGACACGATCGCGCAGAAGTCTCGGCCAGCGGCCATGATCGCGAAGGAAGCGGTCGGGGCGGCCTTTGAAACGCCCCTCGCCCAGGGGCTCACCTTCGAACGGCGGGTCTTCCACTCGCTCTTCGCGACCGAGGACCAGAAAGAAGGCATGGCGGCCTTCGCCGAACGCCGCGACCCGACGTTCAAGAACAGGTAACCCCTCCGCGAGGTGGCAGCGTGGTGCGGGTCCGGCCGGGTCCGTCCCACGAGGTGGCAGCGTGGTGCGGTTTTGTGCACGGGAGTGCCGTCTCGGCGGCTCGGCCGTACATGGTTGTCACGTCGCCACCTCGCCGCGAGACCGCCTGACACGGTGACCCGCTGACGACCTGGCGGGTTGGTTCCGGGCATCGCCGTCGTGATCCGGGTAGACGACGCCGATCTGCCGGCGGATCCCGTCGAGCATCTCCATCTGCGCGATCGTGTCATCCCACGGCATGATCGGCGATTCGAGAGCACCTTCCTGGATGCACCGCGTCGCTTCACGCATTTCGTACGAGTAGCCCCGCCCGACCAGCGGCCACGACTCCTCGCGCACGGAACCTTGGGAGTCCGTCACGGTGAAGGACTGCGCCTGGTGCATGGGGGATCCGATGGTGATGAAGCCGTCGTGCCCTGAGATCACCGCCTGCCGAGGCCCCTGCGAGACCAGCGAGATCGTCATCTGTGCGGCGGATTTCTCGAAAGTCCCCGTGATCTGCGTCAGGGCGTCGACGTTTCCGCGTTTGATCGTCTGCGCCGTGAACCCTGTCGGACGACCGAGGGCCAGCCACGGCCAATGCAGGACGTAGCAGGCCATGTCCAGGAGCCCGCCCCCGCCGGCATCCTCGCGCCACAGCCGGTGCGACTTGTCGGCGGGACCCCGGAAGCCCAAGTCGGCCTGGACCCACCGTGGCATCCCGATTTCGCCGGCCTCCAGTAGCTCGGACACGCGGGCACGCAGAGGGTGGAAACGTGTCCAGAGCCCCTCCATCACAAAGACGCCCTTCTCGCGGGCGGCATCGAGGACTTCCCGGGCTTCGTTTTCCGTGATCGTGAAGGCCTTTTCGCACACGATGTTTTTGCCGGCGCGGATGGCTTCGAGCATGTTGGAGTGGTGCTGGCCGTGGGGCGTTGCGATGTAGACGACGTCGACGTCGGGGTCGGCAAGGAGCTTCTCGTACCCGGTGCGGGCATCGTCGTCGGCATAGGCCCGTTCGACGCCGAAGTCCGTGGCGAATTCGTCGGCACTGGCCTGGGAGCGGGACGAGACGCCGATCAGCCGAGCGTCCTCCAGAGCCGCGATGTCCGGGGTGACCTTTCGCGCGATGGCGCCCGTCGCGACGATGCCCCATCCGAGGGTCCGGCCGGTTGCTTCGAGGGGGTTCCGTGTCTCTGCCATGCATCCATCCTAGGCACAGCGCGTATCCGGCGTCGGGAGTCTGCCGGTGTTCGGTAGCCGGCCGGCGGCCGGTGCCGGGCCGCGGCGGGTGGTCTCACGGGCCAGCGGCCCGGGGCGGTCGCAACGCATCCGCCCCGGGCCGTCTGTGGGGCACCCGGGATGACCGTGTGAGCGATCCGGGCTGCCGCGTGGGTGACCCGGGCTGCCGCGTGGGTGACCCGGCTATCCGATCAAGGTCAGGCGGCCGGACCGCGAGGGGCCCTGCCCGATCCGCTGGATCTCTGCGAGCCGACGAGGACAAGGACGGCGTCGACGACGACGAAGGCCACGAGCGGGATCCCCACCAGCGGCAGGAACCAACCGACCGCAGCGGCCGGAACGCCGACGACGAGCCAACCCCACCAGGGTGCGTCTCGGAGCCCAGGCGTCGGAGTCTTGAGACGAGGCCACTTCGGGCGCCGCTTGAACCACATCCAATACCCGGTCACGACCATGCCGGCGATGCCGATCGCGATCACGAACAGCACCACCTGATTGAGCAGACCGAACCAGAGACCCATGTGGATGTCGATTCCCCACCGGGCCAACTTCGCGGGCAGAGAGTAGTCGTCCTGGAAGGAGACTTTGTCGACCTGGTTGTACGTCACCGGATCGATCGTCACGCTGTCCACCTGGGTCGGGTAGTGCCGGTCGATCTCCTGGACGGTCCATGCCGTGTCCTTTGAGGCCGAGGGCACGATTTCGACCCGGTTCGAGTCGATACCCAGACGACGGGCGGCTCGGAGGATGGCGTCGTGTCCGGAGTCCACGGGCATGCTCGCGGCGGCGTCACCGGCAGGAGCGTCCGCGTGGCCGGCATGTCCCGCGTGTCCCGCGTGTTCGTCGGCGGGGGCTTGCTCACCCGACAACGACGTCGAGGCCTTCGGCGTCGACCAATCCAGCGCGGCCCGCAACTGGGTCACGTGTTCGCCCGCATGGCCCGACCACGTGATACCGGTTGCCGAGAGGAACACCATGGCGACCATGAGCCCCAGACCGGCCGAGTAGTGCCAGCTCAGCAGCCGCTTCCGCCCACGCGCGTCGGGCAACGGCAACGTGGCTTCCCGGATCGCGCGTCGTCGTGCGTAGCCGGCGCGCAGACGACGCGTCAGCTGGGGTACCCAGAGAATGAGCCCGCCGACAGCGATCAACCACATCCACGACGCCGCGAACTCGGAATACAGTCGCCCGGGATCGCCCAGATGGAGGTCGCGGTGGAGCTGGTCGATCCATGTTCGGAGCGGAAGCGCCCCCGACGAGCCATAGGTGATCAGGTCGCCCCGTATTTCGCCGTCGGCAGGGCTCACGAAGACCGTGCGTCGGTCGGATTCTGATGAGCCTTCGGGCGGGGTGAACATCACGCGGGTCGTAGCTCCCGGTTCGGGAGCGGGCCGGACGGCCACGAGCGCCGGAGGCTCGGAATCCTTCGCCTCGGTGCGGACGTGGTTCGTGGCGCGCCGCACCTGTTCGTCCAGGGGGAGATTCTGCTCTGACGAGCCGGCATGCAGCTCATGGGAGTAGAGCATGCCCTCCAGCTGGGGAGCGAGCGCGTACAACGCGCCCGACAAGGCGGCGACCAGGATGAACGGGCCGACGATCAACCCGGCGAAGAAATGCAGCCGACGGATCATGGCCCGGAACCAGCCGGTTCGCCGTCGGGGTGGAGAGGTGGTTTCGTGACCCGATGTTGGGTGTGGTGTATCCAAGGTTTTCACTGTGTTCCTCACGTTCGGTGCGCGTTTCGGCGCACGCAGAATGGCGCCGGGACCTGGGATCGGACCGGCGTTGGGTTCAGGCGAAGGCGAGGAATCGGGGCGGGCCCCGGACGGGTTCCCTGGCACGGGGTTTCCGCCAGCGGGGGACGAGGTGCTCGCCCTCCGGGCAGCTCGTGGTCGTTTCCGGGACCCCGAGCGCGACCCGGAGCAGACGGGCCACCCACGGAAGCAGGAGGACCGTGAGGACCCAGAGTGCGGCGTCGACGGCACCGACGACGGCTGCCGCGAGCAGCGTCCCGACCACGTGCGCCATGAGCATCGGCAACGATCCGTCGTCCATGTGCATGGAGTCCGTGTGCATGGTGCTCATGGGCATGTCGCCCATCGACGGGGAGTCCACGGACTGTGCCTCGGCGGGCATTGATGAGGTTCCGCCGCCGGAGGCGTGGCCCGAATGCATTGCGGCGTCGTGATGGGCCGAACTGGAGCCGGCCGGAGCGCCCCTCAGGATCGAGGCATGCGAGCCGTGGCCGGCCGACCCGAGCATAAGGAGCTGGTGTACGGCGAACTGCCCGGCACCGAGCAGAGGCAAGCAGGCCCAGAAACCGAGCCGGAAACGAGTGAGCGCAAAGACAGCGCCGATCAACGGCAGGGACAGCGCCAGGGTCAGCCCCGATCGCGGGATATGGCCACCGCCGACGACGTGCGCGACCGAACCGAGCCACGCGGTCACACCAACCAGCATGAAGGTGCGCGTGAGCCGCCAGCCTGTGGACCGAAAGTCCACGCCCGCAGCGGTCTCCGTCGTCGTCACCCCACTAGGTTATATGGGTCGAGGTGATCCGGTTCGACGCCGATCGCGTGTTCCGCACTCCGCGCCGGCGACAGCGCCCCTCCCGGCGAGGTGGCAATTGTGTGCGGTCTTGGGCCTTGTTCGCGCACGAGACTGCTTCCTCGGGGCGGCGGGCGCACGAAATTGCCACCTCGCCTGCCCAACCCGCCCCAAACACCCCGGAATCAGGCGTTCTTCAGGCCCGGGAAGTCGCTTTCGCTGAACTCGTGGCCGTAGCCCTGCGTCGTTGTGCGCTCGCCGCGGGACGAATCCGTCAATTCGCCCTCGGGACCGTGGAATGCGCGCTCGCGGGCACGGAGCTCGACGCGGCGGATCTTCCCGGACACGGTCTTGGGAAGGTCGAAGAACTCGAGTCGTCGGATCCGGGCATAAGGGGCCAGGTTGGCACGGCAGTGGGCGAGGATGGACTCCGCGAGTTCCGCGGTCGGCTCATGACCCGAGTTGAGGACCACGTACGCCTTCGGGACGGCGAGCCGCAGCGGGTCGGGCGAGGGGACGACCGCGGCCTCGGCGACCGCCTGGTGTTCGATGACCACCGACTCGAGCTCGAAAGGGGAGAGCTTGTAGTCGCTGGCTTTGAAGACGTCGTCCGCGCGGCCCACGTAGGTGAAGTTGCCTCCGTCGTCCCTGCTCATGATGTCGCCGGTGTGGTACACGCCGTTGCGGAAGACCTCATCGTTCTTGGCCGGATCGCCCTTGTACTGGACCATGAGGCCCACAGGCCGCGGATCGGTGACGATGCAGACCTCGCCTTCGCCGGTGCCCTCGACCACTTCGTCGGAGACCGGGTCCACCAGCACGATGTCGAACCCCGGAAGGGGGCGACCGACGGTTCCCACCTCGAGCTCTTGTCCGGGCGTGTTCGCGATCTGCACCGTGGTCTCGGTCTGGCCGAAGCCGTCCCGGATGTCCACGCCCCACGCATCGCGGACCCGGTTGATGACCTTGGGGTTCAGCGGCTCGCCCGCGGCGACGACCTTCTGGGGAGGCGTCTTCAGAGTTGAGAGGTCCGCTTGGATGAACATGCGCCAGACCGTCGGTGGCGCGCAAAAGCTCGTGATGCCCTCGGCGTCCATGGTTTTCATCAGGGCCGCGGCGTCGAACCGCGAGTAGTTGTAGATGGACACCGTCGCCTCGGCGATCCACGGGGTAAAGATGTTGGACCAGGCGTGCTTGGCCCAGCCGGGAGAGGCGACGTTGAGGTGGACGTCGCCGGGTTCCAGGCCGATCCAGTACATCGTGGAGAGATGGCCGACCGGGTACGAGGTGTGCGTGTGCTCGACCAGTTTGGCGCGCGACGTCGTTCCCGAGGTGAAGTAGAGCAGCAGGGTCTCGTCCGCCGGTGTGGGTGCCTCCGGAGTGAATGTGTCGGAAGCTCCCCGACTGTCTTCATAGGAGTAGTGGTCGCGGCCCGGAACGGCGCCGGGGGTGAGTTCGCCCGTCTCGATCACGGAGAATTCCCCGGGCACGTCCGCAAACTTCGCGACGCTTCCCGAATTGGTCAGGATCCAGGACACGGTCCCGCGCGTCACGCGTTCGTCAAGGTCCTTCGGGCCGAGCATCGTGGTGGTCGGAAGCAGGACGACGCCCAGCTTGATCCCGGCGAGCATCGATTCCCACAGCTCGACCTGGTTGTCGAGCATCAGGATCATCCGATCGCCCCGGCGCACGCCGATGCTGCTCATCCAGTTGGCGACCTGACTCGATCGGGCGGACATGTCCCGGTAGGTGAGCCTCCGGGACGAACCGTCCTGTTCGACGACGACGAGCGCGTTCTGGTCGGCCCGCTCGGGAGTCGCCGCGACCGCGTCGAACCAGTCCAGCGCGAAATTGAAGTGTTCGAAACGGGGCCACTCGAATTCTTCACGAGCCCGGTGGTAGTCCTCGCGCAGTGCGACGAGACGGTCTCTGGCCTGACGGAACTGGTCGGTGATGGTCATGGGCCCTCCCTCGATATCTGTGCTGCTTCACCACTGTGTGAGGCAACTCACGTTGTATCAGGGTAGCTGAGGGGCCCGTGTCGCAAAAGAACCGGCCGCCTCTGCGTCATGTGATGACGTGGTCGCCAGCCGAAGACACGCCATGGAAGGACCCGCTGCGTCCCGTCACTTCCACCACTGGTCGAGGATGGTGACCGGGGTCGTGCGTTTGTGGCGCGTGCGGAGGTAGCGAGCCTCGAGAGCCTCCGCCTGGTCGGTCTCGATCTCCTTGCCCTCCAGGAAATCGTCGATCACGTCGTAAGTAATGCCGAGCTCGTCCTCGTCGGTGCGTCCGGGGGTCGAGTCGAGCAGGTCGGCCGTCGGGACCTTGGCCCAGACGCGTTCATCGGCTCCGAGGTATTTCAACAGCTCCCGGTTCTGGCGCTTGTCGAGTCCGTAGAGCGGGAGGATGTCCGCCCCGCCGTCGCCGAATTTCGTGAAGAACCCGGTGATCGACTCTGCCGCGTGGTCGGTCCCGACCACCAGCAGATTCTTCTCGCCGGCGAGGGCGTACTGGGCGATCATGCGCATTCTCGCCTTCACGTTGCCCTTGTTGAAATCGGCGATGTCGCGGCCCGTGGCGCGCCGGAACTCGCGCTCGATCCCCGTGGTTCCGGGCTCGACGTCGAAGGTTCGACTGCTCGTCGGGCGAATGAATTCGAGGGCCGACTGGGCATCTTCTTCGTCGGCCTGGGCACGATACGGCAAGCGGACGGCCACGAAATCCGCGTCGGTTCCTTCTTCGGAGAGTTTGTCGACGGCGAGCTGGCACAGCCTGCCGGCCAGCGAGGAATCGATCCCGCCGCTGATCCCCAGCACGAACCCGTTGGCGCGCGAGGCCTTGAGGTAGTCGCACAGGAAGTCGACGCGCAGCCTCACTTCCTCCGCGGGATCGATGCTGGGGCGGACGCCCATGTCCTGAATGATGTGAGCCTGAAGTTCGCGCATGTGCCCATGATAGACCGGCGGTATTTCGGCAATGTTGCGTGCGCCTCATGGATGATCTGGAACAACCGCTCCCTGTTCGGGTAGTGTCGCGAATACCTGTGATGTACGCCATATTCGAGTGTGCACCATGGTTTCCCACAAGGAAGGGCATTGTGATGTCAGTACTATCCGGAACCACGCCGGTGGGAGAGCCTCCCACGGGCATGCCGCATCCCGACGGCGTCCTGCTGGACGTGCGTTCGTTGCTCAATGACGAGGAACGCGCCTCCTACGACAGGGTTCGGGAGCACCTTCAGTCCGAAGTCCGTGACCAGAGCATCGACTATTGGAATCGCGAGGACTTCGCCTTCGACCTGCTTCCCGGTCTTGCGGACATGGGTCTCGGCGAACTCGAGCTCACGGACAGGTCCTGGCTCTACAGGGGGCTCGTGTACGCCGAGACGGCTCGGGCGGACGTCTCCCTCTCGGCACTCGTCGGAATCCACAACGAACTGATCGTCGGGATGATCAATCAACTGGGGTCTGAGGAACAGCGAAGGACGTGGTTGCCGAGGTTGCGACGATTCGAGGCCATCGGAGCCTTCGCCCTGACCGAGCCCGATCACGGCTCGGACATCGCCGGGGGCATCCAGACCACGGCCACCCGAGAGGGAGACCAATGGATCATTCGGGGCAGCAAACGATGGATCGGGGCCGGGACCATCGCGGATTTCGCCCTCGTCTGGGCCCGTGACACGGAGGATCATCAGTTCAAGGCCTTCATCGTCGAGACGGACCGCCCCGGGTACACCGCGACCAAGATCCGCAACAAGATCGGCCTGCGCATCATGCAGAACGCGGACATCGAGCTCGACGACGTCCGCGTGCCGGCCGAAAACCACCTTCCGCTGGCCGAGGATTTCGCGAGCGTCAACGAGATGCTGCGCAATTCGAGAGTGTGGGTCGGCTGGCAGGCCTACGGTCTCCAGATGGCCGCCCTCGACGTCGCCCGCGCCTACGCCACGGAACGGGAACAATTCGGCCGCCCGCTGGCCAAATTCCAACTGATTCAGCAGGCGATCGCCGAGATCGCGGGCAATGCCCACGCGACCCTGGGGCTCATGATGCAGGTCGCTCGCGAACAAGAGGCCGGAACCCTCCAGATGATGCACGCGGCCCTCGGCAAGTCGACGGGCACCCGGCTGACCCGAGAGTCGGTCGCCAAAGCGCGTGCGCTCCTGGGCGGCAACGGTGTGACCAGCGACTACGAGGCAGGAAAGCTCTTCTGTGACGCCGAGATCCTGTACACGTACGAGGGCACTTACGAGATCAACTCGCTGATTGTCGGACGCGCGATCACCGGCGTGTCGGCATTCGTGTAGATGCATCAATAGCGGCCGGTCCGGAATCGGGCGGCCCATTCGACAACGAGGAGGAAAAGCATGGATGTTCAGGGAATTTCCGCAATTGTCACCGGCGGTGCATCGGGACTCGGACACGAGACCGCGCTGGCCCTGGTCGATCGCGGGGCGCACGTCTACGTCTTCGACCTGGCGGCCTCCATCGAGAAGGCCGAAAAGATCGATGGAATCACCTACGTCGAGGTCGACGTGACGAGCCCGGAATCGGTCAAGGCGGGGGTCGCGGAGGCGGTCGGCGGCGGAACCGGTCCGTTGCGCGTTGCCGTCAACTGCGCGGGTATCGGTCTCGGTGCCAGGATCCTGGGGAAGAACGGCGTCCACGACTTCGCCGCGTACACGTCCGTGATCACGGTCAACCTCATCGGGACCTTCCAGGTCTTGGCGCTGGCCGCGGAGGCTATCGCGCAGACGGACCCGGTGGACGAGGACGGCCAGCGCGGCGTCATCGTCAACACCGCTTCGGTCGCAGCGTACGAGGGCCAGGTCGGGCAGGCCGCGTACGCGTCCTCGAAAGGTGGCGTCGTCGGCCTGACCCTTCCCGCGGCTCGTGACCTGGCGAGCAAGGGGATTCGAGTCAACACGATCGCGCCCGGGATCGTGGACACCCCGATGATGAAGGGGGTCGACGGAGAGTTCCGTGCCCAGCTGGAGAAATCGGTTCCCTTCCCGCACCGCCTGGCGAAGCCCGTGGAGTACGCCGAACTGGCCATGGACATCATCGGTCATGACTATCTCAACGGCCAGGTGACCCGCATGGACGGTGCCATCCGGATGTCGCCCAGATAAAACGCCACAGATCCGACCACTCTGAACCCCCAAGAGGAGCAGACATGCCCGAGGCCTATATCGTCGACGCCGTCCGTACCCCCGTCGGACGCCGAAAAGGCGGACTCTCGACCACCCACCCCGTGGATCTCGCGGCTGTTCCCTTGAGAGCGGCCCTGGAAAGGACGGGGGTGGCTTCGGAGGAGTTCGACGAAGTGATCCTGGGATGCATCGATCAGGTCGGGCCCCAGTCCTTCGACATCGCACGGACGGCATGGCTCGCCGCGGGCGGTTCGGAGGCCGTCCCGGGCACGACGATCGATCGTCAGTGCGGATCAGGACAGCAAGCTGTCCACTATGCGGCGCAGGCCGTGATGTCGGGAACGAGCGACCTGGTTGTCGCCGGAGGCATCCAGTCGATGAGTTCCGTGCCGCTCGGATGGGCCAATACGGCTACCGGTGACCTCGGATTCCCGAACCCCTTCGCAGGGTCCGAGGCATGGACCCGTCGCTACGGGGAGCAGGAAATATCCCAGTTCCGTGGGGTCGAGCTGATGGCCGAAAGGTGGGGGTTCACCAGGGACGACGTCGAAACCTATGCCGCCGAGTCGCATCGCCGGGCCCTCGCGGCCTGGGCGGCCGGCGACTTCGACGACGAGATCGTGCCTGTCGGCGACGTCACGAAGGACGAAGGCCCGCGCGAACCCAACCGGGCGAAGATGGCCGAATTGGAACCCGTCCGCCCTGGCGGGATCCACACCGCGGCGTCGGCCTCCCAGGTCTCGGACGGGGCGGCGGCCCTCGTGATCGCTTCTGCCGACGCGGTCGAGAAATTCGGTCTGACGCCGAGGGCGAGAATCCACCACCTCTCGGCCCGGGGCGACGACCCCGTGCAGATGCTGACAGCGCCCATTCGGGCCACGCGGCGCGCTCTCGAGCGAACCGGCATGTCCCTGGAGGACATGGACGCGATCGAGATCAACGAGGCCTTCGCGACGGTTGTTCTCGCGTGGGCCCAAGAGCTCGAACCGGATATGTCCAAGGTCAACCGGCGGGGAGGGGCCATCGCCCTGGGGCACCCCATCGGGGCGACCGGCGCGCGACTCATGACGACGCTGCTCCACACCCTCGAACAAACCGGAGGACGGTTCGGGCTCCAGACCATGTGCGAAGGCGGAGGCCAGGCGAACGTCACCATCATCGAGAGGGTGGACTGACCGTATGGGCAGTTCGAACCACATGGGTGCGAGTATCGAAGTCCGTGCCGCCCGGGAAGAAGGCATCGACGCGGGCCTGTCCCGGAGCGCGGAGCGCTGGGGTTCGCGCCCGGCGCTCGCCTTCGGCGACCGGACCTGGAGTTACCGGGAATTCGACGATGCCGTCACCGACGCCGCCCGCGCCCTGCGTTCTCACGGGTACGAGGACGGAGCCCGGCTGGCCTTTTTCGGCAAGAACTCCGATGCGTTCCTCATCGCGTTCTTCGCGACGCTGAGGGCGGGATATGTGCACGTCCCCGTGAACTTCGCCCTGACGGGGGCGGAGTTGGCGCACATCCTGGAGGACAGCGGTGCCTCCGCCGTGTACACGGATCCCGGCTTGCGCGATACGGCCCTCGACGTCCTGGACGAGGTTCCGGCCCAATCGGTCCGGCCTCTGTACGGTTCCGAGGAGGGGCTGCTCGAGCAGGTTCTGGTCGGCGTCGGCAAGGAACCGCGTTCCCGGACGCGGTCGGACTCGATCGGTGCTCCCGCGGCGTCGGCGGACGACGTCGTCCAGTTGCTCTACACCTCGGGTACGACCTCGAAGCCCAAGGGCGCGGTCCACACGCACGCGAGCTTGAGGGCGCAGTACGAGTCCTGCATCATGGCGCTTTCCCTCGACCCGGAGGATGCACCCCTGGTCGCGATGCCCCTCTACCATTCGGCTGCGCTCCACGTGTTCGCGGTTCCGTATTTGTTGATCGGGGCCAGCCTGCGTCTCATCGAGAAACCGGACGTGCCGCAGATTCTGGACCTCGTCGAGAGGGAAAGGATCGGTTCGCTGTTCCTGGCCCCGACCGTGTGGGTTCCCCTCGCGAATCACCCGGACCTCGGCCGGCGGGACCTGTCCAGCCTGAGCAAGGCCCAGTACGGTGCGTCGATCATGCCGGTCGCGGTCCTGGAGACCCTGCGGGCCCAGTACCCGGAGATCGGTTTCTACAACTGTTTCGGCCAGTCGGAACTCGGCCCGCTGACCTGTGTGCTCGGGCCGGAAGAACATGATGAGCGCCCGGCGTCGTGCGGGAAGCCCGTGCACAATGTTCGGGCGCGCATCATGACATCGGACGGGCTGCCGGCCCGGATCGGCGAACCCGGCGAGATCCAGTACCGGGGACCACAGGTATGTACGGGCTACTGGAACCTGCCCGAGGACACCGCCGAATCCTTCAAGGACGGATGGTTCCGGTCTGGCGATCAGGTCGTCATGGACGACGGCGGTTTCATCGAGGTCGTTGATCGCATCAAGGACGTCATCAATACCGGAGGAATCGTGGTCGCGTCCAGGGAGATCGAGGACGTGATCTACAGGTACGACGGCGTGGCCGAGGTCGCCGTCGTCGGGACCCCGGATGACCGGTGGATCGAAGCGGTCACGGCCTTCGTCGTACCCAAAGAAGGTGCAGCCCTCACCTCGGACGGTCTGTTGCGCCACGTCAGAGAGCACCTGGCCCCGTTCAAGGTGCCGAAACGCGTTGAGTTCGTGAATGAGCTTCCCCGCAACCAGTCGGGCAAGATATTGAAGAGAGACCTTCGTTCCGCGGCCTCGAAAGGCCGATGACGCCCGAGGCACGGAGCAAGAGAACTAGACCCCCAAAACGAAGGAGGGACCGTGAACGCGGTCAACCCCGAAACTTCCTATGACGTGACCGACCCCGTGGACACGGACTACCTGGACGTCTTCTCCGACGCGACCGATGACGACCGCGCCGCCTGGAACGCCGCGCGTCAGTATGGTCGCGAGATCCTCCCGCTGATCAACGGGTATTGGGACCGCTCCGAATACCCGTTGGACCTGGTGCGTCGCATCGGTGAGCTGGACCTGATGACCGATGGTCTGGACGTCCCCGGGCATCGAAAACTGTCCCCGTTGGGCGCGGGCCTGGTGACCATGGAACTGTCCCGGTGGGACGGCTCCATGGCGACGGCCGTCGCCGTGCAGGGAGGATTGGCTTTGCGATCGATCGCCCTGTTCGGCTCGGAGGAGCAGAAGAAGAAGTACTTGGATGCGCTCGCGGATGCGAGCCTCCTGGGCTCCTTCGCCCTCACGGAACCGGATCACGGCTCGGACTCCGTGTCCTTGGAGACCAAGGCGGTCAGGGATGGCAGCGAGTACGTGCTCACGGGCGAGAAGAAGTGGATCGGCAACGGGGCCTCGGGCGGAATCACGGTGGTCTGGGCCCGCGACGAGGAGAACAACGTGCGCGGGTTCATCGTCGACCAGGATTCCGACGGGTACGACGCCGAAGTCATCGAGGGCAAGGGAACGCTCAGGGCCATCCACCAGGCCCGGATCAGCCTCAACGGCGTGCGCGTTCCCGAGTCCAACGTGCTCCCCGGCGTCAGGACCTTCAAGGACGTGTCGGTGGTCCTGGTCCAGACGCGCGTGGGTGTCGCCTGGTCGGCCCTGGGCCACGCGATCAGCGGGTACGAGGCCGCCCTCCGCTACAGCCAGCAGCGGATCCAGTTCGGCAAACCCCTCGCGAAGTTCCAGATGATCCAGGAGCGCCTGGTCGAGATGCTGTCCGAGATCACCGACATGCAACTCATGTCGGCCCGGATCGCCAAGCTCCAGGAGGCCGGAACTCTGCGCGACCAGCAGGCGAGCCTCTTCAAGGTGCACAACACGACCAAGGCCCGGAAAGTCCTCGCGACCGCGCGCGACATGCTCGGCGGCAACGGCGTGTTGCTGGAGAATCACGTCATCCGGCACATGTTCGACATTGAGGGCGTGCACACTTACGAAGGCACCGAGAACATCCAGCGGCTCATCGTGGGCCGCGACATCACGGGCCAGTCGGCGTTCGCCTGACCCGCGGGTGGGCTGGTCGCGGCGAGAGGGCGGTGCCGCGCGAGGCCGAGGTGGCAATTCTGTGCGTTTTTCACGGCGAAATCCGCACAAGCCTGCCACCTCGGCGCGACGGACGCACCGGATTGCCACTTCGAGGGCATACCGACGACGTCGTCTCCGTGCGTGGTCCAGTGAGGTGCCGTTTACCCGATTGAGAGGCGATTCCCGTCAAAAGGTGGCGGTTGAACCCCCTCCAAACGTGGGGAACCGCCTCCGAATCGGGTAACCGCCACCCAACGTGGGCGGGTGGTGTCGAGATGGGGCCCTCCAAACGTGGGGAAGCGCCACCGAATCGGGTAACCGCCACCCAACCCGAGCGGAGGACCACCCCACGCAGGCCCTCGCCCGCGTCGAGCCCCGCCTCGCCCGCGTCGGGCCCCACCCCTCGTGCAGGCTGCTAGTTCGCCCTCGTGTGGTGGTGCCGGGCGACCATGAAGCTGTCGGGGTCAGAGCGGTTCCATTTCTCCATCCAGTCTTCGGGCGCGGTTCCGTCAAGGAGCGAATTCGTGGTGAGCCAGGTGTACATGCGGTTGTAGGAGGCCGAGCTGGTCGAGTCGATGCGGTGCATGATGTGCTCCGGGCCGAGGTCGCGGAACGAGCTCAGCCCCATCGACGCGAGAATGCGCATGGCCGAATTCATCGTGCCCTTATGGAAGTTCTTGACTCGCTCGCCCTTGTCGCCGACGTCGATCCCTCGCGCGAGCCTGGGATCCTGGGTGGCGACGCCGGACGGGCACCGGTTGGTGTTGCACTTCTGAGCTTGGATGCACCCGGTCGCCATCATCATGCCGCGGGCACTGTTGGTGAAATCGGCTCCGAGGGCCATTCTCCGCACGATGTCCGCCCCGCCGACGACCTTGCCCGACGCTCCCAGGGCGACCCTGTCCCTGAGCCCGACGCCGACCAGGGCATTGTTGACACTGATCAGCCCCTCTGTCAGGGGCATGCCGACCGCATCCTCGAATTCGACCGGGGCCGCGCCCGTCCCGCCTTCGGACCCGTCGACCGTGATCCAGTCGGGGGCGATCCGGGTCTCGAGCATGGCCTTGCACAGGCCGAGGATTTCGATCCGCGAACCCGCGCAGAGTTTGATGCCCACCGGTTTTCCCTGGGCCGCTTGCCGTACGCGGGCCACGAAGTGCAGAAGCTCCCGCGGTGTCGAGAACTCGGGATGGGCGGCGGGGCTCACACAGGTTTCTCCCTCTGGGACGCCGCGAGCCTTGGCGATCTCCGGGGTGACCTTCTCTCCGGGGAGGACGCCGCCCAGCCCCGGCTTTGCCCCCTGGCTGAGTTTGATGAGGATTCCCTTGATCTCTGGCTTGGCGGCCTTGCGGGCGAAGGTTTCGTCGTCGAACCGGCCGTCCTCCGTGCGGCACCCGAAGTATCCCGAACCGAATTCCCAGATGACATCGGCCCCGTACTTCAGGTGGTAATCGGTGAGGCCGCCCTCGCCTGTTTCCTGGGAGAAGCCGCCGAGGGCCGCGCCCTTGTTCATGGCCATGACGGCGTTGGCGGAGAGCGCCCCGAAACTCATCGAGGAAATGTTGAACAAGGAGATGTCGTAGGGCTGAGTGCAGTCCGGTCCGCCGAGGCGCTGGCGCGGTTCTTCTTTCATGGGCGCCACGGGGGACATGGTGTGGAGGATGAAGTCGTGTCCCGGGCGCAGGACTTTGCGCTCGGTCCCGAAAGCCTGTTCCCCGCCGAGGCCCTTCGCCCGTTCATAGACCATCGACCGCGTATCCCGGTCGAACGGGCGACCGTCGTAGTTGTTCTCGATGAAATACTGCTGGATTTCCGGGCGGATGAACTCCATGAAATACCGAGCGTGACCGAGAACGGGGAAGTTCCGGAGGATCGTGTGCTTCTTCTGGACGACGTCGTGCGCCGCGACTCCCAGCAACCCCGCGGCTCCTGAGAGACCGATGGAGGCGGCGATGCGTTTGGCCGAGAATCCCATTTTCACTCCCTTGTGATGCTCAATGCGTTCATTCCACCCTAGCCCGGTCCGAAGGAAGGCATCGTGGGAAAATGCTGTCATGTTCTCGCACAGGATTCCCTGCGGGGTCGATGCCCTGGGCCGTCCCCTGTGGGCCGCGCACGATGCCTTGGCACCCTCTGTGGTCGACGAGAGCGGACTGTTCCGCCGCCTCGTGCATTCCATGGGTCGTCTCGACGGCATCGAATACCGCTATGCGGCGTGGCTGGACTCCTCCTCCGCCCACATCAGGGGCGGTGCCCCGGCTCGCTGGAGCGTCATGCTCGTTCCGAGCGAGGTCCTCAGGTACGAGACCGCGGGGCGTCCCGACCCTCGGGTGGACCGCCTCGGCCCCGACGGGACGCTCCGTGGCCGGATCTGCGGAACCATCTTCGACGTGCTGGAGCACCGGCTCACGGACGCTGGGGTGGGGGCACGCGAGACTCCCTCGGCGCCGCCGGATCGGTGGCTCCCGAGCTTCGTGCGGTCCATGGTCGGGGCATGGTTCGGGTATTTCGGGTACGAGGCGAGGGCCGACCTGGGGTTCTGCTCCCCCTTCTCCGCCGAGACGCCGGATGCCGTGTGGATGGTTTCGACCCGTCTCGTGGTCATCGATCACCGGGAGGAGCACTGGTGGATCGTGGGAGACGAAACATGGGTGGACGCGGCGGTCGAGGCGCTGCGCGAATCTGTTCGCGACCCGGTCGGCTCCGTTGCCAACGCCCCCGCTGTCCCCGACTCCGCGTCTCCGAGCCCCACGTCCCCGACACCCCTGCCGACCGACGTCGACCTCCGGTGCGCGCCGCCTGACCGGGGTCGTTACCTGCGCGCGATTGAGGAGGCGTTGGAGGAAATCCGGGACGGAAACTCCTACGAGGTGTGCCTGACCGCCGCGTCGGAACGGAGCGTGCCGGTGACCTTCGGGTTCGACGCGGCCCTGAATCTGTACGCGCGGCAACGCCGATCCAAACCAGCGCCGCACGCGGCCTTCCTTTGGTGCGACGACGTCGCGGTCCTGTCCTCGAGCCCGGAGCGATTCGTGGCCGTCGATTCGGACGGGTGGTGTGAAGCCAAACCGATCAAGGGCACGACGCCGAGGCGCGCCCTTCCCGAGGACGACGTGGGAGCCGCCCGGACCATGGCCGCTGACCCGAAGACACGGGCCGAAAACCTGATGATCGTGGACCTGTTACGCAACGATTTCTCCCGCGTCTGTGCGCCGGAATCGATCCGGGTGCCCGTGCTGATGGGCGTCGAAAGCTACGAGACGGTGCACCAGCTGGTCTCGACCGTTCGTGGCCGGTTGCGTCCGGGACGGTCAGCGGTCGATCTGGTCCGGGCGTGCTTCCCCGGCGGATCCATGACCGGGGCTCCGAAACCCCGCACCATGGAGATCATCGACCGCCTGGAGGCGCGGCCGCGGGGTATCTACTCGGGAGCGCTGGGGTATGTGTCGCCGTCGGGAGAATCGGATCTGTCCATCGTGATTCGCACGCTCGTGATGCGGCCCGGGCCGGAGGCGACGTCGATGGTTGGCGTGAGCGCGGGCGGCGCCATTGTCGCCGACTCGGACCCGGGCGCGGAGTACGCGGAGATGCTGACGAAGCTCGACGCACCCGTCCGTGAACCCGGGGAGCCCGGGTGCGAAGTGATCCACACTGTGCCCTGAACGCGTGGGGAAGCCCCAGCTCACCACGTAGAATGAGACGCATGACTTCCGATCTTTCCACCGTCCTGTCCATCGAGGCCGCCCGCGAGAGACTCCGCGACCTCATCTCCGAACTGGCCGTGGTCCGCGGCAAGGTCACGCTCGCCTCGGGGCTCGAAGCGGATTACTACGTCGACCTCCGCAGGATCACCCTGCACCATGAGGCGTCCCGGTTGGTGGGGCAGGTCATGCTGGACCTGTTGGACCGCAACGGGATCGATTTCGAGGCCGCCGGTGGGCTGACCATGGGTGCGGATCCCGTGGGCCACGCGATCATGCGCTCTGCCGGGGACAACGACCGCGCGATCGATACCTTCGTGGTCCGCAAGGCCCAGAAGTCTTATGGGATGGGCCGTCAGGTCGAGGGCCCCGAAGTCTCGGGTCGGAACGTGGTGGTTCTGGAGGACACCTCGACGACCGGCGGTTCTGCCCTCACCGCGGTGGAAGCACTGCGCGAGGCAGGAGCCAACGTTGTCGCGGTCGCGATCATCGTGGACCGCGCCACCGGGGCGAAAGAACGCATCGAGGAAAGCGCCGGCGTCCCCTGCCTGTACGCGTACTCCAAGTCCGAACTCGGCCTGGACTAGCGGGTGGGAGCCGAACAGGACTCCGTGCGCGGGTCGGGGGAAGACCCCGGGGAAGAGGTCCCGACCCAGGACACCGACGGCGCGGCTGCCGAGCACGTCGTCGGGGTGGGTCCCTGGGACGGGCCGTGGCCCGAAGGGGACCACTGGGACCCCGAGTTGCTGAAGGGCGGCGACCGCCGGAACGTCACGGACGAATACCGCTACTGGACCATGGAAGCGATCATCGCGGACCTGGATTCCAAACGGCATTCCTTCCACGTGGCCATCGAAAATTGGAAGCATGATCTCAATATCGGCTCCGTGGTCCGTACGGCGAACGCATTTCTCGCCAAGGAAGTGCACATCATCGGTCGAAAACGGTGGAACAGGCGCGGAGCCATGGTCACGGATCGGTATCAGCACGTCAGGCACCATGTCACCGTCGAATCATTCATCGAATGGGCCCGTTCCGAAGGACTGGCCGTGATCGGCATCGACAATTTCCCGGATTCGCATCAACTGGAAACCTACGATCTCCCTCGGGATTGTGTGCTGGTTTTCGGCCAGGAAGGCCCAGGGCTCAGCCCGGAGATGAAGGACGCATCCGTCGCGACCCTGTCCATCGAACAATTCGGCTCCACTCGATCCATCAACGCCTCAGCGGCCGCTGCCATCGCCATGCATTCCTGGGTTCGGCGGCACGTGTTTGACCAGCGCGTGATCTGACGACCAGAAAAACCTTTTCAACCTACGATTCGTCCCTTCCAGCGCCTCGAATGTCGTGGTTATTGAATTGTTATTCGAATTCCCTGGAATTGATATCGGACGGTAACCCATCGGCACTCTTCTTTTCGTAGGCTCTCCGTACGAGCAAAGGTTTCCGCGATTCTGGCGGAAAACCAGTGATCGGGCTCGAGGACCGGAACTCTTTCCGGCCCGATGGATAGCGAGGAGTGCGATGAGTCATGGACCTCCGAAATGCCAACAGCAGAACACGAGATCAGTTCTCACCCGTGGTCGCCGTGGCAGCGGCCGCCGCTTTGGGCTTCGGGACACTCGGCGGTGCCTCGGCACCGGCCCAAGCCGCTCTGCCACCGGACGACACACCCTGCGTCCAGGGCCCGACCGACGGCGACCCTTCGTTGTCCGAAGACAGCCCGTGGAAGCAGGAGCACGGCACATCGCCGATACCGTTCAGCGGCCGCCCTGCGGCGGGCGGACCGGCCGGATCCGTGGCCCCATCGGGTGAGGACCCTGCGGGCAGCGACCAGTTCGGCCTCGAGGCCCCCAGCGCTGACGGGGCCGGGCTCGTCCCGGCCGCCGACGGCGACTACGAAGTCGTCATCGGCAACGGAGTTTGTGGCGAGCAGCTGACTGTGCCGTCGAGCGGGGGGACGCTCGACCTGAGCCAGGCTCGGGACCTGATCAACAATGCGCACGGGCAACTGATGGTCCAGGTCAAGGGACCGCTGAACCCCGATCCTGCGACGAGTGGGCAGCATCGTTTCCTGGATGCCCACGGTCAACCGGCCGACGAACCGCACTTGGCACACAGCGGAGTGGCCTACGACGCCAGTCACCTGATGGTTCCGGCGTCGTCGGCGGGCAACAGCGCCCGCAATGCCTCGACGGGTCTGCCGGTCTACGACGTGGGCACGGACCGTATCCCCATCCGGTCGGAGGAGCCGATCCCGCAACCAGGGATGGCCGACATCAAGGTCACGGCGACCTATCGTGACGCTGCTACTGGAGAGGCCGTGGTGGTTCCCGAGGCGGCGTACCTGAGTGAGGATCCGGGGACCGGTCTCACCATCCAGCAGGGGCGCCTCAAGGACCTGCCCTCGGGTCGCTACCGCTTCTCCTTCACGGACGACGACGGCGACTACCACCAGGTGCACGTGGTCCTCGGGGACGCCCGTCACCAACCGCAACCCGGAGAATCACCGCTCTATGACGACCCGCGGTGAGCGGGCCGGGTGAGAGCCACCTTCACGGTTCCGCCCGGTGCACCCCCCCCCGATGCCGTTCCCCCTGGGCCTCGGGGGGGGGGCGGTTCCCGACTGGTCCGCGGAAACCTGTACACATTCTTGCCTCGAGGGCCTGGGCCCCTTGTTAGACTGAACCCAGATCTGCGGAGGTCCCGGCTGGCCGGGTCGCTCCGATCATCAGGGGTCGGTTCGTCGCCGACCCGACCTTCCGTCACAAAGGAGTCAGCATGCCCATCGCAACCCCGGACGCTTATGCAGAGATGCTCGATAAGGCCAAGAGCAAGGGCTTTGCCTACCCCGCCATCAACGTGACCTCCTCCCAGACCCTCAATGCCGCGATCCGCGGTTTCGCCGAAGCGGGTTCGGACGGCATCATCCAGGTCTCCACCGGCGGTGCTGCCTACTGGTCGGGGTCGAGCAAGAAAGACATGGTCGTCGGTTCGCTCGCGTTCGCATCCTTCGCCCGCGAGGTTGCCAAGCAGTACGACGTCAACATCGCCCTCCACACGGACCACTGCCCCAAGGACAAGCTGGACGGCTTCGTTCTCCCCCTGCTCAAGGAGTCGGAGGACGCCGTGGCTCGCGGTGAGGACCCGATCTTCAACTCCCACATGTGGGACGGTTCCGCCATCGAGCTCGAGGAGAACCTCCGCATCGGCGCGGACCTCATCGAACGCACCGGCAAGGCTCACATCGTCCTTGAGGTCGAGATCGGCGCGGTCGGCGGCGAGGAAGACGGCGTCGTCGGCGAAATCAATGACACGCTCTACACCAGCACCGAAGACGCTCTCAAGACCATCGATGCGCTCGGTGAGAACGGCGAAAAGGGTCGTTACATCACTGCCTTGACCTTCGGCAACGTTCACGGGGTCTACAAGCCCGGCAATGTGAAACTGCGTCCCGAACTGCTCCAGCAGATCCAGCAGGAGGTAGGGGAGAAGCTGGGCAAGGACCGCCCGTTCGACCTGGTCTTCCACGGTGGCTCCGGATCGACCGAGCAGGAGATCGCCGACGCCGTCTCCTACGGCGTCATCAAGATGAACGTGGACACCGACACTCAGTACGCCTTCACCCGTCCCGTGGCCGGACACATGCTGTCCAACTACGAAGGCGTCCTGAAGATCGACGGCGAGGTCGGGAACAAGAAGCTCTACGATCCCCGCACCTGGGGCGCCAAGGCAGAGGACGGCATGGCCAACCGCGTCGTTCAGGCCTGCGAGCACCTCGGCTCGGCGGGAACCCAGATCAAGTAGGCGCTCGCGGCATACGTCGCGCACCGCCTGTTTCCGGCGTGCATCCATCGGCCCACGGGTCGGAGGATGCACGCCGGAGTCGTTTTCCGGGGCGAGGACGTCGTGCGGTCCACAGTTCAAGACGGCGCGCAGGGTCCGTTACACCCAACGACACTGATGATTAGTGTGATGGAATGCACCACGTCGACCCCAGCGAGAGCACGAATGACCGGCTGATCACTTCGGCGGGACCCTCGGTGTCCGCCCGCATGGACCGGCTTCCGGTCCTGCGCTCCCACCGATGGATCACGGTCATCGTCGGTCTTGGGGTGTTCTTCGACCAGTTCGAGAACTTCCTCGCGGCCATTATTTCCAAAGTTCTGCAGAATGAATTCGACCTGACCGGAACCACGCTGTCTCTGGTCCTGGCCTCGGCCTTCCTCGGCCAATTCCTGGGTGCGATCCTGATGGGCCGCCTGGCCGACCGGGTGGGGCGTCGCTCGGCCTTCGTGGTCAATCTGCTCCTCTACTCGGTGTTCTCCCTGATCGCGGCCTTCGCCCCCGACGCCGCGTGGCTCATCGTCTGTCGATTCATCGCCGGCGTGGGCATCGGCGGCGAGTACGCACTGGCCGACTCCTATCTCTCCGACCTGCTCCCCAAGGCGGTGCGCGGTCGGTACATCGCTTGGGCCTACACGGTCAGCTTCCTTGGAATCCCGTTCGTCGGACTGCTCGCGCACTGGTTGGTTCCGTTGGCGCCGCTGGGTGTCGCCGGCTGGCGCTGGCTGTTCGTGATCGGTTCGGTCGGCGGGTTCCTCGTGTGGTTCATCCGTCGGCACGTGCCCGAGTCCCCTCGATGGTTGGAGACCCAGGGACGGATCGAGGAAGCCCGGAGCGTCGTCGAGTCCTTCGAACGGGAGGCCGAGCAGGCCGGCAAACCCCTGCCGGAGCCGGACCCAGACATCAGACCGGCCCAGGAGACCAAGGTCCCGTTCGGTGAGATCTTCCGAACGCCTTTCCGCAAGCGCACCCTGATGCTGTCCGTCATGAACATTCTTCAGGTTTTCGGGTACTACGGATTCGGGACGGTCGCGGTTCTGGTGCTCAGCGCCAAGGGTTTCGACGTGGTCGAGTCCATCGGGTACACCGCCCTCACATACTTCGGGTATCCGATCGGTTCCCTCCTGGTGGTTCCGGTCATCGAAAAATTCGAACGGAAGTACCTGGTGATGTTCACCGCCGGACTGATGGGGGTCTTCGGCCTGGCCTTCGGGCTCGGCGAGGATCCGGTGTGGGTGGTTGTCGCCGGCATGCTGTTCACGATGGCGAGCAATATGTTCTCGAACTCCTACCACGTGTTCATGGCCGAGAACTTCCCGACTCGAGTGCGCGGAACGGCCTCCGGGTTCGCCTACTCGTTGTCCAAGCTGACCAGCGCCTTCCTGCCGTTCATCCTCTTGCCCCTGCTGTCCGGGGCCGGTCCTGTCCTGGTGTTCTGCGTGGTGGCCCTGGCCATGGCGTTGCTGATTCTGGATGTGGGCGTTTTCGGCGATCGCACGACCGGCCGGAGCGCGGACCGGCAGGCCTGAACGGGCCCAGCGGGTGCTGGTGTGGTGGGCTGCTATGCGGGTCGGTGCAAGGGGTTGTGCAGGGGTCGACGGACCGACCCGAGGAGGCCGGGGCGGCACGGGGCCGATTAATCCCATGGGGTGGCGGTTCCCCGATCCGGAGGCGGTTACCGATCGGGAGGGTGCCCGTCGGGGCGCTGTAGCCCACCTTTTAGGTGGTGGTTACCCGATTTGGTGGCGACAATCCTTGTTAGGAGGCGGTTAAACCCCCACCTAGCAGGGGAGAGCGCCACCCATTCCGGTAACCGCCACTTTTGAGGCCCCTTCACATCCACCTCCTAGGGAGGTAGCCACCACGCATTCGGGCAACTGCCACGCAATAGGGCCTTTCCCGCGCCCGACGCCGTCGGCAATCCGGGCCGGCCCCGGCGAGGTGGCGATCTTGGGCGAAATTCGGCCCGAGGTGGCGATCTTGGGCAGCTCCGGGGCTGAAAACTGCTCAAAACTGCCGCCTCGCGGGTCAGGGCGCACAAAACTGCGACTTCGGCCCCTCGCTCCCTGTCCGACGCCGGTACAGTGGGCACCAGTCCACCTTCTGACGAAAGGATCCATCATGCCCCTTGCCGGAAAGAACCTTCTCGACGGCCCTGAGCCCACGTACTTGGACGAGGAGCCCGAGCTGCTGGCCCGCATCGAGGCCGGTGACGAAGGTGAGGATCTCGCTCGCGCGTTCCCGAAGTCTTCCCTGGCCTGGGCGCTGCTGGCCCAGGATGCGTTGGATTCCGGCTACGTGGTCGAGGGGTACGCCTACGCTCGCGTCGGATACCACCGCGGCCTGGATGCTCTGCGTGGCCACGGCTGGAAGGGGCACGGCCCGATCCCGTTCTCCCACGAGCCGAACCGAGGATTCCTCCGTTCGCTGTACCTGTTGGGTAGGGCGGCGTCGGCCATCGGCGAGACCGATGAAGCTCAGCGCATCTCATCGTTCCTGAACGACTCGGATCCCGAGGCCGCCGGTCAGCTCTCGTCCTGAAACGCCCCCGGAACGGTGGGGGAGAACGAGTGAATGTTCCTCGCGGACGGACCATAATTGGCGGTGGGCGGTGACAATGCCGTCGCCGGCCGGATCGACCGAAAGGAACGACTGAATATGCGTATTGGCGTGCCTACCGAGATCAAGCCCAGTGAACGCCGTGTCGGGATGACCCCCGACGGCGTACACGCCGTCGTCGAAGCCGGACATGAGGTCTTCGTGCAGGACGGAGCGGGCGTCGGCTCGGGCTTCGACAACGCGGAATACGTGGCCGCGGGCGCTCGACTGGGAACCCAGGCCGAGGTATGGGAAAAGGCCGAGCTCCTGGTCAAGGTGAAGGAGCCCATCGAGCCGGAATATGGATTCCTCCGAGAGGACCTGACGCTCTTCACCTACCTGCATCTCGCTGCGGACCGGGGCCTGACCCAGGCGCTGATCGAGAACCGAACGCGGTCCATCGCCTACGAAACCGTCCGGGACGGTCGGGCCCTGCCGTTGCTCACGCCGATGTCGGAAATCGCCGGCCGTCTCGCGGCGCAGGCCGCGGCACAGTACAGTCTTCACACCGAAGGCGGCCCAGGCATCCTGTTGGGCGGAACCCCGGGGGTGTCCCCGGCCCGCGTCGTGGTTCTGGGCGGCGGTACGGTCGGGACACAAGCGGCGCTTCTTGCCGTGGGGCTGAGGGCCGAGGTCACGATCCTGGACGCGTACCTGCCACGCGTGCGGGAACTGACAGACTACTTCGGCAACTCCGCCCGGGTCCTGGCAAGCAATCCGCGCAACATCGAGCGCGAGCTCGAAGGAGCCGACGTCGTGATCGGATCCGTCCTGGTCCCCGGGGCTGCCGCGCCCAAGCTGGTGCGCAGGGAGCACCTCGACCTTCTCGCACCTGGTTCGCTGCTCATCGACGTCGCCATCGATCAGGGTGGCTGCTTCGAAACCTCTCACCCGACCACGTACGAGGACCCGGTCTTCGAGGTGGACGGGATCCGGCATTACTGCGTCGCCAACATGCCGGGAGCGGTTCCCCGGACGGGGACGGCGTCGCTGACGAACGCGACCCTGCCGTTCGTGCTCCGACTCGGACAGGGCATCGAGGAAGCCCTCCGGGAGGACCGCATCCTCGCGGCCGGCCTGAATACCGAACGCGGGGAGGTTACCTTCCGAGGCGTGGCCGATGCCTTCCCGGACCTGCCGGCGCGCGTCTAGGATCTGCCGTACCCAAGGTCCTGGGTGTGACATCCTGCGCCCTGCCCGTGGCCCTTCGGAGGGCACGCAAGGATGCTCTTTGCGGGGCCACGGTCTCCGGATAGTGAAGTGGATCACTGTATATTGATGATATGCATTGGTCTTCGCACCGATCCGCGGTCGACCATTCCCCCGGCGACCCCGGATCGATCTATCTGCTGTCGACGGCGGGGATTCCCAATTTCGGCGACGAACTCATCGCGGCGCGCTGGGTCTCCTACCTTGCCAGCGTGGCGCCCGAAACGGACGTGTGGCTGGATGTCAGGGAACCCGGAACGGTGGCCGCATTGCTCAAGGACATCCGCCACCCGCGCCTGCATCTAACCAACACCGCGATCCGCCTGGCCGATGATGCGTTGCGCGGGTCCATGCGCAGCGCCGCCGACCTGGTCCACAACCTGGGTTCGCCACGCTACGATCTCGGGCTGTTGCAGATGCGCGAAGCTTCCGTTCTGCATCTTCTGGGTGGCGGATTCGTCAACAGCATGTGGCCCGAGAACCACGTGATGGTCCAAGCCATGCGAGCCGCGGCGGAAATCTCGGGGGCACGGCTCGTGGCCACGGGACAGGGGCTCATGCCTTCCGGGCCGGAAGACCTCACGGGTTTCGACCACGTCAGTGTTCGAGACCGCGCGAGCGCCGAGCACCTCGGGATCGATGTGGGGTACGACGACGCCTTTCTGGTTCCCGACGTGCCCCCATGGGAGACCGACGGCCCGACGGAGGTCGTGCTCTGTATCCAGAGCGACCTCGTGGGGCCCGAGGACTTCGAATCCTTCGTCCGCTACGCCCGGAACCAGGTCCGCGCCTGGGGCATCCCCCGTGAAAGAGTCACCTACGTCGAGGCCATCCCAGGAGGGGACCACCCGGCCTACTCCGCGCTCCACGACGTCGTGGGAGAGGGCCGATTCGTGCCTTTCACCGCGTTCTGGCGCGAGGAGTTCCCCTTCCGTGGCAACCAGGTGTGGATCACCACGCGGTTCCATCACCACCTGATGGGTGCTTTGGCCGGAGCCCGAGGCATTGTGATGCTGGGCCAAACGGGATACTACGATGTCAAACACCGCTCTCTCGGGGATCTCGGTACGGGGTGGGCGATTCACGAGGGGGAGCCGGACGACCTGATCGATCTCGACGCGTTGCAACGTGCCGGGGACCTCGGCGGACCGGTCGCCGCAAAGAATGCTGAAGCGGACGCGTTGTACAAGGCCTAGCGCGCCACACCGTGCGGGGATCCCATGAGATGCGGCAAACGTTTACGGTAGACGTATCCGCTCGACACCCGAGAGAGAAGGTTCGCCATGAACAGCCATACACCTCAGCCTCCTCCCGCACCCGGTCCGGAGGGGCACTCACAGTCCGCCCCGGGCTCCAGCCGAGACTTCGACGCCTACGGAAACCGCATCCCGTCCGATGCCCGCACGATGGCCGTGCTGGCGCACCTCTCGACGCTGGTGATCCTCCTGGTCACCGCGGGCTGGTTGAGCATCCTGGGTCCATTGGTCTTCTGGCTCATATACAAGGACAAGCCCGGGTACGCGTTCGTGCGGTATTCCTCGGCGCAGGCCTTCAACTTCAATCTCCTGGTGTGGATCATCAACATCGCGGCCTGGATTCTGGTGATCGTGACCTTCGGCATCGGCATCGTCATCGCACTGCCCGTGTGGGCGGTCGTCAACATCATCGCGATCGTGTGCCACATCATCGGGGCCGTCAAGGCGAATAGGGGAGAGGTCTACCCCTACCCGATGAAGATCTCGGTCCTGAGCTGAACCCCGGGCTCCCGGATCCGGTGCGCTCGCTGGGTCTCGGGGTGGGGCGACCTTTCGAAAACATACGAAGGCTCTCTTCCACACCTCGAGCCGACATCGTACGCAACGGGTATCCTGGACTCTGGCTTTGCGAGGCCGGCAGGTCGCGCGGGCCTCTCGCCGCCGTGAAACCCGGTCGGTGACCTGTCAACAGGAATGGATGTTCCACATGCCAGCAATCGTAATCGTCGGCGCCCAATGGGGCGATGAGGGCAAGGGCAAAGCGACCGATCTCCTCGGCGGCCGCGTCGACTACGTGGTCAAGCCGAATGGCGGCAACAACGCTGGCCACACCGTCGTCGTCGGTGGGGAGAAGTTCGAGCTCAAGCTTCTGCCTGCAGGCATTCTCAGCCCGGAGGCGACCCCCGTCATCGGCAACGGCGTCGTCGTGAATCCCGAAGCGCTCTTTGAAGAGATCGACGGGCTCGAAGCTCGCGGCGCGGACACCTCGAAGCTGCGCATCTCCGCCAACGCTCACCTGGTCGCGCCGTTCCACCAGACCATGGACAAGGTTACCGAGCGCTTCCTGGGGAAGCGGGCCATCGGTACCACAGGTCGCGGCATCGGCCCCGCGTACATGGACAAGATCGGTCGCCTGGGTATTCGTGTCCAGGACATCATGGATGAATCGATTCTTCGCCAGAAGGTCGAGGGCTCCTTGCGCCAGAAGAACGAGCTGCTGGTCAAGGTCTACAACCGCCACCACGTTGAGGTGGAAGAGATCGTCGATTACTTCGTGTCCTTCGCCGAGCGCCTCCGGCCGATGATCGTGGACTCCACGCTCTTGCTCAACAACGCGCTGGACGAGGGAAAGACCCTGCTCATGGAGGGCGGCCAGGCGACCTTCCTCGACGTCGACCACGGCACCTACCCGTTCGTGACCTCCTCCAACCCCACGGCGGGCGGCGCCTCCGTCGGATCCGGGGTGGGACCCACCCGGATCTCGCGTGTGATCGGAATTCAGAAGGCGTACACCACGCGGGTCGGCGCGGGCCCGTTCCCCACCGAGCTCTTCGACGAGTGGGGAGAGTTCCTGCAGAACACCGGCGGGGAGTTCGGGGTCAACACCGGACGTCCGCGTCGTTGCGGCTGGTACGACGCCGTTCTGGCCCGTCAGGCTGTGCGCATCAACGGTTTCACGGACTTGTTCCTGACCAAGATGGATGTTCTGACGGGTCTGGATCGCATTCCGGTGTGCGTTGCCTACGACGTCGACGGCGTGAGCCACGACGAAATCCCCATGACCCAGACCGAATTCCACCACGCGAAACCGATTTACGAGTACTTCGACGGCTGGACGGAAGACATCTCCCAGGCACAGTCCTTGGACGACCTGCCGGACAATGCTCGCAAGTACGTCGAGAAGCTCGAGGAGCTCTCGGGTTGCCGGATTTCCGCCATCGGGGTGGGGCCGGGACGCGAGAACACTATCGTGGTCCGGGATCTCATTGAAGACCACTAGGCGCCGGTCCCCGGCAGACCATACCGAGGAATAGGCTGGCTCATCATGGCGTACTTGCTTCATGTGTTGATTGATCGTGAGGAACGCGTTCATGAGCAGGAGTCGGCCGAGTCGACTGTGGAGGCTCTCCGCGCGTCGCCGGAATCGACCGCGTGTTTCGTCGTTGAGGACGCCTCCGAGGAAGAGTTGCAGGGCCTGGCCGAGGCTTTCGACCTCCATCCCCTGGCGGTCGAGGACGCCTCTCACGGTCACCAGCGTCCCAAGCTGGAACGCTACGGCCAGGCCTTGTTCCTCGCAGCGCACCCGATCTCCTACAAGGACAGATCGGAGAAGCTGGTCATCGCCGAGATCCACGCGTTCATCGGCCCGAACTACTTCGTGGTCACGGTGCCGAAGGGTGGGGCCTCCGGGCTGGTCGTGAGGCAGTTGCGTCGCGCCTTCAACCGATCTGCCCTCGAGCCGCACAACCCTCAGACCCTGTTGTACTTCCTGCTCGACGGCGTCGTGGATGGGTATGAGCCCGTCCTCATGGATCTGGAAGAGGACCTGGACGAGATCGAGGAGAACCTCTTCGCCGGGGGCAACACCTCGCAACGCATCTACGAACTGTTCAACGAGGTGGTCAAATTCCAGAGGGTCACCAGGCCGTTGAGCTACCTTCTGGACCTGTTGATGCGCGGGGCGGACAAGTACGGGACCCCGCAACAGCTGCACCCGCATTTCCGCGACGTGCGGGACCACGTGCTGCGAGCCATCGAGCACCTGGACAGCCTCCGTTCGGCCCTGCAGAACGCGCTGACGGTCGATTCGACCCTGGTTGGCCAGCGGCAGAACGACGCCATGAAGAGGCTCTCGAGCTGGGCGGCCATCCTCGTGGTCCCCACGATCATTGCGGGCATCTACGGGATGAACTTCGAGGAGATGCCCGAACTGGGGTGGGTTTTCGGGTATCCATTCGCCCTCGGCCTCATGGTGGTCATCAGCGGGATTCTCTACGCGCTCTTCAAGAAGAAGAACTGGATGTAACGGGGGACGACCCGGTGGGGCCCCGAACTCTCCGCTGGCGTACCATGTGGGGGAGAACCGCACCCCTCCGACCGAAGGAGATTTTCGATGCCCGAGCTCAACGACGTCGTCATCGTGGGTGGTGCCCGCACCCCTCAGGGCAAGATCATGGGCCAGCTGGCATCCCTCACTGCCGTCGATCTGGGCTCCCACGCGATCGCGGCGGCTCTCGAACGGTCGGGAGTGGCCACCGAGGCCGTCGACCAGGTTTTCATGGGGCACGTCGTCCAGGCGGGGTGCGGACAGAACCCGGCGAAGTCCTCCGCATTGGGTGCGGGAATCTCCCGCAATGTGCCGGCGATGACCCTCAACAAGGTCTGCCTCTCCGGGCTTGCGGCAGTCACCGAAGCGGCCCGTCTCATCCGGCTGGGAGAAGCCGACGTGGTCGTCGCCGGAGGGCAGGAGTCCATGTCCACGGCTCCGCATATCGCCCCGGGGATCCGCGCCGGCACCTCATACGGTGATCTCCGCCTGGTGGATGCGGTCGCGCGGGACGGGCTCACCGACGCCCAGGACGGGCGGTCCATGGGCGCGATGGCGGAAGAGGACAACGTAGCGCGAGGTATCGGCCGTGAGGAACAGGACCAGATAGCGGCGGCTTCGCACCAGCGGGCCGGGGCGGCGACGTCGTCCGGTCTGCTGACCGAGGAAATCGCGCCGTTGAGCATTCCTCAGCGAAAGGGCGACCCCGTGGTGGTGGATACGGACCAGGGGATCCGCGCGGACTCGACCGCCGAGACCCTCGGGGGATTGCGGCCCGCCTTCGCGCAGGACGGGACGATTACGGCAGGGAACTCTTCGCCCTTGTCCGACGGCGCGGCGGCCCTGGTGCTTGCCTCCAAGCGGTACGCGGAGGACCACGGTCTCGAATGGCTCGCGGAGGTCGGCGCGGCCGGCCAGACGGCAGGCCCGGACACCGCGTTGCATTCCCAACCCTCGCAGGCCACGAAGGCGGCCCTGGACAAGGAGGGATGGACGCCCGAGAACCTCGACCTGTGGGAAATCAACGAGGCTTTTGCGGCGGTGTCGCTCCAGTCAGGCCGTGATCTCGGCATCGACCAGGAAAAAATCAACATCCACGGAGGGGCCATCGCGCTGGGCCATCCGATCGGCGCGTCCGGCGCGCGTTTGGCCTTGCACGGGGCCTACGAACTCAAGCGCCGGGGCAGCGGCAAGGCGGCCGTGTCCCTGTGCGGCGGTGGCGGCCAGGGCGAGGCCCTGCTGCTGTTCCGCTGAAAACCCGAACCCAGGTGCCCGGGCCAGTACAGCGTGCTGGCCCGGGCGCTTGCGCGTCAGCCCCCCCTGAACGTTCCCGACCCGAAGAATGACGGAGAATCCATGACCCCTCGCATCGAACGCTTTGCCGACCAGGGATGCCTCGTCGTCAAGGGCCCTGACCGCCCCGGGATCGTGAGTGCGGTCGCCGGCGCGATCGCTCGGAACGGGGGCAATATTCTGCAGAGCGACCAGTTCACGAGCATCGACGAAGAGCCGATCTTCTACCAGCGCACCGTCTTCCACAAGGAGAACTTCACTGCGTCGATCCCCGACATCGAGGCGGACCTGCAGGACACCTTGCTGTCCGTGGGGCTCGACTGGCGGTTGATCGACCGTTCGACGCCGAAGCGCATGATCGTCCTTGCTCCGAAGTCCGACCACTGCCTGCTCGACCTGTTGTGGCGCCAGCAACGGGGCGAGTTGCCCGTGGAGATACCGATGGTCATTTCCAACCACCCGGATCTGCGCGACGAAGTGGAGTACTTCGGTGTCCCGTTCCACCACGTTCCCTCGCAGGGCGCGGACAAGTCGGAGGCAGAGGCGCGGATCATGGAGCTGGTCGAGGGAAAGGCCGATTTCATGGTCCTGGCTCGCTACATGCAGATACTTTCCGAAAGCTTTTTGCGTCGGATCGACGTGCCGATTATCAACATCCACCACTCGTTCCTTCCGGCCTTCGTGGGGGCCGGGCCGTACCGGATGGCGTGGGAGCGCGGCGTGAAACTCATCGGAGCGACGGCGCACTACGTCACCCCCGAACTTGATGCCGGCCCGATCATCGAGCAGGACGTCACCCGGGTAGACCACACCTTTTCCCCGGCCGACCTGCAAAAACACGGAGCCTACGTGGAGAGGGCAACCCTGTCACGCGCGGTCCAGGCCCACGCGGAGGACAGGGTCTTCTGGCACGGGAACCACGCGATCGTTTTCTGACGGCGTGGTGGTGGACGGGCCCCGTGACGATCCGCGTTGCGTGGCGGTTACCCGACTCGGTGGCGGTAACCGCTGTTAGGAGGCGGTTGAACCCCCACCTAACAACGGAAAACGCCAATCTATCGGGCAACCGCCACCCAACAGAGCCGCGCAGCGGGTGCGCAGGGCCGCGATGTCGCTGGGAAACCACTCTCAATCGGGCAACGGCCACCTAACAGCGCCACGCAACGGGCTCATAGAGCCTGATGCCGTCGCCAATCCTAGCGAGGCGGCAATCCGGTGCAGCTTTTGCGCTTGGCCCGGCGTGAAGTGGCAACCCTGTGCAGATTTTGGGGTGAATTCCGCACATAGCTGCCACCTCGGGCAACGGGCGTGCGCAAAACTGACACCTCGACGCCGGGTCAGCCCGGACGCCGATTCGGTCCCGACGCCGTGTCAGCCAGGCCCCGTCTCAGTCTCCCCGCCGACGCAGCCTGCTCGCCGTCTCAGTCTCGCAGCGTCGCGGCGGCGGCGACGTCGCCGGCCTCGCATCGGCCGCCCTGGACGGCCAGGGCGTCAAGCCGGTCGGCCGAGTTGGTGACGACCACGATCGTTGTGGGGTCCTTGCCCGCGCCGCGGACGGCCTCGATGTCCATCGACCCAAGCCGCTGGCCCGCGGTGACGCGATCGTGTTTGGCGGATTCGAGGTCGAAGGGCTCGCCCTTGAGCTCGACGGTGTCGATGCCCAGGTGAAGCAGGACCTCCAGGCCGTCATCGGTCCTGATGCCGAGGGCATGCTTGCTGCTGGTCGTCACCGTGACCTCGCCCGATACGGGAGCGACGATCTCGCCCGATGAGGGCTCCTGGATTCCGAAACCCTCGCCCATCATCTTCTGGGCGAAGACCGGGTCGGGAACGTGGTCGATGCGGATGACTTCCCCGGCGAGCGGGGCGAGAAGGTTCGAATCTTGTGTCTGGTCAGCGGCCATGAGATGACTCCTTGGGGGATTCGGAAATCGTCAGGGACGACAGTTTGGAATCCACCCTAGACGCATCCGGTCGTGAGGGCATGCACTTTTTGCCAATTCGTGACCTCGGGGTGCGTCCGCGCCCCGCGCCCGCGCCCGTACCCGCGAACCGAGCCCGGGCCCCGCGCACGCCTGGCGCCCCGCACCCCGACCCGACCCGCGGCGTCAGTACAAGCGTTCGGTGGCGATCCTCGCGCCCTCGGTCAAGGACTTGAGCTTGGCCTCAGCGACCTGAGGGTGGAGCCGACCGCCCAGACCGCAGTCAGTCCCGGCGATCACGTTCTCCTTGCCCAGGACGGAAGCGTACTGTTCGATCCGCTGGGCCACGAGCTCTGGGTGCTCGACCACGTTGGTCGAGTGGGAGACGACGCCGGGGATCACCAGCTTGCCGTCGGGAAGGTCCACTCCCTCCCAGTCCTTCCACTCGTGCGCGTGGCGGACGTTCGCCGCCTCGAAGACGTACGCTCCGGCGTTGATCGTGAAGAGCGAGTCGATGAGGTGTTTGATCTCGATGTCCGTGGTGTGGGGGCCGTGCCACGATCCCCAGCAGAGGTGGAAGCGGACCTGCTCCTCGGGAATGCCGCGCAAGGCATAGTTCGCGGCCTCGATCGCGAGCTGGTTGAACCGCAGGTACTCCTCGATGGTCGGCTCGGGCGTCAGCTGGTCCCAGGCCTCCGCGATGGAGGGGTCGTCCAATTGCACGATGAATCCGGCGTCCGTAATGGCTTTGTATTCTTCATGGAGCACATCTGCCCAGGCATAAATGAACTCTTCGTCGGTCGCGTAGTGGTGATTGCCAATACGCGATGCAGACCCCGGTGAGAGGGACGCGATGAACGCCTCCGACGCCGCATTCTTCTCCACGGCTGCGCGCAGATTGTTGATGTCCGTGGCAACCGCGTCCTGCCCCTGGTAAGTGAGCGGACCCGTCGCGATCGGAAATTCGCCGTCCGGGTCATTGCCCAGGTTGATGGATTCGTAGAAATCGGCGAACCGGTTCCAGTCCCGGCGCACCGCGAAGCTGTTGTACCGACCGTTGCCCGGCGTCTTGAGGATCTCTTGGAAGGACGTGTTGTCCACGGTTTCGAGGCCACCGGTTCTGGCGAAGGAATAGTGCCACCACGCGCCGTAGTCGACGTCGCTCGCCATCGCGTGACCGTACTCGCCGTCGTTGACGACGTCGATGCCCCACTCGACCTGCTTTTCCACGACGTCGTCGACCGACTCGGTCAGGACTGCCTGGAAATCCGACTCGGAGATCTCACCGCGTGCGCGGCGGGCGTTGGCCCGAATCAGTTCGTCGGTTCGCGGGAGCGAGCCCACGTGGGTCGTGCGGATGCGGTCGGCGCTGTTCAGCATGTCTTTCCTCCATCGGTCTTGGCGGTAGCACCTGCTTCGGGAGTGCGGGTTGCTGCGGCGTCGTCGAGCCAAGTCTCTCGGCCGCTCGGGATGGTCCGTGTGCCCGGCCCAGTTTTCTCGGTTCGTCCTCGGGAATCCAGCGGGTTCCGGCTCGTCGCGGCGTGTGACACGGTATTTCTCGACCAAGCCCTGTTACGCGATTGTGACTATCGGGGTTATCGTATCGATGGCGTCTTTTGGACGCGCATCACCAATACACGTAGCCAGGGCCACACTGGGGTGGTCCGACCATGGTTGTCGAGAGAACTAGAGACGCCGCATCTTCCTCTGGCTTGCCCATCGCACAGGCGAACAGTCGGCCGGCGGCGTCAAGATATGCAGAGGAATCCATGACCGATACGAGTCAGAGGCACACCGCAAAATATCCCGAAGAAATGGCGTATGAGCAGGAACAGGCCGGGCTGAAGCAGGGCCTCGGCCCGCGCCAGCTCCAGATGATCGCCATCGGTGGGGCGATCGGTACCGGGTTGTTCCTGGGAGCGGGTGGCCGACTGGCTTCCGCCGGCCCCTCCTTGTTTCTCGACTATGCGCTGTGCGGGTTCATCGCCTATCTGATTCTCCGACAGTTGGGCGAACTGGTGGTCCACCGTCCGTCCTCCGGTTCGTTCGTCTCCTACACCCGCGAGTTCTACGGTGAGAAAGCGGCGTTCGTCTCGGGGTGGATGTACTGGCTCAACTGGGCGACAACGGCCATCGTGGACTCCACGGCCATCGCGATCTACGTGCACTGGTTCGGTCAGTACAGTGCCTTCGTCGATGCCATACCCCAGTGGCTCGTGGCGCTGTTGGTCATCGTTCTGGTCGTGGCCCTGAATCTCATCTCCGTGAAGGTCTTCGGGGAGATGGAGTTCTGGTTCGCTCTCATCAAGGTCGCCGCGCTGGTGGTCTTCCTGGTGCTCGCGATCGCTTTCGTCATCTTCGGAACCCCGACGGGATCCCCTCGCGGCATCGGTCTGATTGCTGAAAACGGTGGTCTGTTCCCGAACGGTCTGATGCCGGCGCTGATCATCATGCAGGGCGTGGTCTTCGCCTATGCCTCGATCGAGTTGGTCGGCACCACCTCCGGTGAGACCCGTGACGCCGCCAAGGTGATTCCCAAGGCGATCAACACGGTCATCCTGCGCATCGCGATCTTCTACGTCGGCGCGATCTTCCTGCTCACTCTCCTGCTGCCTTACACGGCCTTCAGTGAGGACGAGTCTCCGTTCGTCACGTTCTTCTCCTCGATCAACGTCGGGGCGGCCGGTCCGATCATGGAACTCGTGGTCATCACCGCGGCCCTCTCTTCCCTGAATGCCGGCCTGTATTCCACGGGGCGCATACTTCACTCCATGTCCATGGCGGGTTCTGCCCCGCGATTCGCCCAGCGGCTCACCAAATCCGGTGTTCCGTACGGCGGGATCCTGCTGACCGCAGGGGTCGCTCTCCTCGGCGTCGTGCTGAATTACTTCGTCCCCGAGTCCGCCTTCGAGATCGTGCTCAACATTGCTTCTCTCGGCATCATCGCCGGCTGGGTCGCGATCACCATGGCCCACATGAAGTTCGTTTCCTTGACCAAGCAGGGTAGGTACCGGCGGCCTGCGTACAGGGCGCCCGGGGCTCCGGTGACGAACTGGATCACTCTGGTCTTCTTGGCGGGTGTGATCGTGCTGATCGGCTTCGACTATCCGGTGGGCACGTACACCTTGTCGACCATGGTCATCATCATTCCTGCCCTGATCGTCGGCTGGTTCGTGGTGCGACGCCGGGTCAGGGAACTGGCAGCGGAGCGTGAGGGCGTCACGGGTCTGTATCCCGTGGTTGCGGACCGGCCCGCGGCCCGACGCACCCATCGTGAGGGTCGCCGCGGTCACGGCAGCACAACGATCATCCATGCGGAGGACGAGAGCCAGGATCCCGAAGACGGCTCCGACAAGGGCTGATCCGGAGGGGTAAGCCCCTATGCTGGGGCCATGCCCCGCATTCTTCTGGACAACGACACCGGTATCGACGATGCGCTCGCGCTCGTGTACTTGGCGGCCCAGCCCGAGATCGTCTTCGAGGCCGTCTCGTGCACTCCTGGAAACGTTCCCGCCGATGACGTCGCCAGGAACAATCTGGGGCTGCTGAGCCTGTGCGGGCGCGACGACGTGCCGGTTTTCCTTGGGGCATCCCGTCCGCTCGGCAAGGAACTGGTCACGACCCCGGAGACCCACGGCCCCCAGGGCATCGGGTACGCCCGAGTGGATTCCGATGTGGAGATCACGGAAGGTTTCGCGCCAGAGGTGTGGGTCGAGCTGGCCCGCGAGAATCCGGACCAACTCGACGCGATCTGCACGGCACCGCTCACGAACTTTGCTCTGGCCCTGCGCATGGAGCCGAGGCTCCCGGAGTTGCTGCACTCGGTCACGATCATGGGCGGCGCATTCTTCCATCCCGGCAACACGACGCCTCTGGCCGAATGGAACATCCACTCGGATCCTCTGGCCGCGCGGGAGGTCTTCGCGGCCTACGAGGCGTTTGAGGGGTTGCCCGAGAACAAATTGCCGCTCGTCTGCGGGCTCGAGACGACCGAACGCTACGAGCTCCAGCCCGACGATGCGGCGACGTGGGCCATCGACGCCGCGGCGGATCGTCCTCTCGATCCTGACGGGCGGGGCGCGCGCCTGCTGAAGGTGCTCGACGACGCGCTTCGTTTTTACTTCGAGTTCCACGAGCAACATGGTTACGGATACATGGCCCACATCCACGACTTCTTTGCCTCTGCGGCGGCCATCGGGGATGCGGAGTACGACGCCGTGACCACGACCGTGGAGGTTGTGGCGGATGAGGGCTCCGCGCACGGAACCACGATCGCCGATCTCCGGAACATGTTGGGGCGCAGGCCGTCGGCCCGGTTGGTTACGCAGAACGATCCGGTGCAGGGGATCTCCCGGCTTCGGTCCTCCGTCGTCGATCTGGTGCGTCACCTCGACGCCGAGGACGCCGGATAGCCGGCCTCGAACGTGCGGGACGGTGGTCCACTTCCGGCGCGGGGAGCGACGGATGGTCGACCGTGTGCGGCGTTCCATCATTCAAGACATGACGTCTCGGCAGGTGGTAGCCGAAACTGCGGGAGTAGTCTGGAATGAGCATCAGAGGCCGAAGGAGGACATATGCCTGAACTGCGTTCCAGAACATCCACGCACGGGCGCAACATGGCCGGAGCCCGCGCGCTCTGGCGTGCGACGGGAATGAAGAAGGAAGACTTCGGGAAACCGATCGTCGCGATCGCCAACTCCTTCACCCAGTTCGTGCCCGGCCACGTTCACCTGAAGAATATGGGAGCGCTCGTTGCCAGCGCGGTCGAGGAGGCCGGCGGCGTCGCCAAGGAATTCAATACGATTGCCGTGGACGACGGGATCGCCATGGGTCACGACGGAATGCTCTATTCCCTTCCGTCCCGAGACATCATTGCCGACTCGGTCGAGTACATGGTCAATGCCCACCGCGCCGACGCCCTGGTGTGCATCTCCAACTGTGACAAGATCACGCCGGGCATGCTCATGGCCGCGATGCGCTTGAACGTTCCCGTGGTCTTCGTGTCGGGCGGCCCGATGGAGTCGGGCAACGCGGTCGAGGGCGTCATCGAACACCGGATCGATCTGGTGGATGCGATGTCCTACGCCGTGGACGAGTCCGTGACGGATGACCAGCTCGGCATGATCGAGGAGAACGCATGCCCGACGTGCGGTTCCTGCTCCGGGATGTTCACCGCGAACTCGATGAACTGCCTGACCGAGGCCCTGGGCCTGTCGTTGCCCGGCAACGGAACCACGTTGGCTACGCAGGTCGCCCGCAAGGACCTGTTCCTGAATGCGGGACGGACCGTCGTCGATCTGGCCAAGAAGTACTACCAGGAGGACGACGAATCCGTTCTCCCGCGCAACGTCGCCTCCAAGAACGCCTTCACCAACGCGATGGCCCTGGATATCGCCATGGGCGGTTCCACCAACACCGTGCTGCACATTCTCGCGGCCGCGCAGGAGGCCGAGGTCGACTTCACGCTCAAGGACATCGACGAGCTGTCTCGGCACGTGCCGTGTCTGGCCAAGGTCGCGCCGAATTCGACGCAGTTCCACATCGAGCACGTGCACAAGGCCGGTGGAATCCCGGCGATCCTGGGCGAGCTGGACCGTGCCGGCCTGTTCCGGCACGAGGGGGTGCGCACCGTGCACGCGGAGTCCGTGGATGACTGGCTCAACGAGTGGGACATCCGCCGCGACACGGCCACCGAGCGGGCCCGGGAGCTGTTCCTGGCCGCGCCAGGCGGCGTCCGCACGACCCAGGCCTTCTCGACGGCCAACAAGTTCGAGGAGCTCGACACCGACCCCGAGTTCGGGTGCATCCACTCCGTCGAACACGCATACACCAAGGACGGCGGCCTGGCCATCCTCTTCGGCAACATCGCGGAGGACGGCGCCGTCATCAAGACCGCGGGCATCGATGAGAGCCTGTTCCACTTCCGTGGCAAGGCGTTCGTGGTCGAGTCGCAGGACGAAGCCGTGTTCGAGATCCTGTCCAAGCACGTGGAGCCGGGCGACATCGTCGTGATCCAGTACGAGGGTCCCAAGGGTGGTCCGGGCATGCAGGAGATGCTGTACCCGACGTCGTACCTCAAAGGCCTGGGCCTCGGGAAGGAGTGCGCCCTCATCACAGACGGACGCTTCTCGGGAGGGACCTCGGGTATCTCGATCGGTCACATCTCGCCGGAGGCCGCTGCGGGCGGCGCCGTGGGGTTGGTCGAGCACGGCGACGAAATCGAGATCGACGTCGCCAACCGCCTCCTCCAGGTCCACGTGTCCGACGAGGAGCTGGCCCGCAGGCGGGAGGCCCGCGGCCCGTTGCCCTGGAAGCCGACCAAGCCGCGCGAGCGTCAGGTGTCCACGGCGTTGCGTGCCTATGCCTCGATGGTGACGAGCGCCGACAAGGGCGCCGTCCGCATCGTTCCTGAGTAAGTCGGTCCCTCCCCGCGCGCCGAGGCGGAAGTTTTGTGCGGAAATTGGGCCACAAGCCGCACATGATTGCCACCTCGCGCGGGCCTGGGGTCCTATGATGGGGTTTCCCCAAAAACAACATTTGTTGTGTTTTGGGTTACACGAGTCCGAGCATCGCGGTAGGCTGTGGAGCGATATTTCGCGGACCGTGTAAGGTTCAGATTCCAAGCAACGGGAGGACCCCATGGCAGCATCCGGCTCGGACTCGTCGGCGGCGAGTCGTTCACCCGAAGCCGCGCAGAACCAATTCGAAGCCGAGCAGGAGGGGTTCAAGAAGGGCCTGAGCCCTCGCCAACTCCAGATGATCGCTATCGGCGGTTCGATCGGTACGGGTTTGTTCCTCGGGACGGGTGGCCGCCTCGAGTCGGCCGGCCCGACCCTGTTCATCCTTTATGCCGTGGCCGGATTCTTCGGATACTTGATCCTGCGCCAGTTGGGTGAACTCGTGGTGCACCGGCCGTCGTCGGGCTCCTTCGTCTCTTACTGTCGCGAGTTCTTCGGTGAGAAGTCGGCCTACTTTACCGGGTGGATGTACTGGCTGAGCTGGGCAACCACAACGATCGTGGACGCAACCGCGATGGCCATCTACATCAGGTGGTTCGGCCAGTACATCGACTTCATCGGTTCCATCCCGCAGTGGGTGCTCGCGTTCCTGGTGATCGCGGCGGTCACGGTCATGAACCTCATCTCGGTGAAGGTCTTCGGCGAGATGGAATTCTGGTTCGCGATCGTCAAGGTTGCGGCCCTGGTCGCATTCATGGTCGTGGGCATCCTCTTCGTGATTTTCGGGTCGCCCTCGGGGGAGCCGACCGGGTTCAGCCTGATCTCTCAGAGCGGCGGCATGCTCCCCAACGGCCTCTTGGCCGCATTGGTGGTCTCACAGGGCGTGGTCTTCGCCTATTCGGGTATCGAACTCGTCGGCACCGCCTCGGGCGAGACGCAAGAGCCCGCACGCGTTATCCCCCGCGCGATCAACTCCGTGATCCTCAGGATCGCGGTGTTCTACGTGGGCTCCGTCCTGCTCCTCTGCCTCTTGCTGCCCTATACGCAGTACAGCGATGACGAATCCCCGTTCGTCACATTCTTCGCCTCGATCGGGGTCGACGCCGCCGGGCCGATCATGCAGCTCGTGGTCATCACGGCCGCGCTCTCGTCCCTCAACGCCGGTCTCTACTCGACCGGTCGCATCGTCCATTCGATGGCGATGGCAGGCTCGGCTCCGCGCGTCGCGCAGAAGCTGACCAAGGGCGGGGTCCCGTTCGTGGGGATTCTGTTGACCACGGGCGTGGGGATGCTCGGCGTCGTGCTGAATTACTTTGTCCCGGAGGCGGCCTTCGAGATCGTGCTGAACATGTCGGCCGTCGGGATCATTGTCGGTTGGGCCGCTATCACCCTGCCGCACCAGAAATTCGTGTCGCTGGCCAAGAAGGGCCTGTATCAGCGCCCGAAGTACCGGGCGCCGTTGGCCCCCTTCACCAACTGGATCACCATGGCGTTCTTCGTGGCGGTCATGATCCTGATCGCCTTCGACTATCCCGTGGGCACCTACACGTTGGCCTCCATGCTCATCATCATTCCCTTGCTCATCATCGGTTGGTTCATGGTTCGGCGCCGGGTGATGGAGGTTGCGGCGCAGCGCGAGGGCTATACGGGCCAGTTCCCGGTGGTCGCGCAGTGGCCGACCACGGAGGACGCCGATGAACCTTTCGACCACGGACGCTCCAACACCACCATCCGCCTCGACGACGACGAAGACGACGAATAGCCGGCCGGTGCCTCGGCGCCCACGCCGAACACGGTGCAGTCCCCGGTGCTGGCGCATTCTGGGGTGACCCCGAGGTAAGCTTCCACAGTGAACCGCTCGGGTGAGGTGAACCACAGTGTCGTGAGATCGTCCTCTCCCCGCCGGTGATATTTCGAGCAGAGCACCGTTCGTGCGGACCGGCGGGATGCCCGGTTGCGCGCGTGGTTGCTCCCTGACCTGAAGGTTGAACAATGTCATCGACATCTGCGCCTGATAATCGTCCTGCTCCGAGCAGCAACGGCACTGCCGGGGTGGTGGCCAACGAGGACGCGGGGCTCCACAAGGGGCTCGGAGCCCGCCAGCTCCAAATGATCGCGATCGGTGGGGCTATTGGCACCGGTCTCTTCCTAGGGGCGGGCGGACGCCTGGCCTCGGCCGGTCCCTCGCTTTTCATCATCTACGGAGTTTGTGGATTCTTCGGATACCTCATGCTCCGCTCGCTGGGGGAGCTGGTGTGCCACCGACCCTCCTCCGGTTCGTTCGTTTCCTACACCCGAGAGTTCTATGGGGAGAAGGCCGCGTACGTGTCGGGCTGGTTGTACTGGCTGAACTGGGCCATGACGGCGGTGGCCGACGCGACGGCGATCGCGATCTACGTGCGCTGGTTCGCCAAATACAGTGATTTCGTCGGAAACATTCCGCAGTGGGTCTGTGCACTGGCCGTCGTCGCGATCGTGCTGATCACCAACCTCATTTCTGTCAAAGTATTCGGTGAGATGGAATTCTGGTTCTCGCTCATCAAGGTCGCGACCTTGGTCCTCTTCCTGGTGCTCGGCATCATCTTCGTGATCTTCGGATCGCCGAATGGTGAGCCCACCGGCATTCACCTCATCACGGACCATGGGGGCCTTTTCCCCTCCGGCGGGCTCGCCGCGCTCGTGGTGGTCCAGGGGGTCGTCTTCGCCTACGCCGGCATCGAGCTCGTGGGGACGACGTCGGGGGAGACCCGGAACCCGGAGAAGGTCATCCCCAGAGCGATCAACACCGTGATCTTGCGCATCGCGGTCTTCTATGTCGGATCCGTGCTCTTGCTGTGCATGCTGATGCCGTACACCGCTTACAGTGAGAAGGAATCGCCCTTCGTGACGTTCTTCTCCTCGATCGGTGTCGACGCCGCCGGACCCATCGTCCAGTTGGTCGTCATCACCGCCGCCCTCTCGTCGCTCAACGCCGGGCTCTACTCCACGGGCCGCATCCTGCACTCGATGGCCATGGCCGGGTCGGCTCCCAAGTTCGCGGCGAAGCTCAATTCGTCGGGTGTGCCCTTCGGCGGAATCTGCCTGACCGCCGTGGTGTCACTGATCGGCGTCATCCTGAACTACTTCGTTCCGGAGCAGGCCTTCGAGATCGTGCTCAACATTTCTGCACTCGGAACGATGGCCTCATGGGCCGCGGTGACGCTCTCCCACAAGAAGTTCGTGAGCCTTTCCGAGAAGGGCCTGTACACACGACCCCGCTATCGGGCGCCCCTGGCACCATGGACCAACTGGATGACGGTCGCGTTCCTCGTCGCCGTTCTGGTCCTCATGGCCATTGACTACCCCGTGGGAACATACACGTTGGGTTCCATGCTGATCCTGATCCCGTTGCTCGTTGGCGGCTGGTTCCTCGTCAGGGACCGGGTGATGGAGTTGGCCGCGGAGCGTGAGGGCGTCACGGGGACACACCCGATCGTCGCCGCACGTCCGGCCGCTGAGACCAAGCACCCGCACCACCCGCACCAGGCTCGGGCCGTGATCTCCCCGGAGATTCACGACGAGCACGACGACGAGGACTGACGGCGGCCCTCACGGCCACGACCGAGCGCGGTGGCTACCAGTCACCGTGCGCGGTCGTGGCCTACGTTTGTCGGCCTCTGCGGGGGAGGACCAGGGCAACGCCGATCAGCAGCGGAATGATGACGCAGACAGCGGCCGTAGAATAGCCGTGCTCTGTCGGGAATACGGCCCCCTTCGTCGTTGCGGTGGCGAGGAGGAGGCCGGCGACGGCGCTCCCTGCGCTGAAGCCGGCAGTGCGTGCGATCTGGTTGAGGGACAGGACGCTGGAGGATTCCTGCTGGGGTACGCCCTCGAGCACGAGTCGCGGCATGATGGACGACGCCCCGCCGACGCCGAAACCGAGAACCGCCATCGAAGCCAACGCCACGAGGAGCGAACCCGGCGCGAGAGCGAAGATGCAGGCGGCGAGCATTACCGAAGCGGCATATATCGTGAATATCCATGGGGGCGACACGCGACTCCTGAGGACTGGCGTGAGGCGGCCTGCCCCGAGCCCCACGGCGGAAAAGGGAATCAGGACGGCACCGGCAAGGACGCCGGAGAGCCCGAACCCGTATCCGGCCGCGGTCGGTGTCTGAACATACCGCGTGAGCAACGAGAACAACAGGTACATGCCTGCTCCCGAGACGAGCATGGCGGCATTCGCACGCAAGGCGCCGCTGTTCCGGAGGACGGCCAGGTTTACCAGGGGTTCGGCCGTGCGCCGTTCGACCGCGACCCATGCGATGAACGCGGCGGCGGATGCGATCACGATCGAGAGACCCAGCCAGGCGGGCCGCCACACCGAGGGCTGGGCCAGAACCAGCAGAGCCCCCAGGATGCCGAGTGCAAGAAGCACCGCACCAGGCACATCAACACGAGCAGCAGGACCCGGCCGGTCTCGTGGAACGAATTTCCACGCGACGAGCACCGCAGCCAGGGACAGAAGAAATCCCGTGCCGAAGGCGACGCGGAGTCCCGCTGCCTCGTTGATCAGGCCCATCAAGGGGTAGGCGATGCCGATCCCGACCGTGGAGGCGACCGAGACGATCGCGATCGTCGACTCGGCCTGCTTTTCCGGGAGGTGATCCCTCGCGATGCCCATGAGGAGAGCCGTGACGCCCAGGCCGAATCCCTGGAATGCGCGACCGATCATCAGGAGCCACAACGGCCCGGGGCATGTGATCAGCAAACCACCCGCAGCCACCAGAGAGAGGGCGATCAGGAGCGAGCTTCTCCGATGTGGACCCGTGCCGAGTCGCCCCAGAACCGGAGCGGTCACGGCGCCAGAGAACAGGGTGATCGTGAGCGACCACTGTGCCGCTTCGAGGCTTGTCCCGATGTGGATGGCGACTGAGGTGATGAGGGGTGCGCCGACGCCTCCGATCACTGCTCCCAGAAACGCGACGACGACGATGGCCGGACCAAGTCCGGAGGGTGCGCCGCGACGACTCGAGGCCGAGGTCATTGATTCGTCTCCCCGGTGATGTGGCGGAACAGGTCCGGGCGGATTCGTGTCCGAATGCCCTCGGCCCATTCCTCGTCGAGTGCTTCGACGTCCATGGCCGCTCCGGAGTTCAGCAACATGCCGTAGGCGAGGAATGTCTTGACCGTGACCGGGTCCAAGCCTGTGGTCCCAGCGACCGCCGTCCACATGTCCCCGAAACTTTGTCGCACGGCGTCCTGGATCTCGGGGTCACCGCAGGCTGCCAGTCCCTGGAGTTGGAGCAACAGATTCGTTCGGTCGGCGAGCGAGTCGTAGTACTGCTGTCCCATCTCGGACAAAGCCGTGAGGCCCGTGTCCGCTCCGGCGGACTTCTGCATGCCCTCCGTGACTCGCCCGAAGGCCTCTTGGATCAGCTCGAGAAACAGTGCTTTCTTCGTCCCGAAGATGCGGAACACGTACGCCTGGGAGATTCCGGCCTTCTTCGCGATGGCCTCCGTCGAGGCGCCGTGAAGGCCGTGTGCGGCAAACTCCTCGGCCGCGATCTCCGCTATCTGTGCTCGTCGCTTCGAGCGGCTCATTCTTTCGACCATGCCCAGAAGTTACCAGTTACTAACTACTTACAAAACCGCAAGCATGGTGCGTCCGGGGTGGTGTCGACGCTCGCGCCGTTGGGCCTCGGCGGAGCTCTGCACTCCTACCTGACCACGGAGCTCAGCAAGAGACTCGTCTCGCTGTTGACCACACCGGAGATCCCCCGAATGGACTTGAGTACGGCGTCGAAGTCCTGGAGATCGACGCACTGCATCTCGGCGACGAGGTCCCATCCACCGTTGGTCGTGTGGAGCGCGAGGATTTCGGGCAAGCCTCTCAGCTCATTGATGACGTGATCGGTGGTCCGTCCCTCGACCTCGATGAGGGATATCGCTCGGACCTGTGAGGCCTCGGCGTAGTCCCTGACCCGCACGCTGAAACCCACGATGATGCCGCGGGCCGTGAGGGAATCGATGCGTTTGGTGACGGTGGCTCGGGATACGCCGAGCTCTTCGGATAGGGCCGCGATGGAGGCGCGGCCGTCCTTGCGCAGGGCCGCAATGAGTCGTCGATCAAGATCTGAAGTCTTTGCCATGAACAGAATGCTAACTCATGGATCGTAATCTGCTCATGTTGTGCGAAATTTGTTGTTTGATTGTCCGTTTCGGTCAAAGAGTGTGGATATTACACTGTCGATAGGAACACGAGTCACTTTGAGAGGGAGGATTGCCGTGACGCAATTCGTCGATGTCCAGAACATGGCGCGCTGGATCCAGCGCGACGGAGTGGAAAACATCATCGGGAAGATGATGGATTACCTCGAGCGCGATTTCAGCCGGTGGGCCAAGTTCGACAAGACCCCGCGGGTGGCCAGCCATACTCCGTTCGGCGTCATCGAGCTCATGCCGACATCGGACGGTGAGGAGTACTCCTTCAAATACGTCAACGGACATCCGTCCAACCCCGCGCGTGGTTTCCAGACCGTGACGGCGTTCGGCGTGCTGGCCGACGTCGACAACGGTTACCCGACGTTCCTCGCCGAGATGACCTTGCTGACGGCATTGAGGACGGCCGCGACGTCGGGCATGATCGCGCGCAAGCTGGCCCGGCCGGATTCGAAGCGCATGGCACTCATCGGCGCGGGCTCGCAGTCCGAGTTCCAGTCCCTCGGATTCCGCGCCGCCCTGGGTATCGAGGACCTGACGGTCTACGACATCGATCCCCAGGCCGTCGAAAAGCTTCAGCGGAACCTCGAGCCCCTCGGATTCCGTGTCACGGTGGCCGATACGGTCGACGAGGCCGTGGCCGACGCCGACATCATCACCACCTGTACCGCGGACAAGGCGCAGAACACGATCCTCGCGAACCGCCACGTTCGGCCGGGCGTTCACCTGAACGCCGTGGGCGGTGACTGCCCCGGCAAGACCGAGTTGGAGGCAGAGATCCTCGATCGCGGAAACGTGTTCGTGGAGTTCACTCCGCAGACCCGGGTCGAGGGCGAGATCCAGCAAATGGACCCGGACTTCCCCGTGACGGAGTTCTGGCAGGTCCTCAACGGCGAGGCGCAGGGGCGCACTTCCGCCGAGGACATCACGATCTTCGACTCCGTCGGGTTCGCGATCAACGATTTCTCCGCCCTGCGGTGCGTCAGGGACGCGACCGCGGGCTCCGAACTGCAGAGCTACGTTGACCTCGTGGCAGACCCCGATGACCCCAAGGACCTGTTCTCCTTGGTCAATGCGATGAAGCCCGTGGGCTGATCGTCGGCCGACCTCGTCGAGAGAGGGGCCGTGTCGCGCACCGTGTGGTGTGCAGCACGGTCCCTCATTTTTGTGGGTAACATATTCGTCACACCCGAGCGGTAACGTTTCGGTCACTCACACCCTTCGAGGTTTTCTAAGAGAAGGTATTGACCCATGTCATCCAAAGCTTCGCGGTCCGGTGCCGAGCCCCAGAGCCACGGCACCGAACAGACATTCAATGATGAACAGGCGGGTTTTCACAAAGGGCTCGGCCCCCGCCAACTCCAGATGATCGCCATCGGCGGTGCCATAGGCACCGGCCTCTTCCTGGGAGCGGGAGGGCGTCTGGCCTCCGCCGGACCCTCGCTCTTCCTCGTTTATGCCGTCTGCGGTTTCATGGGCTATCTGATCCTCCGCTGCCTCGGCGAGCTCGTGGTCCACCGGCCTTCGTCTGGCTCTTTCGTCTCCTACTCCCGTGAGTTCTTCGGTGAGAAGGCCGCGTACTTCTCGGGGTGGATGTATTGGCTGTTCTGGGCGACCACGGCGGTGGTGGACGCGACCGCGATCGCGATCTACGTGCGCTGGTTCGGGCAGTACTTCGACGCCTTCGCCGCGATCCCGCAATGGGTCATCGCCTTCCTGGTGGTCGTGATCGTCGTCGTGATGAACCTGATCTCGGTCAAGGTCTTCGGCGAAATGGAGTTCTGGTTCTCGCTGATCAAGGTCATCGCCCTGCTCATCTTCCTGGCCCTCGGCATCGTGTTCGTGATCTTCGGGACCCCGAACGGCCAGCCCACCGGGTTCCACCTGATGTCCGGCAACGGCGGCATCTTCCCCAACGGTTTGATGCCGGCTCTGATCATTACTCAGGGCGTGGTCTTCGCCTATGCCGGTATTGAGCTCGTCGGCACGACGTCGGGCGAGACCAAGAACGCGGAAAAGATCATCCCGAAAGCGATCAACACGGTCATTCTGCGTATCGCCGTGTTCTACGTCGGTTCCGTTCTGCTTCTCTGCCTCCTGCTCCCGTACACCGCGTTCAGCGAGACGGAGAGCCCGTTCGTCACGTTCTTCTCCTCGATCGGTGTCGACGCCGCAGGTCCGATCATGCAGCTCGTGGTGATTACCGCGGCGCTCTCGTCACTCAACGCGGGCCTGTACTCCACGGGACGCATCATGCACTCGATGGCGATGGCCGGGTCCGCGCCCAAATTCGCCCAGAACCTCACCCGATCCGGCGTTCCGTACGGCGGCATCTGCCTCACCGCCGTCGTCGCGCTGCTGGGCGTGGTGCTGAACTACTTCGTTCCGGAGAGCGCCTTCGAAATCGTGCTGAACTTCGCGTCGATCGGCATCATGAGCGCATGGCTGACCATTACTATCTGCCACATGAAGTTCGTCTCCCTGACGAAAAAGGGGCTGTACCAGCGGCCGCACTACCGAGCTCCGCTGACGCCTTACGCCAACTGGCTCGTGCTCCTCTTCATGGCGGGTGTCGTCGTGTTGATCGCCCTCGACTACCCGGTGGGTACATTCACCCTGGGCTCCATGGTCATCGTGATCCCGGCCCTGATCGTCGGATGGTTCGCCGTGCGTGGTCGAGTCATGGAGATCGCCGCGGAGCGGGAGGGCGTCACCGGACTGCACCCGGTGGTTGCCAACCGACCTGCTGCCGGCGGACATCGCAAGTCCTAATGCCCTAGTCCGCGCGAGGTTCGGCGATCTGCCGGACCGATTCTGGCGGCGGTCCCGCTTCTGCGGGGCCGCCGCCATTCGTCTGCGTCCGGGAGGGAACGGGCGAGACGCCCTAAACTGACCACATGCGAAATGTCAGCCTCTGGTCGAACCGCCTGGCCCTTGATGCCCCGTGCGCCAACGACGTCGCCGCGATCGTCGATGCGTGCCAGGATCCGCAGATTCCGCGATGGACTGGTTCGATTCCGTACCCGTACGAGGAGGATGACGCACTGGAATACATCGAGGGCGTCGTCGCCCCGGGGTGGAAATCCGGGCACGAGTTGGTGTGGGCGTTCCACATCAGGGACGAGGCCAAACATCCGAATGAGGGGACTCTGATCCAGGTTCCTCGCGACGCGGCCGACCAGGTGCCGGGTGACGAGAACGTCGGGCTCTTCGCCGGCGTCGTGAGCCTCTCCATGACCAGCGGGCGGATCGCCAGCATGGGTGTGTGGACCGCTCAAGGCGCCCGGGGAAGGGGCTATACGGCGGAGGCTTGCCGTCTGGTGCTGGACTTCGCGTTCCGCGAGCCGGAAGCATCGGACCCGAAGGACTTGCCTTCCGGCCTCGGGCTCAGCCGCATCGAGTGGAGGGCCATGGTCGGCAATGAGGCCTCGGCCGGTCTGGCCCAACGGCTGGGATTTTCATATGAAGGCCTCTCCCGCAGGGCGTTGTCCACGGTGAACGGGCGCCTGCTCGATGTGTGGATCGCGGGTCGGTTGGCCGGCGACACCGGCGAGGCCACCACGTGGCCCGACCGGGTCATGCCTTCGGATCAGGAAAACAATGACACAAACCATTAATTGATAGTTTCGCTTCTATATCGGATATCAATTCTTAGTAGTTTATCTTTCTTTGTCTGCATAAAATGGTGGTGTTTCAGTGTAGACAAAGAGTTCTGCGCTGGCTGAGTCCTGATCATTCGTCTCCTTCATGAATGGAGTCGTCCATGGGTTTCTGTGCGATCGCGCTGCCGGATCTTCGAGGTCGGAATCGCTACGTCCCGCGTCATGCGCAACGGCGGCGATCCATGGTGGGCGCGATGATCCACGGGTCGACGGCGCGCAACATGGTGGCGGCGTCCGCGTTGGCCGCCGTCGCCCTGGTCGGAACCCAACTCCAAGCCCCGCCACCCGGGCGGGCCGCCCAGCAGGACATCCTCCGAGTCAGCCAAGAGAAGCGGCTTCAGGACACGCAAAGGCTGCTGGACGGAATCAACGCCTACCGCGGCTCTCGGGGCCTGCGCCCGGTCAAGTTCTCCGCCCAGCTCACACAGATCGAACAACGACATTCGGACGAACAGGTCATTGCGGAGACCTTCTATCACACCAATGACTTCCTCTCGGATCGGCGAGCCGGGCGGTACTCGCACGCCAACGAGGTCATCGCCCTGACCTACCAGACGGACGTGCTGCAATTGCTGGAATGGTGGAAGACCTCGCCGGCCCATAGCGCGGCGTTGCTCAACCCCAAGGCCCGGGTCGTGGGCATAGCGTTAACCTACGCCGACGGGTACCTTTCCCGCACGGGAGCCCCCTGGCGGTTGCTCGGAACGGTCAATCTCTACGGATACGAATACGGGGGCGCACCCTCGGATGCGTCAGACTCCGTGTGGGGCAGCCGTGCCGCGGGGGAGAGGCTGGGTGCCCTCACGCCGTACGGTGCCATCGGTCAGGCCTATCGCGCCAACGGAGGCGAAAGGGTGTTCGGCCGACCGATCATCCCGGAGAGCAATGCCACCGGCGGGCGGTACCAGATCTTCGAGGACGAACACGGGCAACGCTTCAAATTCTTGTGGACAGAACGCACCGGCGCCCACTGGGTCAAGGAATACGGTGCGATCGGAACCCTCTGGTCCAGGTCGGATTACGAACGAGGATTCGGGTTCCCCGTGACCAACGAATATCGCCGAGGAAACGAAATTCGTCAGCACTTTTCGCGAGGATACATTCTGGGGTGGAACGTTCACACCGGCGCACTCCGCATTTACCACTGACGCTTCGGATCGGCTTAGGCTTGCGGGGTGACCACAGCCAAGCCCGCACCCCAGCTGACTCGTTCCGTACTGTTCCTGATGTGCCTTGCCACAGGCTTGTGCGCGGGAGGGAATTACTTCAACCAGCCTCTCCTCGACGAAATCTCCGAGGCGCTGGGGGTCAGCTCCTCCACGGCGGCCACATCGGTCACGGTCGCTCAGGTGGCCTACGCGGTTGGCCTGGTTTTCCTTGCGCCTCTGGGTGACCTGTTCGAACGGCGCAAGCTCACGGTCGGCCTCATTGGGCTGACCGCCGCGGGGCAGGCCGTCGCCGGCTTCGCCCCTGGGTTCGGCGTCTTCCTCATCGGTGTCGCCGTGGCGGGTCTCTTCTCCGTGTCCGCGCAAGTGTTGGTCCCTTATGCTTCAATCCTGGCTGCGCCCGGCAAGGGCGGACGGGCCGTGGGGACCGTGATGTCCGGATTGCTCGCGGGCGTCCTGATCGCTCGAGCGGTGGCCGGGATCCTCTCGGACATCGGCGGGTGGACCCTGATCTATCACGTCGCCGCGGTCCTGATGATCCTCGTGGGAATCGGGCTATGGCGTGTGCTGCCGCGGTCCTATCCCGAGGACCCACCGAGTTACCCGGGTCTGTTCCTCTCCATGGGGCGCCTGATCCTACGTCACCCGCGGCTGCGCACCCGCTCGCTGATCTCCGGTATTTCCTTCGCGTCGATGAGTGCGATCTTCGCGACCACCACGTTGCTTCTGGCGGGTGAGCCTTTCGGGTTGAGCCCCACGGCCATCGGCCTGGTCGGCCTCACCGGGCTGGCGGGAGCGCTCATGGCAAGCGTGGCCGGCGGAATGGTCGACCGGGGCCACGGGCGCCGCGGGACCATGTTGGGTCTCGCAGCCCTGGCGCTTGGATGGGGAGCCTTTGTTCTGGGTGGGCACAGCGTGCTGTGGTTCTGCGTCGGTATGGTTCTCACGGACATCGGCGTCCAACTGGTGCACATCATCTCGATGAACACCGTGTACACGTTGGATCCTCAGGCCAGGGCGCGTCTGAACTCGGTCTACATGACGATGTACTTCGTCGGGGCCGCGGTGGGATCTGCCATTGGCGTGTGGGCCTGGAGCGCCGGGCACTGGGCCGGAGTCTGCATTGCGGGTGGGGTGATGACGGCGCTGTGCGTGCTGATCTGGTTGTACGACGTCGTGCTGGAAAATCGACAGCTCGCGGAAGACGCCCGCTTCGCTGATTGAAAAGTGAACCAAAGCATTTAGCATGGTGATATAAGACTCATACCTGACGTAAGGCACACCATGTCACGACTGAACCACGCGTCCAGGGCCATCGGTCTCGGCGCCATCGGCGTTCTGGCCCTCGCCGGTTGCGGAATGGGCGGATCGAACGATGCGGGTGATTCGAAAGAGAAGACGTCGATCTGCAAAGAAGACGCGTCGGACAAGACGACTCTCGATTCTGCGCCCAAGACCGACTGGAAAGACGGTCTCAACGGCCTGAAGATCCCAGCCTCGGACAAGTTCGGCCCGGAGAAAGTTGACGACGACAAGGTGCCGTCCTGCTTCAGCCACTCCCCGGAGGGCGCGCTCTTCGCCGCCACGAACTACAGCCTTCCCGTGGTCTCCCAGGACAATGGTCTGATGGCCAAGGTCATCAGGAAGCAGGCCATCGCCAATGATTCGCGGGACAAGGTTGCCGATCGCTTCGAAGAGGAAGGCCAGTCCGCCTCATCCTCCAGCCAAGCCGAAAACCTCAAAGTCGCGGGCTTCAAGCTGGCCGATTACACCAAGGACAAGGCCGCAGTGAAAATTCTGATCTCGGCCCACGACGGCGCCGGATACGGCGAGCTGACCTTCACGGTCCAGTGGAAGGACGACGACTGGCGTTTCGACGCCGACGCCGACACCGAGGACATGTCCTTCAAACAGGTCGAGGGTCCCGACGGGTACACCACGTGGGGTCCCAGCCAGGACGATGGCTCGTCCTCGAAGGGGTCCTGATCAGGCGAGAACCCGTCGGGACGTGCCCCGTGGTCGACCGATCCACGGGCCTCACACGACGCCGTGGAGATCCGGCCTCTGGGGGACGGTGGAAAGGGTGCGGGAGAACAAGCCCGCCCGGTAGAGTTACGCCGTCCGTTGCCGCTTCGAGGAAATGACCCCCGTATTGAACCCGGCCAGGTGCAGGCCGCCGTGGAACCGGGCGTGCTCGATCTTGATGCACCGATCCATCACGACATTGAGCCCGGCCTTTTCTGCAATCGCCGCGGCCTCCTCGTTCCACGACCCCAGCTGCAACCAGAGCGTCTTGGCCCCGATCTTCACGGCCTCCTCGGCGACTCCCGGGAGATCGTCGTGCTTCCGGAATGCGTCGACCACGTCGGGCGTTTCCGGCAGTGCATCGAGGGAAGGGTATACCTCTTGGCCAAGAACCTTGGCTCCCTTGCCAGCGAGGACCGGGTTCACGAAGTAGACCCGGTAGGGGGAACTCGAGAGCAGGTAGGTCGAGACGAAATACGAGGCGCGTGCCGGTTTGTCCGACATGCCCACGATCGCGACCGACCTCGTGTTGTGCAGGATGTTGAGGCGTTCCGGCGCACTCGGGCCGATCCAGGTGCGTGCGTTCTGATTCGTCATGTCTCACAGACCTTTCTGTTCGGCGGAATCGCGGGTGAGTCCCGTGGCCGCCGTCAGGGCTTGATCCAGATCCCAGAGGATATCTTCCGGGTCCTCGAGGCCCACCGAAATGCGGATGAGGTCTTCCGCAACGCCGCCCGCGGCCAGTTGCTCAGCGGAGAGCTGTTGATGGGTCGTGGTGGCCGGGTGCAGCACCAGGGTGCGGGCGTCACCAATATTCGCCAGGTGGCTCGCGAGCTGCAGGTTCTCGATGAATCGGCCTCCGACCTCACGGCCGGAGAGGCCGTTGGCTTCGGCGACACCGAAGCTGAATACCGAGCCGACGCCGAGCGGAAGGTACTTGCGGCCTCGCTGGTAATGCTGGTGATCGGGGAGACCCGCGTAATTCACGTAGGCGATGCGGGGATCCGCATCCAGCCAATCGACGACCTCCCGCGCATTGCTCAGGTGGGCGTCCATGCGCTGCGGCAGCGTCTCCACCCCCTGGATCAGCTGGAACGCCGATTGTGCCGAGAGTGAAGGTCCGATGTCTCTGAGCTGCTCCGAGCGCAGTTTGGTCAGGAACCCGTACTCACCGAAGTTTCCCCACCAAGAAATGTCGTTGTAGGAGGGGATCGGTTCGGTCATCGACGGGAAGTTTCCGTTGCCCCAGTCGAAACGACCGGACTCGACGACGACGCCGCCCAACGTGGTCCCGTGGCCTCCGAGGAATTTGGTGGCCGAATGGATCACGATGTCAGCGCCGTGTTCGAGAGGCCGCACCAGATACGGGGTCGAAATGGTCGCATCGACCACGAGAGGGATTCCGGCCTCGTGGGCGACCTGGGCGAGTCCCTCGAGGTCCGCGACCTGGCACGCAGGATTCGACACGGCCTCGGTGTACACGGCCTTGGTGTTCTCCTGCAGTGCATCCTTGAACGCCTGCGGATCCATGGAGTCGATGAACGTGGTCTCGATTCCGAAACGTCGAAGCGTGACGTCCAGCTGGGTCACGGTGCCGCCGTAGAGCTGCGCCGAGGACACGATGTGGTCGCCCGCTTGGGCGAGCGCCGCGAAAGTGATGAATTCGGCGGCCATTCCGGATGACGTGGCCACGGCACCGATGCCGCCTTCCAACGAAGCGACGCGTTCCTCAAAGGCCGCGACGGTCGGATTTCCCAAACGGGAGTAGATATTGCCGTACTTCTGCAGGGCGAAGAGGTTGGCGGCGTCGTCGGAATCCTTGAAAACGAAGGATGTCGATTGGTAGATCGGGACTGCTCGCGAACCGTGCTCGGCGTCGGGGGTTCCCCCGGCGTGGAGCGCGCGGGTTCTGAATCCAAAGGTGTGTTCGGCCATGCTGGTCCTCTTCGACGGTCGATGCTCGCGTACAACGATGTTCCATTTATGGTCGGCCGACGGCGAGGCCGCCCGCAACTGTTTCGATTGTGTCGCGCTCGGCCCAATATGTGACGACGCCGCCTCTCGGCGCCGAATCCCGCGTATTCATTGATCAGGATGCTGATGAACCAAGGGGGCTAGGAAGGTTGCACTTACCGCAAATAGTTGGTTCTCATCAGCAGGCTGATTATCGTTGGGCAGGATATGGGTATTCGCCCATGTCAGCAGTCATCACACTAGGAACACCATGAGCGAATTCTTGCGCCAGCGCTGGGGACAGATCCTGTTCTCCAGCTGGCAACACATGAGCCTCGTGGTGCAGTGCCTCGTGCTCGCTACGGTCATCGCGATCGTTCTAGCCGCGCTGTGCTACCGAAGCCGTGCGCTGACCTCCGTGGCGAACAACGTCTCCGCGGTCGGCCTTACCATCCCGTCCTTCGCCCTGATCGGCCTCCTCATCGTGCCTCTGGGCTTCGGCGTGGTGCCGGCCGTGGTCGTCGTGACCTTCTTCGCCGTACTGCCGATTCTTCGCAACGCGGTGGTCGGTCTTGCGGGCGTCGACCAATCGACGATCGAGGCCGCTCGAGGCATCGGCATGGGCCGCGTCAAAACATTCTTCCGCGTCGAACTGCCCCTCGCCTGGCCGGTGATTCTGGCCGGAATGCGCGTCTCGGCGCAGATGACGATGGGCATTGCGGCGGTCGCCGCCTACGCGCTCGGCCCTGGACTCGGTGGTTACATCTTTTCGGGCCTCTCGCGGCTCGGAGGCGCGAATTCCCTCGAATCCGTCGTGACAGGCATCGTCGCCGTGATCATCCTCGCCCTCATACTCGACGTGGTCCTCATCCTCGTCGGCCGTCTGACCACTTCAAGGGGTATCCGTGTCTGAGAACACCCGAAACAACACCACCTCCTCCCACGCCGCGTCCCAGGGCGTCGGAACCGAGCAGACGACGTCGCCGGCCGACGAAACCCGGAACAACGCAACCCGCGGGGGAGAAGCGCGCCAGAAGGGCGCCTCGATCCTCATCGAGAACGTGACCAAACGCTACGGCGGCGGCAAGACACCCGCGGTCGACCAGCTGACCCTGGAAATTCCGGCCGGGCAGATCATCATGTTCGTCGGCCCCTCCGGGTGTGGCAAGACCACGACCCTCAAGATGATCAACCGTCTGATCGAACCCACGGAGGGCAGACTGATCCTCGGCGACGAGGACGTCACCAAGATCAACGGTGACAAGCTCCGTCGAAAGATCGGTTACGTGATCCAGGCAGGGGGTCTTCTGCCGCACATGACCGTCGCGAGCAACATCGGCCTCGTCCCGAAGATGCTCGGGTGGGACAAGAAGCGCATCGCAGAGCGCGTGGACGAGTTGCTGGACCTGGTCTCCCTGGATGCGGACACGTATCGCAACCGGTACCCGCGGGAGCTCTCGGGCGGCCAGCAGCAGCGTATCGGCGTCGCCCGCGCCCTCGCGGCGGACCCGCCCGTTCTCCTGATGGACGAACCATTCGGCGCCGTCGACCCGATTACCCGGCAGCGGCTCCAGGACGAGCTCATCAACATCCAGAGCGAACTTCACAAGACCATCGTGTGCGTGACCCACGATTTCGACGAGGCCGTCAAACTCGGCGACTGGATCGCGGTCTTCGACGAAGGGGCCCGGATCGTCCAGTACGACACCCCTGAGAGGATCCTCGCGAATCCCGCGAACGAGTTCGTGGAGAACTTCATCGGTTCCGGGGCCGGCCTGAAGCAACTGGGCCTGGCCCGCGTGGGCGACGTCGACCTGATTTCCGGCGTCCTCGGCCATCCTGGTCAGAGTGCCCGCGAGTTGGTCGGCCACATTGACAAGACGGGGTACAATTCGGCGGTCATCGTGGACGAACGCGAGCGTCCGATCCAATGGCTCTCCAAGGAACAGCTGACGCGGATGACCACGGTTCCCTCGCACCTCGACAAGGAGCTCCCCCTCGTGGGAACCAGGTCCACCCTGAACGATGCTCTCGACACGATGCTGGTCGCGAGCACCGGTGAGGCTGTGGTCGAGGGCGCGCGCGGGCGATACCGGGGCATCATCACCGTCGAAACGGTCATGACCGCCATCACCGAGTTGCGTCGTTACACCCCGGGGGACTACACGCCGGTCGGAAACAACACGGGCGAGATCCCGGTGACCGTCCAGCGCACGAACTCCGAGGCCTCCGACGAGGCGGAAGGAACCGCAGGCACCGAGTCCAAGGACTCCGATGCTCAGGTCGTGGAGGACACGACGTCCTCTGCCGACCCCTCGGGACGCGCCCCCGGTCGGGAGCCGTGGAACGAAAGCGGTGACCGTTCATGACCCAGTCAGCTCAGTCGGCGGATCTGGACACCGGACGCCGTCAATGGGGCGGACTCGTGATCCAGCCGATCGTCATCATTCTCGCCCTGGCGGCCATCGCGTGGTGGTTGACCAGCGCCAACCTGACCGATTCGGAAAAGGTTACGCTCGATCCCAAGAACCTTCTGCAACTGACCTGGCAGCACCTCCAGCTGACGGTGGTTGCGGCAGTGATCGTGCTGGTGCTCGCGATCCCGATCGGAGTTCTCCTGACCCGGAAACCCATGCGATGGCTGGGGAGTCCGTTCATGGCGATTGCGAACCTGGGGCAGGCGGCACCTCCGGTCGGCCTGATCGTATTGTTCGCCTTCTGGCTCGGCTTCGGGTTCCAAGCCTCTGCTCTGGCCCTGATCCTGTACGCGTTCCTTCCGGTTCTGAAGAACACGATGGTGGGGCTCGACGCCGTTGACCCGAGGCTCGTGGAGTCCGCCCGCGGGATGGGCATGAGCAGCATGGCCGTTCTTCTCAAGGTCGAGCTGCCGCTGGCCGTTCCGGTCATGCTCGCAGGCATCCGCACGGCACTCGTGCTCCTTGTGGGCACGGCAACTCTCGCAACGTTCGTCGACGGCGGCGGTCTGGGCCTCCTGATCACCACGGGCGTCAACCTGTCCTTGAACAAGGTCCTCATCGCGGGATCACTGTTGGTGGCCCTCCTCGCGCTGAGCGTGGACTGGATTGCTCGCGTCGTCGAGCAGGTCGCTCGACCGAAGGGAATCTAGACATGTTTGGACAGAAGAAGATACGGTTCGCCGCCTTGGGCGCCGTCGGGGTGCTCGCGCTGGCCGGGTGCGGCCTGCAGCCGGCGACGTCGACCCTTCCCGACCTGGAGTCGGGGGCGATCAAGCCCATCGACGGCGCAGGAGACAAAAAGGTCACGGTGACCTCCAAGAACTTCACCGAACAATTGGTGCTCGGCAAGATCGCCGTGCTGACCGCAAAGGCGGCAGGCTTCGACGTGACCGATATGACCAACGTTCCGGGGTCCCAGCCCTCCCGCAACCTCATGGTCAGCGGCCAGGCACAGCTGGGCTGGGAGTACACCGGCACCGCCTGGCTGACCTATATGGGCAAGGACAAGGCCATCCCGGATGCCCAGGAGCAGTGGGAGGCAGTGAAGAAGGAAGACGCCAAGAACGACCTCACGTGGGGCAAGCCCGCCCCGCTGAACAACACGTACGCGTTCGCGGTTCGCCAGGACTTCAAGGACAAGTACGACGTCAAGACCCTGGAGGACATCGCCAAGGTTCCGCCCGAGGAACGGTCTTTCTGCGTGGAGTCGGAATTCAACTCCCGCAGCGACGGATTCAACCCGATGCTCGAAAAGTACGGGCTGAAGCGTGGGGCCCCGGATGGCGTTCCGGAAGACAAGGTATCGGTGATGGACACCGGGACGGTCTATGCGGCCACGGCCAAGGGCGACTGCAACTTCGGTGAGGTCTTCACGACCGACGGTCGTATCCCTGCGCTGAACCTGACGGTCCTCGAGGACAACAGGGAATTCTTCCCGAAGTACAACGGTTCACCGGTCTTCAACTCCGACCTGGTCAAGGAGTACCCCGAGCTCCAGGACCGTTTCGAGGAGGTCTCCAAGCTCCTGGACGACAAGACGATGCAGGACCTGAATTATCGGGTCGACGTCGAGGGCGAGGATCCTGGGGACGTGGCCTTCGACTGGATGGCGGACAAGGGCCTGGTCAAGAAGAAGTAGGCCGCACAGGCCCGAAGTCCGCACGCCCAGGGACCGCGATGTGGTTTCGGGCGGGGGACACGAAAGGCGCCCTGATCGGATGAGACCGGTTGGGGCGCCTTTGCCGTGCCGGAGGGAAGAGCGTCAGGCGAATCCGGTGCGCCGTGATGAAAGCCCCCGGGAGGCAGATGCCCGTCTCAGATCCCGTAGCGACGTCTGACAAATTCGTTGTAGAGCATCCCGTACACCAGGGGAGAGGTCTTGAGCAGGAGCCCCGCCAGCGCGTAATCGGGGCGTGCCCTGAGGCAGCGAAGAAGAAGGGAGAATCTCATGGCGCTCTGGCACTCGCGAATGTGGTGGCCCACGTCCGGAGGAGTAAGTCTGAGGGCGGCCTGGGCGGAGTTCAGGAAAGTGAGAATCCATGCTGCCGCCAGGGCATTCTTTGCCGACGGCGACCCTTCATGGGCCCGGGTGGTCTCCTTGAGGAATTCCATAAAACGGTAACTTTCAGGAATCGGTGGAACCGACCCCCAAGTAATGGATTGCGGATTCACCGAATACAAATGGAGTGAGTCCTCGATGCATACGACTTCTCGAGCGCGCTCGTACGCCGCGATCGAGAATCCGGCGTCCTCGACCCGATTCAACAGGGGAAACTCCAACCCTCGAATTGTCGAGGAGCGAAACAGCTTGTCCCACGCATAGGGCGTCATTTCGTCCTTCATCAGGAGAGTCATGGCCTGGTTCCCCGTATAGCGGCCGGGTCTGCCCCGAGACCGGTACCGATGCGTTCCGTCCGGGTACAACACGTCATGGCTGCATACGACGACGTCCGTGGCCGGTCCCGCGGCAGCAAGCATCTTCTCGAGGAACTCGGGATGAAAAACATCGTCCGAATCCAGGAACGCCACCCAGTCCGAACTCACGCTCCTCAGACCGCGATTACGTGATCCCGCCAATCCCAGATTGTGCTCATTGACCACATAACGAACGCGAGAATCATTCGTTTCCGCCAGGTGCTGGCGAATGACACGATCTGCGTCGTCCGGTGATGAGTCATTGACGATGACGAGTTCAAAATTTGTGTGCGTTTGATGGAGAATGCTGTCGATCGATCGAACTACCGTTCGCGCGGTGTTGTAGACAGGCAGAATGACGGCAACTGAAGGGCTGTTCATGAAACCTGATTCCTTGATGCGTGGTTCCATCGGGATAACAGCCACAATGATATTACGAGTTGTTGAGACGCCTCATAATCTCCACAAGGCCCGCCCGGCCCTCGCTCTGCTCATGCCACCCGGTGCGGATCAGGGCCTTGCTGACGGCCTGCGGGGAGATGCCCAATGCCTCTCCGACGGCACGGTGCTGTCCACGCACGCCGGGAACCAGAAGATCCACGACGCGCCATTCGGCCTCGGTCCTCGTGCCGACCAGGCGAGCCAGCAGCCTCGCCAGGGCCGTGGCCGCATCGGCGAGGGCGGGATCGGGGGCCTCGACGAAGACATTGCGGAACGCGGCCCGACCGGCGGAGGGGGCAGCAGTGCACCGCTGAACCGCCGCCCGCGCATAAGCGCTCGCGTACCCGGAGTCGTCGGGGCCGCCGGAGGAAATCCCGACTCCCACGGACACGCCGGGGGAGCGGAGAGCCTCGAGGGCGACGTCGATCGCAGGTCCGGGCTCCGTGAACACGGCGCTCAACCGGCCCGATGACGGCGACCCAAGTTCGGTGCCTTCGGTCAGCGCCGGGAGCGACCGCAGGCGATCGCCCAGGCCGGGCGCGTCCGTGGCTTCGATGATGATGGCATACATGTTCCGCTATTATGCCTGGCTCGGGTCAGCCGGCGGAGCTGCGCAGCACATCGCGCAGCGCATCAAAGTGCGATGTCAGCAGAACCGCGGCACGTTCCTTCTCCCCGTGCCTGACGGCCTCGAGGACCTCCCGGTGTGCCCGGGCATTCTGTTTGGCCATCGGGATCGATTGGCCGACCTGTTCACGGATCCGGCCATAGACGGACCAGAAAACCTCGAGCAGATTGGCCAAGAGGTCGTTGTCCAAGGGCGCGAAGAGCAATCTGTGGAATTCGTGGTCGTGCTCGGCGTTCAGGGCGCCGTCTTCCGCGGACTCCTCCATGCCTCGGATGCACGCTTCGAGGGCCATGTGGTCCTTCGAGGTCATGGCGTCCATGGCCGAGCCGATCAGGGCCGATTCCAGGGCCTGGCGGACCTCGACCACTTCCAGGGCCTCGTCTCCCCGACCCTGCAGGGACATGCGGGCATGGAACTCGAGCCCCATCGCCAGGGCCTCGAGGTTCTTGCGGCCCACGAACATCCCGTATCCGTGGCGGACCTCCACAATGCCCATCGATTGAAGGACCTTGAGGGCTTCACGCACCGTATTGCGGCCGACGCCGAGCTCCTCGACCAGTTCGAACTCCGTGGGCATGGGATCCCCAGGAGCCAATCCTCGGTCCAGGATGAACTCCATGATGTCCTGCTGGAGCGCGCGCATGCGATCAGCGGCGCCCACTCTGCGTTTGGGCATCGGTTCCTTCTCCGGCATGCGATTCCCCTCGTCGATGATTCACACTTGTGGATCCTATCGTGTTGGCTGCGCCGTCCAACCCCGGCGCCGGCTCGCTTCTTCGACGTGATGTTGACAACATCGTGCAATAGCTATAAATTCGCACTTTAGCTAGGACATCCTACATCCCATCTCCCGGAGGTCCCGATGAACCCAGAGCCTTCGATGACGAAGTCTCAGACCGCGCACGGTGTGTCACGGCGCGGCTTTATCACGGCCGTAGGCGGCCTCGGTGCGGCGCTCGCGTTCTCGGCCAGCCTCTCCGCCTGCGCGGGGGAGTCCGCTCCGCAGAAGAAACGCATTGAGGCCGGTATCTCTTACACGCTTTCCGGCGGATTCGACCCCATGATTACGACCAGCGCCACCGCGATGGCGGTCAACCTGCACGTTTTCGAAGGGCTCGTGGACCTCCACCCGGCGACGCGTGAACCGTATCTCGCTCTGGCCTCGGAGATGCCGAAGCAAATCGACGAGACCACGTACGAGGTCCCACTGCGCTCCGGGGCCAAGTTCCACGATGGTTCTCCCGTCACCGTCCAGGACGTGGTGTACTCGTTCACCAGGATTCTGGACCCGAAGAATTCCTCGACCCTCATGCAATTCCTCGGATTCATCGAGGCCGTCGAGCCCCAAGGCGAGGACGTCGTGTTGTTCCGCCTCAAGAGTCCTTTCCCGCAGTTTGCCGAGCGCATCTCGTGCGTCAAGATCGTGCCGAAGGCCGCGGTCGAGAAGGACCCCAAGGGCTTCGATGCCCATCCGGTCGGGTCGGGACCGTATTCGTTCGTCCGGGCGCTCAAGGACAACCGCATCGAATTCAAGGCCTTCGAGGACTACGGCGGGAAGTACAAGCCCACCGTGGACGAAATGACCTGGTTCCTGCTCTCCGACTCCGCGGCCCGGGTCACCGCTCAGGACTCTGATCGCGTCCAGGCGATCGAGGACGTCCCGTACCTGGATACCGAATGGCTCAAGGAACGCTCAGAACTCAAACAGGTTCCTTCTTTCGGGCTGCTGTTCCTGATGTTCAACCTCCAGAAGCCGCCGTTCGACGACGTCCGGGTGCGCAAAGCCCTGCACTATGGCCTCGACACCGAGCAGGTCATTCAGCGGGGGCTCCTGGGAAACGCCAGCGCGGCGACGTCGTACGTGCACCGTGAGCACCCCGATTACGTCAGGGCCTCCACCGTGTACGACTACGATCCGGACAAGGCGGCGGCCCTCCTGAGGGAGGCCGGGGCGGACTCGCTCGAGTTCACGGTCCACACCACGGACACCTCCTGGGTCAAGGACGTCATGCCGGTGGTTCTCGAGTCGTGGAACAGGATTCCCGGGGTCACGGCCAGCATGAAAGCACTCCAGTCCGGTGCCCTCTACTCCCAGCACGTGGATGCCGGGAAGTACGACGTCTGTGTGGCTCCGGGCGACCCCTCCGTCTTCGGCAACGACATGGATCTGCTGCTCTCGTGGTGGTTCCGCGGCAAGACGTGGGCGGACAAGAGGTATCACTGGGCGGGAACGCCGGAGCACGACCAGACCCTCAGCCTCATGGACCAGGCGGTCAGAACGACCGATCACGGGGAGGCGCAGCGCCTGTGGGGCCAAGCGATCGACATCATCGCCGACCAGGTTCCCCTCTACCCGATCTTCCATCGCAAGCTGCCGACGGCGTGGCACGGCTCCGAGCTCAAGGGCTTCCAGCCGTTGCCGACCACGGGCCTGTCCTTCCTCGGCGTCGAACGGAACTGACCCAGCCACCTTCTCCCGCACACGATCCAAGGAGGATTTCTCGTGGGGAACATACTCAGACTCCTCGGGCGTCGGCTCGTCGCCCTGCCCTTCATGATCCTGGGCATCACGCTGCTCGTTTTCATCGTGTTGCACTTCTCCCCGGGGGACCAGGCGACCGCTGCTCTCGGCGAAGGCGCCAGCTCCGACGCCAAGGAAGCATACCGGGCAGCCCATGGTCTCAACGATCCATTGGTCGTTCAGTACTTGTCGTTCCTGGGGCGCCTGGTACGGCTCGACTTCGGCGTCACGACGCCGCCCGAATCCCCGATCTCCACCATGATCGCCGGAGCCTTCCCCGTGACCCTGCAATTGACCTTCTGGGGAGTGGTCATCGCGGCCATCGTGTCGCTGGTGCTCGGCGTCGTCGCCGCCCTTTGGCGAGACCGGTGGCCCGACCAGGTGATCCGTGTCTTCTCGATCGCGGCCGTCGCGACTCCTTCCTTCTGGCTCGGCATCTTGTTGATTCAATGGTTCGCCGTCGGGTGGCGGATTCTTCCTTCGGGCGGCTACACCTCCATCTTCGATGACCCCGGCAAGTACGCGACGTCGATGCTGATGCCTTCCGTCGCGCTCGCCATCCCTGTGTGCGCCTCCCTCATTCGCGTGGTCCGGACCTCCATGGTCGAAGAACTCGACAGAGACTATGTCCGCACCGCGATCGGCAACGGCGTCCCTCGAGGCGAAGTCCTGAGGAAGAACGTTCTGCGCAACGCGCTCGTGACGCCCGTGACCGTGCTCGGTCTGCGCATCGGCTACTTGCTCGGCGGCGCCGTGGTGATCGAGATGATCTTCTCGATGCCGGGCATGGGTCAGCTGATCCTCAATGGGATCACGAATCAGGACATCAACCTGGTCCAAGGGGTCGTGGTGACGATCGCCGTGACCTTCGTGGCGGTCAACATCATCGTCGATCTCCTCTACCTGCTCATCAACCCCCGCATTAGGACGGTGTGACCATGAGATTCAAGCTCGCCGACCGGCTGTCCCGGCCCGGAATCCGTTTCCGGACCATGCCCTGGGGATCCAAGCTGTCCATGGCATTCCTGGTCATCATCGCTCTCGCGGCGATCCTTGCCCCGGTGCTTGCACCCCACGACCCGCTGGCCACAGGCTCAGGAGTACCGCAGCCACCGAGCGGGGATCACCTGTTCGGCACCGACCGGCTCAACAGGGACATCTTCTCCCGTCTGTTGTACGGGGCGCGCAGCTCCCTGGTCATCGGCCTGGGGTCCGTGGCCCTGGCCCTGGTGCTCGGCGGCATCCTCGGCGCGATCGCCGCGACCGGGCGCAGGTGGGTCAACGAGGGAGTCATGCGGGTCATGGACGTGATCATGGCGTTCCCGGGCATCGCCCTCGCCGCGGTTCTGTTGTCCACGATGGGCAATACGATCCCCGTGATCATCCTTTCGATCGCGATCATCTACACCCCGCAGCTTGCTCGCGTGGTGCGAGCCAATATCCTCACCCAATGGAACGAGGACTACGTTCGCGCCGAACGCATTGTCGGTGCCTTGAAGAGCTTCATCCTACTCAAGCACGTGGTGCGCAACAGTGCGGCCCCGGTGCTGGTCTTCGCCACGGTCATGGTTGCCGACGCGATCATTTTCGAGGCGTCCCTCTCGTTCCTGGGTGCAGGGATCCAGGATCCCGACCCGAGCTGGGGCAACGTCATCTCCTACGGGCGCAATGTGGTTCTCTCGGGCGCTTGGTGGGCGACCACATTCGCCGGTATCACCATCCTTCTGACCGTCCTGGCGTTGAATGTCCTGTCCGAAGGCATGACCGATGCGATGGCCAACCCTCGTTTGCGCTCGCACGCGGCGGGCGCTGAGCCCGATGAGCGCCGGAGGGAGAACCCGCAACCGACCACGGAAGCGATCTTCGCCTCGGATTCCGAGCAGGATATTCCGACGTCGAACATCCAGACTGTTGGTCCGCGGGGCAAATCCGTCCTGGGCTCCCAGCTCGCCGCTCTCGCCGCGGCCGAGGCCCGCCGCACGGACCGGTTTGCTCCCGACCCGGACGCCGCGCCGTTGCTCGAGGTCAAGAATCTGTCGATCTCCTTCCCGGACAGGTATGGGGACACGAAGGTCGTGCGCGACCTGAGTTTCTCCGTTGCCCCGGGAGAAACCATGGGGCTGGTCGGCGAGTCCGGATCCGGAAAGTCGATCACCTCCCTGGCCATCATGGGCCTCCAGGCGCCCAACGCGGTGGTGACCGGGTCGATCGACTTCGGCGGCAAGGAGCTCGTCCCCTCGGCTGCCGGGCAGCAGGCCCTGGACCGGACCTTCGCCGGACTCAGGGGCCAACAGATCGCGATGATTTATCAGGACGCCCTGTCCTCGTTGAATCCGTCGATGCTCATCAAGGACCAAATGGAGCAGCTGACCAAGCGCGGTGGGCGTATGAGTCCCGCAGAGCTGCTGGAGCTCGTCCAGCTCGACCCGGACCGAACCCTCAAGAGCTATCCCCATGAGCTCTCCGGTGGGCAGCGCCAGCGTGTTCTGATAGCGATGGCCCTGTCTCGATCGCCCAAGCTGGTGGTCGCCGACGAACCCACAACGGCGCTTGACGTCACCGTCCAGCGGCAGGTCATCGATCTCCTGCTCGACCTGCAGAAACAGTTGGGTTTCGCGATGATTTTCGTGAGCCACGACCTCGCCCTGGTGGGGTCACTGGCCCATCGGGTCACCGTCATGTACGCGGGCCAGGTGGTCGAGAGCGGGAGCACCTCGGAAGTCCTGTCCGACCCGCGGCACGAGTACACGCAGGGGCTCCTGGGGTCGGTGCTGTCCATCGAGTCCTCGGCAGAGCGGCTCTACCAGATCCCGGGAACCGTTCCGAGCCCTGGGGATTTTGCCCCCGGAGATCGTTTTGCCCCCAGATCCCAGCGCCACGATGCCAATCCCTTGGCGCCGTTGCGCATGGAGCAGGTCGGCGACTCCGATCACTACTGGGCAACCAACGAACCGGCCTCCGGAACGGCCACGGTCAACATCATTCAAGGAGCTGACTCATGAGCGCCACGGAATCCCGGACCGCAGAGTCCGTCCTCTCCCTGGAGAACCTCGAAGTCCACTTCACCAGTCGAACCGGTTCACTGTTCCGGCGAAAGGTGGTCAAAGCGGTGGACGGGATCTCCCTCGAGGTCCAGAGCGGTCGCACGGTCGGCATCGTTGGTGAGTCCGGTTCCGGGAAGACGACGCTCGCGAACGTCCTCGTCGGTCTTCAGGAGCCCACCGGAGGACGGTTGTTGCATCGGGGCAAGCCGGTGGGCACCGGCAAGGCGGACCGGAAGGCCTTCGGCAAGGCGGTGACGATGGTGTTCCAGAACGCCTCGACCGCGCTGAACCCTCGCATGACCACTCACGACATCATCAGGGACCCCATGGACGTGCACGGAATGGGCAGCGTACCGGGCCGGTCGGATCGGGTCTACGAACTGCTGGACATGGTGGGGCTGCCTACATCGGCCGCCGAAGCGGTTCCGGCCCAGCTCTCCGGAGGCCAGCGCCAGCGCGTCGCCATCGCCCGAGCGCTCGCCCTGGATCCCGAGGTCATCGTCGCCGACGAGCCGACGAGCGCTTTGGACGTCTCCGTGCGGGCCCAGGTCCTCAACCTCTTGATCGATCTGAAAAAGGAACTCGGCATCGGGATGGTCTTCATCTCGCATGACATCCAGACCGTGCGACATATCTCCGATGACCTCCTGGTCATGACCCAGGGGCGAGCCATCGAGCAGGGGCTGGCGCAGGACGTGCTGGGCAATCCTTCGTCCGAATACACAGTGAATTTGCTGAAGGCCGCTCCGTCGTTTCTCGACTGAGGGCGAAGCCGGCACGGCGACAGGCCGGGGCGCTCGAGCGCAAGGAGACAAGCGCCCGTTCGAAGAATTCTTCGAACGGGCGCTTGTTCGGCGTCAGCCTTCCAGGGGGCTCACCTTACGACGGGATAGTCGGCGATCCACGGATGGCCTCATGATGTTCCTTCGTTGAGGAGTTTTCGGCTCGTCAATGAGGCATGAAGTGATGAGGTGCAGAAGTGATGAAGTGAAAGGGCGACGAGTCAGTCCGTGGTTGCGATGATTTCGTCGTTTCCGTCCTCAGGCCGGACGCTTTCAGCTGATACGGCGGTCTGAGCCCTACGAGGCAGATTCAGCCAGATGGACAGGATGACGAGGAGAGCGAACCCGACGGAGAGAACCGCCAGTGCGGTGCCCAGGGAGAACTTGTCGGCGAGGCTCGCACCAAGAATCGGGCCGACTGCGCCGCCCAGGGCGCCCACGTTGTAGGTGAACCCCAAGCCGGCCGCTCGCTTTTCGACCGGGAAGTAGCTGGAAACCCACTTGGGCAGAAGGCCGGAGACACCCTGTCCGAACATCTGGGTGAAGAAGAGCAGAATCCCGACCAGGACCACGTACTCGCCATTCTGCAGGAACAGAGGGAACACAAGGATCTGGGAGATGGTCAGGCTGATGGCGTACCAGCGGCGCATGCCGACGGCGTCCCCCGCGAAACCGGCCACGATATAGCCGAGGGCATTGCCCAAGCCCGCGATGGTGACGATGTTGGCCACCACGTTGGGATCCATGCCGACCCCCTTGAGGTACGTCGGCAACAGGCCCTGAATCGGCCAGGTGTACATGAAGCTCGCGAAGACTGTCACCACGATGGCGATACCGGTGGCCCAACGCATCTTGTCGAATTGCACGATGAAGGCGATGAATACCGCGGCCGACACCACGGCCAGAAGGACCACAGCGTACCGGGGGAGGCCGAATCCGGCGAAGATGAACAGGAGCGACACCGCAGCCACTACGGTGCCCATGAGGTTGAGGATTTTCTTCGGGCCGCCGAACAGGGTCGTGAGCATGTCCGCTTCCTGGGCCGGTCCCGTCTTCTTGGATTCCTCCCAATCCTTGGCTTCGGGAAGCGAGCGGCGCATGTAGATCGCGACGACGATAGGAACGATGCCCGTCAGGTACAGGGCTCGCCAGCCCCACCCATGCCCGAATTGCTCGGCCCACGGGACGAGGTATTTGTCGACCTGGGCCGCAAGAACCACGCCGAAGGCATATCCGGACAGTAGGAAGCCGGAGGCCTTGTTGCGCATGTGCCTGGGCCAGGACTCGATGACGTATGCGGCCGAGGCGGAGTACTCGCCCGCCATGGCAAACCCGATGATGAGGCGGAAGACGAAGAGGAACCAATAGTTCGGCGCGAAAGCCATGCCGATGGAAGCCACAGCGAACATGAGGATCGAGACGACCATCGCGGGACGCCTGCCGAACTTGTCGCCGACTGCGCCCAGGACGAGGCCGCCGAGCCAGCGGGTAATGAAGGCCGCTGATACCAAAGAGGCGCCCTGAACGAGGGTGAGGTCGAAGGTCTCGATCATTGCCGGAAGGGCGAAAGAGATGAGCACGAAATCGTACCCGTCGAGGAGAACGCCAAGCCAGGCTGCGAAGAACGATTTTCCGTCCTGTGAATTGAGGTGCTGCCACCAGCGCTTCCCGGTACTGGGGGAGGTACGAGATGAAGTATGAGGAGAACTCATGACCACGAGATCCTTGCTCTGAAGGCCGGCATTCGGCCGCGGGTGAGATGTCAGTCATAGGTAGGACGTCCTACGCGGAAATTAGCAGGTTGAGTGATCCAGGTCAACGTCCCTCTCGCGCCCAGAGAATTCGATTCCTGACCAGGCTCGATCGAGGTGTTAGAGTGCAGTCATAGGATGTCCTATGTGTCGAGGGGCACCTTGTGGATAGCTTCTTCAACGGAGGAATTGTCATGAAAGCATCGCTGCATGCCAGCGGGGTTCTTGTGGACGAAGTCGGTTCCTGCGCCGACATCAATCGTGCGACGGCTCAGCGGCTGGATGTGCTGCAGGGGCTCCGCGAGGGAACGATTCTGCTGAAGTTTGCGACTCTCGTCGACGGCACGTTGCTGTCGGCGCGGGCCGCCGACGAGAGTGCGGAGTGGGAGCTGGCGATCGAACGGAATCGTCTGGTCCGGCGCGTCACCGTTGACGGCGGGATTTCCTCATTCCTCGATGCCGAAGATGCCGACCGGCTCAATGACGGGCGGGATCACGACGTCGCGGTCGTGGTCGGGCCTCGCGGGACGTCCATCTTCCTGGACGGGTACGAGCTCTTTACCGCCACTGATGTCAGCTTCTTCGAGGCGTTGGGTGAGCTCGGAGCTCTTGAGGTGGGTCGGGAAGGGGTTCCGGAGGTTTCCCACCTGACTATCAGGTCTGACGTCCTGACCCCGCGCGGAGTCTTGGCGCACACCGAAGAAACGCGGCCCCTGGTTGAGTTTGCCGCAGAGAGACTCGCGGACCGTGATGCCCGACGCTGCGCCGAACTTTCCGTGGGCTCTCTGCGGGCACGTTTCCGTGTGAGAGGGCGCCACCAAGGCGGAGTCATCCTTCAGGGCGGTTTGGCGAAGCAGGATCCGGGACAGCATGCGGTGACCCTACGGATCGATTCCGGGGACCTGCGTTACAGCGTCACGGCTGGTGGTCGAACATTGGTGGATGTGGTGGCCCCAGGCAACTGGGACGACGGAGGGTGGCACGACATCGTCGTGACCTCCGGATATGGAGCAACCACCATCTACGTGGACGGTTTCCAGGTTGGTCGTGCTCCGGGGGTAGCCTTTTTCCGCGACGTCGCGGACGTCGACGTCGTCACGGTGGGGATGGACATCGACGGTTCTCGACTCTTCGGGGAGGCCTCGACTGCGATGGTCTTCGACCAAATCCTCTCCGATGCGCAGGTCAAGCGTCTGTCGATGGTGGACCCCCTGGACACGAACGCTCTCTTCGACACAGGAATGCTCGGTTCCGTCAGTTACAGGATTCCTTCTCTCCTGCGGACGCAAAGCGGTGTTCTCATCGCCGGAGCGGACCAGCGCACGGCCATCGCCAATGACAGCCCGAACCACATCAACTTCGTGATCCGCAGAAGCCTGGACGACGGCGCGACGTGGGAGGATCTTCAAACCGTCATTTCTTCGCCGGGCGAAGGGCCGAAAGGCGCATCGGTCATCGATTCTCTGCTGGTCGAGGACAGATCGACCGGCAGGATCGTCGTCTTGATCGACCATTTCCCCGGCGGCGTCGGACAACCGAATTCCGCGCTCGGCACGGGTTTCAACGATGCCGGTCGTCTGCTCCTCACGGATGACGACGGAGACGAACACGAGCTCCAGGAAGACGGACAGGTCCTTCGTGGCGACGGAACCCCCACAGAGTACCGGGTCGAGACGGACGGGACGGTTCTGCTCAGTGGCGAGAAGCAGGGAAATATCTGGGACTCTACGAGCCATCCGCCTCTGCGCCCGCTTCTCAGCTGCTACCTCTGGATGGTCACGAGCGACGACGACGGCGAGACATGGAGCGACCCGGTGGATATCACGCCGCAGGTCAAGCAGCCGTGGATGCGTTTCCTGGGAACGTCCCCCGGGTCCGGAATCCAGATCGAGAAGGGGCCGTATGCCGGCCGACTCGTCATGCCCGTCTACTACAACAGGGAAGAGAACATCACTTTCTCTGCCGCGGTCGTGTATTCCGACGATGGCGGAACGACCTGGTGCCTGGGCGGGTCCCCGAACGACGAACGGGAGATCGACGGACAAACGGTCCACTCCCGGACGCTGAGCTACGACGCCGCATCTCTCCACGAATCGACCGTATTCGAGGCGGAGAACGGTGAACTCGTACTGCTCATGCGCAATCAGAACAGCAGCGGCAGGGTGGCCCGGTCCCGGAGCTCGGACGGTGGCCAGACGTGGGGCCCCGTCGATTTTGATCCCCAGTTGACCGAGATTTTCAGCCAGCCCAACGCGGTCGCCCTCAGCACCGAACGGGGGAGAGGCGTCGTCTTCGCGAACGCCTCTCAGCTGTTGCCGTTTCGCGGCTGCGGGGTACTGCGGCTTTCCTACGACGACGGTCGAACTTGGCCGCACAACAAAGTGTTCAACCCTCGCCACTACGTCTATCAGTCCATGGCTCAGTTGAGCGACGGATCGATCGGACTGTTGTGGGAGAGGGAATGGCATGGCATCTACTTCACCCGCATCCCATTGTCGTGGCTCGAAGAGTCGCGGCAATCCCTGACCTCGCTCTGACAAGAAGAGCCTGACCCCCTAAAAAGGAGAAGACATGAGCAATCCTCGATTCCGCGGCGTCATCCCGCCCGTCGTCACCCCCCGATCCAGCGACGGCGAGATTGACCGCAACGGCCTCGAACGGGTCGTCCGTCACCTGATCGACGGAGGAGTGCATGGCCTGTTCATGCTCGGGTCCTCCGCCGAGACGCCCTATATGAGCGATGACGAACGGAGCACCGTCGTCGAACTGACCGCCGAGATCGTGAACGGGTCGGTGCCCGTGATCGTGGGCGCCAATGACCAGACCGGTGTGCGGGTCGCGGAAGAAGCACGGAGAATGACCCGGCTCGGTGCGGACGCCGTTGTCGCCTCCAGTCCGTACTACGTGATCACGAACCAGAACGAGATCCTCGATCACTTCCGCATGGTGCGGGATGCCGTGGATGTCCCCGTCTTCGCCTACAACGTCCCCGTTCGCACCCACATCCCCTTGGGCGCGGACCTGCTGGCCCAGCTGGCTCACGAGGGCACGATCGTCGGAGTCAAGGACTCCTCCAACGACGACGTCGCCTTCCGGCAGCTCGCGCTCGCCACGCGCGACGTCGCGGGGTTCTCCCTGTTCACGGGCCACGAGGTCGTGTGCGACGGAGCCATGCTCTCCGGGGCGGACGGCATTGTGCCCGGGCTGGGCAACGTGGATCCTTCCGGCTACGTTCGTCTGTACGAGGCGGCGGCATCCGGCGATTGGGAAGCCGCACGTCGTGAACAGAACCGTCTGGTCGATCTGTTCACGATCGTCGGGTGCGTGGACTCGAATCGCGTCTCCGGCGGTGCCGCAGGGCTGGGCGCGTTCAAGACCGCGCTGGTCGAACTGGGCGTAATCTCGTCGAATACAATGTCCAAGCCGATGGCGGCGCTCAACGAGAACGAGGCCGCCTCGATTCGTACGATCTTGGAAAGGACCGGACTCCTATGACCCATGCCGCGGTCGCCCTCGACCTGGGTGGAACGAAAACGGCGGGAGCGCTCATCACCGCCACGGGAGAGATCCTGGGGCAGGCCGCCGAACCCACGCCGGCCCAACGCGGGGCGTCCGCGGTCATGGCCACCGCGGCTTCGGTGTCCAGGACACTGCTTGACGAGGCCAGGGAACGCGGGATTGAGGTCCGTCCCGTCCTGGGCATCGGGTCGGCCGGCGTCGTCGACCCGCACACCGGCGACGTCGTCTCGGCAACGCCCAACATCCGCGACTGGACCGGGACCGCACTGTCACGCGACCTGGCCGCGTTGTTGGAGGACGTTCCCGGTCGGCCCATCACGACCGTCCGGCCGGTCAATGACGTCCACGCACATGCGTTGGGCGAGGCGCTGTACAGAAAGAACCACGGCATGACGGCGGGAGGGACGATGTTCCTGGTCGCCTTCGGGACCGGTGTGGGAGGTGCCATGCTGATCGACGGCAAACCACAGGTCGGCAGGCATTTCGTCGCCGGTCACGTGGGAATGACGCCGATGCCTCACCACCCGGACGCCGAGCTCTTCGCGGCCGGGTCGGAGACGCCTCAGCACATGATCCTCGAAAACGCGTGCGGCGGCGTCTCGTTCGCGGAGGCCTATCGCAGCGCCGGCGGACAAGCCGAACTCAGCACTGCCCGCGAAGTGTTCGCACGGGCCGATGAAGACGCTTCTGCAAGCCGCGTCGTCAGGGTTTCGGGGGAAATCGCAGGGGCATTCCTCGGTGGGATCGTCAATATGATCGACCCGGACGAGCTCGTGCTCTCCGGCGGCCTGGCAGCTTCGGGACCTTCGTGGTGGGAGCCCATGATCGAGACCTTCTCGAAGGTCCGACTGCCCGGGATCACCACGCGCCCCGTGGCCGCCTCGTCCGGGGATATGGCGGCGCTCCTGGGTGCGGCTTCGCTCGCTTGGTCGGACCGTAACCCCGTAGCCCCCACGGACTGAGACGCGCCCTCCGGGCGGAAAGGAACCCATGCTCCTCACCAACGAACAGCTGAACGGCCTGCGGGGGCGACTCGTCGTCTCGGCCCAGGCATACCCTGGTGAACCCATGCGGGACCCTCGGACCATGGCCCAGGTCGCCCAATCGGTCGTGCTCGGTGGGGCGGGGGCCGTCAGGGTCCAGGGTCTCGCCGACATCCAGCACGCGAGGTCGGCCGTGGAGGTGCCCGTCATTGGTTTGTTCAAGGACGGTCACGAAGGGGTCTTCATCACCCCGACCCTCCATCACGCCCTCGCTGTCGCCCAGGCGGGTGCCCACATCGTGGCCCTGGACGCGACCCGGCGGGAACGCCCCGATGGTCGCAGTCTGACTGAAACGATCGCCGTGATCCACGAAAAGACCGGGGCAAGGGTCATGGCCGATTGCGGCTCTCTCGACGACGCACTGGCCGCGGTCGACTCCGGTGCGGACGTTCTCGGAACGACCCTCGCGGGGTACACGGGGGAACGCCCCAAGATCGATGGCCCGGACCTGGAACTCATCGAACAGATCGCGGCGCAGGGCACCGGCCGGATGCTCATTGCCGAAGGGCGGATCCACACCCCGGCCCAGGCCGCGTCGGCCCTGTCCGCGGGAGCCGACTCCGTGGTGGTGGGGACCGCGATCACGCACCCGACCAGCATCACCTCTTGGTTCGTCGACGCCCTGCCCTCCATGGACTGAACCCGTCCGGGCGGGATATGGCGCGGGGTGGCGGCGAGTTGCTGGGGGCTGATCGTTGATCAGGGCCGCTGGGGCTGCTGGGATCGCTGGGGCTGCCACCGACGGCGCCATCGCGCGTGTCCGGGCGGGGTAGGCGGTCCGGGATGCGTGGGCGTTCCGGGGCGGGCATTGGGTGGTGGTTGCCCGATCAGGAGGTGCTTTCCGTCGTTAGGTGGCGGTTCAACCGCCACCTAACGACGGAGATCGGCGCCGAATCGGGTATCCCCCACCTAACGTGGAGTGTCGGGTGCGGGTGCGGGGCCTCAAACGGCCGGAAAGCGCCACCGAATCGGGTAACCGCCGCCCAACGGCGACAGTCGCCGGCCGCCGCGCATCATAGGGGCGTCCCACGCTCAACGAGGGGGTCAGTCCCTCTTGCTCAGAGTTGCCAGGACGGACGGTTGTCCCTGACGAAGTCGTAGTACTCCCGATTCGTCAACAAAGATGCGGCGGCCTCGTCCACGACGACGACGGACCGACGATGCAGTTGCAAAGCGGAGGCCGGGCAGAACGCCCCCAGAGGCCCTTCGGCCATGGCGGCTACTGCTTCGGCCTTGCCTTCGCCCGATGCCACCAACAGAGCCAGACCTGAGTCCAGGATCGTGCCGATGCCCTGGGTGATGCAATGGGTGGGGACCTGGGAGAGGTCGTCGTCGAAGAACCGTGCGTTATCCCTGCGTGTGGTGGGAGTCAGGGTTTTGACGCGAGTCCTGCCCGCGAGAGAGGAGCTCGGTTCGTTGAACCCGATGTGACCGTTGCTGCCGATCCCGAGGATCTGGAGGTCGACCCCGCCGGCGGCGCGAATCGCCTCTTCATACTCCTCGCATGCCGCCGGGACGTCCTCTGCGTGGCCCTTCGGGACGTGCACGCGCTCCGGGTCGAGCCCGAGCCTCTCCGTCACTTCTCTCCGCACGACCTCTGCATAGCTCTGGGGGTGGCCCTCGCTCAGACCGACGTACTCGTCCAACGCAAAGGCGCTTACCCCGGACATGTCCAGGCCGTTGCGCACCCGCTGCTCGAGGGACCGGTACGTCGGAACGGGGCTCGAACCGGTCGCAACGCCCAGAACCGCGCCCGGTTTCCTCCGAACGAGTTCGGCAATGCGTTCCGCCGCGACGTCGCCGACGGCTTCGGGATCAGGGACAACGATGATTTCCATGTCTCCAGCCTACCCCGTGATGACCGAATTGGTACGGACCAATAGTCCCGTTCGGGTGATCCGTGTATGTTTGGTTCGTACCAATACTCAAACAGTGGGTGATGTCCGAGGATGACCGCAGGCGAAACAGAGCTCGTGCCCAAGTACCTTTCGCTGGCCGCCGCGTTGGAGGCCGACGTCGTCGCCGTTGGTGAACCGCACGAGGTACTGCCGACGGAGAGGGCCCTGCAGGAGGAGTACGGCGTCAGCCGGGCCACCGTGCGTCGAGCCATCGCCCACCTGGTGGCCTCTGGAACCGTCTACTCGATCCGTGGCTCGGGGACCTATATCGCGGATCCGAGCATGATTCGCAAGGGCCTGCGTCTGACGTCGTTTTCTGAAGACATGGACGAGCGAGGGCATCGGCCGAGCAGCGAGACTCTTGGCAACGACGTTGTCCCCGCAGACGAGCTCTTGGCCGAAAAATTGAATGTGCCGGTGGGGGAGGGACTCGCTCGGATCCATCGCCTGCGGCTCGCGGACGGCCTGCCGATGGCTCTCGAGCTCGCGCGCATCCCCTTGAAATATTTTGGTGGCAGCCTGCCTGACCCTCGTGGTTCCCTCGATGAACAATTGTCCCCCCGGGGGCACCGCGCGGAATCGGCGGACCAATCGATCCGCGCGGTCAACCTTGGGTTTGAGGAGGCCAACCTGCTGTCCCAGCCCGTCGGAGCCGCGGCGCTCCGTGTCGAGCGATGTGCCCGCGACTCTCTGGGGCGGCCTGTCGAATGCACAGAGACGACCTACCGAGCGGACCGGTACGGCTTCGACCTCAGCGTCGTCCGCGGAGTGAAGGACTGAACTCATGAATACCTTGATCCACAATGCACGCCCGACCGAGACGCTACGGGACGTGCCCGTTTTTGCCGATGTTCCCGCCGAGGCGTTGACGGCGGATTCGGGACCGGTCTGGGCCGAGTGCGACGACGCGGGCGTACCGATCCGCGGCGGCCTGGGAGACTCCTTCCACCGGGACGCCGGGAGTGCCGCGGGGTCGCACCCGTTCGACGCATCCGGCATGTTCTTGATTGCCCCATTCACCGATATTCACTGCCACGGAGCGGGCGGGTACGCGTATGAGGACGCAGACAGCCTGCCGACCTCGTTGTCGGTGCACAGGGACCACGGGACGGGGCGGGCGCTGGCTTCGTTCGTCGCCAATCCGTTGGACGAACTGGAAGATTCCTTCCGGCGCGTGGTGCGGGCCATCACGACCGGCGAGGGCGTCCCCGCTGGTCTTCGCTTGGAGGGCATCCATGCCGAGGGTCCGTGGCTTTCGCCCGCGCACAAGGGGGCGCACCGGCAGGACTACCTTCAACCGGCAACGCTCGACCAGGCCAAGCGTCTGGTGGATGCGGCCGGCGGCTACCTGCGTCAGGTGACGCTGGCCCCTGAGCTCGATGAGGACCTTGCGGTGACCCGATACTTGGTGGGCCAGGGCGTACGCGTGGCCGTGGGCCACACCGATGCCGGTTACGAGACTGCGATGCGCGCCTTTGACGCCGGAGCGTCGATCTTGACGCACGCTTTCAACGCCATGAACGGAATCCATCACAGGCACCCTGGTCCGGTGATTGCCGCGATGGAGTCATCTCACGTGGTTGCAGAAGTCATCGCCGACGGGGTCCATATTGCGCCCGAAGTGGTCGCGATGCTGTTCCGTGCTATGCCCGGTCGGGTCGTGCTCATAACCGATGCCATGTCCGCCACAGGCCAGTCCGACGGTGACTACAGGCTCGGTTCCCTGGACGTTCGGGTGGACGACGGCATCGCGCGGTTGACCACCCCGGACGGTAGCCAGGGTGCCATTGCCGGTTCAACCCTCACGATGGATCAGGCGGTGCGGACCGTGGTCGAGGCCGGTATCGACCTCGACGAGGCGTTGACGGCGGCCACGACCCGACCGGCCAGAGCCGTGGGGTTGAACCCGTGGGCCGCCGGTTTGCCACTTCGACTTCTCGACGAGGGCCTGTCTCCGGCCGGAGGTCTCATTCCCAGAACATAGATTCGACGTCCACGCCCCTGATCATGAGCTCCTCATGGAGCGCATCCCTGCATTCGATGGGCAGGGCCAGCGACCCGATCGTGTCATCGGGACCGAGATACGGGGTGACCTGATCGAAGCCGATACGGAATCGGGCCAGTGATCGGCACAGTTCCATGATGTCGGAAAGGTCCTCCTCCGACGCGAAGACCCAGAAGGAATCCGCTTCGGTCAATTGGAAGAGGCCGACCGGGTAGCCCCGGCCCTCGACGGCTCGCCGTCGGACCCACCCACCGGGACCACCCGGACCCAGTGGTGGACAAATGGGATCGAAATACCAGGACTGCGCCTGCGAGAGCCAGTCGGGAACGTGCGGCGCATAGACCACGGCGTCCTCACCCTCGGGCCATTCCGTTTGTTGGAAAATAGCCGATTCGATGGCATTCCAGAATACGGATTCGTCCCCCTCGATCCCGACGCTATTCATGTCCTCGGGCTCGGGGTCCGGATCGAAATCGAGAGGGTCTTCTTCGCCGGTGTCCCAGTAGGTGGTGCGTGTTGCGAGGTCAGCCGTCAGCAGGAAGGTCTCAACCTGTTTCAGGTATTCGGGATCCCCCAGAACAACCGTTTGGTCGTCGAAGTGGAAGATATAAGGAGTCCGGGCTTTGAAACTGGGGTTGATGTTTATCATCCCTTCCTCCTGCTCGTGTCCGTACGGTTCATGATTATTATTCATGGATCTCCCCTTCTTTGTCCCGGGTGCTCCCTGAGAGCGGAAGCCGGTCCCACGATGTGGCGTTCCTGCGCAGTGCCGTGAACCCGCCCAGAATCGACAGCGATTCCGGATTGGTGGGCCAATAGTCCGTCAGGCTGGGGGAACTGACGATCACGGCTGCCCACTGTCCGCGGGAAACGGCGACGTTGAGACGATTCGGGGAGAGAAGAAAGTCCATCCCGCGAGGTACGTCCTCGGCAGAGGAAGCCGCCATGGAAACGATGACTACCGGCGCTTCCTGCCCTTGAAACCTATCGACGGTCCCGACCCGGACCCCTGTCTCATCCTGATCCGAAAGCCCCGCTTCCGCCAGGGCTTCACGAATGACTTCCACCTGGGCGTTGTAGGCAGCCACGACGAGGACATCGTGAGGTTCCAATGGCCTGAACGCTTCGTCCGGCGCATCTCTCCAGCTCCTTCCGACGAGTTCTCTCGCAAGTTCCACCACGCGTGCGGCTTCCTCGGGAGATGAGGTCGCGTTGCCCGTGTGCGGAACCTCGAGGCGGTAGACCCCCGGTTCCGTGTCCGCGAGCATCCTTTGGGCAGCGGCCGACGCCGAGTGCAACCGCCCTTGATAGGACAACGTGGAAACTGGGGCACACAATTCCGGATGCATACGCCACGACGCATCGAGGAAGTACCCGTATTCCTGCGGGAGGGTTCGTGCACCCGCTGAGAGCCAGCCCAAGGCCGATTCGTCGACCGGTTGTGGATGGCTTCCCTGGGTGACCTGGGGCAATTGTTGCGGGTCTCCCAGAAGCAAGAGGTTCCGGGCCGACTGGGACACGGCCAGCATGTTGGCCAGTGAATACTGCCCGGCTTCGTCGATGACCAGAAGGTCCACGCTGCCCGGCGCGAAACGATCCTGGTGCGCGAAGTCCCAGGCGGTTCCGCCGTAGATCCTGCCCCCGGGTACTGGCGATTCGCCGGATGTGGCTTCGGCCATGAATGAAGGGATGTCCTTCTGCGCGATTTCCCGCCAGGGGACCCGAGGAACTTCATCGTCGGTTGACGTCTTGGACCTCTTGGCCTTGGCGATGGCGTCGCCAGGTACACCGCCATTGACCATGCACCCCTTCAAGAGATTTTCGATCACGGCGTGGGATTGGGCGACCACGCCGATCGTCCATCCTTCACGGACCAACCGTCCGATCACGTGGGAACCGACGAAGGACTTTCCCGTTCCGGGAGGCCCCTGAACGGCGACATAAGAGTTCTCGAGTCGTGACACCGCAGCGTGGATCGCGTCCGCCATGGGGATCTTGCCGTCGCCGAGTCCCGGGTCGCCGACGCGCGGAAGGGCCCCACCGCCAGCGAGACGCGGCGGCCGTCGAGCCACAATGTCCAAGCCGGCGGCGCGGGGGAGGTGCGGCAGCGCCGCATCGACTTCCTCGGCGAGCAAAGCCAAGGATTCTTCCTGGGCTTTCGTCCGTATGGGGGCGGGCGGCGTTGAGGCGATGGGCAGCTGATCGAAGGGTTCCGTGCCCTGCGGCCGTGACTCGACGACACGAATACGCACGTGCCCAGGAACGTCCGTCTGCTCCAGGGACTCGAGGGTCAGGCGCGCATCACTGGCTCGAGAGGCAACGGGCTGACCGTCACGTGGTCCGGATTCGACGCGCTGGCGTGCCTCACGGGCTTTGTCCTCCAGGTAGGGCGGCAACGGCGTCTCGTACATCGCGAAGAGGCCGGAATCCCCGTCCCGCAGGGTGGAGCCCTCGGCCAGGCGAGCCGTTCCCGAGAGGATCCGTTTTTCGGTTCGCGCACGCGGGGTGGTTGTGTGCCAGTCCTGTTCGACCGCGAGGCGTTCGAAGACGAGGACGTCCCGCTGCGACTCCCAATCCGCGACCGGGGCCGACAGCCGGTCGAAGTGTGACCACCAGAATTGTTTGCGCTCGCGCCGATAGTAGCCTGTCGCGCTGGAGACCATGGCGACGGCCCGGATGGTGTCCCGGAAGATGTCCGGGTCCAACCCGGTGGATTCCGGCGACGCCGTTTCGACGAAATGATGAAGAGATGCTTCGACGGCCGACTCGCGGGCGTCCTCCGGAGGCTCGGGCTCCAGCGAGGGGTCAAGCCTGTCGGATGGCTGACTGACTTCCTCCTCGACCGACCGGGAGACCAGGCTCAGCAGCCAATTCCGGAGACGCAGGGTCGAGACGCAGTCGTACCGGTTGTAGTCCCCGATGGAGTCCAGAACGGCCACGGCGCGCTTCTGGTCCCCTGAGTCCCTGGCCAAGCAGTAGTCGGCGTATGCCACCACCGAGGCGGCCGCCGTGGTGACGTCGCCAGCGCGCAGTCGGTCGCCCATGTAGAGGGGCTCCAGCTTCTTGATCGAGTAGGAGTCCTCGGAGATGCGCAGGCTGGAGCGAACGGTGTCGTAGAGATCGACCAGTACTTCCTCCCTCAAGAGATCGTCCACGGCTTCCTCGCCGACCCCATGCTTCGCGGCCAGGTCCCTGAGGGCCCTTTTCTCGTAGTTGGCATAGTGATAGATCTTCATCCCCGGGAACCGTTGCCTGCGTTGACGGACGTACTCCAGGAAATCGAGAAGTGCCTGTTTTTCCTCGTCCCGGGAATGGGCCCAAAAGGGCACGAACCGGGGATCCTCGGATGAGTCTTCCGGGGATTCGACCAAGCCGAAGAGGTACTCGATGCCCCACGAGGAGTCCCCGGGATCCTGCCATAGTGGGTCTCCTTCGAAATCGAAGAAGATGTCGCCGGGGTTCGCCGCCGGAATCCTGGTCAAGGGCGCCGAATCCGTGACCACATAAGAGACGCTCTTTCGTGTACCCGACGCATCGGTGAAGGTCACCGTCTTGTCCGGAACCGCGCGCCCGGACTGCAGCGCAGCCTGGTCCCTGGCCGATCGAACGGGTGAGGGCAGGGAACGACCTTCGAGGTTGGCGAGGTCGTCGACGGTGCGCACTCCATAGCGCTGCCGCAGGAGTTTTCTCTGAGCCATGGACATCCCGGCCACCTGGAGGACATCCCGATGCCGCTCGACCTCAGCCGCGCAGTGCGGACACTTGCCGCATCTGGACACGGAGTCCTGCCACCAGTCGAGCGGCTCGGCATCCGAGGTGATGCGTTCCCGCGACAGCGCCTCGAAACGGTCCCGCCGCTCCTGATAGACCGCCATGAATTCCCCGACGTGGAAAGAGGCCCGCTCTCGGTTCCCGAGGATCAGAGTGACGGTGTCAGACACCGGAATTCCTGCGTTGTCCAGTTGGTCGGCGTAGGCGGCCAATTGCAGCAGTGCGGTGACCTTGGCATGGCGAGCCAGTTTGGTGTCGTAGACCGCGTATCGGCCGTCATCCTCGCGGACCAGGAAGTCCGACCTTCCATGGAATCTGCCATCGAAGAAAGAGGCCTGGAAGACGACGTCGGCCCCGGACCGCAAGGCCTCGATGGACTCCCGGTGCTTGTCGACCAGGGTGCCCCAATCCATTCTGCGGGCAGGTTCGATTTCGTAGACACCTCGGCCGGTCGCGGGGTCGTACGGACCGAAGCGCTCGCGGAATTCCTGGAGCACCGCCGCTTCGTGCTGGTCACCCAGCACCGAAGTGCGTTCGAGCATCGGGTCTTCCGGCGCCTCGAATCGGGGGAGACGGCCCAGCTTTTCGTCCAGGAGGTGGAGGGTGGCCCACGAGCATTCCGCGGCCCGCACGAGGTCGGACGCGGAATAGACCAGACCAGGGCGCGGACGAGCCGCACGCTGTTCCGGTACATCAACGAAGAACACAGGCACCTCCAGACTCTGCCTCGGGCGTCGTGCGAGGCGCTGAGTCCAGGGTACGGGGGCTGACTGACAAGTTAAGCGGGTTTTGAGTCCTCCGGCTCCGGGGCTCCCAGACGCTCGCGGTCCAGGGTCATGGAAATCTGGTACCGATCCGACCGGTACGTCGAGATCGAGTACTCGAGCGGTACGGGTCCTTCCTCGGACTGGGCGCACGTGTAGCGGTGGAACAGCAGCACGGGGGCCGAGGGCTCCACCTCGAGGACGCGAGCGACCGACGGTTCCGCCGCAGCCGCCTCGACGGTCTGTTCGGCGGTGCTGACCTCGAAACCGGTCCCCGACAGATGTGAGTACAGGGACTGCGTCAGGTCCTTGGCCAGGAGGAGGTCCGTCAGGTCCGGACGGATCCAGGACTCGTCCACGCTGACCGGGGCCTCGTTTGCGCGACGCAGGCGCTTGATGCAGAGAGTCTGTTCGCCTTCCTCCAGACCGAAGAACTCCGCCGCCCGTGGGGGAGGTGTGCCTCGATCGGCCACGAGAATCTCGGTGGATGGTTCGAAACCCGCCCGTTTCATGTCCTCGGTGAAGGAAGCAAGGTGGAGGGTCGAACGGACACGACCGTGGGACACGAAGGTGCCCTTGCCGTGAATACGGACCAGAACACCCTCCGCGACCAGATCCGAGACGGCACGTCGAATCGTGATGCGGGAAACCCCGAACTGCTTCTCGAGGGCTCTTTCCCCCGGAAGCGCGGCACCCGGAGAGAGTTCCCTCCGGGCCAGTTCCCGCAACTCCGACCTGACCTGTTCGTGCTTGTGGACCACGTGCTCGCGCGCTTTCTCTACAGCAGATCCTGAATGTCTTCGGCCAGGTTCTCGGCCTCGGGACCGACGACGACCTGCACCATTCCGCCCGAGACCACAACCCCGTGGACTCCCATGGCCTTGAGCGCGGCCTGATCCACCGCAGACGAATCCTCGACCTCGGTGCGCAAGCGGGTGATGCACCCTTCGATTTCTTCAACGTTCTCGGCTCCACCGAGTGCTTCCAGCAATTTCTCCGGATCGAACATTGGGTGCCTCCTGGCCCTTGACAAGCTATGTCATGCGAATACAGTGATCAGAACCACTGGTTATAAACAGTTGTCTCGAGCGTACCCATAGCGCTCGACCTTCACAACCGCACGCTACTCTCGCACCCGCGGGAAACGAGGTCCCCATGTCTTCGTCAGACGTTTCCACCCCGGCCGCCGCCGCACCGCGGACCAAGGGTGACGGCAACGCCATGAAACTTCTCCAACGCTTTGGCCGGAGCCTGATGCTTCCGATCGCGGCCCTTCCTGCGGCCGCGATTCTCCAAAGGCTGGGACAGGATGATCTTCTCGGGCAATTCTCGTCCATATCCACGGCCGCACAGGTGATCGGCGCCGCCGGTTCGGCCCTGTTCGACGGACTGCCACTGCTCTTCGCCGTCGGAATCTCCTTCGGCTTCGCCAAGAAGGGTGACGGCTCGACGGCGCTCGCGGCCGTCGTCGGCTACCTGGTGATGACCAATATCTTCAAGGTCATGTCTCCGGTGGTCCTGGACAGCAATGCCACCGCGGCAGCCGGAGAGAAGCCGGAGATCGATTACGGCGTGCTGGGCGGCATCGTGATCGGTCTGACGTCAGCCCTGTTGTGGCAAAGATTCCACCGAACCAAGCTGCCCGACTGGCTGGGCTTCTTCGGCGGGCGTCGTCTCGTGCCGATCCTGACCTCACTGGCCGCGTTGGTGATCGCCGTGGTGCTCGCCCTGCTCTACCCGTTCTTCGACAAGGGCCTCGCCGCGATCGGCGCCGCAGTGGGCAGCAACACGGTCCTGGGTGCGGGAATCTACGGCCTCCTGAATCGAATGCTGATTCCTTTCGGCCTGCACCACATTCTCAACTCGATCGTGTGGTTCATCCTGGGCGACTACGACGGCGCCCACGGGGACCTCTCCCGGTTCTTCGCCGGCGATCCCAGTGCGGGCGTCTTCATGACCGGCTTCTTCCCGATCATGATGTTCGGTCTCCCTGCGGCGGCTCTGGCCATCTGGCACGAGGCGAAGCCGGGCCAGAAGAAGGTCGTTGGCGGCATCATGCTCTCGACGGGTCTGACCTCGTTCCTCACGGGGATCACCGAGCCGCTGGAGTTCTCCTTCATGTTCATCGCCTGGCCGCTCTACCTGATCCACGCGGTGCTCATGGGAACGTCCATGGCCCTGACCAACGCCCTGGGCATACATTCCGGTTTCGGATTCTCCGCGGGAACCATCGACTACCTCCTCAACTTCGGCATATCCCAGAAGTCGATCTGGTTGATACCCATAGGCATCGGCTACGGACTGATCTACTACTTCTTGTTCCGTTTCGTAATCCGCAAGTGGAACCTGCGCACGCCGGGTCGTGAGGAAGACGCCGGAACTGAGGCCGCCGTGGGCGCGGACACGGGGACCTCGAAGCGAGTCTCCGCCGAGAAGACGTCGACCACGGGCGAAAGCACGTCCGACGCAGGTTCGCGCGACGTCGGTTCGTCCGACGCGGCCCCAACCGATGATTCACGGAGAGACGCCGGCCCGGGCATTGCCGACACGGCGGGCCGAGACGATGCATCGGGTGCCTCCGGTCGACATGTGGCGCAGTCCTCGGACCCGAGCCCGGAACAAGGACCCAACCCGACATAGCGGTGTCGGCCTGAGGTGGCAGTGTCGTGCACACCCCGAGCCCGAGGTGGCAAGTATGTGCGGATTTCGGCATGAATTGCGCACAAACTTGCCACCTCGCGCTGGGTCGAGCGCCCGATGGGAGGCGGCTAGAAGTCCCAGTCGTCGTCGTCCGTCTCCACGGCTTTGCCCATCACGTAGGAGGACCCGGAGCCGCTGAAGAAGTCGTGGTTCTCGTCCGATCCCGGTGCGAGGGCCGCGAGGATCTCGGGATTCACTGAGGTTTCCTCAGCGCCGAAACGAGCGGGGTATCCGAGGTTCATGAGGGCTTTGTTGGCGTTGTACCGGACGAAGACGGCGACGTCGTCCATGAGGCCGAGGGGCTCGTACAGCTCTCCCGAATACTGGAGCTCGAGGTCGTACAGTTCGTCGAGCAGACCCACGGTGAAGGCCTGGATCTCTTCCCTGCGTTCGCTCGTGCAGGAGTCCAGGCCGCGCTGGAACTTGTACCCCGAATAGTACCCGTGAACCGCCTTGTCCCTCAGGATCAGCCGGATCATGTCAGCGGTGTTGGTCATGGTCGCGTGGACCGAGAAATGCAGGGGGAGATAGAACCCGGCGTAGAGCAGCAACGACGACAGCAGGGTCGAGGCGACCTTGCGGCGCAGCGGATCGTCCCCGTAGTAGTGCACCAGAACCTTCTTGGCGCGTTCCTGCAAAAGGTCATTGGCGACGGCCCACCGATAGGATTCCTCGATCTGGGGCGTCGAGGCCAGCGTGGAAAACACGCTCGAATACGACCTGGCATGGACCGACTGCATGAAGGCGATGTTTGTGTACACGGCCTCCTCGTGCTCGGTGCGGGCATCCTGGATCTGGCTGATTTCCCCGACGGTCGCCTGAACCGTGTCCAGCATGGTCAGGCCCGTGAAGACCCGCATCGTCAGCGTCCGCTCTTCTTCGGACAGGCGTTGCCAGGCAGGGAGGTCGTTCGAGAGCGGAACCTTCTCGGGCAACCAGAAATTCGACGTGAGCCGATTCCAGACCTCGAGGTCTTTCTCGTCCTGGACGCGGTTCCAATTGATCGGTCGCAACCGGTGGTTCGGGTCGTGGCGAAAGGACGGCGGGGTCACCGAGATGTCGGTGAGGGGGCGGCGATCGGTCGATGATGTCATGGTGTTCTCCTTCAAAAAGCGGCGAGGGGTCAGAGGGAGCAGGAAACGCAGTCCTGCACTTCGGTTCCGTTCAGGGCCGCCTGGCGGAGCCGGATGTAATAGAGGGTTTTGATTCCGGACCTCCACGCGTAAATCTGTGCCCTGTTGATGTCCCGCGTGGTCGCCTCGTCGGTGAAGAACAGCGTGAGCGAAAGCCCCTGGTCCACATGCGGGGTTGCGGCAGCGTACGTGTCGATGATCTTGCGGTACCCGATCTCGTAGGCGTCCTGGAAGTATTCGAGGTTGTCCTGGTCCATGTGGGGCGCCGGAAAGTACACGCGGCCCAGCTTGCCCTCCTTCCTGATTTCGACCCGGGACGCCACGGGGTGCAGCGACGCGGTCGAGTGGTTGATATAGCTGATCGAGCCGGTGGGCGGTATCGCCTGCAGGTACGCGTTGTACATGCCGTCGCGCATGACCCGTGACCTGAGCACGATCCAGTCCTCACGGGTCGGCAGGTGCAAGCCGGCGTCGGCGAAGAGTGCTCGCACCCGCTCGGTCGCTGGTTTGCCACTCGATCGAACGTAACGGTCGAACCTGGCCCCACTCGCGTAATCGGAGTCTTCGAACCCTTCGAAGGTCTCCCCGCGTTCCACAGCGAGTCGGTGCGATGCGCGGATCGCGTGATAGGTCACGAGTCGGAAATAGGCGTCCGTGAAGTCAAGCGCCTCGGGGCTGCCGTACTGGATGCGTTGCGATGCCAGGTATCCGTGCAGGTTCATCTGCCCCAGCCCGATCGCGTGGCTCGCCCGGTTGCCGCGTTCGACGGACGGGACCGCACCGACGTCGCACTGGTCCGAAACGCTCGTCAGGGCCCGCACTGCGGTCTCCACGGTCCGGCCGACGTCGGGTGAGGCCATGGCGGCCGCGATGTTGAGCGAGCCCAGGTTGCAGGAGATATCTCGGCCCACGGAGGAGTACGTCAGGTCCGGATCCATGGTCGATGGCGTGCTGACCTGGAGAATCTCGCTGCACAGGTTGGACATCCCGACGCGTCCGGGATGGGGATGCTCGCGATTGACGGTGTCGTCGAACAGCACGTACGGGTAACCGGATTCGAACTGGAGCTCCGCGATGGTCGTGAAGAAGTCCCGGGCCCGGATCGTCGTCTTCCGGATGCGCGAGTTCCGAACCAGATCGTCGTAGTGCTCCGTGATCGACAGTTCGGACATCGGGGTGCCGTACTCGCGCTCGACGTCGTAGGGAGAGAACAGGTGCATCTCGCGGTCTTCCTTCGCCAGTCGGAAGGTGACGTCCGGGACCACGACGCCGAGCGAGAGGGTCTTGATCCGAACCTTCTCATCGGCGTTCTCCCGTTTCGTGTCCAGGAAGCGCAGGATGTCCGGGTGGTGGGCGTGCAGATAGACTGCGCCGGCCCCCTGTCGGGCCCCCAGCTGATTGGCATAGGAGAAAGAGTCCTCGAGGATCTTCATGACCGGAACCACACCCGACGCCTGGTTCTCGATCTTCTTGATCGGTGCACCCGATTCCCGGAGATTCGTGAGCATGAGGGCGACCCCGCCGCCGCGCTTCGACAATTGGAGGGCCGAATTGATCGACCGACCGATCGATTCCATCGAGTCCTCGACGCGCAGCAGGAAGCAGGAGATCAGCTCGCCGCGTTGTTTCTTGCCCGCATTGAGGAACGTGGGGGTGGCCGGTTGGTAGCGACCGGACATCATTTCGTCGACAAGGTTCGCGGCGAACTCCCGCTCGCCCTGTGCCAGGTACAGGGCCGTCGCCGCGACCCGGTCCGGGAAATCTTCGAGATACTCCGTCCCGTCGAAGCTCTTGAGGGCATACGACGTGAAGAACTTGAAGGCGCCCAGGAACGATCCGAAGGTGTGCCCGAACTTGTGGGCACGGTCATGAATCTCCTCCAGGGCGTCACGCTCGTAGTTGGCGAGAAATTCGGCCTCGTAATAGTCATTGGTCACGAGCCAGTCGAGGCGGCCTAGGGCAGAGTCGAATTTCTTGAGGCGAGGGCCAATCTGCTGCTTCAGGAAGGCGTCGATGGCTTGCTGGTCTTGTTCGAACTGGATGCGCCCCTGATCGTCGAACAGATTCAGCCGGGCGTTCAGGGCATGGTAGTCCTTGCGTGTCCCGATGCCTTCGCGGCCGACGTCGGTGGCTTCCGGCGAGAGCGTCATGCGGTTTCCTTCTCTTTCTGTGCGGATTTCCAGAACTCGTCGAGTCCGTGGTCGATGGTCTTGACGTCGTGTGCGTTGCCGAGCAGCTCGAACCTGTAGAGCTCGGGGACTCCGCACTTCTTGGAGATCACAGGGCCGGCGATGCAGTAGTCCTCCCCGAAATTGGTGTTGCCCGCGGTCACGACTCCCCGAATGAGGGAGCGGTTCTGTGGGTCGTTCAGGAAGGTGATGACTTGCCGAGGGACGGCCTTTCTGGCGTCCCCGCCGCCGTAGCTCGGCACGACCAGCACGTAGGGCCGGCTGACCCGGATCATGCCCTCTGTGCGGGGACGAAGGGGTATGCGAACACTGGAATGCCTCAGCCGTTGCACGAGCCGGTGGGTGTTCTCGGAGGCGCTCGAGAAGTACACCAGGTGGGGCGATTCGGTGGGTGGGAGGGTACGGAACGATGTCGGGGGCCGCCTGCGAGAGGCGGATGGCTCATTCATGGCGTCCTTTCTCTGTTGGTCAAAAACACAACATGTTGTGTTGAAGGGGTTTGAAGGTGCCCATATATAGAAATACCACGGTGCAGAACTTAAAACTACGCCAAGTCGTAGTTCTTGACATGGCTCACATATGAAGGAAAACTTCGAGTTGTGAACACCAAAGTGGAGAAAAACTTCGAAGGCGGCGAGGAGGCCGATATCCTCGGATCCTTGAGAGCTGCGGAGGGCACGTTGAGCCCGGGGCCCGCCCGGGTGGCCCGCTTCATCCTCGAGGAGCCGGCGCGCACCGTGCCGATGACACTGGCGGATCTCGCGAAGGAGAGTCGGACCAGCGACGCGTCAGTCATTCGCTTGGCCCGCGCCGTCGGGTGCTCGGGTTTCCGCGAGCTGCGCACACGTTTGGCCACTTCGATCGGCCGTGCACAAGGGTCGGACGGGGGCGACCGCTCGTACCCCGCTGGGATCTCCGCCGAGGATCTCCCGGAGGTTGTCATAGCAAAGCTCGCTTCCAGCGACCGCGAGACGATCGCGCGGACGGAAGAGACACTGGACGCGCACGCCGTCCGTGAGGTGGCCGGAGCCGTGGCAGGGGCCAGGCGGGTGCTCGTCGTCGGCGTCGGAGCGTCCGGCCTGGTCGCGCGAGACCTCGCGGCGAAACTTGGGCGCATAGGGATCCAGGTCCACACAGCGTCGGACGCCCATGACGCGCTCACGTTCGCCGTCCTGCTGACGGACCAGGATGTGTTCATCGGAATTTCCGCGTCGGGGCGCACGCGGGACGTCGTCGACCCTCTCTCCCTCGCCGCACGTGCCGGTGCCCGCACCGTGGCCATTACGACGCGCCCGCGCTCACCGTTGGGGACGGCCGATCATGTCCTCGTCAGCGTTGCGACTCGCGAGAACGGTCTTCGACTGGGTGCGATGACCTCCCGTTCGGGACAGCTGTTCGTGGTCGACGCTTTGTTCACCATGGTCTTCCAGTTGCGCGAGGACGAAGCCAGGACCGCGATCGCGCGCTCCCATGAAGCTCTGGCCTTCAAGCGACTGCCCCGAACCGCCCAAACCCCCACCCCAGCATCGGAGAAATCATGACAACGGACGTGCCCACCACCGAGGCAGTGGACGAACAGTACTCACAGATCGACAGGATGCCGACCGCGGACCTGGCTAGGCTCATGAACCGGACGGACTCCACGGTCCCCGAATCCGTGGGACGCAGCGTCGAGGACATTGCCCGACTCGTCGACCAGGCCGTGCCCGGGCTCCGTGCCGGCGGGCGTCTGGTCTATGCGGGTGCCGGGACGGCCGGGAGGCTCGGTGTCCTGGACGCGTCCGAGTGCCCGCCCACGTTCAACACAGGCCCGGGGGAGGTCGTCGGTCTCATTGCCGGCGGCGAACGAGCCCTGGTCTCCGCCGTGGAAGGAGCGGAGGACGATGCCGCCGCTGGCGCCCAGGCCGTGATCGACCTGGACATCGGTCCGCTGGATACCCTCGTCGGGGTTTCGGCCTCGGGCAGGACCCCCTACGCCGTTGGCGCGGTCGAGGAGGCGGGGCGGCGTGGTGCCACGACGGGAGCGATGGTGTGCAACACGGGTTCGCGTCTTGCGGCCGTCGCGGTGCACCCCATCGAGGTCGTGGTCGGTCCGGAGCTCGTGGCCGGATCGACACGGCTGAAGGCCGGAACCGCCCAGAAGCTGGTGCTCAACATGATTTCAACGATGAGCATGGTGCGCCTCGGCAAGACCTACGGAAACCTCATGGTCGATGTGCAGTCCACCAACGCCAAGCTGAGAGAACGGGTCCAGCGCATCGTGGGCGCGGTCACCGGGGCAGAGCCGGACGTCATCGAGAAAGCCGTCAGCGCGGCCGGCGGAAGCGCCAAGGTCGCGATTCTGACGATTCTCGCCGACGTCGACGCCGAGCGCGCCCGCGAAGAGCTCGAGCGCGACTCCGGCGTCCTCCGAACCGCCTTGGAACGCCTGGTCCGACCCCACAACTGAACCATGCGACCCCGCCGGCAGCCTGGCGGTCCCGCCACCGGTACCCCGCCGGTCGGGGCGGAGAAACGAACGCAACCCACAAAGGAGTCGGCCATGTCCGATCAGAACAAGACATCCCAGGACGTCATCGCTGGCCTCGGCGGTGCGTCAAACATCAACGGTGTGGAGAATTGCATCACCCGCCTGAGGATTCCGGTCCACAACGAATCGGCGGTAGACGTCGACGCCCTGCGCGGGATTGACGCGGTTCTCGGCGTCGTTCCGGGGCCGACCATGCAGGTGGTCCTGGGGCCCGGCGTCGTGGACACCGTCGCCCGCGACATCGAGGCCCGCTTGCGGGACGCCGAATCGGAACCCGCGGGGAATGGAAGGGGTGACGCGGGCAGTGCGGCCGGCCTCGGGTCCTCCGGCGAGGCTGGCGCCTCGTCCGGAGGCAACGGTACGGGCGCCGGAACAGGTGCCGAGGGTGAGGCCCCTGGGTCGCCCGAAGACCTCCAAGCCCTCGGCGCGCAGATGAAACGTTCCCAGTCGGAGCGCAAGTCTTCTCCCATCCGTGCATTCCTGGGTCGGATAGCCAACATCTTTCTCCCGCTGATTCCCGCGCTGATTGCCTGCGGAATCGTCGCCGGCATCAGCGGCGTGCTCCAGAACTTCGTCGCGAATGGGGCGTGGCCGTGGGCGGCCGGGGTGGTCCCGGTCCTGACCGCGATCTCCAGTGGGTTCATGACCCTGATCGCGGTCTTCGTGGGCATGAACGCCGCGAAGGAATTTGGCGGGACGCCAGTGCTCGGCGGCGCGGTCGCGGCCATCATCCCCTTCGCCGGCGTGTCCAAGGTGTCGATTCTCGGTGCCAGCCTCGAGCCCGGCCAGGGTGGTGTGATCGGCGCGCTGCTGGCTGCCATCCTCGCGGCCTATGTGGAGCGATGGGCCCGGAAGTGGGCCCCTGAATCGCTCGCGATGCTGATCGTCCCGACCGTGACTGTCCTCGTCGCCGGAGCGTTGACCCTCTTCCCGCTCATGACGCTCGCCGGCTGGATCTCGACCGGTATTGGAACTGGTGCCACCTGGTTGCTCGGGACCAGCGGCGGACTTGCGGGGTTTGTCTTGGCCGGACTCTTCCTGCCGCTCGTGATGCTGGGACTGCACCAGGCACTCATCCCGATCCACACCACGCTGATCGCGCAGGCCGGTTACACGATCCTTCTGCCGATCCTGGCGATGGCGGGTGGCGGACAGGTGGGCGCGACCGCCGCGGTCTACCTGCGCATCCGCAACCGGGCCCTGCGCAACACGATCAAGTCGGCGTTGCCCGCCGGAATTCTCGGTGTCGGAGAGCCGCTGATCTACGGCGTGACCCTGCCTATGGGCCGCCCGTTCATCACCGCGTGCATCGGAGGCGCGTTCGGCGGCGGATTCATCGGCATCTTCAACCAGCTCGGGTTCGCGACCGGTTCCACCGCAATCGGACCCAGCGGTTGGGCACTTTTCCCGCTGGCCGCAGGCAACCACGGCCTGGGCGCTGCCCTCGGGGTCTACGCCGTGGGGCTGCTCATCTCCTACGTGGCAGGGTTCCTGCTGACCTACTTCTTCGGCGTTCCCAAAGACCTCGTCGCTCGTATGGCGGATGAGAATTCCGCGGCGGAATCGGCTGCCGCGACGGCGTGACGGGGCAGACGGCGTGGCGGTGTCATCGACTCCGCCGCGCGTCTGGCCAGCTCGGTTGGTGGGGTGAGCGGCGGGTGACGGGTTTCGAGCCGGCGGTTACCCGACCCGGTGGTGGTTTCCCGACTCGACGACGTGTGACTGCGACAGGAGTCCGCGCCCAAACCCCGATGGCGGCCACGAAGGTCCCCACCCAGCGGCGTCCGTGCGGCTCGCGGCGTCGTCTCGCACGGGACTGCCACCTCGTCCCCGAGGCGGCCCCGTGCGTCCCCACCACTTCACCGAGACGAGCCAGCACTCCACTCACTCCGCCCCGAAACACCCCGACGTCATATTCCGGCGGTATCCGGGAGGTCGTGAGGCGGCGGATCAGCGACTGGGGTAGAAGGGAGTCATGGATTCGTTCTTCCTCCGTGCCGTGAGAGACCCCTTCGGCGGCGACGTCCTCGACGCGCGCATCGCTCAGGGCCGCATCGAATGGGGAAACGGTCTCGAGCCAGGACCTGAGGATCACCTCGTGGATGCCGACGGCCGGTGGCTCGTTCCCGGCCTCTGGGACGCGCACGTCCACTTCGACCAGTGGGCCCAGGCCAGGTCGCGGCTTGACCTGTCGGCGACGCCGTCGCCCGCAGCAGTGACCCAGGCCGTCGGCGAAGCGCTCAAGGAGGACGGCGGAGACACCGTGTTCTTCGGCTTCGGGTATCGTGCCTCGGCGTGGCAGCGGCAGCCGACCGTGACCGAGCTCGACGCCGTGACCGGGAACCGACCCGTGGTTCTGGTCAGCGGCGACATGCACAACGGGTGGCTCAACTCGGCGGCGATGACTCTGCTCGGTGTCCCTCCGCGGGATGGGATCTTCAGCGAGGACGACTGGTTCCCGCTCTTCGCGAAGCTCGAACCGTTGGCGCCGGATCCCGAAGCGGCCGTTCGCGACGCCGCGCGGGCCGCGGCGGCCCGCGGCGTCGTCGGCATAGTCGATCTGGAATTCGCGGCCAATCACGACGCATGGGTGAGTCGTTCCAGACAGAGCGAACCACTGCTCAGGGTTCGGACCGGTGTCTACCCGGAACTCCTGGACGACGTCCTGGACCGCGGACTCGCAAGCGGGGACGCGCTGGACGAGTCAGGTCTCATCCGGATGGGTCCGCTCAAGATCATTTCCGACGGGTCGCTGGGAACCAGGACCGCTCACTGCTGCGAGCCCTATGTCGGGGCCGAAGATCTGGACCATCCCCGAGGCGTGCAGAACGTGCCGCCGGAAGAGCTGGCCAGATTGCTCGACCTCGCTCACCAACGGGATCTCGCCGTCGCACTCCACGCTCTGGGGGACGCCGCCGTCGGTCTGGCCCTGGATGCCTTCGGATCCGTGGGCGCTCGAGGCTCGGTCGAGCACGCGCAGGTGGTTCGGCCGGACGACCTGGACCGTATGGCCCGGTTGGGGGTTACAGCCAGCGTGCAACCCGCTCACCTCCTCGACGACCGGGACGCCATGGACCTTTTGTGGCCGGATCGAGCCGACCGCATCTTCGCCTTCCGCACGATGCTGGATCGGGGCGTCCGGCTGGCCATGGGGTCTGACGCGCCCGTGGCTCCTCTGGACCCGTGGTTGGCCATGGCGGCCGCGGTCCATCGTTCGGGCGACGAGCGGCCGCCGTGGCACCAGGAGGAGGCGATCACCTCGAGGGAAGCGTTCTTGGCCTCGACGGACGGCGTCGACCGGATTCGTTCCGGTGACGTCGCGGACGTGCTGTTGCTCGACTCGGATCCGTTCGCCGGGGCCACGAGTGACGACGCCGCGCGCACCCTGGCAGGGATGTCGGTCGCCGCCACATTTGTGGCGGGGCGACCGACCCACTGGAACCTCTAGACACTTCCTACTGAGGGTTGCCGCCCAGGCCGGCCTGCGCGTCGGCGTCGGCGCCGGGAACGCGCATCTCGAAGGTGTCTGTCACCACGGTGTAGTCGAAGTACCCCATCCGGGCGATGGGCTGCACCGTGGTGATGTCCACGCGGCCATCATCGGTCAGGTACTTCTCGTTGAGGTGGATTCGCTCGACGGTCGCGTAGACGACGTCGATGGTCCCCACATTGGACTTGCCGGGCAGGCGATGCGTGGTGAGGTACTTGCACTCGTAGTGGAAAGGGCTTTCCGCGACCATCGGGGCGGGGGAGAGGTCCGCGGTCTGCTTGGTGACGTCGAGGCGGTCGAACTCGTTCTCACCAGGCGGCAGCGCCATGGCTGAGATGTTGACCGATTCGCGCAGATCCCAGGTCGCCATGTTCCACACGAACCACCCGGCCTTCTCGGCGTTGACAACAGTGTCCTTGCGTCGCCCGTCCGGGTACTGGTTGGCCGCGAACATGACCATCGGCGGGTCGAAGGTCAGGTTCTGCCACTGGCTGTACGGGGCGATGTTTTCGACACCGTCCTCGCTGACGCTCGAGAGCCAACCGATGGGGCGAGGCACAGTCAGAGCCTTGAAGGGGGAGTGTGAGAGCGGGCGTTCGACCTCGTTGGGATCGTATTTCACAGTGCATTCCTTTCTTGCTGGTGGTTTGCGGAACGATCGTCAGCAGTGGAGTCACGACCGGCCGCCGAATTCTTGGCTATGACCAGGTAGATGCCGCCGGCGACCACGAGACCGATAATCCACGCGATCTCGGCACCCCCGAACAGATGGGCGATGGGGCCGACGTAGAGGGAGCTGTTCATGAACGGGATCTGGATCAGTACGGCGGCGAAGTAGGCCACGAAGGCCCCCTTGTTGACCGTGCCATAGGGGCCATTGCGCTGGAATAGGGCGTCGACGTCGTATTTCTTATGTCGAATGAGGTAGTAGTCGACCAGGTTGATCGCAGACCACGGCGTCATGAAGTACAGCAGGAACATCAGGAAGTCGGTGAACACGGCGACGAAATTGTCCGATGCCAGGAGCGCGATCACTACCGCAAAGGCGGAGATGATGAGCACGTAGATCGTGCGTGCGCGGGGTTTGATGACCTCGTGCCGGGCCACCGCCGTGACGATCGTCGCCAAAGACATGAACCCGCCGTACGAGCTCAGCGTGTTGCCCGTCAGTTTGCCGACGACGACGGCCAGCAGCACGAGCCAGAAGAAGGTGCCCGCCAGCCCCGAGAGGAATCCGACCTGGTGGTCGCTGAATGCATCCCCGCCGATCTGTGCGGCGAAGGCTCCGACGATCATGGCCAGGGTTGCCCCGATGAAGCTCCCCGCAAAGGTCCACCCGATCGTGGACCGCTGGGACGTCGTCTCGGGGAGGTACCGGCTGTAGTCGGCGATGTAAGGACCGAAGGTCAGCTGCCACGACGCCGAGAGCGAGATACCCAGGATGAACGGGGCCAAGGCAAAACTGGTGTCCGCGGTGATCTGGTGACGCATCGGGCCGCCCAGAATAATGACCAGGAGAATCACGAAGACGACCCCGCTCAGGACCGACGCCGCGTGCGAAAACTTGTGGATCCACTTGTACCCGGCGATGGCCAGGACGGTCGAGAACAGCGCGAAGATCACCGCACCTGCCTTGACGCTGATGTGGAGCAGGGTCGCGAGTGCCTGTCCGCCGAGTACCAGGCCGGTCGCGTAGAAACCGATATAGATGATCAGGGCCAAGACCAGGGGAAGGATCGCCCCGTAGTAGCCGAACTGGGCGCGACTCTGGATCATCTGGGGGACGCCGAGCTGAGGCCCCTGGGCGGAGTGGAGCGCCGTGATGAAGCCGCCGATCAGGTTGCCGATGACGATGGCGGGGATGGACCACAGGGCCGAATTGCCCAGCAGAACGAAGAGGCCGCCGGTCACCAGAGCCGTGATTGAGCTGTTCGCCGCGAACCAGAGGAAGAAGAAAGAGACCGGGGAGCCGTGACGTTCCCGCGGCGGGATCCAGTCAATGGACCGGAGTTCCATGGTTTTCGGTCCGACCGTTGGAGTGGACATGTCATTCTCCTTGCTTTCGGTGTCATTGTGAGCCCTGACACCATTCATGGCCGCCACTCTACCGATATATCGGCTGTATATTCCAGCGGTGTGCCAAGATTTCTGTACGACCCCGTCAGAGAGGACCAGCATGAACCGTCCCGTCCGCACGCGCTCCGGACCCACGCTCACGGACACTGCCTATGTGCACATAGAGCGCATGATCATTCACGGGGAGATCGAGCCGCTCACCTTCGTGTCGGAGGCCGATTTCATGGAGTGGACGGGACTGGGCCGTACGCCGGTTCGTGAGGCGGTCCATCGGCTGGCGCGAGAGCGGATGGTGGAGATCCATCCCAGTCGGGGCATCCTCATCCCGGAAATCAGCGTTGAGTCGGAACTGCGGATCCTCGAGATGCGCAGGGTCCTGGATCCGTGGGCGACTCGTTTGGCATGCGAGCGGGCCACACCCGGGGAGCGCGACGAGATGCGCCATCTCGCGGAAACCCTTGGGGCGGAGAACTTTAGCCTGTCCGATTACTCCGAGACCGTCCGCCAGACCCACGGGCTGATTCTCCGTGCGGCCCATAACGAGTACCTTCACGACGCCATGGTTCAGTTGCAGAATCTGTCGCGCAGATTCTGGACTTCGCACGTGACCGACCAGTCAGAGGTGACCGCCGGTGCGGCCCTCCACCGGGCGATGCTCACCGCCATCGTCCGGGAGGATGCCCAAGAGGGAGAGCGGGCGGCCACGAGTCTCAATGACTATTTGGTCGACTTCGCGCGCAGGGTCCTGGCGGTCTGAAGTTTTTCCTTCCCGTATGAATCCGAACGTCGGGTTGGTTCCGAACTCTTTGCAGAGAGAACCAGCAACGAGGCGGTTCGTCTGTTGCCCCTGGTTCTCCGCCATCGCTCACGATCGGAAGAGGGACCACACCGATGTCACTACTGAACCGCCCGGACGGACGCGCCGAATTCGGGACGCACCCGTCTCCGTTCCTCCCCTCCTCAGCCTGGTCCGGGCATGCCGGGTCCGTCGGGTCCGCCGGGTCCGCGGGGTCCGCGGGGTCTGTCCCGATCGCGGGCCGGATCAGTCAGATGGCAGGCCCGCACACCGTTCTGCAAAGCCGCGATTGGGGTCGCGTCCAAACCGCGTTGGGGCGCAGGACCCACCGGTTTCGCGGACCCGGGTGGTCGGCGTTGGTGATCGAGGAGAGCAATACGTTGGGGCGGATCTGGTACCTCCCGTACGGTCCGGTCGCGAACGACGTCGTGGCTCTCGAAGCCGCACTGACCAGCTTGGGTGAGGCCGCCAAGAAGGCGAAGGTCGCATGGGTGCGTATCGAGCCCATGGTTTCCGACGGGTCAGAACAGATGCGGGCTCCGGGTCTTCGGTCAGAGCTGCTGGAGCTGGGAGCCCGTGAGGCCCCACGCGACATCCAGCCGCGTCGTTCCAGGTGGCTGGACCTGACCCAGGGACCCGAAGCGCTGCTGGCCGGAATGACGAGCACGAACCGGAATCTCTGGCGGCGTCACCAGGACAAAGGGCTGAGCATCGAGTCGAGTCGGGATCCGGCCGACGTCGAGGAGCTGATTGCCCTGAACCAGGAGAGCGCCGAGCGCAAGGGATTCGTGGCGCACGATGCCGACTATCTCCGCACAGTGGCACGTACGCTGCTGACATGCGGCTCGGGCCGTGTGTACCTGACGCGGTACGAAGGACAGGTTGTCGCTTCTGCCTTCGTCTACGACTCGGCGAGCACCAGGATCTTCGCTCACGCGGGCATGAGGCCCGAATTCAAGAAGCTCCGCCCCAATCAGCCGCTGATTGCTCAGGCCGTCCTGGACGCTGCCGAACGCGGCGCGAAAACCGCGGATCTCTTCGGCATCGCACCGACGGATTCGCCCAATCACCCGTGGGCGGGCTTTACCCAATTCAAGAGGTCTTTCGGGGGTCGCGACGTCGAGTTCGCCGGGACCTGGGATCTTCCCGTCTCCGTCCCCCGCTATGCCGCGTACCGCTCGATGCGGTCGGGTCGGGGCATGGCCCAGGGCATGGTAGGCGCCCTCCGGGGGCGCTTTCGGGGATAGCGGAGGACCGCCGGGACAGATGTCGGGCTCACCCTCCGCGCTCGAGCTCAGATGCGGCCCTACGAACTGAGATTCAGGAAGCTCCGCAGCAATGTCTCCGTACCTTCGAGGTGTCGATACTCTTCTGGCGTGGCCGCCGACGCCGCGTCCAGTGCACGTCGTAGCCCTCTTCTCTGGGGCGCCTGCAGGTCGGCCTCGGCCGCGAGGCGAGCGGCACCGGACTCGACCACGGTCCGATAGGCGAGGAACGGCCGCTGCCGTCGCCTTCCTGGCGTCGGATGATTCATCCTTCATCACAGCCAACACGTTCCTGGTCGATGGCGGTTTGTCCGGAGCGTACGTCACACCCGAGTAGACACCGGCAGATGTCTCCGATCGCGGCCGAGGCGGCAGACGCGTGAGCAAGTACGGAGTCTCAGCTCGCGCTGTGCTCTGCCCCTCGGCTCGAGCGTTGGTCGCCGGTGGGGTAGCACTGCGTCGATCGACGTCTCCGTCTCGGCCGGAACGGGGATTCCATCACTTGTCCACAGCCCATCCCGCTGATGGCGAGTTGCCCCTAGGCTGGTGGCATGGACATCGAAATACGCCCAGGCGACATCACCGCGGTCGAAACCCAAGCCATCGTGAATGCGGCCAATTCCTCCCTCATGGGTGGTGGCGGCGTCGACGGTGCGATCCATCGTGCCGGTGGCCCCTCGATCCTGGACGAGTGCAAGAAAATTCGTGAGACCGACTTGCCGGACGGCCTTCCCGCCGGCCAGGCGGTCGTGACGACGGCGGGAGAGTTGCCTGCGCAGTGGGTCGTCCACACCGTAGGGCCCACGTACGCCAAGACACCCGAGAAGTATCAGGAGAAAGCTCCTGTCTTGGCGTCCTGCTACCGGGCCTCGCTCCAGGCCGCGGCCGAACTCGACGTCGAAACCATCGCATTTCCCACCATCTCGGCCGGCGTGTACGGATGGCCGATGGATGACGCGACCAGAATCGCCGTCGAGACGATCCGTTCGATGGAAGAGCAAGTCGGCGACACCATACGCACCGTGGTGCTGGTCCCGTTCGGGCAAGAGGCGGAGGATGGATACAGGGCGGCCTTGGCCGGATGAGTCTGGCCGCCTCCTCCCGATCGACGCCGATGGGGAGTCACACGAGGTGAAAGGACAACCATGGGAACCAGCGACGTCTTTCGGAACCTCTCCGACCAGTTGGACTGGCAGGAGGAGTTGTACAAGGACCTGCACCGCAGGCCGGAACTCGGACTCCAGGAACACCGAACCTCGGAGCGAATCCACCAGGAGCTGAAGGACCTCGGGCTCGAGACGACATCGATCGGTGGGACCGGCGTCGTCGCGGTCATAGAGAACGGCGAAGGCCCCACCATCATGGCCAGGGCCGATATCGATGCACTCCCCGTCACGGAAAGGACGGGGCTGGACTATGCCTCGGAGAACGAGGGGGTCATGCACGCGTGCGGCCACGACATGCACGTGGCAGCGCTCATGGGTGCGGTACGGATTCTGGTGCAGAACAAGAATGCCTGGGCCGGCACCTACATCGCGCTGTTCCAGCCCGCGGAAGAGAAGTCCAAGGGTGCCTCGGCCATGATCGACGACGGCCTGGTGAATAAGGTCCCGCACCCCGAGGTGGTCCTGGGTCAACACGTCATGCCGAAGCCTAGTGGTCACGTCTTCACCCACGCGGGTCCCATGCTGTCCATGGCGGACTCGGTGCACATCACGATCCACGGTCGGGGTTCCCACGGGTCGATGCCTCACCTGTCCGTGGACCCGGTGGTAATCGCCTCGAGCGTGGTCCTGAAGTTGCAGACCATCGTTTCTCGGGAAGTCGAGCCGGGCGAGTTCGCGGTCGTGACCGTGGGGTCCCTGACCGCGGGCACACAGGCGAACGTGATTCCCGACCGTGCCGAATTGCGCCTCAACGTGCGCACCTACGATCCCGACGTGCGGAACCGGGTCATCGCCTCGATCGAGCGCATCGTGCGCGGCGAGTCCGAGGCGGCTGGCGCGCAGGACGACCCCGAATTCGAGTACTACGACCAGTTCCCCCTCACCGACAACGACGCCGACGTCACCGACCGGATCAGCCGCGCCTTCAGCACCGGCTTCGAAGCCGATGTCCTCCAACCGGGCGCGCCCGCAACCGCCTCCGAGGACTTCAGCGAACTTCCGAACGCATTCGGGGTGCCTTACTGCTACTGGTTCTTCGGCGGAGCCGACCAGGAAAAGTACGACGACGCCGTGCGCAACGGCCGCCTTCGGGAAGACATCCCGGCCAACCACTCCCCGTTCTTCTACCCGGTCATCCACCCGACGCTCGAGACGGGAACCCGCGCCCAGGTGCTCGCCGCGCTGGAGTACTTGGGGAAATAGGGGGGGGGCAGTGCCCCGTGGCGCGGGTCGGCCCGCTGGAGCTGCCGCCGAGGTGGTCGCGAGGTAGCAGTTTCGTGCACGCTCGGAGCCCGAGGTGGCAGTTTCGTGCGCTTTCGACGGTCAAAACTGCACGAATCTGCCACCTCGCGGTCGGACACGGGTCGAGAACGCACGGGATTGCCACCTCGAAGGGATTGGTGACGCTTTCGCAACCCTGCGCGCCCACTGCGCGGTGTCGTTGGGTGGCGGTTGCCCGATGGAGTGGGGTTTGCCGGCCGCGTCGTAGCTCTGTGGGTCCGTAGCGAGCTGCCGTTGGGTGGGGGTTACCCGATGGAGGGGCCTTTTCCGTCGTTAGGTGGCGTCTAAACCGCCACCTAACGACGGAAAAGGCCACCGATTTGGGCAACCGCCACGCTACGGGCCTCCTGGGCGCCTCGGCCGCCGCACGCCGCGACCCACACAGCCGAACGCCCCCCCCCACACACAACCGCACGCCGCCACCCACGCGGGTCGGCGAGACGAACCCCAACCGCGCGCCCCATACGCCACAACCGCACCAAAACGGGCGACGCCGCGAACAGTGAGTTCGCGGCGTCGCCCGTCGCTGAGAGAGGTGAGGCCTCCGCCGAGGAAGCCGAACTAGGAGTTCTTGAACCGATCGGCGGCTTCCTGGATCAGGCGCTCGGCTTCCTCCTTGGAATCCCAGCCTTCACCCTTGACCCACTTACCGGGTTCGAGATCCTTGTAGCGTTCGAAGAAGTGCTTGATCTCGTCCTTCTTGTAGTCCTCGATGTCGTCCAGGCTCTCGATGCTGTCGAAACGCTTGTCGCTCGGGACACAGAGAACCTTGGCATCGCCGCCGGCTTCGTCGGTCATGTTGAAGACGCCGATCGGACGGGCCTCGACGATGACGCCCGGAATGATGTCGTAGTCCATCACGACCATCGCATCGAGGGGGTCGCCGTCCTCGCCGAGAGTGTCCTCGAAGTACCCGTAGTGCGTGGGGTACTGCATGGACGTGTAGAGGACGCGGTCCAGGCGGAGACGCCCGGTCTCGTGGTCGATCTCGTACTTTACGCGGGACCCCTGGGGGATCTCGATCGTGACATCAAGTTCCATGAACGAATCTCCTGCACACTGGCTGGTTGTAGATTTCCTGACTCTATGGCCGTTTGGCGTACCAACGGCCTTTCTGCCTCTCAATCTATCGCCCTACGCGCGCATTTGGGAAAACCTCGCCGAGGGAATTGCGCCTAAACTCGTGAACGAACCTCAACGGTTTCGGCCGGTCCGTACCCGGTCGGAGACCAGCCCCCACCTCTCGAGGAGACCCGATGAGCACGCGCCAGCCCAAGCCGCCCGAGCGGTCGAAGAACTCCGACAAGCCCGAGAAGTCCGGCCGGCAGAAGAGCCGCGGATGGTGGGTCGCCACGGGCATCCTGGCGGCTGGCTGCTTGGGCGTGGGCGCTTGGCTCGTACCGACGGCCGCAGGACAGTGGGGAATGTTGACCGGGGCGGACCAGCCCAACGTCATGGACTCGGCGTCCTCGGCAGAGAACCCGGTCAAGAACCTGCCCGACGACGCCGCGCGCCCCGCCCCGGCGGATCTCGCTGGACCCTTGGGGGCGGCAGCCGGAAAGCTCAACGGAGGCGGCACCATGGCCTCCCAGGTGGTCGATGTCTCGAGTGGGGACGTCCTGTACTCGGACGATGCCGCGCATCCGGTCACACCGGCTTCGAACCTGAAACTCCTGACGCAATTCACGCTGCTGAGCCACGCGGACCCGAACTCGAGGTACGAAACAAACTCCTATCTGTCCCAGGACTCCAAGTCGGTGAATCTGGTGGCGGGCGGCGACACCATGATCTCCGACGGTGAATCGGACGAGAACTCCGTTCTGGGGCACGCCGGCATGCGCACCCTCGCCCAACAGACCGTGGACCGGCTCAAACAGCAGGGGGTCTCCGGGGAACTGCCGGTGAATCTGGACGCGTCCATGTACTCGGGAGAAGCGACCAACCCGGCATGGGACTCGGCCGATATCGACGCCGGGTACGTCACGGGTATCTCGCCGATCGCCTTGTGGGACCACCACACGCAACGACCTTCGGACGGGGAGGACGTCTCCCATCGTCCGGACAATGCCGGCCAGGAAGCCCTGAACGAATATGTGAAGGCCCTCAACGATCTGGGCACCGACCAGGGGATCAGCTTCACGGCCGGGTCCGGGTCGACTGCCTCTGGTGACCAGGGCAAGGACCGCAAGCTCGGGTCGGTCGAATCCGCGACCGTTCTGGAACAGGCCAAATACATGATGGAGAATTCCGACAACGTCCTGGCCGAGGTCCTCGGTCGCAACGCGGCCGTCGCGGCAGGCAACGACGGATCGACCGAAGGTGCGATCCGGACGGTCAAGGAAACTCTGGAGGCCGCCGGGATCTCCACGGACGGGCTGACGCAGAAGGATTCGAGCGGTCTCTCGGCGGACAACCGCGTCACGCCGATCACTCTGTCCCAGCTCATCGCGAACGCGACCCAATCCAAGACCGCGACGTCGGACCTCGCTGAGACATTGCCCGTGGCCGGCGGCACGGGCACGCTGGCCGCCCGTTTCGAGGCCGACGACGCCAAGGCGGCCCAGGGCAATGCGCGCGCCAAGACGGGCACGCTGCTGAAGGTCAATTCCCTGACGGGCTACACCACGACGTCGCAGGGGAGGCTTCTCGCGTACTCCTTCGTGGTCAACGACGTAACTGACGCCAAGGCCGCCACGAACACCCTGGACGCTTCGGTCGCGGCTCTCTCCGAACTCTGAGGTCGCTTTCGGCCTCGTGTGGCATGGTGGGGATCATGACGGAGAACATCATCAGTTGGAAGGCTTCCGCTTCGGCCGCGGCACGTGTGACACCGGCAGGCCCCAGGCTCTCCGCCCGGGAGGCCAGCCGCGTCGTCGAATCGGTGAGGTACAACGCGACCGCCTCCGTGGACCATGTGCATCGGATTACCCAGCTGGACGCGGCCGAGAACCTCCACGACTCGCAGGTCCTGGTGGTGGATCGGGCGGGCTGGTCGCGAGCCAACGCGCAGACCTTCTCCCATATTCTCAACGAGTTGGTGCGGGCCGGCTTGCAAGAGAAATTCGATGACATGGGGTCGGTCGACCGCAAGGTCGCGGAAATGGGCACGGCCGTCGAGCTCGGCGGCGTCCTGTCCTTCCTCTCGAGCAAGGTTCTCGGACAGTACGACCCGTTCGCCGCGCTGGGCGGTTTCGGTGCACCGGGCGGCAGGCTGCTGCTGGTCGCGCCGAACATCGTCATGATCGAGAGAGAGCTCAACCTCGAGCCGGAGGACTTCCGCTTGTGGGTGTGCCTCCACGAGCAGACTCACCGCGTACAGTTCGCCGCCGCACCGTGGTTGCGCGGGCACATGATCGACTTGATGTCCAGGTTGCCCGAATCCGTATCGGGCGGAGGCAAGGAAATGGTCGACCGGCTCATCGACGGCGCGGCCGAGGCCGTGCGCAGCGCCCGGAAGAAGGGCGAAGCTCCTGCCGCTAGCACGGCGGCCGACGGCGAGGCGACGATCGACGCGGGCGCGGAGCTCAACCCCGTTCCGAAGAACCGCATGACGGCCCTGCTGGACGAGGAGTCCGCTGCGGTGTTCTCGCGGCTGACCGGGATCATGAGCCTGATGGAGGGGCACGCGAACGTCGTGATGGACGCCGTCGACGCCGAGATCGTGCCCACGGTCAAGACCATTCGCCGCCGATTCGAAACCCGAGGACGCAACAGGGGAGCGTTCGACACCATGATCCGCAAAGCCTTGGGCATGGACATCAAGATGCGCCAGTATCGGGACGGCCAGCGCTTCGTGCGCCACGTGGTCGACGAGCGCGGCATGGCGCAGTTCAACAGGATCTGGGAGGGACCGGACAACCTGCCCAGCGAACTCGAGATCCACAATCCGGGGCTCTGGATCGACCGGGTGCTGGATGGTCGGGCGGCGTCGAACCGTCCGGCCGACACCACGGAGGACGACCGCCCGGAAAGGGCGCGCTAGTGGCGCAGTCGGGGCGTGCCGGTCGGCTTCATCCGTCCGTCGGATCCGCCCGCAGAAGTTTTGCGGAGGTGCTCGAACGTCATGTGCGGGGCTTCCGCGCCGCCCCCACCGGTCGAACGCAGGGGATCCGGGGCGAGAACACGGAGCGCCCGCTGGTACTGGTCGCCTGCAGCGGGGGGCCGGATTCCTTGGCCCTGGCCTCGATCGCCGCACATTTCGCACGCCGGGGTGATCTGCGGGTCGGCGCCGTGGTCGTGGACCACGCGCTCCAGGAAGGCAGCGCTGAACAGACCGAGCGTGCCGCGCGGGAATGCGAAGAACTGGGCCTTGCCCCGGTTCGTACGGTCCGGGCGCAGGTCGAGAGGCGTGGGATGGGCCCGGAAATGGCCGCCCGCACGGCTCGCTATGAGGCCCTGGGCCGGGTCGCTCGGGAGGAGGCGGCCCGAGCCGTGCTCCTCGGCCACACACTCGACGATCAAGCAGAGACCGTGGTGCTGGGCCTGGCCCGTGGGTCCGGTACCCGTTCCCTCTCCGGGATGCCGGAAGCCCGCATTCTGGAGGAGGCGCGGGGCGACGCCGGCCCGCGGCCTGCTGGCGGGGCGACACCTCAGCGGGAACCCGAGGCACCGACCCTGGTGATCCGACCGCTTCTCGCCCTCCGGCGTGCGGATACGCTCGCGATCTGCGAGGCCGAAGGTCTCACGGCGTGGCACGACCCGACGAACGACCAGACCGCATTCCGTCGGAACCGCGTTCGCCACGAGGTTCTGCCTTTCCTCGACGAGAGGATTGGGCCGGGGATTCCGCAGGCACTCGCGCGGACGGCAGCGATTCTCGGTGGCGACGCGGATTTCCTCGAGCAGTGCGCCAACGACGTCGCCCGGGAGGCCGCGACGGATCCGTCCGACTACCACTCCGTACCTCGGGGAGAGGACACCGCGGTCGTTGCGGCATTGTCCCTGCCACGGCTGAGGGCGGCACATCCCGCGATGCGTCGTCGCGTCCTGGCTCGTGCCATCGTCGACGCCGGGGGAGAGGCGCCCAGTTTCGAACGGCTGACCGCGATCGAAGAATTGGTCGCCGGGCACGGCAACGCGGGCCCGATCCAGTTGGCGGGACACGTGGCCGCCTGGCGACGTCGTCCGCTCGTGTCCGAGCGCGAGGGGGAGAGGCCTGATGGACCGGAGGGCGCATTGGTCCTCACCCGAGCCGTGGAGGAAGGCCGGATCCGCGTGAATGCCTCGACTCATGGGGCTGGCACGACCCCGTGACGTGCCCCGGTCGCGTCACGGGTAGAGTTGCCATGAGTCGTCGCGCTCCTCGGTATTCCGCGCCCGGCGCGAGCGGCCCCCAAGATTTCAGCGACTCGAGCAGGAGACAGCAGTGGATTCACAGGACGTCAAGGAAGATCTGAAGCATGTTCTCTTCACCAAGGAAGAGATCCAGGAGAAGATCGCCGAACTCGCGGCCCAGGTGGACAAGGACTACGAGGACAGGGAGGTCCTCCTGGTTGGTGTTCTGAAGGGCGCCGTGATGGTCATGGCCGACCTGTCCCGTGCTCTGCACGCGCATTACACGATGGACTGGATGGCGGTCTCTTCCTACGGGTCGGGCACGAAGTCCTCCGGCGTGGTTCGCATCCTCAAGGACCTGGACACGGACCTTCATGGGCGTGACGTCCTGATCGTCGAGGACATCATCGATTCCGGCCTCACGTTGTCCTGGCTCAAGTCCAACCTCGAATCGCGGGGCGCGAATTCGGTGGAGATCTGCGCCCTGCTGCGCAAGCCGTCTTCCGTGAAGACCGAGGTCCCCGTCAAGTACGTCGGATGGGACATCGATCCCGAATTCGTGGTCGGCTACGGTCTCGATTTTGCTGAGCAGTACCGCAACCTGGATTGCATCGGAACCTTGGCACCGCACGTGTATTCCTAGGGAATCCTGAGGGATTTCCCATGATCCTCGGCGAATGTCCGCTGTGAGGTGAAGAGCGGACGCTCTTCAGCTCACGGCTGTACCCTATTGCGAGGATTCAAACTCGACCGTGATCGTTTCACGCGGAGGAAAATTAGCTTGGCTCAGCAAAACAGCAACCAGAAGAAGCCGCTCAAGGACAGGATCCTCAAGGGGCCGTATTTCTGGATCTTCCTGGCGCTTCTGGTGCTGCTTCCCGTGATCTTCGTATCCACGTCCTCCTCCACGAACCGCGTGGACACGAACGTGGGGATGGAGCTGCTCAAGGACGACAAGGTCGATGAGGCCAAGATCTACGACGGCGACCAGAAGGTCGAGCTCTCGCTCAAGGACAATTACCACGAGGGCGATCGCGACCTGGGCAAGAAGGTCGAGTTCTACTACGTCGAACCCCGATCGGGCGACGTCGTCAAAGCCATGGACGATGCCGGCCTGAAGGGGTACACGGACCAGCCCGTCCAGAACAACTGGTTCACCTCGATGCTGGGCTTCATCGTGCCCTTCTTGGTGGTCATGCTGATCTTCTGGTTCCTCCTCTCCCGCATGGGAGGTGGCGGAGGCCAGATCATGAACTTCGGCAAGTCGAAGGCCAAGAAGTTCAACAAGGAGAACTCGCAGGTCAAGTTCGCCGACGTGGCCGGCGCGGACGAGGCGGTCGAGGAACTGCACGAGGTCAAAGAATTCCTGACCGATCCCACCCGATTCACGTCTGTCGGGGCCAAGATCCCCAAGGGCGTGCTGCTCTACGGCCCCCCAGGTACGGGCAAGACCTTGCTCGCGAAGGCGGTTGCCGGCGAGGCCGGCGTTCCGTTCTACTCGATCTCGGGGTCGGATTTCGTCGAAATGTTCGTTGGCGTGGGCGCCTCGCGCGTGCGTGACCTCTTCGAGCAGGCCAAGCAGAACGACGCCGCCATCATCTTCGTCGACGAGATCGATGCCGTCGGACGTCAGCGCGGCGCTGGCATGGGTGGCGGCAACGACGAGCGCGAGCAGACCCTCAACCAGCTTCTCGTTGAGATGGACGGTTTTGACGAGAACACCAACATCATTCTCATCGCTGCCACCAACCGTCCCGATGTCCTGGACCCCGCCCTTCTGCGTCCCGGACGTTTCGACCGTCAGATCGGCGTGGACGCGCCGGACCTGAAGGGACGCAAGCAGATCCTCGAGGTCCACGCGCAGGGCAAGCGTCTGGCCGATGACGTGGACATGGGCGCCGTCGCCAAGCGGACCCCCGGCTTCACAGGTGCGGACCTGGCCAACGTCATGAACGAGGCCGCGCTCCTGACGGCGCGTTCCAACGCGCAGATCATCGACGACCGGGCACTGGACGAGGCGATCGACCGCGTCATCGCCGGACCGCAGAGGCGTTCCCGCCTCATGAAGGAGCTCGAACGCAAGATCACCGCGTACCACGAAGGCGGGCACGCGCTCGTGGCCGCGGCTCTGCGCAACACCGATCCGGTCACCAAGATCACCATCCTCCCGCGCGGTCGCGCGCTGGGATACACCATGGTCATGCCGGTCGACGACAAGTACTCGACCACCAGGAATGAGCTCCTCGACCAGCTCGCTTACGCTCTGGGCGGCCGGGCCGCGGAGGAAATCGTGTTCCATGACCCGTCCACGGGCGCGGCCAACGACATCGACAAGGCGACCGGGACCGCCCGCAAGATGGTCACCGAATACGGCATGAGTTCCGTGATCGGGTCGGTCAAGCTGGGCTCAGGGAATTCGGAGCCCTTCATGGGACGCGACGCCGGCTCCAGCGGACCCGAGTACTCGGATGAACTCGCTGCCAAGATCGATGCCGAGGTCCGCACCCTGATCGACAGCGCGCACGACGAGGCCTACGAAATCCTGACGGAGAATCGCGACGTCCTGGACCGTCTCGCTTTCGAACTGCTGGACAGGGAAACCCTGAACGAGCGCGAGATCGCCGAAATCTTCAAGGACGTGCGCAAGCGCCCGTTGCGCGACGTCTGGCTCTCCAAGGAGACGCGCCCCGTCTCGAGCATGCCTCCCATCACGACTCCCGCCGAGAAGGAAGAGGCAGCCGAAGCCGGCGCCGAGGATCCCGAGACCATGGCACCCCAGGACCAGGCCGTCGCGGCGAAGCCGGAGCATCCCCTCGAAGTTCCGGAGAATTCTTCCGGCGCCGTCCCGCCCGAAAACGGTCCCCAGCCGGGACCGGGCGAGCCCGGTTCCGACGAACCCGGCCAGGGCCCTGCGGGACGTCCGAAACCCGACGACGGCACCTCGGGCGACCAGGCGTAGTCATGGATCAGCCCCGCATCGAAGCCGCCGTCCGCGAGATCTTGGCCGCGATCGGCGAGAACCCGGACAGGGATGGTCTGAAAGATACTCCGGCGCGGGTTGCGCGGTCCTACGCCGAGATGTTTTCCGGCCTGGGCACGGATCCCACCGAGCTGTTGGCGACCACCTTCGACATCGACCACTCGGAGATGGTTCTGGTCAAGGACATCGACTTCTTCTCGATGTGTGAACACCATCTGGTGCCCTTCTACGGCTTGGCGCACGTGGCGTACATTCCCGGAGCCAGCGGGCATGTGACGGGGCTGTCCAAATTCGCGCGTCTGGTGGACCTCTACGCGAAGAGACCACAGGTCCAGGAACGCCTCACGACCCAAATCGTCGAAGCCATCGAGGATTCCCTCGAACCAGCGGGTGCGATGGTGGTCATCGAGGGCGAGCACATGTGCATGTCGATGCGTGGCGTCCAGAAACCCGGTGCGAAGACCGTGACCTCCGCCGTGCGCGGACAGATGCGGGATACCGCCACCCGCTCCGAGGCCATGGGCCTCATCATGGGAGGCAAGAGCCGGTGACCGCGTCCTCGTCCACGTCCGGATCCCGCGGTGGCGAGCTCGAACTCTCCCCGGAGCAAGAATCCGTGCGCGGTTGGGGATCGTTCGAGAACCTGCCTGGCGGACGGACCCTGGTCATGGGGATCCTCAATGTCACACCCGATTCGTTCTCCGACGGTGGGCAGCATGCCGACAGATCCGGAGCCGTGAGACACGCGCTGGACCTGGTGCTCGCGGGCGCGGACATCATCGACGTCGGGGGCGAGTCCACCAGACCCGGAGCCGACCCCGTTGCGGTCCCCACCGAACAGGAGAGGGTTCTGCCGGTCATCCGGGAACTGGCTGCGCGCGGCGTTGTGATGTCGGTGGACACGATGCACGTTGAGACCGCGCGTCTCGCGGTCGAGGCCGGGGCGCACATCATCAACGACGTCTCGGGCGAACGGGTCGCGGACGACATGATCGATCTGGTTCGTGATACCGGCGTTCCGTATATTTTGACCCACGCCCGAGGGGACTCCCGGTCAATGGACCGTCGGGCCGTCTACGAGGACACCGTCGAGGATGTGCGGGCGGAATTGCTCGAGTGGCGCGGAAGGTTCCTGGACCGTGGCGTCATGCGTGAACAACTGATCCTCGATCCGGGACTCGGTTTCGCCAAGGCCGGAGACCAGGACTGGGACCTGCTGGCGGGCATGGGCAGGTTCACCGATATGGGACACCCTGTTCTGATCGCGGCTTCTCGGAAGAGGTTCATCGGCACCCTGATGGCTCGGTCGCGTGAAGAAAGCATCGGCAAGCCGGGAGGGAACGGCCAGCAGGTTCCTCCGCCGTCGGAGAGGGACGCCGCGACCGCGGCGATCTCCGCACTTGCGGCCGAGAGGGGAGCCTGGGCGGTCAGGGTCCACGACGCCGCCTCGAGCCGGAATGCGGTGGATGTCACCCGCAAACTGCTCGCCACAGAAGCCTCTGGTGACGCATCCTGATAGTCAACGCCATCAATCACATCGCATAGCAATAGATAGTTGCTGGACCTGAGGGGACGGACACATGACGGAGAACCTCCCGAGCAGACCCGCCGACCCGGCACCGCACGCCCCGACGCGGCAGGACCGCATCGCAATCTCCGGGATCGGGGCGGTGGGATATCACGGGGTCTTCGACCAGGAGAAACGCGTGGGGCAGCCGTTCTTCGTGGATGTCACGCTGTTCACCGATTGCGCTCCCGCGGCCAGGACCGACGATCTCGAGCACACCGTCAATTACGGCGCGGTGGCCGAAACAGTCAAGGACGTCATCGTGGGCGACCCGGTGGATCTCATTGAGACCCTGGCCGAACGCATTGTGAACAGCCTGTTCGCTTCCTACGAGGTGTCCGCCGTCGAAGTTACCGTTCACAAACCGAAGGCCCCCATCCAAGTGACTTTCGCGGACGTTTCGGTCACGATCTACCGGGAGAAACCATGACCGTTGATTCCATCATTGCCCTCGGCTCCAATTTGGGGGAGTCGCGGGACACCCTCTCGAAGGCCATCGAGGCGCTCGTGGAGAATGACAGGATCTCGGTCGAGGACTTCTCACCGGTCGCCGTCACGGCCCCGGTCGGAGGCCCCGAGGGGCAGCCCGACTACCTCAACCAGATCGTCAGGGTCAGCACCGACCTGAGTCCCTTCGCCCTGCTGCGTTTCTGCCAGGGCATCGAGGAAGACTTCCACCGAGTCCGCACGGTGCGCTGGGGACCTCGAACCCTGGACGTGGACATCGTGACCTTCGGTGACCTGTACATGGACGAGCCCGAACTGAGCCTGCCCCATCCTCATGCCGCCGAAAGGGCCTTTGTCCTTGCTCCTTGGGCGCGCATGGACCCCGACGCGGTGCTGGACGGCGTCCCGGTTGCGGAGCTGGCAGAACGAGCGGCGGATCGGGACGGTATTCGCGGATATCTGGACGCAACGGACGATCCGGAGCCGAGCAGATGAAGCCATTGCGATACAGGTGGCTGGCGCTGATTGCCGCCGTGGCCCTTGCCTCGGGCGGGCTCGCGACGGGCATATGGCCGGACTTCCGAGAGATCGGGTTCATCCTCCCCTGGCCGACGCTGGCGGTCAGTCTGCTCCTGGCGATTGCGGCCCTCGCCCTCGGGTGGAAAGTCAGGGCACACGTCAAGGATCCCAAGCACAAGCCCATCGAGCCGATCGTCGCGTCCAGAATAGCCGTCCTGGCCCAGACCTGTGCCGTCTACGGCGCGCTGCTCTTCGGCTGGGCCGCTGGAATCGTCGCTTACGAACTCGCTCTACTGCGCTTCCGCCCGGCTTCGGACACTTTATTGTTGAGCCTCGCTAATGTTGTGGTGGGCGCGATGGTGTGCATCGCGGGCTGCCTCGCTGAGACATGGTGCAAGAGACCACCCGACGATTCGGACAGATCCGAATCGGACCAGGACGTCACCTCTCGGCGAGGATCGGACCAAGACATACCCGAGGGAGAAGGCGGATATGCCAGGAACCGGAGAGACTGAGGAACACTCGGTGTCCCCGCACGACCATTCGACGGACAAGGGGCCGAAGGAGGAGGTCGACCGCCCGGGCTCGGATACCCCAGGAAGCGCCCAGCGTCGACACCTGGGTCCGGGGTCCCCGCGTTTTGAACGGATTCTCCAGGAACTCGACCCGTGGCGGACCGAGTGGGTCCGGCCCGACAGCCGCTACCCCAAGTTGCTGTTGCTCAACGAAATCATCTGGGGAGCAGTGGTCACCGCGGCGCTGTGCATTCCCCTGGTCATGGTGAGCCTCGGATGGTGGAACTGGCCGTGGTTGTGGTTGGCCATCGCCGTGCCTGCCGCCTATGCGGTGGGCGTCGTCATCAGCGTTGCGCTCGTGCCCCGGCGCGCCCGAGCCCGCGGCTATTCCGAGCGCGAGGACGACCTGCTCATCCGTCACGGTGCCATGTGGCACAAAGTCAATGCGATTCCTTACGGTCGACTCCAGACCGTCGAGGTTTCCGTCGGGCCTCTCGAGCGCAGATTCGGTCTGGCCAAGGTCGAGCTGCATACGGCCTCATCCTCGACCGATGCGAAGATCGAGGGCATCACGGCCGAAGAAGCCGCCCGACTCCGGCATGAGCTGACCGAGCGCGGCGACGACCGACTCGCGGGGCTGTAACCAATGGATTCACAGACTCCCGATACCCAGCGGTGGCGGCGCGTCCACCCGCTGAGCCCCTTCGCGAGATTCTGGTTCGCGATCGTGATTGCACTGTTCGCGATCGGACGCAATTTCGTCGAGGACATCTTCGAAGGCAAAACGGACGCGGAATCTCTGCGCAAGAATGTCGTCGAATTCCTGACGTCATTGAATACTCTCGCCTGGCTCGGCCTGACTCTCGTGATCGTGGTCGTGCTGGGAGGAATGTTCCTCAACTGGTGGTTCACTCGTTTCACGGTGTCTGCGGACTCCGTGCGCGTGCGCCAGGGGTGGCTGTTCCGCACAGACAAGCAAGCACGCCTCGACCGCGTACAGAGCATCGAGATCTTCCAGCCGTTCATGGCACGCCTCGTGGGACTGGCCGAGCTTCGGTTCGACGTCGCGGATTCGGGCGACGCCGCCCTCCACCTCCAGTACCTCAGGAAAAAGGACGCCGAGGCGTTGCGAGAGCAGCTCCTGGGACGTCGCAATGAAATCCGGGCCGAAGAATCAGCGTCGGCATCACCGAGCGCAGAGGCACACGGCGCGCGGTCGGTGGGCGCCGGACAAGGTTTCGATCCAAACCCGCACGCGGCGGACCGCGCGCAGACCGATCCCGAGGCGAATCCGCATGCGGAGGCGGAATCGTCGGACATGAACGAGGCTGCGCTCGCTTCCGTCGGCCCTGGCCGAGCGATCGTCTCGACGCTGCTGGGTGGAACCGGGCTCTGGTTCCTGATCGTGCTCTGCGGGTCGTTGGCTTTCGGTCTCTTCCTGCCGGAGGTCGGGGGCTTCGTCTTCGTCCCGGCGATACTGAGCCTCGTCAGCGGTGTGTGGAGCTCGGTCAACACCGGGGCGAACTTCACGCTGACCAGGACCCGCGACGGATTCAGAATGAGATATGGGCTGACCTCCACTCGTACCCGGACCCTGCCGCTGGGCCGTATCCAGGCCGTCGGCATCGACCAGCCGCTGCTGTGGAGGATCCCGGGTTGGTTCCGGGTACGCATCAATTCCGCGGGACTGGGCGCGTCGTCGTCCGAGGAACAGCACAGGACGCTCCTTCCCGTGGGCACGGGACAGGACCTGATGAATATCCTTCCGCACGTCGTCGAGACGTCCGAGGAAGGCGGCGTCGACGGGTACCGGCTTCGGAGCGCGCTCGAGGGCAGCGGCCCGGAGAATGGCTTCGTGGTTGCGCCCCGTAGCTCCCGGTGGCTCGACCCGTTCAACTATCGACGCAACGGTTATGCCACCACGCCGGACCTCCTGTTGCTCCGCGGAGGGTGGCTCAGGCGGCGGCTCAGCGTGGTTCCGCATGAGAGAACCCAATCGGTCGCCCTCGAGAACGGCCCCCTGCTCAGGCGTCTCGGACTGGCCACCGCGAGGTTGGACTCGGTCGGCGGGGACGTCAGCACGAAGGTCGAGCACTTGGCGACCGAGGACGTGCGTGAGATGATCCGCGAACAGGCCGCGCGGGCGGCCTTCGCGCGGCGGATTTCCGCCGACACGGCACCCCGCACCGCCCCATCACTGACCCCGAGCGAGGACTCCCCAACATCATGAGCGAACCAGCCAACCGTCCCGGGCGCCTCGGCATCGGAATCATCGGCGCAGGCAAGGTCGGCGCCGTTCTCGGTGCCGCCCTCCGGTCGGCGGGCCACGCGCTGGTCGGAGTCCACGCGGTGTCGGAGGACTCGCGAACCCGCGCCGAAGCTCTCTTGCCCGATGTGCCCGTTCTGCCGATTCCGCAGATCGTCGAGCGGAGTGAGGTCGTGCTCTTCGCGGTGCCGGATGACGAACTCGGTCCGCTCGTCTCGGGTCTGGCCCAGGCCGGGCACTTCACGACCGGCCAGATTCTCATGCACACGTCTGGCCGGTTCGGTACCGACGTGCTGGAACCGGGCCGAGAAGCCGGCGCGATCGCTCTGGCGGTGCACCCGGTCATGACATTCACAGGACTTTCCCTGGATCTGGCGCGTTTGCAGACGGCTTCCTTCGGTGTCACGGCATCTGGTCCCTTTCTGCCGATCGCGCAAGCCCTCGTCGTCGAGATGGGTGGTGAACCCGTGGTCGTCGCGGAAGGGGACAGACCGCTTTACCACGCCGCGCTGGCCCATGCCTCGAATCATTCGGTCACGCTCATCGGCCAGGCCTCCCAGATCTTGGAGAGCATGGGCATAGAGAAGCCCGGGGAGGTCTTGGGACCCCTGGTTCGTGCGAGCATCGACAACGCCCTGGCCTCCGGGGACGGTGCGCTGACCGGGCCCGTGGTGCGTGGAGATGCCGGAACCGTCCGGACCCACCGGGAAAACCTCGAGGGGTTCGCGACGGAGGAATCTGCTCCGGATATCGGCGCCGCCTACCTCGCCCTGGCAGAGGCGAGTGCCTACCGGGCCAATCGCCGTGGAGCCCTCCCGGACGAGGCGCTCCAACGCATATTGCGTGCTCTCGGTCTCGAAAATTCGCACAAAAGTGAAAGCGGCGGCCACGAACAGTAAACTGCATTGCGGTCCGAGGCATCCCGCGCCCAGTCGCGGAGGTGCCTCGCCCCGTGGCACCCGGCCATTCGCACCGACAGGCCGTGCCGCGGTATTCGCTCAAGGAAGGACGACTATGACGGGTGAGCTGTTCATCGCTCGAACCCTGGAAGAATTTTCCGCCCACATCAGCCAACGTATGGGCGACGCCGAAGCGAGGATCCACGCGGCCGAGGCCGACACGCTCTCCGCGCAGCGCAGCGATCCCGACGCCGAGCCTGCGACGCCCCGAGTGGCGACACTCGGTTTCGTCCCGACCATGGGTGCACTGCACGATGGGCACGCAACCCTCATCGAAAGAGCGCGTGAGCAGAACGACGTCGTCGCAGTTTCGATCTTCGTCAACCCGCTCCAGTTCGGACCGGGAGAGGACTACGACGAGTACCCGCGCCGGCCGGATGAGGATCTGGCCCTGTTGAGGGAGTACGGGGTGGACATCGTGTTCATTCCAGAACTCGAGGTCATGTACCCCGGGGGCGAGCCCCTCGTGCGCGTGAGTTCCGGCCGCCTCGGCACCATGTTCGAAGGGGCCGCACGGCCGGGACACTTCGATGGCGTGCTGACTGTGGTCAACAAGCTGTTCAACGTCGTCGTTGCCGCGGCGGGCCCCCACCGTGGCCGCGCGTACTTCGGCCAGAAGGACGCCCAGCAGGTTGCCCTGGTCCAGCGGATGGTGGCCGACTTCGCGATCCCGCTGGTGGTCTGCCCCGTAGCCATCGTCCGTGACGACGACGGCCTCGCGATGTCTTCCCGCAATTCCTATCTGGATCCTGAGGAGAGGAAGGCCGCCCTCGTGCTCTCCCGCACCCTCGCCCTCTTGCGTGAGGAAGGCCTCTCCCGGGGATACGCCGGAATCGACGTCGACGCCGCGAGGGAACGGATATCCGACCGGGACGGAGTGGACCTCGAATACCTCGAGATCGTCGACCCCAAGACCTTCGAGTCGCCCGTCGAGAATTCGGAGCGGGCGACGGCGCTCGCCGCGATCCGGGTGGGCGGAACCCGGCTCATCGACAACATGGATGTCATCTGAGGGTTCTCACACCCCCGGATTCCGCGTCCAATACACCCACAGATAGGCTTAGGATCGTGAGTACTTCAGCTTCGTCATCCTCCCCGCAGGACCAGACCAGTCAGCAGACCGAGATCAACGAGCAGATGCGCATCCGGATGGACAAGCGCGCGCAACTGATCTCTCGAGGACGTGAAGCCTATCCCGTGGGCGTCCCCGCGACCCGAAGCATCCAGAGCGTCCGTGAGCAGTACGGCGACCTGGAGGCCGGGGACGAGACGGGCGACGTCGTCGGCGTCGTCGGGCGCGTGGTGTTCGTGCGGAACACAGGCAAACTGTGCTTCGCAAGCCTCCAAGCCGGTGACGGAACACGGCTCCAAGCGATGATTTCGTTGGCGAAGGCCGGACAGGAGAACCTGGACGACTGGAAGGCGCTCGTGGACCTCGGCGACCACGTGTTCGTGCACGGAGAAGTCGTCAGCTCACGTCGCGGCGAGCTGTCCGTCATGGTCGAGGACTGGTCGATGGCGTCCAAGGCGTTGCGCCCGCTCCCGACGCTGCACAAGGACCTGAACGAGGAAACCCGGGTCCGGCAGCGCTACCTGGACCTCATGGTCCGCAAGGAAGCGCAGGAGACGGTTCTCAACCGCGCGAAGATCATGCAGACCGTGCGTCAGGTCCTTGTCGATCAGGGCTACATCGAAATCGAGTCCCCGATCCTGCAGCTCGTGCACGGTGGCGCGACCGCGCGGCCGTTCCAGACCCATTTGAACGCCTTCGACCAGGACATGACGTTGCGCATCGCGACCGAGCTCTACCTGAAGCGGGCCGTGGTCGGTGGCATCGACCGTGTCTTCGAAATCGGGCGTATTTTCCGCAACGAGGGCGTGGATTCCACGCACAGCCCCGAGTTCACGACCCTTGAGGCGTACCAAGCCTATGGGGACCAGTTCACGATGGCCGAGCTCATCAAGAACATCATCATGGCCTGCGCCGATGCCCTGGGAGTCCATCAGATCGAGACGGACCGGGGAACGGTCGACCTCAACGCGGAATGGACGTGGCTCGGCGTCTATCCGGGCCTCTCGGAGGCTGTCGGGCGGGAGATCACCCCCGAGACCACGATCGAGGAGCTTCGCGGCATCGCGGAGCAGCATGACGTCTCGGTGGATCCCTCGTGGGACGCCGAGAAGCTGGTCGTCGAGCTCTTCGGCGAAATCGTGGAACCGACCCTCATCAACCCGACGTTCGTATGCGACTACCCGCCGTCGGCGCAGCCGCTTGCGCGGCCCCACCGCTCGAAGCCGGACGTCATTGAGGCCTGGGACCTCATCATTGGCGGTACGGAGCGCGGTACGGCTTTCTCCGAATTGATCGATCCTGTGATCCAGCGAGAGCGTCTCACGGAGCAGTCCCGTCTGGCCGCGGGCGGAGACGATGAAGCCATGGAACTTGACGAGGACTTTCTTCGCGCCCTGGAACATGCCGCTCCCCCCATGGGCGGATTGGGCCTGGGAATTGATCGGCTGATCATGTTGTTCACAGGACTGGGGATTAGGGAAACGATTTTGTTTCCGCTGATGAAGCCCGAGTAAATCGGGATGATCAAGCGGGCCCGTGGGCCCGGGGGAGAAGGTTCGGCGTGGAATATGTGGCTGTATTGTTGCCGTCCGTCGCTATCGGCATCATCTTCTATTTCGTGATGCGCTGGGCGTTCCGGGCCGACAGCTCGGAGCGCAAGGCCCATGCAGCCTCGGACGAAGACGCGCGCCAATGGTATGAGGAGATCAAATCCCGGGAAGGATCGGGAGACATTTTCCTTCCCAGAGAAGACTCGGATTCATAAGTTTTTCACAGGAAGAATTATGCTTCCGGAGGACTATTTGACTGTCCTTTTCTGTTGGTGATTGATACTCTGGCCTTACAAAGGACAAAAGTCCACAGCTTTAGTGTTGCGTGAGCCGGATGCCGTTCCCGCGCTTCGCTAACACGATTAAGGTCCTCTGACATCAAATTTTGCGTCCGACCGCGCCAATAAGGACTGAGGAGACACTCATGGCTCAGAAAGTTAAGATCATTCTCGAGGACGATCTCGAGGGCGGCGCCGCTGACGAAACCGTGCGTTTCGGGCTCGACGGCGGCCAGTACGAAATCGACCTCTCGTCGGCGAACGCCGCGAAGCTTCGCGACGCGATTCGTCCGTACGCGGCCAAAGCACGCCGGGTCCAGGGGCGCAACAGTGGGCGAGGCGCATCGGGCAAGGGCTCGGGGCAGGTCCGCAATCCTGAGACGGCCCTGATTCGCAAGTGGGCCAAGGAGAACGGTTACAACGTCTCCGACCGCGGCCGGATCCACCAGGAGATCCAAGATGCCTACTACGCCGCTCGTAAGAAAGACTCCTAGTAAGAGCCGGTTTTCGAGAGCTGTCGAAGGAATCGGCGCGAAGCATCTGCTGGTTCTCGACCTCGTGCATGATCAAGCTCAGGGCGGAAATACTCACGTATTTTCTGCCCTGAGCTTTATTGCGTCTCGCCGGTGGCGAACAGCAGATAATCAGGCCTTTTCCGTGCGTAGCATCGAATCAAAGACGTACAAGGAGACCAACTATGTTTGAACGGTTTACGGACCGCGCACGGCGTGTTGTGGTGCTGGCTCAGGAAGAAGCCCGCATGCTCAACCACAATTACATCGGCACAGAACACCTGTTGCTGGGTCTGATCCATGAGGGCGAAGGGATCGCGGCCAAGGCCCTGGAGTCCATGGGCGTGACCCTCTCCGCCGTTCGTGAGCAGGTCCAGGACATTATCGGACCGGGCCAGCAGGCGCCCAGCGGGCACATCCCGTTCACGCCGCGGGCCAAGAAAGTCCTCGAGCTGTCCCTGCGCGAAGCGCTCCAGCTCGGACACAACTACATCGGAACCGAGCACATTCTGCTCGGCCTCATCAGGGCCGGCGAAGGCGTTGCCTCGCAGGTTCTGTCCAAGCTGGGCGCCGAGCCCTCGCGTGTGCGCCAGACGGTCATCGACATGATCTCCGGCTACCAGGGCGGATCGGGTGACTCGAAGGAAGCTGCCGGCGTGGGTGCGGGCGGCAAGGAGGGGGCCCCGGCGGGTTCCGCGGTGCTGGACCAGTTCGGCACGAACCTTACCGCCGCCGCTCGGGAGAGCGACCTCGACCCGGTGATCGGGCGCTACAAGGAGATGGAACGCGTCATGCAGGTCCTCTCCCGGCGCACCAAGAACAACCCCGTGCTCATCGGTGAGCCCGGTGTCGGCAAGACGGCCGTCGTCGAGGGCCTGGCCCAGGCGATCGTTCGTGGAGACGTCCCGGAGACGCTCAAGGACAAGCACCTGTACACGCTGGATCTCGGCTCCCTGGTGGCCGGTTCACGCTACCGCGGCGACTTCGAGGAACGCCTCAAGAAGGTGCTCAAGGAGATTCGCACTCGCGGGGACATCATTCTGTTCATCGATGAGATCCACACGCTGGTGGGCGCGGGAGCGGCCGAAGGCGCCATAGACGCCGCGTCGATCCTCAAGCCCATGCTGGCTCGCGGTGAGCTGCAGACCATCGGTGCGACCACGCTGGATGAGTACCGCAAGCACATCGAGAAGGACGCCGCCCTCGAGCGTCGTTTCCAGCCGATCCAGGTTGACGAACCGTCGCAGGCGCACGCCGTCGAGATCCTCAAGGGCCTGCGGGACAAGTACGAAGCACACCACCGAGTCACGATTTCCGACGAGGCCCTCGAGGCGGCCGTGACCCTTTCGGCCCGCTACATCTCGGACCGGTTCCTCCCGGACAAGGCGATCGACATGATCGACGAGGCAGGTGCCCGTCTGCGCATCAAGCGTCTGACCGCTCCGCCGGAGATCAAGGCCATCGAGGAGCGCATCGCCGAGGTGAAGTCCCAGAAGGAATCCGCGATCGACGGGCAGGACTTCGAGAAGGCGGCCTCCCTGCGCGACAAGGAGCAGAAGCTCATCGCGGAGAAGGACGAGCAGGAGAAGAAGTGGAAGGAGAGCGACTCCGCCATGGGCGAGGTCACTCCGGACGTCATCTCCGAGGTTCTCTCCGCGTCCACGGGTGTTCCGGTGTACAAGCTCACCGACGAGGAATCGGGTCGACTCCTCAATATGGAGGATGAGCTGCACCGCCGCGTCATCGGTCAGGACAACGCCATCAAGGCGCTGTCCCGTTCGATCCGGCGCACGCGTGCCGGGTTGAAGGACCCGCACCGTCCCGGTGGCTCGTTCATCTTCGCCGGGCCCACGGGCGTCGGCAAGACCGAGCTGGCCAAGGCCCTCGCCCAGTTCCTGTTCGGCGACGACGAATCGCTGATCACGCTGGACATGTCCGAGTACCAGGAGAAGCACACGGTCTCGCGGCTGTTCGGTGCGCCCCCCGGATACGTCGGCTACGAAGAGGGCGGCCAGCTGACCGAGAAGGTCCGCCGCAAGCCCTTCTCCGTGGTCCTGTTCGACGAGGTCGAGAAGGCCCACGCGGATCTGTTCAACTCGTTGTTGCAGATCCTCGAGGACGGTCGCCTGACCGACTCGCAGGGACGCGTGGTGGACTTCAAGAACACCGTGATCATCATGACCACGAACCTGGGAACGAAGGACATCTCCCGTCGGGTTCCCGTGGGCTTCCAGTCCCACGAGGATCCCACAACGAACTACGAGCGGATGCAGGCCAAGGTCCAGGAGGAGCTCAAGGAGCACTTCCGTCCGGAATTCCTGAACCGTGTGGATGACATCATCGTCTTCCCGCAGCTGTCCGAGGAAGAAATCGTCCAGATCGTCGACCTGTTCGTGGCCCGCCTCGCGGAGCGTCTGCGGGACCAGGACATGTCCATCGAGCTCACGGACGCCGCCAAGAAGATCCTTGGGGAGCGCGGATACGATCCCTCGATGGGTGCCCGCCCGTTGCGCCGCACGATGCAGCGCGAGATCGAGGACCAGATCTCCGAGAAGATCCTCTTCGGAGAGATCCAGGGCGGAGAGAAGATCACCGTGGACGCCGAGGGCGAAGGCAAGGACGCGAAGTTCATCTTCTCCTCGCAGAAGATGTCCGAGCTGACGGATGACGGATTCGATTACGGTCAGGCCGAGTCCACAGAGTCGAACCCGGACACCCAGCAGGTCTCGCGTCCGTCCACACCTCCGCGTTACGAAGGTGGCGACGGCGGCGGAGCGGCCGGGTCCGCGACCGCGTAGGAGCCCGTCCGGGCCGGAGCCGCCACATCTGGCTCCGTGCGGGGCTCGGATGAGCCCAGGAACTGGCCTGGTGCTCTGAGCACGTGGCATCACATGTAGCGGGGTCGCCCTTCGGGGCGGCCCCGCTTCGTGCATTGCAAGGCCGGCGCGTGAGGTCGGGGCCGGCCCGTGAGATCGAATGGTGCCGACGCAGGTCACGGGCGTAAACTCTGGGCGCATGACCAACCTGCGGATGCGACCTGCCAAAACTTCGGACGTCCACGAGATCAGACGGCTCGTCGCACCGTACGTCACGTCGGGCGCGCTGATCTCCAAGGACGCCGTCGAGTATTTCGAGTCGATCCAGGAATTCATGGTGGTCGAAGACCTCGATGCCCACGGCGCGGCCCAGCTGATCGGTTGCGGTGCCCTGCACATCCTGTGGGAGGACCTCGGCGAGATCCGTACCCTCGCCGCGGACGAACGGGCGCGCGGTCAAGGCGTTGGGCGCATGCTGGTGGAGGCGCTGCTCGAACGGGCACAAGGCATCGGCGTCGACCGCGTGTTCTGCCTGACGTTCGAGGTCGAATTCTTCCGGCGTATGGGCTTCGAGATCATGAGCAATCAAGAGACGATCGACCATGAGGTTTTTGCCGAACTCCTGCGGTCCCACGACGAGGGCGTGGCTGAATTCCTGGACCTGGCGAGGGTGAAGCCGAATACTCTCGGTAACACCCGTATGCTTCGACAACTCTGACGCCGAATCCGGTCAGCCGGGAAGAGTCACACGGCCCTCAGGGTTTCGTGATGCCAACCCGTCGCGGACCAGTCCCTCGAGGCACCGTTCCAACTGGTCTCCCGGGGCACCGATGGTCCTCAGCTGTTCCATGGCATGAGGTGCCCCCTTCCAAGCGGTCCTCTCGGGGGACAGGAGGGCATCCGGCGGCACCGGCTCCGTGGCTTCCCTGAGCACGGCCATCATGGCTCCCCGAGTCTGGCGGTCCGTGCCTTTCCACGCTTGCCCTCGGGGAACGTATTCCGGCTCGGGGCGGCCCGCGGCCACCCACGCGCACTGGTCCAGCACGGGGCACACATCGCAACGGGGCGATTTCGCGGTGCAGACCAAGGCTCCCAGCTCCATGACGGCGATGTTCCACCGGACGGCGGTCGCATCGTCGTCGGGCATCAATGATTCGGCGAGTCTCGTCTCCGCCGCGGTCAGTCCTTTGGAGGGTAACGCCTTCCCGGTGACTGCGCGGGCCTCAACCCGTCGGATGTTGGTATCGATCACGGTTTGTCGACCGCCGAAGGCAAACACCGAAATGGCCGCCGCAGTGTAGGAGCCGACTCCCGGCAGAGCCAGGAGCTCGTCGTAGTCCGAGGGAACGTCGCCGCCGTGGCGCTCGACGATGGCCACCGCTGCAGCGTGCAGGCGAAGGGCCCTCCGAGGGTAACCGAGTCGGCCCCACTCACGCACGGCGTCTCCCGTGGATGCGGACGCCAGGTCCGCCGGCTCGGGCCACATCTGCATCCATCGCTTCCATTGCGGAAGAACACGGACCACCGGGGTCTGCTGGAGCATGAACTCGCTGACCATGACCTGCCAGGGGGTGCGGTCCGGTGCCCGCCACGGCAGGTCCCGGGCATTCCGCGCGAACCAGTCGATAATGTGCCGATGCAGCGTATGGACGGTGTCCGGGTCGGGCCAGGGGGCGTGGTCCGTGGCGACGCCGGCCTGATCCGACGCTGTGGCCGGAGGATTCGAAAAATTCATGACGTGACCACTGTAGTGTGCCGGGTCCGTCCCTGGGTTGGCCTTTCCTTTTAGTAGCCTAGGACGCATGACAGAGTACGAAGACCCCACACCGGAGAACGGCGGCAATCAGGGCGGGTACCGTCGCGAATCGCCCGCGGTCTACCGCCGACGTCGGATCATCGCGCTGATCCTTGCTCTCCTGGTGATCGTGCTGGTCGTGTGGGGAGTCGTCTTCGCGGTGAACAAGATCGCCGCGAGCATCGGTGGCGGTTCGGGCGGGGAAGCCTCACAGTCCTCGACCGACAACTTCGCCAGCTTCAGTGCCCGGCCCTCCCAGTCGGCCTCGGGTTCGTCAGGTCCGAGCGGGTCGGCGGGACCTTCCGCGTCGGCGTCCTCCTCGGATGGTGCGTCGGCCTCCGACAAGCCATCGGACCAGGCGGAGGGAGACCAGAGCGATAAGCCTGATCCCGACGAGTCGAAGGCTGAAGCCGCCGCGACCACGACACCGACCGAGTCCAAACCGGCCCAGCCTCAGGCTTGTGGGTCCGATATCCAGGTCAGCGCCAATCTGGACAAGGGTGCGTACGGTCAGGGCGAGAACCCCGTCATGAGTACGACGGTCAAGAATTCCGGGGACAACCCGTGCAACGTCGATCTCGGCGCCAACAAGGTGACCTATGAGATCACGTCAGGTTCGGCCGAGGTATACAGCACGTCCAAGTGCGGTGGCGATGGGGCGGCCAAGCAGTCCACTCTCGAAGCAGGTTCGGCTCAGACCGTGTCACAGTCCTGGGACCGGTCCATCAATGCCCTTGGTTGTGGCGACGCCGCCCAACCGGCTCAGTCCGGCTACTACTGGTTGACGGTGTCCGTGAACGGCGTCCCGAGCGAGAAGCAACAGATCGTTCTCGAATAGAGGAGCAGGCCGTCGGGGGCGCCTCGCCCACGAGACGGCCGCCCTGAGAGCGTCGGGCAACCCCGGCGCGCGGGCTACATGAAGCGGTCGAGCAGGCTCGTCTCCGCCATGCGCGCCAGGGACTCCCGGATGCTTCTTGCCCGATACTCTCCGATGCCCTCAACGCTACGCAGGTCGTCTACGTTGGCGGCCATGAGTGGTTGCAGGCCTTCGAAACGGTTGACCAGGCGTTCGGAGACCGTGTGGGGAATGGACTTGACACCGCTGAGCAGACGGTAGCCACGAGGCTGCAAGGTATAGTCCAGGTCCCCTCCACCCGGTAGGCCGACGGCCCGGGCAATCGCTATGGGGTCGGCCAGTTCCACGGGGGAGAGGCTGCAGAGGCTCGCCTGGGCCCGTTCGGTGACTTGGGCCTCGTGACCCGAAGGCAGGTAGTCCTTGAACACGAGTTCCGCGGTCGGCTGGTTCAGTACCAGTTCCTCGAGTTGCATGGCGATCATTCGTCCCTCGGCCCCGAGCTCGACGACGTTGTCCCCGATCTCTTCGGAGATCCGCCTGACCAGCTCCAGGCGCTGAAGGGCCAGGGCGACATTGCGGACGGTCACATCGGATTCGATTTCCAGGGCGGAGAGGTTGTTGAGCTCCTCGTTGAGGCGGACGGTGTACCGTTCGAGGGTCTGGATGGCCTGGTTGGCTCGGCCCATGATTTCCTGGGAGCCCTCCAGCGGGTACCGCTCACCGTCCGCATAGATGGTAATGACTCCCATCGATTTCGACACCGAGATCACGGGGAACCCCGTTTGTTTGGCGACGCGTTCGGCTGTGCGGTGCCGCGTGCCGGATTCCTCCGTGGTGATGGCGGGGTCGGGCATGAGCTGGACGCCCGCGTGGTGGATCGTGCGGACCTCTCGATCACAGACGATGGCTCCGTCCATCTTGGCGAGCTCGCGCAAACGGGTTCCCGTGAATTCGGTGTCGATGCTGAACCCGCCGCTGATGATCTCTTCGACCGTGAGGTCCTTGCCCAGCACGATCAGAGCGCCCGTGCGGCCCTGGAGGATGCGATCGAGGCCGTCCCGGAGCTGTGTACCGGGGGCCAACAGGGCCAACGTCTTCTTGAGCTGATCATTACGGGGAGAAGCCACGATTCCAGCCTATCGTGTGGTCGTGCGTCTGCGGCTCAGCGCGGTCAGGAGCGTGAGGGGAAGAGCGTGTCGACGGCGTCCACGACGGAAGCCACTTCCTTGACGTGCACGCCCTCCGGTACCTCTCCGACACCCGCCGGCGATGCTGGGACCATGACGTGGGTGAAGCCGAGCCGCGCGACTTCGTTGATGCGTTGACGAATTCCGGGGACCGCCCGGACCTCTCCAGCGAGCCCGACCTCACCGAATACTACGAGCCGGCGGGGAAGAGGCTTGTCCTCGGCCGCGGAAGCGAGCGCCATGACCGTGGCCAGGTCGGCCGCGGGTTCATTGAGCCGCACCCCACCGACCGTCGAGAGATAGCAATCCAGTTTGCCCACGTTGAACCCCGCACGCCGTTGGAGCACGGCGAGGAGCATGGCGGTGCGCGCGGAATCCAGGCCGGCCGTGGCCCGCCGGGGCTGGGCAGTAGCGGATTCGTCCAGAAGTGCTTGGACCTCCGCCAGCAGCGGGCGCCGGCCTTCCATGGTGATCGTGAGACACGTTCCGGCGACCGGATGAGCCGTCCTGGAGACGAAAAGCCCTGAGGGATCGGAGACGCCTTCGATGCCGTCCTCGAGCAGGTCGAAGCAGCCGACCTCGTCCGTGGGTCCGAAGCGGTTCTTGACAGCACGGAGCATGCGGATGCGTGAGTTCTTGTCTCCCTCGAACTGGCACACGACATCCACGAGGTGCTCGAGGAGGCGGGGACCGGCGATGGTTCCCTCCTTGGTCACGTGCCCCACCAGCAACGTGGTCATGTTCCGTTTCTTGGCTTCGGCGATGATCGAGGCGGCGACCTCACGGACCTGGGTCACGCCACCGGCGGCGCCCTCCACCTCGGCGCTCGCCAGGGTCTGAACCGAATCGACGACCAATAGGCTGGGGGAGACCTTGTCCATGTGCGCCAAAGCCGCACCCAAGTCGGTCTCCGACGCCAGGAACAGCGTGTCCGCCACCGCTCCGATACGATCCGCCCGGAGTTTGACCTGTGCCGCCGACTCCTCGCCGGTCACATACAGGACATCGTGGGCCCGGTGGCCTCCCTCGCTGGGATCCGCCCCTGACGACGCCGAACCGGACGACGCCGCACCGGACTCGGAGGCATCGGCTCCCTTGCTGACCGACGTTCCGCGCGCGAACGTCGATGCCACGTCCAGGAGCAGGGTCGACTTGCCGACACCTGGTTCTCCCGCCATGAGGATCACGGCCCCGGGAACCAGTCCGCCGCCGAGGACCCGGTCGAATTCCTGGATTCCCGTGCTGGAGAATTGGGCGAGAGACGCGTCCACGTCCGCGATCGGACGGGCCGGGGTCTCGACCGTACGTGCCGCGCTGGTCCGTGCGACCGTGGGTCCTCCGGCCTCTTCGATGGTTCCCCATTGCTGGCACTCGCCGCAGCGGCCGACCCATTTGGCCGTGGTCCAACCGCATTCGCGGCAACGGTAGGTATTGGTGTTTCTGGATGTCTTCCGTGCGGGGCTCATACCGAAATCGTACGGGGGTCGACTGACAACTTAGGAGTCGTGGTCGTCGTCCTCCGGGTCGATCACCTCGATCGCCTCGGTCAGTTCTTGACGGATCGTGGCCAGCACGTTGCCCGCGGACTTCTCGTCCATCCCCGTCATGACCAGCAGGTCCACCGTCAGAGGACGGATGATCATCACGAGCGCTTCGCCCTGATACGTCCGCACCCCCAGGGTCTGGGGATCGAGTTTGGCCGCCGTCGAGCTCAACTCCACGCGAGCCCGGCGGCGCATGACGTCTCGTGCGTCTTCGGTATCGGACTTCAGCGAGAGCCCGAGAATGTCGACCGCTTCCGACAGCTCGAGCAGTACGTCTCGGAGGGAAGCAATTGCTTCGTCGCGCAACTGGACCGTGTTGATCACGTTGGCGATCCGTCGAATCAGAACGCGCGCATTGCGTATCGCGTAATCGATTCCGTGCAGGGTGCGCTCGTAATCGTGAATGTCCCTCAGCGCCTGCCGTCGTGTGAGCGCGACCCGCGCCATCCCCTTGCTCGTCTTGAGCGAGTTCTCGACCTGGTCCAGGAGGGGCTGGGTCTTGCGCGCGCGGATCAGTGCCTGCCAGGCCATGGCGGCGTCGTAGTCGCCGATGGCTTCGCTCGCTTCCCTCAGGACTCGTGAGAATTCTCGGACCAAATTCTTCATCTCGTCCTTGGGCTGACGCCTCGGGTCCTGGGGCACCAGGGCCATGACCAGCAGGGCGCACAGGCCTCCGACGATGGCGTCGAGGCTCCGCGCAAATGGGCCGTCGACGGCCGGGGGAAGCAGTACCACCAGGACGGCCTGCAACCCCATCTGGGTCGAGAAGATGGTCCCATTGTCCAGGAACCGCGCGAGCAGCAGGGAGAACAACAGGACCAGCGACGCCTGGAGCGGACCCCTGCCGAGGAAATACATCAAGAAGTCGCCCACGGCGATGCCCAGGGTGCAGCCTATGGCTACCTCCAAGATGCGGCGCATGTGGTTTCCGCCGCGCACGTACCCGAGGGAAACGATCGCCGCCGTTGCGGCAAAAAGTGGTTGGTGGTGGCTGAACAGGACCTCAGCGATGAAATAGGCGCCGACGGCGGCCACCGTGATCTGCAGTGACTGGAACAGGCCGCTGCGAACTCGCGACATTCCCAAACGCGCGCGCGAGACGAGCTGACGGCGCGAGGACCGTACCCTCTCCCTGACCGAGATTCGTCTCATGGGGCAATCATAGTTTGTCGGCCTTGCGCTTTCGTTCCAGAGTTCATCCGCAGTTCACCGGATCCGGGTCCGGGGGATACCTGTCCTCCGTAGCGTGCCGAGTACGGGCGCCGGGAGCCTCCGGCCACGTGGCCGGCTCGGCTCCGGGCAGGCCAGGCACCGGTCACATCACAATCACTGAGCCGTTCCGATCCGCTGCGACCAGCAGCGGAGGACGGTCGACGACTCTTGAAGGGGTACCTTTCGTGAAGATCTCTCGCATCGGGCGTTTCGCCGCTATTGCAGCAGTAGGAACCATCGCGCTCACGGCGTGCGGCTCGGACAACGCCACGGGCGACGCCGGCACCGGGTCCTCCTCGGCGGGGACGGACGTCAAAGGGACCCTCTCCGGCGTGGGGTCATCCGCCCAGCAGGCCGCCATGACCCAATGGCAGACGGATTTCCAGAGCGACAATTCCGGCGCCAACGTCCAGTATTCGCCGGACGGATCGGGCGCGGGACGCAAGGCCTTCCTCTCGGGCGGTGCCAACTTCGCGGGCTCCGACGCGCATCTGGACGACGACGAATACAGCCAGGCCAAGGACCAGTGCGGCCCCGACGGCGCGATGGACATCCCCGTGTACGTGTCCCCGATCGCCGTTGCCTTCAATGTGAAGGGCGTCGACTCGCTGAACCTCGATCCGGCCACCATCGCCAAGATCTTCAAGGGCGAGATCTCCACATGGAACGACCCGGAGATCAAGAAGCAGAACGAGGAAGCCAAGCTGCCGGACACCCCGATCAACGTCGTCCACCGCTCGGACAACTCCGGCACGACCGAGAACTTCACCGAATACCTCTCGAAGGCCTCCGGCGGAGCATGGGACAAGGAGCCTTCGGGCGATTGGCCGAGCGACTTCAAGGGCGAGGCCAACAAGGGGACATCGGGAGTCGTCTCCACGACCCAGAGTACGGACGGGGCCATCACGTACGCGGATGAGTCCGCCGTCGGCGACCTCTCCACCGCCAAGGTCAAGGACGGCGACGACTACGTCGAGGTGTCCGCCGATTCCGCGGCCAAGGCTGTGGAGCAGTCCGACAAGGTTCAGGGGCGCGGCGAGCACGACATGTCCCTCGAGCTGAACCGAACCCCGAACGATGGTTCCTACCCGATCGTCCTGGTCTCCTACCACGTGATTTGCTCCGCCTACAAGGACCAGGAGACCGCGGATCTGGTCAAGGCCTTCGAGAACTACGTGGTCAGCGAGGACGGACAGAAGTCGGCCGCCAGCGCAGCGAAGTCGGCAGTCCTCCCGGAGAGTATGCGTGAGGACGCCAAGAAGGCCATCGACTCGATCACGACCAAGTAGCGGACCCACAGGATCCCATTCGGCCGTATTCCCATCGGGGCATAGCATGTCCTGGTGGGAATTCGGCGCACCGACCGCAACCGACCAGCAGAGAGTACTCGAGGTTTCATGTCTCACTCTTCTTCGACGGTTCCCGAGTTCAGCACACCGACCGGGGACCAACCCGGGCGAGGGGACGAGAGTAGCGACCATCGACGTGAGGGCCACGTCGCGATCGGGGACGCCAAGGGTGGCCCGGCGCAGGACAGAGTGTTCGCCGGCGTCACGTTGGTCGCCGGTGCGATCATTCTGGTGGTCCTGGCAGCCGTCGCCTTCTTCCTGACCTGGCAGGCATCTCCGATCTTCGGTGCGGCCTCGAGTGAGGTAACGGGTGGACAAGGGTTCCTGTCCTACATCTGGCCGCTCGTGGTCGGAACTCTGATCGCTTCCGTGCTCGCGCTCCTTCTGGCGACGCCGGTAGGCATCGGCGTCGCCCTGTACATCTCGCACTATGCCCCGCCCCGCTTCGCCAAGGGCGTGGGGTACGTGATCGACCTCTTGGCGGCGATCCCCTCGGTGATTTTCGGAGCGTGGGGTGCTTCCGTGCTGGCGCCGAAGATCGTTCCCTTCTACGACTGGTTGTCCGGAATCCTCGGTTTCCTGCCGATCTTCGAAGGGCCGCCGACGGCGACCGGCAAGACCATTCTCACCGCCGGGATCGTTCTGGCGATCATGATCCTGCCGATCATCACCGCAATGTGCCGCGAAATCTTCGCTCAGACGCCGGTTCTGCAACAGGAGGCCGCGCTCGGTCTGGGCGCGACCCGCTGGGAAATGGTCCGCATGACAGTTTTTCCCTTCGCGAGGGCCGGCATCATTTCCTCGGTCATGCTCGCCCTCGGGCGCGCGATGGGGGAGACCATGGCCGTGACGCTTGTCCTCTCCGGCGGCCCATTCAACCCCTCGCTCATCCAGTCCGGAAACCAGACGGTCGCCTCCGAGATCGCCCTCAACTTCCCGGAAGCCTACGGCCTGCGACTCAATGAGCTGATTGCGGCGGGTCTGGTTCTGTTCGTGATCACCCTGGTGGTCAACCTGCTCGCGCGCCTGGTGATCAGCCGGTACAAGGAATTCTCGGGAGCCAACTCATGAGTACCGCAACGACCTCCTCGAAACTCATCGGACGGCAGGCGCCCCGATGGTTGCCCCTGGTCATTGGCCTGTGCGCGCTGATTCTGGGCGCGGCGCTGTCCGCTCTGATCGGGTTCAGCATCGGCCTGTGGGCCGTCTTCGCCGGTCTCCTTTTCGTGATCGCCGGGCCCCTCGCCGTCGGAATGCTCGAAGGCTCGCGCAAGGGGAAGGACGCCTTTGCCCGCTACCTGATATACGGTGCTTTCTTGCTGGCCCTGATACCTCTGGTCTCGGTGATCTGGGTGGTTCTCGGCCGTGGCGTTCCTGGCCTCTCGGGGAATCTGTTGGGGACGTCGATGAACGGCGTCAGCGGCGTCACCGACAACGAGGCCGCCCAAGGCGGACCGGCCTACGGCGGCGCCTATCACGCGATCGTGGGGACAGTGACGATCACGTTCTGGGCGACCCTCATGTCGGTCCCGATCGGACTGCTCACGGCCGTCTTCCTGACCGAATACAGCGACAGCAATCGCGCCTTCCGGTGGATGGGACGGATCATCACGTTCCTGGTCGACGTCATGACGGGAATACCGTCAATCGTGGCGGGCCTGTTCGCGGTCGCACTCTTCGTCCAGGTCCTGGGCGACCCTTCGGCGAGATTCGGGTTCATCGCGTCGATCGCGCTGTCCGTGCTCATGATTCCCACGGTCGTGCGCAACACGGAAGAAATGCTCAAGATCGTTCCGAACGAATTGCGGGAGGCATCCTACGCACTGGGCGTCCGGAAATGGCGCACGATCACCAAAGTAGTGATCCCGACGGCGATGTCCGGCATCTCCTCGGGCGTGACCCTGGCCATCGCCCGTGTGATCGGGGAGACCGCACCGATCCTGGTCACGGCCGGCTTCGTGGCGAGCATCAACTTCAACGCGTTCAGCGGATGGATGACCACGTTGCCGACGTTCATCTACTACCAGATCATGAACCCGACGTCGCCGACCAATCCGCAGGTCTCCGAGGATCGCGCCTGGGCCTCCGCCCTGATCCTGATCGTCCTGGTGATGATCCTCAACCTCGTCGCCCGCCTGATCGCCAAAATCTTCGCCCCCAAAACCGGTCGCTGAATCCCGCGAACCGCAGCAAAGGAAAATCATGTCAAAGCGTATCGACGTCGAACACCTCAAGGTCTACTACGGGGACTTCCTGGCCGTCGACGACATCACCATGCAGATCGAGCCCCGAGCGGTGACGGCGTTCATTGGACCGTCCGGGTGCGGCAAATCGACGTTCCTGCGCACCCTGAACCGGATGCACGAAGTCATCCCCGGGGCGTACGTCGAAGGCAAGGTCAATCTTGACGGCGAGAACCTTTATGCCAAGGGCGTCGACCCGGTTCGGGTGCGGTCGCAGGTGGGCATGGTTTTCCAGCGGCCCAACCCTTTCCCGACGATGTCCATCCGGGACAACGTGTTGGCCGGTGTCAAACTGAACTCCCGCAGAATCGCGCGATCGGACGCGGACGTGCTCGTGGAATCCTCTCTCAGGAGCGCCAACCTGTGGAACGAGGTCAAGGACCGGCTGGACAAGCCGGGCTCCGGGCTGTCGGGAGGACAGCAGCAGCGACTCTGCATTGCTCGGAGCATCGCGGTCCGCCCCGACGTGATCCTCATGGACGAACCGTGCTCTGCCCTCGATCCCATCTCGACCCTCGCGGTCGAGGACCTCATCAACGAGCTCAAGGCCGAGTACACGGTCGTCATCGTCACGCACAACATGCAACAGGCCGCGCGGGTTTCCGACAAGACGGCGTTCTTCAACATCGCGGGCACCGGTGAGCCCGGCCGGCTGATCGAATACGCGCCGACCCAGGAAATCTTCAACAAACCCCAGGACAAGGCCACGGAGGATTACGTGTCCGGCCGCTTTGGCTGACCCTGGGCCATTATGCGCCCGCGGCCCGAGCCAGGGCGGCTACAGGAGCGGCGACAGGGCGAGGAAGAAGACCGCGGAAACCACGACGGTCACCGGTATGGTCACGATCCAGGTCACCACCAAGCGAAACGCCGTATTGGCCCGCACCGCGTGAAATCGCTGATTGGATCCGGCCCCGAGCACGGCCGAGGCCGCCAGGTGCGAGGACGAGAACGGATCCCGGGCCACGGCCCCCGTGCCGAAGATGAGCACGCTCGTCACGGCCTGGGCCACTGCCCCGCGGAAAGGATCCAGGGCGACCAGGCGATCCGTGAACGTGTGTCCGATGCGCCAGCTGCCGAGCAGGGTTCCGGCGGCCATCATGAGGGCCAGGAGTGCACACAGCAGGGTCGTCTGGGGTGTGCTGATGTCTCGGCCGATCGACAACCACATCAGGGTTCCGATCACCAGGCTGCGGTGCCCGAAGTAGATGCCGTGGCCCAGCGAGATGAGGGATGTGCTCAGCGACAGCACATACCGTGACCGACGATGGATTTGTTGGGGACTCGTGTGCTGGAGGAAGCGCACCAGAGGAATCACCACGGCCCAGGCCACGCCGAAGGCCACGAGCGGGGCCAGGACCAGGGGCAGGATGACGTCGCCGACCATGGTCAGACCGAGATGCAGGTGGTTTCCGAGACCGACCTGGTTCGTTGCCCAGAGTCCCCCGAAGATGCCACCGATCAGGGCATTGGTCGAGGAGGACGGCGAACGCCGCCACCAGGTGAAGATTTCCCACAAGATCACGGTCAGCAGAGCCGCGGTCAGCACCGCGAGCCCGACGTCGTCGTGAGGAATCGTGAGCCACTGGTCAGAGGTGAGCGACAGGGTCACCGATCCCACGACCAGCCCCACCACGTTAAAGGCAGCGCAGACGATGAGCGCCACTTTGGGCGTCAGGGCGCGGGCCGATACCGGGACCGCCACGGCATTCGAAGCATCGTGGAAGCACCCGATGGCGGTGTACCCCAGAAGGAAGAGACCGCACAGGACGAAAAGGAAGTACTCCACGCCTCAGGACTCCTGGACGAGGATGCGGCCGACGTCGGTGGCCACCTCCCGCACACTGAGTGACGCCGCCTGCAACTGGGCCGTGAACTGGGCTTCCTTGATGTAGGCGGCCGGTTTGAGGCGGTCCATCATGTCCGCCTGGTACAGATTCGTGGTCCGAATCGACTGCTTCGACATGCGCAGCACCTCGACCCAGTACTCGTCCAGGCCTTCGAGGTCGGACAGGTGACGCATCGCTTCGGCGGTCAGGGAGGCCTGGCGCTGGAGGAGGTCCAGGAGATCGGAGGCCCGATTCGAAAAGCGGTCCAGGCTGTGGATCTTGATGATGTGCGAAGCCGAGGTGAGGGATTCCGTGGCCTGATTGAGACGTTGACCGAGCCGGTACAGGTCGGCGCGAGGAAGAGGCAGAACGAAGGCGCTGCGCACCGTGGTCATCAGGGCAAAGAACGCGTCCGTCGAGCGTCCCTCGATTTCCAGGGCCTGTTCGAAGCCCTGGTCATGGTCGGAGACCGGAGACCCCATCATGCGGGATGCCGAGGAGGTCGAGTCGACAACCAGTTGCGCCATGTCCGAGAGCAGCTCGAGGGCCTTGTTCTCCTGGGGGAATAAGCGAAGTGCCACGCTCTGCCTTCCAAGATGGTGGTGTGGTGATCATTCCCAAGATAACCGCACTTGGTTAACAAGCTCGACTTGGGGCTTTCATGACGAACGGGGCCGGGCGGGTGCTCCGGGCGCACGGGGCGTGCGGGTCGATGGCGTGGGTCGCGCGGGGCGCTGGGGTGGGGCCCGGGGTGTTGGGCTGGGGCTCGGGTCACTAGCCCGGGGCTTGGGACGATAGCCCGGCGTTTGGGAGCTTGCGGACGTTCGCACCCCGGAAGACTCTCGCGGGTTCCCTCTTGGGCGGCGGTTCCCCGATTCGGCGGCGGTTTCCGGCAGGAACTGTCCGGGGTTGTCGCGTTGAGGCCACGTTGGGAGTCGGTTCCCCAAGAGAGAGGTGGTTGCCTGCACAAACGGACGGTTTTCAGGGAGCAGGCCTGCCTCATTAGGAGGTGATTGCCCGATTCGGTGCCGGTTACCGGCGAAAAGAGGCCGGAATCCGTGGCATTCGATCCTCTGTTGGGTGGCGGTTTCCCGATTCGGTGGCGGTTTCCTCCGTTAGGTGGCGGTTTAGACACCACCTAACGAAGGAAACCGCCTCTCCATTGGGTAACCGCCACGCAGCAGGAGGGGCATCGGGTGCTTTCACACAAGATTGTGCCGTCACGCCGGAATGGGGCCGTCATCGCAGGGGGGGGGGCACGCCGGGGGTCGTCGCGCCGCGGGCCCGGCCGGGCAGAAGCGCGGCCAGGCACAAGGGTGGGCGCGCGTGAGAGGGCGGGCACGCCCACGCAGGAGGAGCTCATTCGCGCCGTGATCCGGGGCCGCAGGACAGACACATGCCGCACGACGTGTGCGACCTGGCCCCCGAGGGACCCCCCCCTGGAGGAGAGTCGACCAACGGCGGAACCCGGACAGAAAAGAACCCCCGCCGAAGCGGGGGTTCTTTTCGAAGTATGGGGCACTGGACCGGGTGCGCCTCTCGGCGGAAGGCCGCTCGTAGCGGCTAAATAATGGAGCCCGGGGCAACCTGCGGCCCAGTGCCTTGTATCCAGTGTGGTCCTCGTTTGCCGAGGCTGTCAAAGCACTCCGAGGATCAACGATTCATGGGGTTCCGGCGCTGCTTGAGTTCCTTGAACCAGCGTCCGCTCTCCCCGACCCACAACATGATCGTGCCGATGATCAGGAGAATGGTTCCGATGGCCCCAATGATTCCCGGGGCGTCCTGGAAGGCACCGCCCAGGCCGAGCAGGCTCAGGATTGCGAGAATGAGCAGGACGATCCTGCCCCAATTCTTGCCTCGGGTTGCCGCCCTGGCGGAGAGCACCTGGAGGACGATGAGGATCAGCGAGAAGACGGCCCCAACGGCGAGGATGCCCCAGGCGTAGCCGCCCTGCCCCTGGTCCTGCAGGGACTTGTACTCGTCGGTGCCCATGAGGACGAACGGGGAGATGATCAAACTGATCAGGCTGATGGCCGCTGAAATGTAGATCAGCCGGGCGGCGGTGTTCACGGCCTTGGGTGCGGCCAGATCTCCGCCCTGGTTCTGGAGAGGACCATGACCGTTTCCTGCGTCGCCGCCTTGGTACTGGGGCTGTCCGCCCGGGTACTGGGGCTGTCCGCCGCTGGGGTTGCTCCCGTACTGAGGAGGCTGGTTCCCGGCCGGGGACTCGTGATTCTCGGTCATGCTTTCCTCTCAATGGTGATTGAACTGACCTTCCCATCAAAACATGAGGGAGTACCGACCCACAATGAATCCAGGCCGGAACGCGCATATGCGAAATCGCCTATTTATGATTTTCACGCCCAGCCCGGGAAATAAATCAACAAATGGTCACGATTCGGTCGCGAATTGGTTTCGTTCCCGACGACGTACGGCGATTCGCCGACATCGGAAGCCTCACGGAGTGTCGCTCCCGCGCGAGAAAAACGTGGAACCTTACGTGCCTGAGTCATAAAAACGTGGGTCGTCCTTATATGACACCGGTATTTCTTCGGCCCGTCGTTGTGCTCAATGACGCGACACGTGGCGTCAAAGACACCTCATCCTTGCGGCCGCTCAGGAGACCGGGTTTGAATACTTGCGTATCTATCCAGAGCGGCCGAGAGACCTGGCTCGACGACGCCGCAGCAACCGCCTCGTGCACCCCAACGGTTCCGAGGCACGGTGCTCCCGCCAGGTCCGATGGAGTGTATCGGTAGTCCTTCGACGACGCCGGGCGCATTCCCCGGCCGATCCCGTGCTTTCGGTCGTGGGGCCCGCGTATCGACTGACGCCGCCTCCGTCGGGTGTACCGAAAGGAGACCCGGCGTGAAACGTGAAGACGGACCAGCACTGTCCTTCGAGCTCTATCCGCCGCACAGCAGCCTGAGTGCGGAGGCCCTGAGGGCCACCATCGCCGAACTCGAGCCCACGCGCCCCGACTATGTGTCGGTGACGGCCGCCTTGGCAGGGGACAGGAGACGGCAGAGCATCGACCTCCTGCGCCACCTCGTGGACGAGACCGATCTGAAGCCGTTGGCCCATATCCTCTCGACCGGGCAGAACGCCGCCGAACTCGAGGATCTGGTCGAGGAGATCATCGCTCTCGGGGTCCGGGGGCTCCTGGCCCTGCGCGGAGACAGGCCCGAAGGCTACTCGCTCCGCGAGGGCGAATTGCCCTTCGCCCGACATCTCGTCGAGCTCATCCGCCGCGTCGAGGCCAGAGGATCGGCCAAATTGTGTGCGGGGCGCCTCGCGGTCGGGGTCGCGGCGTACCCGGTTCGGCACCCGGAATCCTCGAGCATCCACCACGACACCGAAGTTCTGCTCGCGAAGCAGAGGGCAGGAGCGGACTTCGCCATCACCCAGGTCTACCCCGATCCGGAAGACTACGCCGGGCTGGTCGGCCGGGCCCGCGCCAACGACGTCGACCTGCCGCTCATCCCCGGCATCCTGCCCGTGACCAGCCTGCGCAGGTACCTGCGTGTGTGCGATCTGGCGGGCATCGAGCCCAACCGGGAGCTCGCCTCCCGCCTCGAATCGGCCGGGTCGTTCGCCGAACGCCTGGCCGTGGGGGTGGACTCGGCCGAGGAATTCGCCCGTCGGGCCCTCGACGCCGGGGCGCCCGGCCTGCACATCTACACCTTCAACGAGCACCCGGCAGCACTCGAGCTCGTGGACCGACTCGGTCTGCGTCGGGGTACGCCATTGAAACACCCGTCCGTCGACAGAAAACAACGTGAGGAGATCACCGTGACCGAAACCAACGCCCCGAACCCCATCACCGACGAGAGCCCGTCGGCCACCCGTGGCCGTCCTTTCCCTGGAGCGAGCATCTTGGGTTACCCCAGGATCGGGCGCGACCGGGAGCTCAAGAAGGCCCTCGAATCCTACTGGGCTTCCGGCAGCGGATCCCGTGAGCTGACCGATTCCGTCGACGCCCTGCGTGCGCGGGATGTGCGTCGGCTCGCGGATCTCGGCCTCACTCAGGACTCGTCGATACCGGCCTCGTTCGCCCTCTACGATCAGGTTCTCGACGCCATCCTGGCGACGGGTGCAGTGCCCACGCGTTTCGCAGACCTCGCCGATGAGGACGGACGTTTGGACCGGGACGCATCCTTCGTTCTGGCCCGAGGCGACGAGGCCCGGGGGCCTTTGGAAATGACCAAGTGGTTCAACACCAATTACCACTACCTGGTTCCCGAGATCGGACCACAGACCCCGTTCGCCGCGGATCCGCGGGAACTCATCGGGCAGTTCCGTGCCGGCAACGGAGATTCCGATACCCCACTGCGACCCGCGCTTCTGGGGCCGGTCTCCTTCCTCCTGCTGTCGAAGGCAGATGACGCCGCCCCCGAAGGCTTCGACCCTCTGGACCGGCTCGATGATCTCGTCGAGGTCTATCGACGGCTGATCGACCAGTTGTCGGCCGAAGGAGCGCAGTGGATTCAGATCGAGGAGCCCGCACTCGTGACCGAGCATCACCGGTCCGACCTGGCTGGTCGCATCCGTGACGCGTATCGGCACCTGACGGCCGCACGGACGCCCAACGACCCGTCGATCCTCGTCGCGACCCCCTACGGAGACGCAGAGGATCTCCTGGAGCCGCTGGTCGACGCGGGGGTCGATGCCGTGCACGTGGACCTGGTCTCCGGCCCGGACGGGGGACGGCTCCGCGAACCGAGCGCGGATCAGCTCGCGCTGTTCACTTCCGCGGATGCCCCGGTTCTGGTGGCCGGCGTCGTCAACGGACAGAACATCTGGCGCACCGACTTGCGCAGAACGCTCGCACTGCTCGAGGAGCTGCACGAGGCGGGGGCGAGAGTGTCGGTGAGCACGTCGACGTCGCTCATCCACGTCCCGCACGACGCCTCCCGGGAGGACCGGCTCAACGATCAGCCGCTCCGGTGGCTCGCGTTCGCAGACCAAAAGGTCGGCGAGACCGTGATCCTGGCCAAGGGGCTGGCCGAAGGATCCGAGGCGATCGCCGATCACCTCGAAGCGTCCGATGAGGCCATTCGGCACCGCGCCGAGGCCCGGGGCACGCGCGATGCCGATGTGCGCGAGAGGGTCTCGGGTCTGACCGAGGCCGACTGCCATCGGGAGACCGCGGTAGAGCGCCAACGGAAGCAGGCCTCCGACGGCATCGCAGCGAACCTGCCCGATGTCCCGACGACGACGATCGGGTCTTTCCCCCAGACCGCAGACATCAGGTCGGTGCGCGCAGACTACAGGGCAGGCCGCCTCGGCGAGGCGGAATACGTCGAAAGGCTCAAGCAGGAGATCCGGTCGGTCATTTCTCTCCAGGAGGACCTCGGGCTGGACGTTCTGGTCCACGGCGAACCGGAACGCAACGATATGGTCCAGTACTTCGCGGAGAACCTCGACGGATTCGACGTGACCCGGTACGGCTGGGTCCAGTCCTACGGGTCCAGGTGCACCCGGCCATCGATCCTGTGGGGGGACGTCAGCCGCGAAGGACCCGGCGTCAGGGGAGAGGCCATCACCGTTCCGTGGATCAGCTACGCCCAATCGCTGACCACCAAGCCGGTCAAGGGCATGCTGACCGGCCCGGTGACGATCCTGGCCTGGTCGTTCGTCCGTGAGGACCAACCGCTCGCGGACACGGCCCAGCAGGTCGCCCTCGCTCTCCGGGACGAGGTGGAGGACCTCGAGAGAGCCGGTATCGGCGTCGTCCAGGTGGATGAACCCGCCCTGCGTGAGCTGCTCCCGCTCAGGGAACGGGACAGGCCGGACTATCTTGACTGGTCGGTCCGGTCCTTCCGGATCGCGACGTCTGGGGTTCGGGCCGAAACCCAGATCCACACCCATCTGTGCTATTCGGAGTTCGGCGAGGTGCTGTCCGCCATCGACGCATTGGATGCCGATGTCACGAGCGTCGAGGCGGCGCGCTCGCGGATGGAGTTGCTGGACCCGCTCGCGGATATCGGATTCGAGCGAGGCATCGGACCGGGGGTGTGGGACATTCACTCACCTCGTGTGCCCACGGTCGGGGAAATCGAGGACCTGCTCTCCGCGGCGTCCCGAGCGATCCCTCGCGACCGTCTCTGGGCGAATCCCGACTGCGGTCTCAAGACCCGCGGATACGAGGAGACCACCGCGGCCCTGGCTCGACTCGTCGAGTCCGCTCGGCGTCTGCGCGCGGCCGTGACGGTCTGACGGTTGTTTCACGGGCCCGGCCGGTTCGCATCGATGCGGACCGGCCGGGCCTTACCGCCCGAAACGGTCCTACGGGATCAATTTCAGCGCGTCCTCAATGAGCTGATCCCGATCTGCATCCGTGTCCACGGCGGTGCGGATCAGAAGGCCGTGGAACAGGAGCATGAGGACGTTCGCCAGTCGGGAGGGGTCGGCGACGACGTCGTCCGGGTCGGCACCCTGACTGACCTTCATCTCCGACCAGGGTTCGAGTACTCCCGCAAGCAGTGTGCGGCCCCGGCGGATGTTTTCCTGGGCGACCTCGTGGACCTCAGAGTTCACGGTAGATTCCGCGACGAACTGGAGGAGCAGCGGACCGAAGTCGATCGAGAACAAGGTTTCGATCAGCAACCGGGCGACCTCCGAGAGGGCCAGTGGGTCCCCCGTTTCAGTCTCCATATCGGTCAGATCCTTGAGGGTCGCGCCGAAAATGTGCTCCGCGGTGCCGCGCATGATGGATGCCTTGCCATCGAAGTGGGAATAGATCGACCCGGGGGACATCCCGGACTCCGCGACGATGTCAGCCATGGAGGTGTTGGAGAAGCCCTTGTTCAGGAAGCAACGGCGCGCTGCGGCGATGATGCGCTCACGCCGCTCGATCTTTGATGACTCTGACAACCTCGGCATGGAAAAAGAATACCTGTTCTGTTATTGTGAACGCAACTAGAAGGATCATTCTGTTTAGGAGCCGCTATGAGCGTTCAGGATTCGCGGCGCACGGGCGCCGAATCCGCAACCACCACCGCGAAAGAGCACGTCGGAAGCCACCTCGGCAAGGTTTTTGGGGTTTCGGTGCTCGCGGCGCTGATCGTGACGGTCTTCGTCCTGGCCTTCACCTGGCCGACCAAGACCTCCGAGGCACACAACATGCCGGTCAGTGTCGCTGGTCCGCAGAAGACCGTGGACCAGTTCGAGGACAAGATCAGCGAAAAGTCGGGGGACACCTTCGACTTCGTGTCTGCCGACAGTCGCGATGACGCCGTCAACCAGATCAAGCACCGCGAGACCTACGGCGCCGTGATCCTGGCCGAGCAGCCAGGGGCCCCGGAGGTTCTGACCGCACCGGCGTCGAATTCGGCCGCCACGCAGGTCATGAGCGGCATCGCCGATCAACTCACGCAGCAGACCAAGGGCCAGATCACCGGCCAGGTCGAGCAGATGAAGGCCGCCTCGGGCGGTCAGCTGAAACCCGAGCAGGCGCAGAAGGCCCTGGCCATGCAGGAGAAGGCCGCCGATACCAAGGTGGCCGAGACCGAGGTCGTGCCCCTTTCGGACGACGATTCCAACGGGTCTGGGCTGGCCGCGGCGGCCTTCCCGCTGGTGCTCGGTGGCATGCTCGGCGGCGTGTTGATCACATTCTTGGTCAAGGGAGTGTGGCGGCGGCTGATCGCGGCCGTGGCCTATGGTGCGGCCTGCGGCCTCAGCCTGACCCTGATCCTCCACACGTGGTTCGGTTTCGTGCAGGGCAACTTCGGGCTCGTGTGGTTGGCCTTCGGGCTCTCGGCCATGGCGACGGCAACCTTCATCCTGGGGTGCACGGCGATTCTCGGGGCGCCCGGTATCGGTATCGGCGCCGTCGTGACCATGCTCCTGGGCAATCCGCTGTCCGGGGCGCAGGCCCCGTGGCAATTCATGGTTGAGCCTTGGGGAAGGATCGGACAGTATCTGGTGCCCGGCGCGTCCAACACGCTCCTGAGGTCCCTGAGCTACTTCCCCGATGCCCCGACGGCCCAGCAGTGGTGGACCCTCATGGTGTGGGTCGCGGCCGGGGTGGCGCTGACCGCCTTGGGGCACTTCCGCCACAACCGCATCAACGATGATCCCGATGAGACCGATGCGCGTCGGGTCGGTGGCGAGTCCGAGCTCGCCACGGGGAACCACCCTGCACCGCGTCATCGTCGCGGAGGCCCCGAGGCGGACGTCGACTGATGGACCGGTGACGGTTGGAAGTGACCGGATGCAACAAGGGGCCGGGCGCCGACCGGGGATTTTCCCGGTATCGGTGCCCGACCCCTCGTTATCCGTTGGAGGCGGACCTGGTGAGCGGTGGTGCCTCCGACACGGAAAGCAGACTAGAGCTGCTGGTTGTTCACACGGACGGTCCGCTCATTGGTGAACTGCTGGAGTGCCCACTGGGCGTTCTCGCGACCATAGCCCGAACGGTTGATCCCGCCGAAGGGGAACTCAGGGCTGGAGTCCATGTGAGTGTTCACGAAGGTCATGCCCGCGTTGATCCGCTCGGCGAACTTCCTGCCCTTCTCCGCGTCGGTGGTCCACACCGAAGCCATCAGGCCGTACTGCGTGTCATTGGCGATCCGGAGGGCGTCCTCTTCATCCTTGGCCTTGTAGACCATGACGGCCGGCCCGAAGAGCTCGTTGCACCCGAGATCCGACTTCGGGTCGATGTCGGTCAGCAGTGCCGGCGACATGAACCAGCCGGGGCGGTCCAACTTCTCGCCACCCGTGTGCAGGGTGGCGCCCTCTTCGGAGGCCTTCTGGATCCGCTCCACGACCTCGTCTCGGGCGCCCTCGGAGGAGAGCGGTCCCATGTCGGTCGCGGGGTCGTCGTAGGCGCCGACGGTCACGTTCTCCACGGCTTCCTTGGCTGCGGCGACGAAGTCGTCGTAGTACTCCTCGACGACGATCAGGCGCTTGGGGGAGGTGCAGACCTGACCCGCATTCGCCGTCCGCAGAGTCACGGCCTTCTGGGCGAGTCCCTTGACGTCGTCGGTGTCCAGGACCACGAACGGATCATTGCCGCCGAGCTCCAGAACCGACCGCTTGAAGTACTTCGCGGCGATCTTGGCGACCGACGAGCCGGCCTCTTCCGAGCCGGTCAGGGAGAAGCCCTTGACTCGGAAATCCTTCAGGACCTCTTCGGCGTCGCTGCTGTTGAGGTACACGTTGGTGTAGACGCCCTTCGGCAGCCCGGCTTCCTCCAGGAGGTCCTGGAAGGCCTGGGACGAGGTCGGGCAGATAGCGGCCTGCTTCATGAGAATGGCGTTGCCGACCATGATGTTCGGCAGTGCGAAACGGGCGATCTGGTTGTAGGGGAAGTTCCAGGGCATGATTCCGAGCAGTACGCCCAGCGGATCGTGCTTGACGTAGGTCTGGTCCGCGCCCTGTGCGTCGGGAAGCTGGGTGTCCTCCAGGAACTTCTCCGAATTCTCGGCGAACCAGCGGGCCGTGAAGGCCACCTTCTTGACCTCGGCTTCGCCCTGCTTCTTGGGCTTGCCCATTTCCTTGCCGATGAGATCGGCCAGTTCGCTTGCCTTGCCCTCGACCAGATCGGCGAAGGCCTTCAGTACCTCGCCGCGCTTGCTGACGGGGGTTTCCTTCCAGTCCTGGAAGGCACGGTCGGCGGTATCGATGACTTCGGCGATCTCCTCGGGGGTGAGGGAATCGAAAGTCTGCTCGACTTCGCCGGTGTTCGGATTGGTCACAGCAAAAGTACTCATGTATACAGCAAAACCAATGTGCGGCGGCGCGTCCAGACCTTTTCGACATCGGCGGAATGTTTCGGGTTTTTACTCCGCCCCAAGCGCGTCCGCGAGCCGACGTGCGGCGTTCTCCGGGGCTGGGGCATCGGCAATGGCGCGCACGACGACGATCCTTCCTGCACCCGCGGCCTTGACCTGGGAGACGGTTTCCTCGTCAATACCGCCGATCGCGAAGAACGGCGTCGAGGACGTGTCGCAGACGGGATCGAGGTCCGCCGCGAATGCGGGGAGGTCCAGTCCGACGGCGGGCCGGCCCGGTTTGGTCGGTGTCTCCCACACCGGACCCGTGCAGTAGTAGTCCGTTCCCGGGTCCTCGGAGGCCGCGAGCACCTGCGAGCGGGTGTGACACGAGCGGCCCAGGAGGACGTCGTCCCCGAGCACTGCCCGGGCTTGGTGCGTGGTCAGGTCGGTCTGGCCCACGTGGAAGACGTCGACCCGCGCGAGGAGGGCCGCATCCGCGCGGTCGTTGGCCGCGGAGAGCCCGCCCTCTTGCCCCGCGACGCGAACCAGCAGGCGGAGGGCCTCCAACTCGGTGCGGATCGAGACTTTCTTGTCCCGGACTTGGATGATGTCGACGCCGCCACGGAACGCCGACCGGAAGAACAGTTCGAGCCGGTCGGCATCCAGCCGTTCGACGCTATCCTGCCCGGGAGCCGTGGCCAGGAACTTCTGCAGGTCGCAGCAGAGGTAGAGGCGGGCGCTGCGGAGCCGTTCGAGTCGGGTGGCCCGGGTCGCGGACAACGAAGGGGAATCCGCAGACGTCAGTGGGCCCCGGCGGGGTGAATTCTTGAAGGTCGTCACGGAAGCCACATTAACCCACCCCGCAACCACGGTCCCGAACTCGGGCGGACCGGCGGTGTGCACCCCCGGTCGAGTGTGCCTAGACTTGAGGCACATGGGAGTCCGGGACGGCCGGACTGAGAGGGCAATACCGCCGACCATCAGGACTCGATGCGGATCATGCCGCCGTGAGGAGGATCAACCGATGCATATCGGTGTTGTCGGTGCCGGCGTCGTCGGCCTGCAGACCGCCTGGCAACTGCGGTTGCGCGGGCATCGCGTGACGATTTTCGACCCGGACCCCGGCCATGGGGCAACGCGCGCCGCGGCGGGAATGCTCGCGCCCATCAGCGAGGTCCAATTCGGACAGGACAGGCTGTACCCCCTGATGCTCGCCGCGCTCCGCGAGTATCCGGAGCACATTGCTCGCCTTGCTCGGGCCACGGATCGACCGCACGGTTACCTCGAGAACGGAACGCTCTTGGTGGCCGGGGACCGGGCGGATCTGACTCGGGTGGCCGACCACGCACGGGTCCACGCAGAGCACGGGATGCACACGAGGCCGATCTCGCAACAGCAGTTGCGCGAGGCGGAACCCGGTCTCAACCCCCGATTGTCGGGGGGATTCGAAGTTCCGAGCGATCACCAGATAGACCCCCGTCTCCTTCTCGGAGCGCTCAAGGATGCGCTGTCCGGGGAACTCGACCCTCGCGACTTTCCCGGCGTCGGCCCCGCCGCAGCAGTCTGCGAGGAGACCGTTGTCCGGATCGACGAGTCCCACGGGGACCGGATATCGCACGATCTCACGACGGCCGAGGGCCGGGCGCACCGGGTCGACCGGGTTCTCGTCGCCTGCGGCTTGGGATATCGAAGCCTCGAAGGCGTGACGGAGGGGCTTCCGCTGGACCTGAGAGCGGTCCACGGGGACGTCCTCAGGCTCCGGCTTCGTGAGGGATACCTTGCGCCGGGGGAGAGGCACCTGGTCAATGCGACCGTTCGGGCCACGGTCCTCGGCCGCCAGGTCTACCTCGTGCCCCGTGCGGATGGCGGCCTGGTGGTCGGCGCCAGCGTTCGAGAGGACGGCCTGTCCGGAGTCAACGCCGGGTGCGTGCAGGAGCTGCTGGAGGACGCCGTGACCGTGGCTCCGGGGGTGAGAGATATGGAGCTCGTGGAGACCATGGCTCGAGCGCGCCCCGGCACACCCGACGACATCCCGTATCTGGGTTGTGTCCCGAACGCCCCCGGCGTCGTGGTCTCGACCGGGTATTCGCGCCACGGAATTCTCCTCTCACCCCTCGGCGCGCGTCTGGGGGCGGCCCTTCTGACCCACGAACCATTGGGCGAAGACGACGCCCAGCTTCTCGAGACCATGGACCCCACTCGCTTCGGCGAGCGGGCAGGACCGGCGCGCGAGCGCCTTGCAGGAGGAATACCCGCATGAAATCCGTGAAAGTCAACGAACGGCAGATCAGCGTGCACGATCGGGCAACGCTGGTGGATGTGGTCGGCAAGGTTCTGGACCGCGACCTGGAGCCGGACGGTCGTCCGACCGACGGCGGACGCCTCGGTGTTGCGGTGTCCATCGACGGCCAGGTCGTGCCCCGCACCGCGTGGCAAGAACGAGTGGTCGACGACGGAACCGAGATCGACCTGGTCACCGCCGTCCAAGGAGGATAAGGAAGAATTCGCATGGAACAGTCAACACAGACCATGGCATCGGACGCCGGGACCGCGACGGATTTGTCTCCGGTCCGGGTGGGGGATTACGAGCTCACGAGCCGACTCATCATGGGCACCGGCGGTGCGACCGACCTCGCGTCACTCGAGAAGGCGTTGGTTGCTTCCGGGACGACCCTGACCACGGTGGCCGTACGCCGCTACGATCCGTCGACCAAGACCAGTGTTTTTGCGCTCCTCGAGAGGCTCGGCATCGATGTCCTGCCCAACACCGCCGGGTGTTACACCGCGCGGGACGCCGTGCTCACCGCGAACCTGGCGAGGGAGGCCCTCGAAACGAATCTGGTCAAGGTCGAGGTCGTCGCCGACGAGGACACGCTGCTCCCGGATGTGGTCGAGACACTGCGAGTGACCGAGACGCTCGCGGAGCAGGGCTTCACGCCCATGGTCTACACGACCGACGATCCCGGTGTCGCGATCCGGCTCGAGAACGCCGGCGCCGCGGCGGTCATGCCCCTGGGCTCGCCCATCGGGACCGGACTGGGAATCCTGAATCCGTACAACATCGAACTGATCGCGGCCCGCGCGACGGTCCCGGTGGTGGTCGACGCGGGTATCGGTACGGCCTCCGAGGCCGCGCAGGCCATGGAGCTCGGGTGCGACGCCGTGCTCGTGGCTTCCGCCGTGACCAGGGCCCGCGATCCGCGGTCGATGGGTCTTGCCATGCGTCGCGGCGTCGAGGCCGGGTACCTGGCTCGTGAGGCGGGCAGGATTCCGCGCCGGACGGAGGCGCTCGCCTCGTCCCCGCGCGAAGGCAGGGTCCGTGCGGAGGAAAGGATATGAGCGGCATCGAGGATTGGAGCGACGCCCAGCTCGAACGTTTCCAGAGGCATCTCGGTCTGGCCGGTTTCGGACCCGAGGCCCAGCGAAAGCTGCTCGACTCGCGGGTTCTGGTGGTCGGTGCCGGCGGTCTCGGTTCCCCGATACTCCAGTATCTGGGAGCGGCGGGTGTCGGACACATCGAGATCGTGGACGACGACGTCGTGGACCGTTCGAACCTCCACCGGCAGGTGATCCATTCGGAGGACACCATCGGACGGTACAAGACCGAATCCGCGGCGCGCGTGGTTCGGGGCCTGAACCCGGAGGCCGACGTCGTCGAGCATCGCGTGCGCATATCGTCGGACAACGCGTTGGACCTGGTGCGATCGGTCGACCTGGTCATCGACGGATCGGACAATTTTCTGACCCGTTACGTGGTCTCCGATGCGGCCGAGATTGTGGGCAAGCCCGTGGTTTACGGGGCAATCCTGAGGTTCGAGGGACAGGTCGGGGTCTTCTGGTCGGGGCATGGGCCCACCTACCGGGACCTCTTTCCGGAGGCCCCCGGGCCAGGAGAGGTACCTTCCTGCGCCGAGGCGGGCGTGATCGGGGTCCTTCCCGGTGTGATCGGGACTCTGATGGCCACCGAAGCGATCAAGGTCATCGCCGGCGTCGGCGAGCCGTTGCTGGGCCGCGTGCTCGTGTACGACGCGCTCGCGGCCTCCTTCCAGGAGCTGCGGCTCGCACCCGATCCGGGGCGTCCTCGAGTCACGACCGTGGCCCCAGACCTGGACGAATCTGTGGTGGGCCCCGCTTGTTCCCTGCAAGGCGGGTCCGAACCGACGGTGCCGGAGGATGAGATCACACCTGACGGCCTCCGAACGCTTCTGGCCGAAAGAAGGGACGTGACGCTCGTGGACGTGCGGGAAATCTGGGAGAGCCGACTCGGAGCGATCGCCGGAGCCGAGAACATTCCGCTGGGGGAGATCGAACGTGATTCCGGGGTTGAGCTCGGCTCCCGGCTCGACCCCGAGGGCCCGGCCGTCTTCTACTGCAAGTCCGGCGCGCGGTCCCGCAAGGCTATGGAAATAGTCTCGGCGGCCAGGCCCGACGTCGATATTCGGAGCCTTTCCGGAGGGTACGACGGGTGGGCCTCATCCGGGGCGTGATCGAGAACTCCGATGCGGTCGAGTCCCGGGGCGGTCCGCGGTCGGACTTTTCGCGGCTGAGACCGCCGCTTCATAAAACGTAATATGGGGTGGTTGACCTGCGCTGGCCGCGTTCGTGGGGTTCTCATGACCTCCGGGTAAGGCAAACCAAACCCATACGTTAAATCTTGAATCGACGGGATTTCTGTCCGTCGTTGTGTACTGCTCGGTACAAACCATTTTCGGAGTCCTCGGATGTTCCGATGCTCCTCTCTTTTGCTCCGCCCTCGAGCGCGGGGTTCGTGGAGTGGTTGCGGAATACATGCATTTGCGTGGGTTTCTGTGTGGATCCCCGCGATGCCGCTTCCAATGGTTGCGGCGCGCTCGAAAAGTGCATATGTACTAGGCAGTACAAAAAGGCCGCTTGGCTATGTATCGTTCCGGTCAGATGCCGGCCGGAGGGCCTCATTCCTGACGGATGGGGCTCGTGCATCGCACAGCGTGCGGTGTTGGTTGCCGGGATCCGCAGATCAAGGTCCAAACGAGGAGCACCTATGAAGCTGACAGGAAAGATGGCTGGAATTCTGGGCGGCAGTGCGCTGCTGGTCGGTCTCGCCGCGATGCCCGCGAACGCCACGACCATCGAGAACCACTATCCCGAAACGCCCAAGTTGAACCCGACCCTGCCGATCGTGAACACCTACCACGGATCGGACCACATCAAACCGAACGTCCTCAACCCGCACCCGGTGTGCAACGCGCTCGAAGACCGTCGCACCGTGGTCTACGAGGTCAAGGACAACTTCTCGCCGGTCGGAACCATCTCCACGGCCAACAACACGGACAAGAACATCCCGTTGACGCAGGAGACCTCCAAGTCCCAATCGATCAACATCAAGGTCAACGGCGAGCAGGGCAATAGCACGACGATCAACGCGAGCGGTTCCAAGGACGGCGGCACGTTCGGTATCGCTACCGAAATTTCGAAGAAGGTCGGCTTCGAGGCCGCCTACGAGTTGTCCTGGAACGTCGGTCAGACGGTCGGCCCCTACGACGTTCCCCCGGGATACACCGGTGAGGCCACGTACGGTTTCCGCACGGTGACCATGTCCGGCACGCAGCAGATCTGCGGCGCGGACGGTACCTGGACCAACCCGACGGCCTGGAATGCCTTCGTTCCGGTCAAGAACGAGGTCGACGTCAAGCTGTACAACAACCCGGCTGATTCCTAGACCATCGCTGATTCACGGAACGGAGACTGAACAATCATGAAGAACAAGCTCATCGGCCGCACGACGGCGGTCGCAGCAGCTCTCGCCCTTGGAATCACCACGTTCGGCGCGGGTGCCGCGCAGGCGGACGAGACGGCGACGCCGGCCCATGATCTGAGCGTCGGGTACACCGTCTCCGGTATGAAGGCCAAGGGCTACGCCGGCCTGGTTGCCGTTCATGCCAAGAACGTCGGATCGGAACGCTACTACTCGGAGTTCCCGGCTATCAGCTTCCGCATCGACGTGAAAACCGAGAAGGGCCCCCAGGGCGTCGATCGGGTCATCACGCCGGGCTGGTTCAACGGGGCCTACACCCAGGACCTCGGCTTCGACGAGAAGACATCAACCCGCTCCTTCATGGTCACCCTGGCCAACCCGGTGGAGGTGGGGCAGGACCAGCTGATCGCCAATTTGGACTTCGGTGACGGGCTGACGAAGGAAGGCCGCCTGGAGAATTACGTGACCGTGACGCAGGTCGGCCGCCTGGATGACGACAAGACCACGGGCAACGACCAGAACGTGGACTCGCGCCAGAACACGACTACTGACACCGGCAAGGCCAACGCCGGCGTGTTCTAGGGCAACGGCTATTGCGCTACGGCCACGCGCAGACATGGATGCGGCCGGGAGAGTCTTCTCCCGGCCGCATTCGTGCGCGCCGGGCGCGGGCACTCGTGAGCGGTGTCCCTGCTTATAAGGTGTGAGGTGATGAATGAACCCGCAGTCTTCGATGTGGACGGCACCCTGTGCTTCGACGGGCGCACTATCTCCGCGGACATCCTCGAGGCCCTTCGCGTGTTGCGGTCCGTCCGGCCCCTGGTCTTCGCTTCGGCCAGGCCGATCCGTGATCTCTACCCGGTTCTGCCGCGGGATCTCCGCAAGGAGGCACTCATCGGTGGCAACGGTGCCTTTGTGCAGCGAAGGGGTGGGGGCATCGATGTCGTTGGTTTCGCGCCCTCCGAGCGGGACCTGGTGGACGGGCTGATCGAGGCGACCGGATGCGCTTATCTGATCGATGGCGAGTGGAACTACTCCTACACGGGCGAAGCGAATCATCGGATCTATCGACAGCTCGACGCCGGAGCCCTGGCGTCCGCGGTGTCTCGGGTCGAGATGGGCACCTATTCCAAGGTGGTGCTGTTCACCGAGGACGAGTCCGTGCAGGAACGCCTTCGTTCGGCCGGCCTGGCCGTGACGCATCACCCGGCCGAGGGCCTCATCGACATCGCCCCGTCGGGTATCTCCAAGCATGCGGCGCTCGTGAAATTACAACTTTGCGGCGGCGGGTATACGGCGTTCGGCAACGACGCGAACGACGTCGACCTCCTGCGCCATGCGGATGCCAGCTTCTGCATCGGCCACCACGAACTCCTGGCTTTCGCGGACCATCACCTGGAGCCGGACGACGTCGCCCCGGCGATCCTCGGGCTCGCTCGAGACTGAGTGCGTTCGACCCTGCGGCGGGGCTGATCCGAGGTTTCGTCATCGTTCCGCACCGCCCTCGCGGCATCGACTTCTCCGGAACGATGATGCGCATTCACGGGGCTGGCCGGCTCATTCCTGAGGGCGCCCTCCTTGGGGCGCGTTCATCGGGTGGCGATCGACTTCGCTCGGGCGTAGTCTTCCTGTCAGGCAGGGCGTAAAACCATCTGAGGAGGCTGGGAACCGATGAGCGAGAGGCAGGCCGAATCGGTGCACGCCGGCTCCGGAACCGAATCGGGCGGTGTGTCGCGGCCCTCGAATTCCTCCGCCTCGCGGCCACGTGTTCCGCGCCAACGGTGGATCGCCCTGCTGGGTCCTGCGTTCGTTGCATCGATTGCCTACGTGGACCCCGGCAACGTCGCCTCGAACCTCTCGGCCGGGGCGGAGTACGGATATCTCCTGGTCTGGGTGCCGGTTCTGGCCAACCTCATGGCGGTTCTGGTTCAGTACCTCTCGGCGAAGCTCGCCGTCGTGACGGGTGAGAGCCTCCCTGATCTCCTCGGGGCTCGCATGCGTCGGGGTCCGCGGTTGTTGTTCTGGGCCCAGGCCGAGATCGTCGCGGCGGCCACCGATCTCGCCGAGGTGGTCGGTGGGGCTATTGCCCTGCACATCCTGTTCGGTATGCCGATGCTCTGGGGAGGTGTGCTGGTCGGCGCCGTCTCGATGGTGTTGCTGGCCGTGCAGAACGGCAGGAATCCACGGCGCTTCGAGGTGCTGGTGGTTGGTCTGCTGGTCGTGATCACCATCGGGTTCATGTCCGGGCTGGTCGTGAGCCCCTTGGACTGGGGCGCGGCCTCCGAAGGGCTGATCCCTCGATTCCAGGACTCCCAATCCGTGCTCCTGGCAGCCAGTATGCTCGGTGCCACCGTCATGCCCCACGCCATCTACCTGCACTCCGCGCTCGTCCGGGACCGGCACGGGCGCCCCGAGTCACGCTCCGAAACGACGACGTCGCGCCTGTTGTCGGCGACCCGTTGGGATGTGGTCCTGGGGCTGATCATCGCCGGGTCCGTCAATATCGGCATGTTGCTCATGGCGGCGGCGTCCCTCCCTGGCGTTGCGGGAACCGACAGCATCGAGGGGGCCGCCGCAGCCATCTCCGAGCATCTCGGTCCCGCGGTCGGGCTCGTTTTCGCGGTGGGACTGCTCGCGTCCGGGCTCGCCTCGACGTCGGTCGGCTGCTATGCCGGTTCGGCCATCATGAAGGGTCTCCTGCGCATCCGGGTCCCCTTGCTCGTGCGCCGTGCGGTCACCCTGATACCTGCGCTCCTGGTCCTGGGGATCGGGTGGGACCCCACGTGGAGCCTGGTCATCAGCCAAGTCGTCCTGTCGCTGGGCATTCCTTTCGCCATCATTCCGCTCGCCCGGTACACGGCCGACCGTGGGCTGATGGGCCGGTGGGCCAATCCGTGGGTGGTCCGAGTTCTTGCCCTCGTCGTGGCCGTGGCGATCGTGGTGCTCAATGTCCTGCTGGTGGTGCTGACCCTGATGGGCGAAGCGTAGCGGTCGGGGCCTCAGTCGTCCGCCTGGATCAGCTCATCCCCGATGTTCCTGGCCATATCGGGTCGAAGCAACGCCATCCCGAGCCCGACGGCGCACCACAGGCCTGCTACCCACGGGAAGTAGCTATACGGGGCCTCCTGGCCCCAGGCCTGGACGAAGTAGACGTAGCCGAGGTAAATCAGCGCGACCACGGGGAAGACGATCTCCCACCGAGGAATATTCGTCGTCCGATGCAGGATGGCGGAGAGCGCCCCGAGGGAGGTCATGGCGTAGGCGACCAGCAGGCAGAGCACGGCAATGGTGGCGTACCAGTAGTACGTTTCGAACGGCCCTGCCCGGACCGCCAGCAGAACGAGGGACAGGAGCAAGGCAATGACCACCACGGCCGTCACGCAATGGCGCGGAGTGCGCTGGTCGGCCCGGGTCCTGGCCAGAATCTTGGGGCCGAACCCGTCTCTGGCGAGCGCGAACAGGAGGCGGGCCCCGGCCGACGTCGAACTCAGCGCCGATCCGAAGGCTACCGCGAACGCGGAGAAGGCCAGGAGCTGGGCGAAGAACGGATTGGTGTACTGAAGGGCGATATCGATGAGTGACGACTCCGAGGCGGCAAAGGACTTCGCGCCCGCCTCCGTCGCCCCGAACCCGATCGTCTGCGCGTACATGACCAGAACGTAGATGACTCCGCACAGGATCACGGATCCCATGAGGGCGAAGGGGATGGCTCGTCTGGGGTTCCTCGTCTCCTCGGCCAATGATGTGCACGATTCGAAACCCGCCCAGGAGATGAACGCGAAGACGGAGGCCGTCATGACGGCAGATCCGGAGGCGCCATGAGGGAGGAGGGGTGCCAGTTCGAGCCCCGGGCCCTCGGCTCCGGGGTGCGAACCGTTGCCGGCGCCGACCGTCACCAGTACCACCACGGTCAGAACGACCATCAAGGCCAGGCCGAATCCGCCGATGAGGAGCAGGACGCGGGTGACGAGCGGGGCCTCCTTCGAACCGATCGTCCAAACCAGGACCCCAATGATCAGCAGCAACAGCGGCCAGGGCGGCGATGAGTCGAGTCCGAGAGTCGCCAGGAATGCGTTGAAGAAGACTCCGCACGCGCCGAAGATACAGGTCACGAAGAAGAGGTAAGTCCCGAGCAAGGCGAAGCCGGAGAAGAATCCGGCCCGAGGGCCGATGGTCACCCCCGTGAGGGCATATACCGAGCCGGAGTGCGCATATTTTCCAGTCAGGCGGAAGAAGGCGTATGCCACCACCACGACGCCGATCGCCGCAACGAGAAATGTGAAGGGCACTTTGGTTCCCACGAGGTCTGCCACGCCAATGCCATTGAGAGCCATGGCCATGACCGGACCCATGAAACCTACGGAGAGCGCGGCCGCCTCGATGGAAGAGATCTTGCGAGGAGGGCGCGTGGTCGAGGAATCGGGCATGCTACTCACCTACGATATGGTGCGGATCACAGTTGGTCAGGTTGAGTTATACACATTACAGGTTGGATCGTCTAGGGCAAGAGTGTAAAAAATATTTCGCGTTGTCCTTCGGCGTGGTGCGACACTGGAGACGCTCCGGTAGACGAGGAAAAGAGATGCGCATGGGTTCTGGTAGTGAATCTTTGAAGGAAGGCTCAGAGGGGGAGACATCCGGGGTCGATGGCGACGGGTGCACGGAAGTGCGAGAGCTGGTGCGCCAACGGATGGATTGCATGACCAAGGGGGAGCGGAAAGTGGCCCGTGTGCTGCTTGCGCGCTACCCGAGTGCCGGTCTCACGACGGTGGCCGAAGTCGCGACCATGTCCGGTGTGAGTGCGCCGACGGTTCTGCGCTTCGCCTCACGGATTGGGTTCACCGGGTGGCCGGACGTCCAGCGCCGCCTCGTGGCCGAGATCAATGCCCAGGGATCCCCCGTGGCACAGTATCGACGCAAGTCGGGGGTTGGGGGAGAGGGTGTGCTCGAGCGGTCTCTCGAGTCCTTCTCGCACATGCTCTCGACCACGTTCGAGCAGGTTCCGGAGTCGGAGTTCTCTGCGACGGTGGATCTCTTGTCCGACCCCAAACGTCGCATCGTGGTCAGCGGGGGGCGGTTCAGTCACTACTTGGCGGGATACTTCGCGGACCATCTCAAGATGCTGCGGCGCGGAGTGACCGTCCTGGAGCGCGATGAGAATTCCTGGCGGAGCGGGGTCTTGGATATGGACGACGCCTCCGTGCTGATTCTGTTCGATTACCGCCGGTACTCGTCCGATTCCGCCCGGTTGGCCGATTTGGCTCATGGACGCGGTGCCTCGGTGTGCCTGATGACCGATCACCGGCTGTCGCCGGTATCCGATGTGGCCCGGACGGTGCTTTCGAGCGAGGTCGAATCCGCGTCGCCCTTCGACTCGCTGACCGCCGCCACAGCGCTGACGGAGGCTTTGATCGGCGCGGTCACCGAGCGACTCGGGGACTCGGGGAGGCAGAGAGTCGTTGCCTTCGAAGAGCTGCTGGGAGAGGGGTGATGGGGGCGGCCCTCAGGTCCTCTCATGTGGTCCGCGTCTCTCTGATCGTGTAATGTGCGTTACCGTAGGACGACTAAATGCGGTTCGTGAAACATAAGATTCAGAATTGCATCTTTCCTTCGAGGACGAGCGGAAAATTATGCCAACATCACCCCTGACTTTCATCGCAACCAACGACATCTCGGCACAGACCCGAGGACGTTCGGTTCCCGGGAAGGAGACGCCTTCGGTGCTGACCAAAGGCGTCGGATGGGTTCCGGCGAACCTGGCCATTGGTGCGTTCGGAAGCATCGCCGAGGACAATGTTTTCGGGGCGACAGGTGATCTGCGCCTGATTCCCGACGCCGGTTCCGTGGTCACGGTGCCTGCCGACGGCGACGCTCCTGGCCTGAACTTCTACCTAGCGGACCAGACCCTTCCGGATGGTTCCCCGTGGGATTGCTGCCCGCGGACGTTCGCGCGCAACGCTCTCGAAGAATTCAAGGAGCTGACCGGCCTGGAGGTCGTGGCCTCCTTCGAGCACGAGTTCAGCATGACCGGTGCCGAGGAGACCGCCCCGTTCTCCTTCGAACGCTTCCGGGCTGCGGAGCCGTTCGGGACCGACCTGGTGGAACTTCTCAATCACGTGGGTCTGGAGCCGGAGACGTGGTTGCCCGAGTACGGCAGGGACCAGTTCGAGATCACCCTCCGTCCCACCGGCGCCCTGGAGGCGGCCGACCGCGCCGTCGTCCTCCGAGACCTGGTCAGGGATCTCGCGCGACGACGTGGCCGCACCGCATCATTCGCGCCCCTTCTGGACCCCGAGGGATCGGGAAACGGCGTCCATATCCATTTCTCTCTCCGGGACAGCGCCACCGGAGCCCCCGTTTTGCACGACCCCGAACAACCTTCCGATCTGGCTGAGGTCGGCGCCCAATTCGCGGCCGGAATCATCAAGCACGCCCGGGCACTGTCGGCGCTGACGGCGTGCAGCCCGTCCTCGTACCTGCGGCTGAGCCCGAACCGGTGGAGCGTTGGCGGCGTCTTCCTCGGCGAGTACCACCGGGAAGCTCTGGTGCGCATCTGCCCGACGAGTACGTTGGGTGGTGGCCGCCCCCAGCACCAGTTCAACCTCGAGTACCGTGCCGCCGACGCGACGAGCAATCCGTGGTTGGCCGTGGGTGCCATCGTCCGTGCAGGAATGGAAGGTATCCGGAGAAAATACCGCAGGGAGAGAATCTGGCACGAGGACGCCCCGACGGAAGATCTCGCCCGAACACCGAAATTGCCGATCGACGTCAACGATGCGCTGGCGGCACTGACCTCGGACGACGTCGCCGCCTCCTGGTTCGATCCGAAACTCCTTCAGACGTATGTGGACGTCAAGAAGGCGGACCTCGCGGAGGTCGATGGGCTCGACCGGCTCGAGGTCTGCCGAAAGGTGGCTCATGCCTACTGACCTCGATGAAACACTGGCGACGGTTCGTCTCGTTGACCACCACGTCCACGGCCCCCTGGCCCTGGAGGTCGGCCGCGATGGCTTCGAATCTCTGATCTCCGAGTCCGACCGGCCCCAGCCGCCCGGGCTCACTGCGTTCGATTCCCAGCTGGGTTTTGCCGTGCGAAGGCATTGCGCCCCTTTGCTGGGGCTTCCGGAACGCGTTGGCGCCAACGACTATTGGGACGCCAGAACGACCTGGTCGTCCGGGGAACTGGCGAGGCTGTTCCTGGGCGCGGCCGGTGTCGACGACTGGGTGGTCGACACCGGTTTCTCGGCGGACGAGATTTGGGGCGTGGAGCGTATGCAAGCCGAGCTCGATGGGCGGTCTCGAGAGATCGTCCGGTTGGAATCGACGCTCGAGGACCTCGCCCTGACCTGTGAGCCGGAGGACCTGGAACAACGGTTTCGGGAGGCCCTGGACAAAGCGGCGCGAACCGCGGTCGGCTGGAAATCCATCGTGGCGTACAGGTACGGATTCGACTTCGAGCCAACCCGCCCGACGAGTGCCGAGGTGGTCGCCGCGGCCCGGGCCTGGATGGCGAAGTTCGAGCCCGGTACGCGTCCGCGTGTCGAGGACCCGGTCCTTCTCCGGTTTCTGCTCTTCGCCGCCTGCGACACCGGCATGCCGTTGCAATTGCACGTGGGATTCGGAGACCCGGACCTGGACATGCACCGGTGCAATCCCGCTCTGCTGACCGAGTGGCTGCGGACCGTGGAGCCAACCGGCGTGCGCGTGATGCTGTTGCACTGCTACCCGTACCACCGGATGGCGGGGTACCTCTCCCACGTGTTTCCGCACGTGTACATGGACGTGGGGCTCGGCATCAACTACACGGGCGCCGCTTCGACCAGAATCATTGCCGAAAGCATGGAGCTGGCACCGTTCGGCAAGCTTCTCTACTCCTCGGATGCGTGGGGTCCGCCCGAGCTCCACTACTTGGGGTCCGTGCTGTGGCGGCGCGGTACGGCCACAGTCCTTCGGCAATGGGTTGAGGACGGCGAGTGGTCGGCCTCGGACGCGTGCCGCGTTGCCGAGATGGTGGCCCGAGACAATGCACGACGTGTCTATGGATTGGATGCATGAACGAGAACCAGTTGTGGGAAGCCCTGGACGCTCACGTACCGGCGGCCTGTGAGCTTCGAAGAACTCTGCACCGAGTCCCGGAGGTCTCCGGCCAGGAGGCTGGGACCCGGGATATCGTCCTCAAACACTTGGCCGGGGTGGTTGATCCGGAGTCGGTGACTCACCTCGCCGGCACGGGTGCAGTGTGCCGAGTCGGAGGACCCGGCCCGGCCGTGGGACTGCGTGCGGAGCTGGACGCCTTGCCGGTCGGTGAAGAAACCGGGGCCTCGTGGCGGTCGGAGAACCTGGGGGCAATGCACGCGTGCGGGCACGATGTCCACATGGCGGCCTTGGTCGCCGTCTTGTCGGCGGTGCGCGACGCGGGAACCCCCTGGCCGGCTCTGGCTGTGCTCCAGCCGCGCGAAGAAACGTATCCCTCGGGGGCCGAGGACATCACGGAATCGGGGGTTCTGGCGGACCAGCAGTGCGGTGCCATGATCGGAACCCACGTGCAGTCGACATTGGACGCAGGGTATGTCTCCTGCACTCCCGGTGGGGTCAATGCCGCCGCTGACGAGTTTCATATGACGATCCGAGGAACGCCGGGCCACGCTGCCTACCCTCACTTGACCAACGATTCATTGTTCGCCGCGTCGCAGGTTGTGGTTGGGCTCCAGAGCGTGGTGAGCCGATTGGTGGATCCGATGAGTCCCGCAGTGCTGGGTGTTTCTTCCTTTGCCGCGGGTGAGGCGGCCAACGTGGTACCGGGCGAAGCTACGGTTTCCGGCACGTTGCGGTCGTTGGACGAGCGGACGCGGCAGCAGTTGCGGCAGAAGGTCTGCGACATCGCGAACGGGACCGCCGAGGTGCATGGTTGCACGGCGGAAGTTCGCATCACCGCGGGCGAGCCAGTACTGTTCAACGACCCCTCCATGACCGAATCCGCCCACGAGGTTCTGGTGAACCTCGGCTTCTCGGTCATCGAGGATATGAGATCGCTGGGGGCGGACGATTTCGCGTTCTACGCCGAATCGCTTCCGTCTCTCATGCTGTTCGTTGGCACCGGCACGTCGGAGAGCCTGCATTCCTCAACGTTCCTCCCGGACGACGACGATGTTCGCAACGTCGCCAGAGCCATGATGGCCGGTTATATCGGGGCCAGTGGGATCCTCTCGGCCTGATTCACCGCGGGGTCGTTGCCCGCCGTCGTGGTCTCCGGGGGAGGAGCTACTCGGTCTCCGGGATGACCTTCAGTGCGAACTCCCGTGCCGCTCGTCCGATGCGGTCCTCCAGCATGTGTTCTGAGGACAGCTCGGTCGAGGTTGCGTAGACGCCGGTCGGGACGACGTCGGCGTGGAGGAACGTGAACAGTGGTCGCATCGAGTATTCGAGGACCATGGACTGTCGCGGCGAACCGCCCGTGGCTCCCAGAAGGAGAGGCTTGCCCTCGAAGTCCTCGGCCGAGACCAGGTCCCAGAAGGATTTGAAGAGCCCGGAATAGCTGCCCTGGAACGTCGGGGAGACGGTGATGACGCCGTCGGCGGCGGTTACCTCGTTGAGGAGACTCTCCAATTCGCCCTCGGGGTATCCGTTCGTGATGAAGTCGGCGATCTCATAGCAGAACTGGCTGAGGTGGTGGGTTCGGATTCTCGGTTCGAGTCCGCGACCGGAGATCTCTTCCTTGACCGCGTCCTTGAAGCGGTCGGCCAGCTGTGCGGACGAGGAGTGGAGGGCAAGCCCTCCGGTGATCATGGTGATACTCGTGGTTTTCATGGCCCTCCCGGGATTGATGCCTCGTCCCAGCATCGCACGGAGCCGTATCGTCACCCCCAGCAGATGCAGAAGGGGTGGCCCGATGGGTCGGCGAAGACGTGGAAGCCGTGGGAGGCGTTTTTGTCGCGGGGTTCCCGGATGGAGGTCGCTCCCAGTGAGAGCGCCTCGCGGCACGCATCCTCGAAGTCTTCCGGCTCGACGTTGAAATCCATGTGCACCTGCTGGTGCTGATCTCCTTCTTCGGGCGGCCATGTCGGAGGAATATGGTCCTCGGCGTATTGAATGGAGACGCGCAATTCACCGTCCACCAGGATGTCTCGCCAGTGCGGGTCGTCGCGGTCCTCCTCGTCGACTTCGCCCCCGATCAGCGCGGCCCAGAAGGCCGTCTCCGTCTCGATGTCGTTCGTGTCGAATGCGACGGTTGAGCTCACGATCTTCATCTGTTCAGTCCTCTTCCTCGGGTTCAATAGTGATGCACGTCTCTGTTGCCTTGCTCCCATACTGCGCCCCTTGGTGGAAACGCGGTAGGTCTCGAATGGTGCCTGGGCTGGGAGCCGGCGGCCGGGGGCGGTCGGTCAAAAGGGGGAGAGGTTAATGTCGGTGAATCCGTGATTGAATTGTGCCCTTGCATGCCACGCCACACCGTAGAGTGACGTGCAAGACACGCGCATCGACTGATAAGAGGGGTTCTCCCGTGAGTACCGAAGCAGCTGAGACGAGCACCGAACCGGGGGAGCTCAAAAAAGTCATCGGTCCGAAGCTACTTGTCCTCCTGATCATTGGGGACGTGATCGGGGCGGGCGTATTCGCCATCACGGGTCCCGTGTCCAAAGAAGTGGGCGGCGTGGCCTGGTTGCCCTTCCTCGTGGCTTTCGTGGTTGCCACGTTCACTGCCTTTTCCTACTTGGAGCTGGTGACCAAGTACCCACAGGCTGCCGGTGCGGCGCTTTATATACACAAGGCCTTCGGCATCCACTTCGTGACCTTTATCGTGGCCTTCGCGGTCGCGTGTTCGGGTATCACCAGCGCGGCGACCTCATCGACCTTGGTGGGCAAGAACCTCTTGATCGGTATCGGCCAGTTCATCCCGGGCATCCCTGACGGTCCTACGGCCTCCATGCTCTCGGCCATCGCCATCATCGTGGTGCTGGGTCTGGTGAACCTTCGCGGTATCGGTGAGAGCGTGAAGTTCAACGTGATCCTCACGTGTGTGACCTTGCTGGCGATGGGGATCGTCATTGCGATCGGTTTTGCGGCCATCATCGGTGGCCAGGGCGATCTCGGACGCATTGTCGTCTTCGAGAACCACAGCGACCGGAATATGTTCGCGGCTGTCACCATGGCGACGTCGGTGGCTTTCTTTGCGATGGTCGGCTTCGAGGACTCGGTCAACCTGGTCGAGGAATGCAAGAACCCGAAGAAGGACATGCCCCGGATGATGCTGACTGGGCTCGGTGTCTGCGTGATCATCTACATCCTCGTTGCGGTCACGGTAACGATCGTGATTCCCCCGGGGGACATCGCAAACCCGAAGAACCCGGATGCCGGCGTTCTTCTCGACGTGGTGCGCGTGGGTGCCCCGGGCATCCCGGTCGATGTGATCTTCCCGTTCCTGACGATCTTCGCCGTCGTCAACACCGCCCTGATCAACATGCTCATGGCAAGCCGTCTTCTCTATGGGCTCGCCAAGCAGCATGTTCTGCCCAAACCCTTCGCGGGTGTGCTGCCGAAGCGTCGCTCGCCGTGGGTGTCGATCATCTTCACCACGATTCTGGCCATCGGTCTGATCGTGTATGTGAATCTCAGTGGGCAGAAGAGCATCGTCGGAGCCCTCGGCGGAACGACCGCACTGTTGTTGCTGTGCGTCTTCGCCGTGGTCAACGTCGCGCTCCTCGTGCTCAGGCGCGATCCCACTCCTTCCGGTGCATTCCGGGCTCCCACGATCGTCCCCATCCTTGGCGTTATCACGTGTATTTACTTGGCCGGGCCGTGGGTCCGGGACCGGTCGGCCTGGATCCAGTACGAAATTGCCGGTGCCTTGCTGGTCATCGGCATCGTGCTGGGACTGATCAACTGGTTCTTCGTGCATCGCAAGGGCGACAAGACCGAGACCTTCGGCGACATCGAGCACCTCGAGGACTGAAGCCCCTCACGAACGGTCATCTCGGCGGTTCGTCGGCCGATTCGGCCCGGACCACTAGATTGTCCCGGTAATCGAACCGGCCGTCCGCGACCTCTGAGACCTCTGGGCCGGAGCACGTCACGAGGTTGAGCCTCGGGGGCCCCGTCTTTGCCACCAGAGCAGTGAGGTCCTTGAGTCCTTCCTGGGGCACGACGTAGAGGTCGGTGACGCGGTAGGTGTGGATGCCACCGTTGGCATCGGCCACTTCGATGGGCGCACACGGTTCCAGATCGTGCAACCGCCCCCACGGGGACAGCCGCCCGGAGGAATGATTCACGTGTCCGGCCAGGAACGTGGACCCGGTGGGGGAACCGGCCGGGGCCGACCGATCGTCCCAGGCGCCACCGGGGGCGGACGGCAACGGAACCTCGCCGGATTCGTCGGTTCTGACGGGGACGAAGGTCGCCTGTGCCCCCAACGACGGCGCGTGCCAGCTGTTCGCCTCGATCGGGGGCACCGTCTCCGATCCGGTGGTTCCGGTGCAGGAAGCATGACGGAACGCGCGGTGAGGCCGTGGGGCATATTGACCACCGGTGTCCGCGTCCAGAGCGGTTCGGTCGGGCCCGCGGTCCACGAGTCGGTGTCCCTCGGGCGAGACCGAGACGGAGCGGAACATGAGTTCGGGGTGGCGCAGCAGGAGTGGAACATTCCGTATGCTTGCGCACTGTGCCAGGGCCGTCAGGAGCAAAATCAGGAGCCCGGCGCAGATCATTGCTCGTCCACGGCGAGGGCAGCGTTCCGCAACCGGCCGTGCAGAGGTGTTCCGGGAAGTATGGCTCGGCCACGAGGCCGCCCGTGGGTGAGGCATTCATTCCTCAATCCTTCGGTGGCGTGCGCGGTAGACGCCGTACCCCAGCAGAGTTCCCCCAAGGGCCGCGCCTCCCGCGAGGACGGGATCGTGGCCGTCCTCTCCGGTATTGCCCGTGTGGGCGGTTGGGCCTTTGCCCGAAGGTTCGTACGCGATAGTCGAGGCGGCAGGGCCGGGAGAACGGGGGCCGATGGTCGGTTCGCCCGGCGATGGTCTCGAAGATTCCGCAGTCCCTGACGCCTCCGGAATGTCGGGTGGCCCGGCGGGCGGCCGAACCGGCGGAGCCGGAGGCTCGGGGGTGGCGGAAGGCTCCGGGGACGGCATGGGAGGTTGCTCCGGGCCCTTCGGGTGAGGTTGCGGCGCGGGCGGTTCGGGCGTTCGGGTCCGCACCGTGTTGGAGGCTGACCACGCACCGTTGTAGGACTCGGTGAAGGTGTTCTCGACGTCGCCGGCCGCGATTCGGGTCATGCGGGCGTACACCGACCAGGACTGTTCTTTCTCGAGATTCTTTTCGAGGTTGAGGACCTTCAGCAAGTCTTCCGTGGCCGTGAAGGTCACAGCCCCCGACCGGTCGTCGATCTTCTGGGTGAAGAAGCGGGTGATGTCCTGCCCGGCGGACACGACGGTTCCGTCCTCCAGAACGAAGTCGCTGCGGGAGAGGACTGTGAAGTCTCCGTCGTAACGGTCGTGGGACTCGTCGTAGTCGTCGAACACGGACCATTCGACAGTGCGCCCCGCGTAGTGCGACGGACGGACGGAGGAATCCAGTCTGTACTCGAACGTTTGCCCACTGTGTATTTCCTTCCCGTCCAATGAGGACTGGTTCTTGGCGGAAACCACGATGTCCTTGTGCGGCCTGATGCTTTTCACAACATTGGCCACGGTCTCGGCCTGGACCTTGTGATCGTTAACGATCTCCCACGCGGAATTCTGGATCTCACCATCGCTATTCGTTGATACCGAGTACGGCAGGGAAATGGCGTACTTGAAACCGAGCGGGGGAAGCGGTGCACCATCCACGATCTTCGCCATGATCGAGATACCTTGAGCCCCCGAATCCGTCACGTCGAATGTGTCCGTGACGTCCTCCGCGCCGTGTCGGGCGAGTTCGTCCAAGGGCGCTGTGGGCGCAATGTCTGCATCGGCAGGGAGTTTGAGAACACGGACCGCCGATGCGGGGATGCGGCCGTGTCGTTCGTCGTAGTCATCCAGCATCCCGAACCGTGTGATCGGTTCGGCGACGTCGGTCAGCTGGGAGGTATCCAGGAGCAGCCTGTATTCGATGGTGTCTCCCACGGTGACGGTTCGGCCGTCGGCCTTCGTGCTCGTCCCAGGAACCAGACCATGTTTGTGCGGCTCAATCGAGGGCTCATGGTAGGTGTGTGGCTCGGTGTAGTCGAGCCTGCCGTTGACGATCCCGAAGCCCGCATCCACCAGGTCGTCGGCCTTTCCATCGGCCAATGCCATGGGGGCGATGTGGAGGGCGAACTCGGTGTTGATCGGCAATGACGCCGGGTCGATGGCCTCCGCACGTATCTGCAGGACCTTCTTCCCCAGGAACTCCGTCTCCTCCTGTGAGAGGCGGAAGGACCCCGAGACGTCCCGCGAATCCGAGGTGACACGGACCGATGACATGTCCACGGACACCGGGATCCGACCGTCCTCGGTGGCGAAGATGTTGTCTCCCACCACGAACTGGCGGAGCGGTTCGAAACCGGTCCGCTTGGTCACGGTCTGATGGGTCACCTGACCGGGAAGAACGAACTTTCCCTCGCCGGGAGCCGTTTTCACCGTCCCCGAACCGCGGGCACAGAGCTCGTGGTACTCCACGGAGGCGACGATCGGGTCCAGATCGGGGACCACCTCCCGTACGGGAGGCTTCGGCGGGGTGGGCGGCGCGGGCAGTGACTCTGTGGGAGCGACGGTGTCGGCTGAGAGCATCACGTGGTTGTACGTCGCCGTGATGCCGCCGACGTCGTCGGGATCGCGCCCGTCGGAGCCGCCCGAGGTCCCCACCCAGAAGGACGACCCATTGTGGGCCAGGAAGGTCACGCCGAGTCGCCGCATGATCTCCGGGTCGGTGTCCGCAATGCTTCGTGACTGGTTGCTTCCCTGAGGCAGCATGAAGGCTCGAGGGACCTCCCGGTGCGACGCCAAGTGGACCGGCTGGGACCGTGGGGAGATCTCTGACTCAGGATTGAGGAACGTCGCGATGACCCCGTCCCCGCCAGCGGTGTACGTTCCGCTGGCGAATTCGTAACGGGAAGCCCCATCGCCGCTTTGGCCGTTCAGAGAACCGAAGGAAACGTAGTAGTTATTGGCGTAGTTCTCTCCGGTGTCGGAGTAGACGAAAGTGATGGTCTGTTTGAGCGCGGTGACTTTGTACAGCGCGAGGTTGTCCGAATAGTTCGAAAAGACCTCGATGGCCGGTTCGCCGTCGTTCGTGGTCGACGTGACGACGTCCGAGACCAGGATCCGGGCATCCAGAGAACGACCGGAAGCCTTGTCCTTGGCAACGTTCTTGTACGTGATGGTGAAGCTCGAACCGTCGACCGGATTGATGTGGGTCACCGAATCCGAATTGTAATTGTTGTGGCGGTCGAACTGATTCGCTCGCCCCGGGTGATTCTCGATGCCTTCGACCGAGACGAGACTGTTCCGGTTTTCCGAGATCTCGAAGGGTTGTTCGTACACGAGCTTCCCGGGTGTCAGAGCCACGTCAGGATTCGCGTCGGTGATCTGCTCCTTGAGATGTGCGTCGTAGGCCGCCTTCCGGGCATCGTAATCCGACTTGGCGGCGTCGTAAGCCTTTTTCTCGGATTCGTAGGCTTCGCTGGCCTGCCGGTACCGGGCCTCCGATTCGGCAACCCGCTGGTTGTGCCTCTCGCGCTCGTTCCGGGCTTTCTCGGCAACCGAGCCGAGAGCATTCGCCTGCTCCCGGTAGGACCGCGAAATCGACTCTTGGCGTTCCCGAACCGAGTCCGGGTCCACGACGTCGGGCGAAGCTGTCCTCCGCTCCACCCGGACTCCGGCCTTTTCTGCCGCGGCCACGGCGTCATCCAGGACCGAGCTGTCCAGGGGGACACGTTCACGATGATTCGACGCTTCTCGGTTGGTGACGGCCGCGGCGTGCTGCGGAGTGGCGGCCTCCGCATAGTGACTCGTCGCGGCGGCCGCTATCAGCAGGCCACTGAGCGTGGAAACGCGGACGGATCGCGCCCGCGTCCTGCTCTGTCCGTGACGACATGAATAATTCTGTTCCCGACGAGAACGCATGAAACACCTTCCCCCAAAGGTTCGACAATTCCCCATCCCATCGGGGCCCGGATTGTTTCGTCTCGAGATGGCGTCGCACGATGCAGGCGAGCGAATCCCGCCAAGACCGCGGATGGGCTGAAGAGGTCCGACCGGCGCGCCAGTCGGCGCGTCTTTGGGCAGAAAGTCTAGATTCGTCTCCGATTCGTAGGGCTCAATGTTCGAAATTGTGGATATTGCAAAGCAACGGAAACCACATCGGAAAGTGGGCCGTTCACCTCTTGACGAGAAAAATAGCGCCACTGATACAGTGATCCATAGCACGTGAATACAGGTTCCCCGAATCACGATGCGGCCGGACACCACCGCATCCGTATCAGGAAGAGAGTCCCCGATGACCGATGCGAATTCCGACCGCAGGTGGCTACCGAGGGCGCGCAAAGTTGCGATGGGAGTGATCTTCGCGTTCCTCCTGGCCTCGTGTTCTTCCGGGGACCCTGAGAACGATCAAGGGGCGCAAACCTCGAGTTCGGAACCCTCGGCATCCTCTGCGTCGTCATCGGCGCCCAAGGCGGAGGCGGAATCGGTGGTGCAGCGGGACGAGCCGCTGTACAAGAGGGTGAATTACCCGGTCAAGGGTGAGGGGGACCCTTCGCAGAACTGGGGCGACCTGTACCTTCCGGCAGGTAACCACAAGGCCAAGTCCGTTCCGCTGGTGGTTCTGGTCCATGGTGGCGCCTGGCAGAGTTCGATCGGCGCCAAGGACTTCGAGGCCTACGCGGAGTCGCTCGTGGATCGCGGCATGGCCGTGTACAACATCGAATACCGCCGCGTGGGTTCGGGTGGCGGTTGGCCGACGACGTTCACCGACGTGGCCTCGGCCTTGGACTTCATTCCGGAACTCAGCAAGGAACACCCCGAGTTCACGACGGATGACGAACTGGTTGTCGGTCACAGTGCAGGGGCGCAGCTGGCCATGTGGGCCGGCACGCGCGATTCGAAGGAAGAGCATGAACTCGGTGCCCATCCGAAGTTCGTCCCGACGCGCGTGGTCTCCCTGGCAGGTCCTCTGGATATGAAGTACGCGGCGGATCATGGCGACGTCAATATCACCGATGCCCTGGGTGGCACCCCGGAGCAGCTCGCTCAGCGGTACTCCGAAGTTGATCCGATTCAGAACATTGATACGTCCCTGCCTGTCGTCGCCGTGCACGGGACTGCCGACGAGGTCGTGTCGCCGGAGAATTCGCGACGCTATATCGACGCGGTCAAGAAGGCCGGCGGTCGGGGGAGCCTTCACCTGACCGACGGGGACACTCACGGGTCATTGATTGAGCCGGATTCGGCTCACTTCCAGCACATCCTCAACATTATTGACGAGACGGCCGACGCGGACGTCGGCGACGTCGGGGAGACCCAGAACACCTGATGAGCCTCCCCGAGCCTGGGTGACTACTGGTCGGTGACTTCCAGCTCCACGTCGATGTTGCCGCGAGTCGCCCTGGAGTAGGGGCACACCTGGTGGGCCTTCTCGGCCAGCTCTCTTGATTCCTCAACGGGCAGGTCGGGAACCACGACCTCCAGGACAACGGACAGGCCGAACCCCTCGCCCTCCTTGCCGATGGAAACGCGTGCACCTACCGCGGAATCGCCCAGTTTCTTGTGGTCGGCTTTGGCCACCATCTGGAGTGCCGAATGGAAGCACGCGGCGTATCCCGCCGCGAAGAGCTGCTCAGGGTTGTTTCCCTGACCGCTACCGCCCATTTCCTTGGGCGGGGCCAGATCGACCGAAAAGGTGTCATCGCTCGAACGCACGTGGCCGGAGCGGCCGTCTCCCGTGCTCAGGGCTTCTGCTGTGTATAGAGGTTCCATGATCAACTCCTCGCATTTGCTTACGAAACAACTATAATGAGCACAATATAAATGCGTCAATGGGTTTGTTAGGATGAGCTTGTGTCGACATCGAACTCTCCATTGGCTCTGGACAACCAACTGTGCTTCTCCCTCTACCGGGCGAGTCACGCCATGGTGCGCGCTTATAGGCCCCTCCTGGAGGACTTGGGGCTGACGTATCCGCAGTACCTGGTCATGCTGACCCTGTGGCAGACCGAGGAGGCGCAGAGCGTCGGACAGATCGGCGATCTTCTCGGACTGGACAGTGGAACGCTGACTCCGGTCCTCCGCCGCCTGGAACAACGGGGACTGCTCGAGCGGCTTCGTGACCCGGAAGACGAACGTCGTCGCCTCATTGCTCTGACCGAGGCAGGCGCCGCGCTTCGGCACGACGCCGAGGGAGTGCCGGAGAAGATTTGGGCCACGGTCTCGCTCGATCTCGACGGTTACAACGATTTCAAGAACCAGCTCAACGGTGTTGCCGAAGCTTTCGGTGCCGGACGCCAATGACGCGCAAGCATGTTCTTCTCGCCGGGTGCGGCGACGTCGGAATCGCCACGGGCTTGAGAATGGTCGCCCACGGGTGGAGTGCAACGGGCGTTCGACGTCGAGCCGACCTGCTTCCCTCCGAGATCTCGGGTCTCGCTCTGGACCTGACGGGCGCGCGGGAAGGGGACCTTCCGGGGGCCGACGCCGTGGTCGTCACGCTGACGGCGGACTCGCCCGACGCGGATGCCTATGAGAGAACGTACCTGAACGGGTTGCGCGGCCTGAGGCGGGCGCTTCCTCGGGGCCCGGGCGGGGTCGAACCGCTCGTCGTCCTGGTGTCCTCGACCGGAGTTTTCGGGCAGAACGACGGCGAAACCGTGACCGAAGCGACCGATCCCTCGCCGAGTCGGGAGACGGCAAAAATCCTGAGGGCTGCCGAACTCCTTGCCATGGAGCTCTTCCCGCGCATCGTGATCGTGCGGCCCGCTGGGATCTATGGGCCCGGCCGAACAGCATTGGCGAACCGAGTTGCTCGCGGCGAGCCCGTGGTGCGGAATCGCATGACCAATCGCATCCACCGGGACGATCTCGTCTCGGTCATCGAATCCGTCCTTGGAGCCGAAAATCCTCCGGCCCTGGTGCACGCGGTCGATCACAGCCCGGCGCCCCTGGGGGACGTTGCCGATCACATCGCCGGACTTCTGGGGGTTCCGGCTCCGCCCGACGCCTCCGGGAGCGGGGGAGGTCGAGGCAAGTCAATCGATGGCTCGCTGGTGCGGTCACTGACGGACTTCCGCTACCCCTCGTATCGAGAGGGATACGCCTCACTTCTGGGGTGACACCGACCGGGAGGAAGCGGGTGCCCGGACCGCCGCCCTGCACCGCGTGGAGCGCACTGCGGAGGCTCGGGTCCTTTCGGATTCAGGCCGCTGACGTGCCCAAGAACACGCCGACTATGGGTAAATGGCGCGTAAACGGGTAGTGTATTGTTGCCAAGATCCTTGAATGTGCCCTTTTACTACATGCGGCCATGAATTTGGGGGAGCCACTCAGTCAGCGAACGCGAGGTAAAAACATGTCCGGTCGGTTTGTCGAAGTAAGCCGGCGTGCAGGCGCCGTCATCGGCGGCATTCTGGTCTACATCTTGATCTGGTTCAGTCTGGTCCTGCTCATCGCGGGGCTGGGTATTCGCTTTTTCTGGGGCAAGATCTCGGTGGGGCAGATGCTCCTCAACCTGGTGTCCGTGCAGACGGACGGAGGCGGAGGCGCCATTGTGTGGATGGGCATCTTCGGCATCGGCGTCCTCCCGGTTCTGATCACGATCGGCATCGCGGTGTTCCGCCACCTCCGGCTCCGCAAACTTCGCAAGAACGGCCTGGAGCACACGAAGCGGCGCAAGCCGTGGATCCGGCGGTCGATCTCCACCGTGTTGGTCGTCGCCCTGACGGTCGGCGGAGGGTCGGCCTTTGCCACGACCGTCGGCATGGGCGACTACATCAAGTCCGCCAGCTCAAAGTACGACATGAATGACTACTACGCCGAGCCCCAGATCACCGACGACTCCAAGAAGAACAACGTGGTGACCATCTACCTCGAGTCCGGCGAAGAAACGCTGACGGACGAGAGCCTGTTTGAGAAGAACGCGTTCTCCTCGCTCCAGAACTCGACCCAGGAGTCTGAGGGCTGGAAGAGCGTGGACAACTTCCAGCAGTACGAGGGCGGAGGATGGACCATGGCCGGTCTGACCTCGACCCAGTGCGGCGTCCCGCTCAAGGGCCCCGGAATCATCGGCAGCGGCAGCTCTATCGGGCAGTCCGAGGGAACCCAGGACAACTACCTCGGCGGACTCAACTGCGCCGGCAACGTGCTGGCCGACCATGGCTACAAGAGCGAGTTCCTGGGCGGAGCCAACGGTTCCTTCGCCTCCAAGGACAAGTTCCTGAGCAGCCACGGTTTCGACGAGGAGAAAGATCTCAACACCTGGCGCTCCATGGGAGAGGACGCCAAGAACTTCCGCAGCGACTGGGGCCTGAGCGACGAGCGTCTTATGGCCCACGCCCGCGACGAGATCGATCGTCTGCACGCAGAGTCCGAGCAGACCGGGCAGCCGTTCAACCTGTCGATGCTGACCCTGGACACGCACGAGCCCGTCCACATGTACGACTACTGCAAGCAGGACACCGACAGTGACGTGACCTCCGTGTACGCCTGCTCGATGGATCAGGTTGCCGGCTACGTGGATTACATGAAGGAAAAGGGCTACCTGGACGACACCGCCGTGGTGATCATGGGTGACCACCTGAAGCACATGAGCGCCGGCGATGCCTTCCACGAGCAGCTGGACAACAACCCGAACCGCTCGATCTTCAACAGGGTCTGGGTGCCGGGCGAGAACAAGAACCGCCAGATGCGGCCCAATATCGACCAGCTGAACATGTATCCCACGATTCTCGAGGCCGCGGGCCTCGAGGTGAAGGACCACAAGGCAGGGCTGGGCGTCTCGGCCTTCGCGGACGAGGTCCCTGATGACTCCGCACAGGCACTCGATCCGGATGCCTACCGCGACCTCCTGGACTCTCGGTCCAAGGACTTCTATGCGGGAGCCTGGTCGAAGTAGTCGACGATGGAGCGAATGACGATCGAAGGGTCGGGGCGAACAGCCCCGGCCCTTCTTCGTTGGGTCCGGCCAGGCGTCAACGACGACGTCGGCCTCCCGGTGCGCCCTGTTGGGTGGGGGTTGCCCGCGCGAGTGGCGTTCTTGGGTGGGGGTTGCCCGCGCGAGTGGCGTTTACCTTCGCCAGGTGGGGGTTAAAGCCCCACCTGGCGAAGGTAAACGCCGCCTAATCGGGTAAACGCCACCTTCTGCGGGACCGCAACTACCTTGGCGGGGCCGCAACCACCTTCGGCGGGGCTCCAGACACGGTCCCGCATGACGCGCAGGCCCTCGTGCAGCACCCCCCCCCTCGTGCACCCCCATGCAGCACAACACCCCGTGCCGGCCCCGAGGGGCGCCAGCCCGTCGCCAGGCTTCGACTCAGATCTGGAGTACGGCTCGGGCGATCAGGAAGTAGACGATCAGGCCCGTGGCATCCACGAACGTGCTGATGAACGGGTTGGAGAAGACGGCCGGGTCGACGCGCAGGGCACGGGCTACCATCGGCATGATGCCTCCCACGGTGGCGGCCAAGGAGCAAACCGCTAGTAATGTCAGCCCGATGACGACACCGATGCGGGGCTCGAACACGAGGGCCGTGATCGTGCCCCCGATGATTCCCAGAGCCGCGCCCAGCGAGGAACCGACTCCGAGCTCTCGGAGGAGCACCTTGAGCAGGTCGCGTGGCTGGATATCGCCCAGTGCCATGGCACGAGTCACGGTCGTGGCCGCCTGGTTGCCGGTGTTGCCGCCCGTTCCGATGAGGAGGGGCACGAAGAGGGCGAGCGCCGTCACCTGTTCGATCGTCGGCTCGAAGTGGGACTGCACTTGGACCGTCAGGGTCGCTCCGATGGCTAGGACGAATAGCCAGACGATGCGGGACTTCACAAGCGCTCGGATGGGCGTCGCGAGGTAGGGCCGCCTCAGTGGCTCGACGCCGCCCTGGCGAGCGGAGTCCTCGGTCTCTTCGTGCTCGAGGATCCGGACGGCGTCGTCGAAGGTCAGGATGCCGACCAAGCGGCCTTCCTTGTCCACGATAGGCAACGCCAGGAGACCGAGATTGGTGCTGCGGCGTGCGGCTTCCTCCGCGGACTGGTAGGCCGAGGTGGTCTTGGCCGGTTGCATGAGCTCGGAGATCGTCTGGTCCGGTTCCGAACCCATGAGGTCGCGGAGGCTCACGACGCCGACGACGCGGCGGCTTCCATCCAAGACAGGGAGGGTGTAGATGGTCTCCGCATCGGCAATGTGACGCTGGACCCGGTCGAGGGCTTCGGAGACGGTGTGGTCGATTCTGGTGGAGACGTATTCCGGGCTCATGCGTCGACCGACCGAGCCCTTGGGGTACCCCAGGACTCCGGAGGTCAGTTCCCGGTCTTTGGTCGAGAGGCCGTGAAGGAGCCGGGGTGCGAGGGCCGCGGGGAGTTCGTCGAGAAGCCATACGCGGTCGTCGGGATCGAGATCGGCGAACAGTGCGGTGACTTCCGAGTCCTGAAGCCCATCAATGAGATCGCCCTGCATTCTGGGCGAAAGGCGTTCGAAGACCTCCAGGGCCTTCTCCTTCGGCAACAACCGGTACACGATGGCCAGGTGGTTGACGGGGAGACGTTCCAGGAGGGCTGCGACCTGCTCGGACGTGAGTGGTGAGATGGCGTCGACGATCGCCGCGAAGTCCTTGGCCTGGACGTAGGGCTGGATGTCCGCGACGGTGTCTGCGACTTCTGTGGTCTGTGGGGTATTCATGCTGGATCCTTGGGCGTGGAAAAGCACGCACGGATGCTGTGCATCCCGGCGGTGCTGTCAATGATGGTGCCCGCCCCAGCAGATGGACCCGGTCAGTCCTTGGTGACGATGCCGGAGGGGGCGTGGGGTAACGGATAGCCAGAACTTTCACTGTCCATTGCGCCTCACCTCCTGTTCGATAGCTTGTGAACCAATGAGTAAAGTAGCACGTTCGTGCGGCCCGGTGCCCTATGAATTGCCGCACGCCGCGACCGGGGGCCGGGCCGACCGGAGCCGGTATTACGCGGCATTCGGGCTAGTTGTCCTTGATGTGGTCCCCACTGTGTGCATCGATCTGGACTTCGTGGTCCTCGGAACCGCCGGTCGAGTCGATATCGAATTCGTACTGGGGCCCACGGTCCTTGCCCTCGATCTTCCACTTGTTGATCGGGCCGTCCTGGACTTCCTTGGCCTTCTTCATCGCTTCGTCGAGCGAGATCACTGAGGACATGTCGATCCGGTCGGACTTCCGCTCGGACTGCACTTCGTCCTTGTCCAGATCATCTGTCTTCTCGTTCACGGTGTCCCCGGAATCCGCATCAATCTGGATGGCGTACTTCTGCTGATCGGAGAGCAATTCGATCTTGTACTCGTACTTGCCCGAAGTGCCCTTTTCCAACTCGATCTTGCTGACATCGCCGTCGAATTTCTCCTGGGCAGTCTTCAGGGCGTCATTCCATGTGACGGGGAACTTCTTGGTTGAAAGATCCTCCGAGGAAGCTCCCGAGGCGCTGGCGCTGGCGCTGGATGACGATGAGGACTTCGCATCGGTGTCGTCGTCTCCGCACCCGGCGAGGCCCACGGCCAACGCCAATGAGGCTCCCACTACTATGGTTCGTCGCATCCCACTCTCCTTCGCGAGGTTCCCTTCAGGTTACAACGCGAGTTCAAGGAGGGGCCAAGGAGCTAGTGTCCAAGAACCTTCGCCGCTACCGTCCCGTGAGCTCGCGTACCTGCTGCCCGGTCAGGGGGCGTTTGGGTTTGTCGAGCAGCAGATAGGCCAATTGGGCGGAGACCTCCAACTCCTCGGCCGTGTTGACGGCTTCTTCGAGCGATTCGCCGGCAACCATGGAACCGTGGTTCCTCAGGATGACCGCAGGCCCGGTTCGGGCCGCGTCCAGGAGCTCTTCGTAGATCTCCGAAGAGCCGGGGCGATAGTACGGAACCGTCGGAACGTCCTGGCCTATCCTCATGACGAAATACGGGGTGAGAGGGGGAATCACGCCGTCCGGGGACTCGAGGCAGCTCAGCGCGGTCACGTACGTCGAATGCAAATGCACCACGGCTCGCGCGGAGGGGCGAGCATCGTACATCGCTCGATGCATGACAACTTCCTTGGAAGGGCGAGGACCTCCCGTATGGCGCCACGCAGAATCCAGGACAGCCAGGTTCGAGGGCGAGAGACGCCCCAATGACGAGTTCGTGGGGGTCATGAGGAATCCGTCGTCCGCACGCGCGCTGATATTCCCCGCGCTGCCCACGCTGAACCCTCGGTGAAACAGGCTTGCTCCGAGTGTCGCAATCTCTTCCTTGATGTCGTGCGTTCCCACAGGTGACGTCCTTTTCAGTCGATGGTCGAGAAGGCGGAGGATACCGGCCGCCGGCACACGCGGGTCACGGAGCGGCCGCAGACTGGCAATCGACCTCCACACCCAGTTGACGAGCATGGTCCCTGGCCGAAGGGGGAAAATCCGAATCGGTGATGATTCCGTCGAACGATTCGAAAGGGATGGCCTTGAAGGCGGCGACCTTGCCGTACTTGCGGCTGTCCGTCGTCAGATAGAGCCGGCGGGAACTTTCGCTGATGGCCCTTTTGACCACGAGTTTTTCCTCGGTAGGTACTGATATGCCTCGGAGGTCGAAGGACGATGTGGAAACGAAGGCCAAGTCGATGTTGAGGCCCCGGAGCTCCTCGGCGGTGGTCGCTCCGTGCGTGGCCAGATTGGCGTTGTCGACCTGTCCGCCCAAGAGGTGGACACGGAGGCCGGAGTGTTCGGCAATGGCTCCTGCAACGGCCAGATCGTTGGTCACCACGGACGGCGCAAATGCACGATCCGCCGCCTGCGTCGCCTCGCGAGCCAGGTGGTGAGCGATCGCCAAGGTAGTGGTCCCCGCGTCGAGATAAACCAGGTCTGCGGGCGCGACGAGTCGAACGGCGGCCCTGGCGATGGCGTCCTTCTCATCCGGTCGCATGCCGATCTTCGCGTGATGGGGTGCGTCGAGCTCCAGACGGGACGGCAGAGAGACTCCGCCCGCGACGGATCGCAAACGACCGGATTCCTCCAGAAGCCTGATGTCCCGACGGACGGTCATGTGGGAGACGCCCAAATGCTCGGTCAGGTCTGCCACGCTCACCGACCCTCGCTCCTCAACGATGTGGAGCAGGCGGCGTCGTCTTTCATCGGGGATCATGGAAGTCGCGTCCTTCCCGCATGGTGTTCTGCGCCGACGAGAAAAAATCTTCGTCGCCGAAGTTCCCGGATTTGAGGGCCAAGTCAAGCCGCCCGTCAGTGCTCTTCGTCCAGGGGACCCCAGGGGCGATCTGGGGCCCCACACGGAATGCGCTGACGCCCAATGCCTGCGTCACGGCTCCCGAGGTCTCGCCGCCGGCGACGACGAACCGCGTGTAACCGTCCTCGAGCACCCTATGGGCAATCTGAGCGAAGAACTCTTCGATGGCCTCCGACGTCACCTCGGCACCGTGCTTCTCCTGGAGGCTTCTCACATGTTCAGCCCCTGCGGTGGCGTACACCAGGGGATCGGGCCGATTCTCGCTCCGGCCGTTGTCCCCAATCCAGGTGAGGACTTCCTCGAGGTAGTCGGGACCGTCCGCAATGATTCTGCTGACGTCCAGGGGCAGGGCAGGGGCAAGCTGGCGATACCGGGCCACCTGGCGGTTGGTCATCTGCGAAGCGGAGCCCGACAGGACTATGCCGAAGCCGGGGGTTCCGGTCCAAGAATCCGAGGGTGCGGGCTGTGATGCGGGTCGGCCCATGTCTGAGGAGAGCACTCGACCTATGGCACCACCGACCCCCGAACCGCCGGTGACCAGCACCAATTCCTTGCAGGCCTCGCCAATGGTCTGAAGGTGGTCGTCATCGAGCGTGTCCAGGACCGCGTATCTGGCCCCACCGGAGCGTGCATCGTCCAGAGAAGCCCTGACGGCCTGAGCTCCTTGGCGGACGACGTCGTACGGGACAGCGATTGCGTGCCCTCTGCTTTGTGCGCTCATGAGCCTCACGAGATTCGAATCCGTCATGGGCGTTACCGGATGGTGACGCATCCCGGATTCATTGAGCGGCTCGTCGCCCACAAAGAGGTGCCCGCGGTAGACCGTTCGGCCGTTGACCGGCAGAGCGGGGACTACGACGGTGAAATCGAGATCGAGATCATCGAGAAGTGCGTCCGTGACGGGCCCGATGTTCCCCTGTGCCGTGCTGTCGAAGGTCGAGCAGTACTTGAACACGAACCGTGTCGCGCCGGCGTTGCGCAGCGCTCGGGCGGCTTCGAGACTCGCGTCCACGGCCTGACGAGGCGGCGCGGACCGTGTCTTCAGGCCGACGACGATGGCTTCGGCTTCCGACGTTTCGGCGGTGCGAAGAACTTCCTCGACGGACGGCTGGTTGAGCTGGACGGTACGCAATCCCGCAGAGACCAAGAACCCGGCGATGTCGGTCGCGCCAGTGAAGTCGTCCGCGATGACTCCCAGACGAAGCTTCATGGGTGTACCTCCCGTGGTCATATGAGCTGTGCGCTCGCTGGTCGACTGTTCGCCACGACACGGTGATTGTTCGTGTCCCGGCGATGTTCCGGCGAACACCTGCCACGCTATCACAACAATTAACATTTGCCCGCCCTGATCTGCGAGTCGCGTCACCTTCTGCGGGGTGACCGGGTGGGTGGACCTGTGAAATCACTGGTGAGATCAATGAGGCCGACCCTTGACCATATGTTAGAAAATGTGAATACTTGTCGAACAGCTAACAGAACGAATCAGCATCGACGCAGTGCCGCGCGATTCGCTTGGCCCATCGGTACTCAAAGGAGAGCTATGAAAATCCTCGCGAGAGTCGAGAAGATACCGGGTGGGCTGATGATTGTGCCCCTGCTCCTGGGGGCGCTGCTGAATACCTTGGCTCCCGGCGCGCTGGAAATCGGTGGGTTCACCGAGGCGTTGTTCAAGGATGGTGCGATGGCGGTCATCGGCGTCTTCCTGGTGTGCATGGGGGCGCAGTTGCCTGTCCGCGCGGCCGCACCCGTCGCGGAGAAGGGATTCGCGATTCTCGTCGGCAAGCTATTGGCCGCAATCCTGGTCGGGATCGTCGCCGGCGTCTTCATGCCGGACGGCACGCTATGGACGCTGACGCCGCTCGCGATCGTCGCTGCCATGAGCAATTCGAATACGGGCCTCTACGCGGCTCTGACCCAGGAATTCGGGAACAAAACAGATCGAGGGGCCGTTGCGGTCATCTGCCTGAATGACGGCCCATTTCTCACGCTGCTCGTCCTCGGCGCGGCGGGCATGGCCAATATCCCGCTGTTGTCCTTCGTGGCCGTGCTGGCGCCAGTTTTTCTGGGGTTCGTTCTCGGGAACCTCGACCCGGATATCCGGGGGTTCCTGAAGAGTGGGGAAAAGCTCTTGATCCCGTTTTTCGCTTTCCCCCTCGGCGCGGGCATCAATTTCCGGGACATCGCGTCTGCGGGTCCCTCCGGAATTTTGCTCGGGTTCTTCACCCTGTTGCTCTCCGGTGGCTTCGCCGTTCTTCTGCTCTGGCTGGTTCAGGTGCTGTCCCGACGCCCCAGACCGCGCCGAAACCTCATTGCGGGAGTCGCCGAATCCTCCACGGCCGGAGCCGCCGTGGCAACACCAGCGGTCGTGGCCGCGGCCGACCCCTCCATGAGCTCCATCGTCGAGACGGCGACTGTGCAGGTCGCCGGGTCCGTGGTCATCACGGCACTACTCACCCCGGTGGTCACGGCCCTGTTCTACCGCTGGCAAATGAAACGCGGGATCGACCCCGCGCACGAATACGAAGATCCGGCTCTCAACGGGGTTGTGGGCGAGTGAAGGATTGTGCCCCGCTCGGCTCGAGTCCGGGCCTTCGCCCCGACCGCTTGAAGAAATGATGAGGAGAAGAAATGCGCGCTATTGAATTCGATCTCGAGGGAACGGCATCCGTGGTCGACATCCCGTATCCGAGCCCGGGGCCCGAGGACGTCGTGGTCCATGTGCTGTCGACCGGTTCGTGCGGTTCTGATCTTTCCGCGCTCCGCGGGACGCACCCGTTCAGGTTCCCGCCGCTCATCTCAGGGCACGAGGTGGGCGGCGTCGTCACGGAAGTGGGCGAGCAGGGCGACGACACCTTGGTCGGACAACGTGTCGTCGTCGAGCCTCAGCGTTTCTGCCGAACCTGCGAGTACTGCACGACGGGTCGACACAACTTGTGCCCGAAGAAACAGATGCTCGGAATAGCCGAATGGGACGGATCTTTCGCGGAATACGTCCGTGTGCCGTCGTACACCGTGTTGCCCGTTTCCGACCGCATACCGGATTACGCGCTGGCTCTCGTGGAGCCCCTGGCGGTTGCGGCCCACGCCGTGCGTCAGGTCCGGACCACGCCTGAGCAGGGGAGGCAGCCCAGCCACTTGGTGATGGGAGGCGGAACTATCGGCGCGCTGGTCACGGCCGTTCTCCAGCATGTTTCTCCCGGCCGGGTGACGGTCAGCGAACCGCGAGGGCAGAATTCCGACATGCTCAAGGCCATGGGAGCCTCAGACGTGCTTCAGCCGGACGCCGTCTCGGAAGGAGGGGAGCTGTTCGATACCGTTTTCGTGGCGGCAGGACACGCTCCGTTGGTCGCCGAAGCGGTCCGTCGGTGCGCCCCGGGAGGAACGGTGGTCCAGGTTGCCGTGTTCAATACGGAAGTCCCCGTCCCCGTCGGTGAACTCCAGGTCCAGGAGATCGCTTTCGTGGGTACCGCCATGTACACCCGAGAAGATTTCGACGTAGCTGCCGAGCTCCTGGCCGAGCGCCCGGACATCGCGGAACTCATGGTCACCGACCGGATGGACTTGGCCGAAGGAGCGGAGGCCATCACTCGAATGGCCTCCAACGGTCCCGGAACGACGATCAAACTCATCATGGAGCCGTAACCGACGGAGCCATACCCCGGAACAAGCCCACAGCGCTCAGTGGTCCGCCGAGACTTCGGTCGAGGAACCGATGGCCGCCGAGAGTTCGTCGGCCGCGGCGACCACCAGCGGGGCCGCCGCCTCGATGGTTGCTCGAGGCATGCGAAACGCGGGGGCCGAGACGTTGATGGCGGCGGCCACCTCTCCGCGGTGGTTGCGGACGGGTGCGGCAATCGCGACCAGCCCGGGCTCGGATTCTTCGCGGGCTACCGCGAAGCCCCGGGCACGCTCGCGTCGCAAGCGTCTGATCAGGGCCGGTATGTCCTGTGGCGCCGATCGGGTGCCGGGAAGCGGGTCGGCGTCGTCGCCAAGGACCGAGCGCAGGTCCGCTTCGTCCATGTCGACCATGAGCGCCCGTCCGGCGGAGGTGCAAGGCAGGGGAGAGGTTCGTCCGACCCACTCGTGGGCCTGGATGCCGCGTGAGGTTCTCTCGGTCAGCAGGGTCATGGCGCCGCGGCCGGACAGCACCGTGAGGTAGGCGGGCTCGCCGACGCCGCGCGCCAGTGACCTGAGCACCCGAGGCGCCTCACGCTGGAGCCTCTCGTCCCCAGCCGACGTCGCCAGCGCCAGGACCTGCCACCCGATGCCGTACCGAAGTGTCCGGGGGTCGCGCTCGATGAACCCCTCTTCCGCCAGGACCTTCAGCGTCCTGGAGACCTGGCTCTTTTCCTTGCCCATCTCGGTTGCCACCTCCTGGACTCCCAGGGGGCCTTCGCCGAGCATCCGAAGGATAGTCAGCGCCCGATGCACGCTGGAGAGATTGTCGCCGACCATGCGCACATTCTCGCACCATGCGTGCGTATACAGCAACCGGCGTTGTTCGTTCCGGCCGTGAGGTCCTACGGTCGAAACCATGTGCGGCATAGTGGGCGTCTTCAATGACGCAAAAAAATCGACGGCAGGCATCGACACGATGGGACAGCGGGCCCTCGACAAGCTCGCTCACCGGGGGCCGGACGACGTCGGGATCCAGCACGTCGGAGATACGGCGTGGTTGGGCCACCGTCGGCTCTCGATCGTCGACGTCGATAGTGGGCACCAGCCCCTGGGCGGAACGCGCGGTCCCTCCGACTGGGTCCTGGTGTGCAACGGGGAAATCTACAATCACCAGAGCCTCCGCGAAGAGATGCCGGGGGCATTCAACTCGCGTTCCGACTCCGCGGCCGCGCTCGCGGTCCTGCGAACCGGTGGTCCGGCCGCGCTGGAAAGCCTGCGCGGGATGTTCGCCCTCTGCGCGGCGACCGAGGACGGAGAGTTCGTGGCGGCGAGGGACGCCGTCGGCATCAAGCCCCTCTATTGGGCGCGCACCGAGGAAGGCACCGTCTTCGCTTCCGAACTCAAGGCCTTCGATCCCGAGGTGCAGCCACTGGTCGAGGTCTTCCCTCCAGGGTTCTGGTGGACCCCGCACGATGGGCTGCATCGTTTTGCCGAGGCGATTCCCGATCGGGAGGAAGACGGAATCGGGGCATCGGGCGAGGGCCAGGGCTGTTCGGACGAAGCCTTCGAGCAGGCCACCTTCGACGTCGTCGCGGACTCGGTGCGGAGACACCTCATGGCCGACGTCGAGGTCGGGGTCTTCCTTTCAGGCGGACTCGATTCTGGTCTGGTCGCGGCGATCGCGGCCGACCACTGTGCTCGTGAGGGCAGAACACTGAAAACCTTTGCGGTGGGAACGCGGACCTCTCCCGACCTGCTCGCGGCACGGGAGACCGCGGAATACCTGGGAACGGACCACCACGAGGAACTGCTGGACGAAGGCGCCGCTCGAGAAGCCCTGCCCGACGTCGTCGGGTCCATCGAATCCTTCGACGCGAGCCTGGTCCGCAGCGCTGTGCCCAACTGGTTCCTGTCCAAGATGACGTCCCGCCACGTCAAAGCCGTTCTCACGGGCGAGGGCGCGGACGAACTGTTCGCGGGGTACGGGTACTACCATGAGCAGTTCGCCGCGCCCGCGGAACTCCACGAGGAGTTGAGGCGCACCATCGAGGGATTGCACGGACTCAACCTTCAGAGGTGCGATCGGGTCACGATGGCCCACGGGCTGGAAGCCCGCGTGCCTTTCCTCGACCGCGATGTCATCGCGCATGCCATGTCCTTGCCGGCCCGTCTCAAGGGGCTCGAGAGCGACGGAATGGAAAAGGCCCACTTGCGCAGGGCATTCCGCGGGTGGCTCCCGGATCATCTTCTCTTCCGGCGCAAGGAACAATTCGGGACCGGCAGCGGAGCCCAAGGGATCCTCGACCGGGTTGGTCATGACATCGACGACGCCGAGTTCTCCGCGGAAACCGCGACACCCGGCGCCCCCGAGATCCGCAGCAAGGAAGAACTGGCCTACTACCGGATGTTCAGATCCGCTCTGCCCGAGGTTCGTCCTGACGCCGCCCTGACCCGATTCGCCGTCGCCTGAACGTTCACCGCGCCGTTCGCGAACTACCGTGGCCGGGAAGGAGAACGTCCCGGAAAGGGAGGACCTGTGCAGCACGCGTCGTCGATCTCCAGCACCTTCAGGGCCAGCTGCACGCGGTTGGTCACCTGGAGTTTCTCGAACAAGTGGGCCACATGAGTCTTCACCGTCGGCAGGGACAGAAACAAGGCGTCCCCGATGTCCGAGTTGGTCAGTCCCTGGGCGACGAGCCGGCCCACTTCCCACTCACGGGTAGTGAGCCCGTCAGGAGCATACGCCGAGTAGTGAGGCGCGGCGGGACCAGTTGGCTCGCCCGGGGGCTCCTGTACGGGATGGTCCGGCGTCTCCTCCGCCGCCAGCCGGACCAGGCGTTGCAACACGGTCGGGGAGAAACGGGAATCGCCCTGGGCGGCATCGTGGACGGCTTGGACCACCTGCTCGGGCGGCGAATCCTTGAGGAGGAAGGACACGGCCCCGGCGCGCAGCGCATCCAGCAAGAAGGTGTCGGTATCGAAGGCCGTCAGGACGACGACGCTTGCACGAACCCCAGCCTGTCCCAGGCGACGCGTCGCCTCGATTCCGTCCGTTCCCGGCATGCGAATGTCCATGAGCACGACGTCAGGGTCCAGCCGTTCGACCTGGTCGATCGCCTGTGCACCGTCGGCGGCTTCGCCAATCACGGACACGCCGTTCGCGCCGTCGATCATCAATCGCAGACCGGCTCTCATGAGTTTTTCGTCGTCCGCCACGAGGACGCGGACCCGTGACGGATCCGCAGCGCGGTCGTCGGTCACCAGGGGTTTCCTCCGTTCGAGGGCCAGGGCAAACGCACGTCGACAGTGAAGACCTCGGTCTCGGATGCCGGAACCGAATGCTCATCCGGGGACCACGTGCGCGGGCCGATGGTGCAGGTGCCACCGAGCAGATGCACGCGTTCGCGCAATCCGGTCAGGCCCATCCCAGTACCCAGAGCCTCTTCCTCCGGCCTGTGCGCTGGGGAACCGATGGGATTGCATGCGGTCAGCGTGAGCTCCTCCGCGCCGCCGTCCGAGGTCCGTCGGGCGATCCGTAGGTCCAGCGGCTGGCCGGGCGCGTGCTTGCGCGCGTTGGTCTGCACCTCGCGGAATATTCGCACGACGGCGACCGCGAGCGTCGAGCTCACAGCGTCAAGGTCGGCGGGCTTCAGGCCCTCCCACGTCAACGAGATGTCGTGACCTTCGGCGCGGGACTTGGTCACCTGTGCCACGAGGTCCGCGGCGGTGGGCAGGGGAGCCGCGTCCTCCCTCAACGCCGACAGCACATTGCGGAGTTCGGCGTTGGCGGACCGTGCCGCGTCCCGGATCAGCGCCGATGTCTCACGCATCCGGGACGGGGACATGTCCTCCCGGTAGCCGACGGCGCCGGCATGCAGCGCGATCAGGGACAGATGGTGGGAGAGGCTGTCGTGCATGTCGCGGGCGATCGAAGAACGCTGCTCGGCCTTCGCCTGCGCGACCAGGGCACGGTGCTCGCGTGCGAGCGCCTCGTGGCTCCGTTCGATCGCAGCGCGTTCTCGCTGGACGCTGACCGTCTGACGGCGCAACGACTCGATGAGGGCCATGCGGGTTCCCCTGACCCGTCCGATCAAAAGAGACACGGTCGCGAAGATAGCGCCCGCCGCCAGGTCGACCCACGGCGTGGGCGGCTCACTGGGGCCGGCCCACTGGTAGACGAATCCGGAGACCAGCGCACCACTCGCGCAGAGCACGACGCCGCAGGCATCGGTGCGCCAGTCGCGCCGGGTCCCGACGCGGTAGAGCCCGACGGCAACAGCCGGAATCGAGGACCCACTGATCGCAGACGGTAGGACCAGCACCAGGTTCCAGAGTCCCGCCCTGCGCAGCGGACCCGAGACGGCGTTGGCGAGCGCGCCGAGACCAAGATCCAGTGCCAGAACCAGGCCGGCTCGGTCCGGGAGCTGATTGTCGTTCTGTTCGAGGGTCAATCCGAAGAACAGCATGAATATCAGGGCGCCGACGGCAAGGCAGATCACGGAGCAGAAAGCCATGCGCGCGATCTCGCGGAGTGCCCGGAGCGTCGGGTTCCGGCGGGGCGCTTGTTCTTCGACGGCGTTGTGGTCCGTGCCGCCGGTCGGTGCCCTGCGCTCGTGTGCGCCGGTGTATCCGCCCGCGTCCGGGGCGTCCGCACACAACTCCGGGGAGCCCGTGCGCAGGGGGATGCTCGGGGCATGTGGTTCTGTCATCACCTCTCATTGTAGAAAAGGGCATTGTCCACGGCATCAGCCGAAAGCATGAGATCGGGAAGTCCGGGACAGCGGGGCAATCGATACTTTCGTTCGATGCGTGAGGAGCCCGCGGAATTCGATGATGGAATCATGATTGCTTCCCCGACCTGTTCCACGTACATCGACAATCCGCCCGAGCCGTTGCCGTATCACAGGATGGCGCGGTTGACGCCCCGGACCCGCAAGTGGTGGCAACCGCTGCTCGTCATGCTTCTGGCGGCGGGTCTCATCGGCGCTTTCTTCGCGGTCTCTCTGGTGGTGACGGTCCTCTTCGGCATCTTGCCTGGGATGCCCGAACCGACCGTTGACATGGAAGACCCACGCAATCCGGTGGACATGTTCGCGACTTTGGGGATGTTGGCGATCGGGGTACCGGCTGTCGCCCTGGCCTTTCGGTGGGCCGGGGGACGCCGAAGGGAGACGGCCGGAACCTTGCACAGCGTCGTCGGACGCTTCCGCTGGTCCCTGATGGGCCGGGCCGCACTGGTGGTGGTCCCCGTGTTCCTGGTGGCGAACGTGGGCGGATTCTTTCTTCTGCCCCCGCCTGATCTCTCCATTCCCCGTGGGGGCCTCTCACTGGTGTTGGTGTACGTGGTGATTCTTGCGGTGACGCCGTTGCAATGTGCGGCCGAAGAATATGTTTTCCGCGCCCTGCCCCAGCAGGTGCTGGGCACCTGGTTGCGTCTGCCTGTGTGGGGGATTCTGCTGCCCGTTCCGCTGTTCGTGGCCGGGCACGGGTATTCCTGGGTCGGTCAGATCGATATTGCCGTCTTCGCTGTGTGCACGGGACTGCTCGTGTGGAAGACCGGTGGAGTTGAGTTGTCGATCCTGGTCCACGCCGCCAACAACGGGACATTGTTCCTGGTGGCACCGTTCAGCCCCAGCTCGATGCATCAGGGGGGACACCAGCCCGCTCGAGCTGTTGTTCAGCATGCCGCCGCTGGTCCTGACGACGTTCGGCCTGATCTGGTGGGTCTCGCGCCGAGATGGATTGCGGCTCCTGGAGCCGGTGCGAGGCAGGGGCAGGCTGACCCCTCGTACCGTGACGAGCACGATGCTCGACCGGAGCGACGCCGCCGCGGGGATTCCAGCATGATCTCCTGAGGAGCCGGGGGGTCCCGTCCGCGAGACGAGGGCGGCGTCGAGCGGCCCAAACGGAAGGAATCCCGCCCCGGCCGAAGCCGGAACGGGATTCCTTGAAGCGGTGCGCCCTGTGGGGCTCGAACCCACGACCCACGGATTAAAAGTCCGATGCTCTACCAACTGAGCTAAAGGCGCCCACCCGAGCCCGGCGCGGTCAACCCGCGCTCAACTCAAGCTCACCCAGTCTACAACACCCATCGGCATGGTTCGAACTGCTCGGAGACGAATCAACGGCCCTCCAGGGCCAACGCCCGCGGCACGATCGGAGGAAGGGGCGGCCGGGGGTTTCCGCTCCGCGAACCCGTGAGACATGGCACGGTCTGGGCCTGGGGCCTGAGCCTAGACTGGGCGCATGCCAGCATCGAGCCAGCCGTCACGGCATCACAGTCCCGTCAAATTCTCCCCGGGGATGTTCGAACACATCGACGGGGGCATGAACCCTGAGGTCGTCTCCCAGGCGGCGCATTCCTCCGCGTGGGCGCTGTTGACGCAGGGCCGGGCCAACAGCGATCCGTCCGTGACCGCGCGGCTCGTCGAATTCACCGACCACTACGGGCTCGAGGCCATCGCCGAGATGTGGGCCGAAGCGCCCGGGGTTTCGCTCCCCGGGGCCCTCTGGCGGATCTACGCACTGCGCGACGCCGTCCGCCAGAACCCGGAGGCCATCAGCCGCCACTACCACTTGGGCCAAGAAAACGCCCAGGTGTCTCGCGTGGTGGCCGGCGTCGCGGACCCGCCCGCGGCTGATGAGGTGTGCCGCACGATCGATGCCATTCTCACCGGTGCCTACACCGGGGAGTTCGACGTCGCCCTCGAGCGTTTCGCCGCGTTCTGTCGCGTCGTCGCCCTGGGCCAGGCTGTGGCGGCGGACCGGGCCGACGTCGCCGTTGAGGCTGTTGGCGCGGAGGCCCACCAGCGGGCCGGGGAATTCGTCTCGACGCCGGGTTCCACCGCACGGGGAAACCACCTGACCAAGGCGGCGCGTCGACTCATCACCACCGCCGAGGAGCTCGAGGCCGCAGCGAGTGCCTGGAGGCACAACCAACTCGACTGAACGCCTCGCTCGCCCGAAGCCCCCGGCGTATCCGAGTCAGAGCAGCCCCGAGGTCAACCGGCAGACGTTTTCGAGCGCTTTCATGCGCAAGGGGCGCTGACGCCACTCGTCGTAGTTGATGGCGAAACTGGTCTCGAGATATTCATCGGCGATCTCTTCGAGCTGGCCGGTGATCTCCTTGTCCAGGATCAACAGTGACACCTCGAGGTTCAGGGCGAAGGACCTCTGGTCCATGTTGGAGGAGCCGATGAAGGAGACATCGTCGTCGATCAGCATGAACTTCGAATGCAGGACCGTCGGCGCGGGGTACAGGTGAATGTTGATCCCGTTCTCCAACAAGGCCTCGTAGTAAGAACGTTGCCCGAAGTGCGGGAAGAACTGGTCGCCCTTCTCGCACACGATCACATGGATTTCGACTCCGGCCTGGGCGGCCGTGGTGAGGGCCATCTTCAGTGAGTCGTCCGGGACGAAATACGGGCTGCAAATGACGATCCGTCGCTCGGCGTTGTAGATCAGGTGATTGATCAGGCGAAGGTTGTTCTCCGTCTCGAACCCCGGCCCAGAGGGGACCACTTGCGCCCGCACCCCCGAATCGACGGCGGGCAGATCCTGGTCCACCTCGTCCAACAGAAGGTCGCCGGTCTCCGAATACCAATCGGAAATAAACAGGGCATTGAGCTCGTCGACCATCGGCCCCTCGACCCGGAGCATGAGGTCTTTCCACGCGAGTTTCTTCCTGAGGTTGGCGCGCTTGTTGTAGGACCGGTCGATAATGTTCTGGGAACCGGAGAAGGCGACGTCGCCGTCGATCACTAGAATTTTGCGGTGGTTTCGGAGGTCGGGCCGCTGATATTCGCCGCGCCAGGGGCGGATGGGCAGGGAACGCCGCCATGAGATGCCCGAATCGTTCAACATCTTGACCAACCGGCTGTACCCCGGGTAGCCCGCCGACCCCAGCTGGTCCACCATGATGTGGACCTTCACACCCCGTCGGTGCGCGCGGAACAGGGAATCCAGCAAGGGTGCGCTCGTGGCGTCGTACGCGACGATGTAGAACTCGAAGTGCACGTACTCCTGGGCCTTGTCGACTTCCTCCGCCATGAGGTTCATGGCCTCGTGGTTGTCGCGAATGAATTTCAGGTGGTTGCCGCCGGCCATGGGCAGCGAACCCAGCTTGTAGTTCAGTTTTGCGGCCGCGATATCCGGTTCTCGCAATCCGGTCGCGTCACCCAGAATCGGTTGGTCCCCGATCTGTTCCCGGATGATTTCGTTCATGTGCGTTTGGCGCTCGCGACGACCACGCGGCAAATACGTCGAGCCAATGACCAAGAAAGCCACGATTCCCACATACGGAATCAGGAAAATTGCCATGAGCCATCCCAGGGCCACAGACGGCTTCCGGTTGTACGGAATCCAGCAAATGGCGACGACGCGAATCAACATATCGATGACTACGAGCGTCGTATCCGCCCACGTTGGCAAACCGGGGATGTTCAGGAGCGAGTAGGTCACGGGCCAAGTCTACGGGAGGAGGGGGTGGTGTCGTCTCGGTCCCAGGGGATCAGGCCGCCATCCTCTCGGCCATCATCGGAGGCGGACGGCCTGGTCGGACGAGGGCTGTTCGCCCGGGAGGATCCCCTGGAACCCGGCGTTTGCCCGCGATGCCGGGAGTAGGACGTCAGGGCAACCACGAGAAGCAGGACCACGCACGCTGTGACGATTCCGATATTGATCCATATATTGTTAACGTCAAGATTCGCGTACGGAGGACTCTGCCCGGTGGCATTCTCTCCAGACGGAAAGTAATTGCCGGGAAATCCATTGATGAATACATTGGTGGCCTCCGGTCGCCCGAACTCGAGGCCAGAGCGGAAAACCGTCCCACGAATCCACGGCAAGGGAACGAAAGTTGCGTACCGCTGGATTCTGTCGACGACGACGTAAACGGCCCATGCCCCCAAGGCATACAGCCACCATCGATGTACGCGGGACATCCCGAGCGCGATCGCCGCCAACAACGCGCAGAAAGTTGCGACTCCGACCGCCGCTTCGAGCCCATAGAACAAGGCCGTCCGAGTCAGCTCACCCGCCGGGGGCGTGTGTGGCCGATGCACGGAGGCGATGACCACCTGTCCGGCCTGGATGAGCCCCATGATCAGGCACGTCTGGATGGTGGGTGAAATGGTCCGTGATATACGTCTGGGCAGGCTCGCATCGGGAGCGGCGGAGGAAGCTGGCCGGATGGCCGTCAGGATCAGGAAACCGGTGTACACCAGAAGAACAGTCCACGTCACGAAGACGATCTCCGGGGTCACGGATCGCAACCAGGGGGCGGAGACGGACTGCGCGCCTGAGAACCGGTTCAGGATTCCCGGGGTCCAGATCACCAGCATGCCCGCGAAATACAGCGGCAAATGGCTCAGCACGGACCTCAGCGGTCGGGGCGCATCCTCGCTGAGGGCCCGCAGATACGGCTGGCCGTTCTTGTCCATGAATAGTCCTCGCGTCGCGGTCGGTTCAGCCAGAATATCGTGACGTCGCCACGGCTAGGCCATAGGCGCTCGTGCGCGCCGGAGCCCAACCTTCGGAACACGAGTGGGTCCGCGCGAGAGAGAGCTGCACCCCCTCAGGAGGCGCCGTGTAGGGAGGTCGGGCTTCGGGCGAGCCCTCGGCGGCGTCCTGAGGACCCGCCATCAGAATCGCTCGGTGTGCGTGCAGCAAGCCGGCGTAGGCAACGCCCGGCCGCAATCGGTCGGCGTCGGCATACACGACCCAACCCAGTCGGTGCTCTCCCAAACTCCGGCAGACCCCGGGAAGATGCTCGGAAGCGACTCCGATCTGTGGGAACACGAGGCCGAGCACTTGCCAGGCGGAAAGGACGGCGGACGGATCTGTGCACGGGCGGCCATTCAGAAGGTCCCGGGCGGCCAGAAGTCCCGTGCGGAACTCCTCCGGCAGGCCCTGGATAGCCATCGAATGCATGCGCAGCGCGGCCTGGAACGCGTCGTAGCGGGCCTTCTGGACCTGCTCGTCCAGCCACGGAGCGGGGGCTCCTTCTTCCTGCCAGTCCCCGGCCAGCCACTCCTGGTCGACGGCGTGGTCAGGATGGGGGTAACTCGCGAGCTCCTCCCGAAGAGAGCGCACCGATTCCTTGTTGTCCCGCAGGTCGTCCCGCAACGCCTCGTGGGCTGCCCGCAACTGGCGGAGTTCTCGGTGCACCCGGTCGACCTTTGCCTGCGCTGATTCTTCGCCCGCCTGGGCGAGGCTTTGATCCCGACGCAATTGAGCCAGCCTCTCGCGCCAAGGGATGCGGTTTCGACCGAACGTTGCCAGCCGGGCGATCATGCGAGGTTCGTCCCTCAGATGGGCCGCTATCGCATCGCTGTACTCCATCGACTTGGCCCGGGCGGCCTGGTGGGACCGGCTGAGCCCGGCCAACTCGTCCTCTTTCTCCTCGATACCGGAGGTCGACTCGGCGAGCGCCTCAGCGATGTCCGTCACCACGTGTTCGTTGCGCAAGAGCATCGGGACGACCTCGTGGAACCTCTGCCTTTCCGCGAGCAGGGACTTGACCCTCTCCACGTTCTCCAGGACGGTCCTGGCGGTCTCGTCCCAGGTCTCGTAGTCCTCGGGGCCCATGGTCGGGGAGACGTGGTTCAAGGTGTTGAGAACCATGTCGATCGCCCGGACGGCGTCCACGGTCTGCCCGTCGGCGAAGCCTTGGTAGGGGCTCAGAGCGCTCATGCCGGGAAGGATGCGCACATGCACCGAGGAGCCCGCTTCAGATTCGGACGTGGGCCGCAACGGCGACGACCGGACGAATTCGGATCCGGTCAGGTCCGGGTGAAGAGCGAAAAGGTGCCGGCCCGAGGACCAGCTCAGGGCTTCGGGATCGAACAGCTCCGCCGGGTCGGGGATCTCCGCCATCGCGACCGCCCTCCGAGTCACAAGACCCGCGACGACGTCGTCGGCCCATTCGGGTTCCGGCGCCCCAGCCGCGGTGCTGCGAGGACAGGTCCACAGCCCTTCGGACTCCGCGAGTTCGTTGAGGGAGGCATTGATGGCGAACTGCGTGGACACCGACGGGCGGCTGAGGTGGAAGGTTCCTTCCGGAACCATCCGGGGTGCCACCGCATAGTAGAGGGCTTCCCTGGAATCCTGGACGTGTTCGAAGGGTTCCGCGGCGTCGACGCCCAGCAGTCCAGCGGCCGCCTGCCGGAATCGGGTCGTCTCCGTAGCGAGATCCAGATCCTTCGCCGCCGGGTGATTGAGCTGGGACATGTCCCCGGCGGAGCTCGGCGGGGGTCCCAGAATGCTGCGAATGCGCACGGGAAGATTTTTGGCCTGGTCGGGGAACACCTCCGGGATTCCCAGAAAGTCTCTGGTGTATCGGACGGCCGTCACGATGTCGGAGCGTTCGAGCAGACGCCGGCGCGGACGATCGGGGTGACGCCGGCCGGTCTCGTCGATGATGGGCCGGGGCGTCTCCGCGCGCGGGCCGTTCGCCCGAATTCCGCGCATCCGGACCCCGTGTTCGGCCCACGTGCGAATCAGACCGTCTCGCCAGTCTCGCGCGGCCTCGGCATAGGTTTCGGGCAGATCCGTTGTCCCGGTTCCCGTCCCCGCGGCGGCGGCGGCCCACGCGGTTCTCGAGAGCTCGAGCGAGTCCGGGAGAAGCTGACCGTCTTCCGAAACTGACCCGGCAAAGAGCGCGGTCAGCTCGGTGCGTCCCATCGTCTCCGCCGGGGCGAACCCGGCGTATTCGAGCAGCCGTCGATACCTGACCAGGCCGGCGAATACCGTGTGGTGCCACGAGCGGTCCCGCGCGGAGCTCGAATGGCCCGTACCGGGCTCCCACGGCATGTAGTGGCCGGAAAGGTAGTCCTTGACCGTGATAGACCGGCTGGACGCGCCCGGTGACGGGAGAACCCGGGGGCTGAGCTGGGCCACGGAACGCCACAGCTCGATCGGGTCATCGTGAATACGGGTCCGCGCGGTCATACAAACTAAGTTACAAGCCACGGGTGGTGGCTCGAGTCAGGGGGTTTAGTATTAAGCAAGGTGTGGCTTGTCAGCCACCGTACGGGCACCGGCTCTTCTCTCGTGCCGAGGGAATCCGGCTCGGGGTCGCCGTCCCCGGGACCGAAGGATCTCGACCCCCGATCCGCCGCAACCGTACGTTGTACCAAACATCCGTCGTCCAACCCCCTGAGGAGCCCATCCCACAGTGACCAATGGCCACATCCGCGAGATCGTGTCGTTCGCCCCATCCAAGGCGGACCACATACCGGCAATCCGGATCGCGGCGAGCGTGGCCGTGCCGCTGGCCGTGCTCCTCCTCCTGGGTCGGGTGGATCTCTCGATCTACGCTTCCTTCGGCGCATTCACCTCGATCTATGCTCGCCAGGAGCCCCTCAGGGACAGGCTCCGGCACCAGTCCCAGGCGGCCGCTCTGCTCATCGCCTCGATCGGCGTCGGCCTCGCGCTCGCATACCTCCAACCCGGCCCCTGGGCCGTGATCCTGGTGTGCGCGCTGGTCGGCGGCGTGGGCGCAATGATCGGCCTGATCCTGACCCTGCGACCACCGGGAGGCCTGTTCTTCATCTTCGCTTCGGGCGCGGTCGGATCGATGCCGACCACCCCGCCCGTCCTCCTGGCACTGCTTGCTGGGGTGGGCGCCGCCGCCTGGTCGATCCTGGCCGGAATGGCCGGGTCTTTCCTCGGCGAGGGGCGCCGGGGACCCGTAGCACCCGTCCCGGCCCACCACGACCAGACGAGGAAACAGATCTTTCAGCGCGGGCTGATGTTCTTCGGCGCGGCGGCGATCGCCGGCGTCGTGGGCCAATTGTCCGGGCTCAGCCACGCGTACTGGGCCATGGTCGCCGCGGTCGCGCCCATCGCCGCACCGAACGTGACCGCCCGGCTGTACAAATGCATCCAGCGCATCGTCGGTACCTTCGGTGGAATTCTGATCGCCGCGTTCCTGTTCTCGACCGGCCTGCACGAGTGGCACATGGCCGTTTACGTGGTCATTCTCCAATTCCTGGCGGAGGCCTACGTGATGAGGAATTACGGGTTCGCGATGTTCTTCGTGACACCATTGGCACTCATGATGGTGCAACTGGCACATCCGGCCTCGCCCACGGAGATCCTGACCGCTCGCATGGCGGAAACCGCCATCGGCGCCGCGGTCGGATTCGTCCTGATCCTGCTCACCCGGACGCCCGCGGAGCGGGAAGCAGACACCCAGGCCATGCCCATCCTCCGCCACAGCGATCGCAAGAAGAAGGTCTCATGACATCTCGACGCCGGCGCATGAACGCAGCGGGTCTCAGGAAGCATGCCTCCAAGGTCCTGAAGTTCTCCATCGTTCTGCCTCTGTTCATGACCATCATGTTCCCCTTGGTCTACGGATTCAGCATGCATTCGCCGTCCCCGCACGGGCTCAAGGTCGCGGTGATCGGCTCCGACCAGAAGACCGAGCAGATGGCGACGAAGCTCAACGCCACATCCGGGGGCGCCTACGAGGTCTCGGCGGTCGGATCGGCGGACGAGGCCAAGGACAAGATCGAGTCCTTGGAAATCCGTGCAGCCTGGGATCCGCAGACCAATACGGAGTACGTCGCGACGATGGGAGCCTCCACGGCCGCTCAGTTTGCGGAGGCGTACTTCGAGAAGGCGGCACCACAGATCCTGGTCCAGTCCGGGCAGTACCAGGACGCCGAGGACGTGCCCAAACCGACCGTGGACGACCTGGTCCCGCCCCCGCCCAACGACGGGATGGGGACCTCGCTGATGTTCATGGGGTTGCCCGTGCTGATCGCGAGTTTCATGACCGCGGTCGGCCTGAGGAGCAACCTGGCCCAACTCAGTGCCAAGGTCGCGATCACCATCATGGGAATCATGGCGCTGTTCATCGCGACGGTCCCGATGTTCATCGCCTACGCGGTGCACGGGGCCTTCTCCGAACACGGCTTGCCGGTGTTCTGTCTGCTGGCTTTCATGTCCTTTACGGTGATGCTGTTCCACACGGGCGGACTCAGACTCATCGGGCTCTACATGGCCCTGCCGACAATGTTCCTGCTGGTCCTGCTCGGTATCCCCTCGTCCGGGGCGGGCATGGCGATCGAATTGGTTCCGCCCGTATTCCAGGGGCTGCACAAGATTCTGCCGACTCCGGCCCTCATGGAGGCCCTGCGCAGGATCCTCTACTTCCCGAACGCGCCGCTGAGCAGTTACATCATCACGCTCATGGTGTGGTTCTTCCTCGCCCTCATCCTGCTGGCGTCGTCGTTCCTGAAGAGACCGAAAGCCTCGGATGATGATGCTTTGTCCTCAGAGAAGGACGAGGCGGAGCCGGTTCCGGCGGGCACGGGCCGCCACATTCGCCGGACGTACTCCTCGCCCGGTTTCCGGCACTACTTCGGGAGCCGGAGACTGGTCTCCGAAGAGCAGATGAAGAACCGTTTCGGGCTGGTCCATGCTTTCAAGCTGCCCGTCATCATGATGATCGCGCTGCCTCTGATGTACATCGGCCTCGTGCACGCCCCGTCGCCGAACCACATGAAGCTCGACGTCGTCGTCGCCGACCAGACCTCGGAGAAGCTCGCGCAGACCATGAAGGAGCTGCCTTCCTCCGAATACGAGGTTCGCACGGTCGACGACGCCGACCAGGCACGTCAGGACGTCACCGAGAACAAGGCCCGCGCCGCGTTCGTCCCGGCGTCCGCCGCGGGCGACATTTCCGAGCGGAAGGACCCGGCCTCGTCCATCCTGTACGTTGCGACCGGCAACGGAATGCAGGCCGAGAGCTCGGTCGAGAAGCTCTTCGGAACCCTGACGCAAGGGAAACCGATGGAGAACGTGGACGTCGCCCCGACGGACGGGCACGACAAATTCGGCATGTCGATGATGTACCTCGGCATGGGGGGAATCGTCGGCTCGAATCTGGCCGGAATGATGATCGGACTGGTCGGACGAGGCTGGCACTGGGGCAGACGCGTCGCGTGGGTCATCGGGGTTGCGGCCGCGAACACGTTCCTCCAGTACGTGATTTCGGTGCACGTGGTCCAATTCCTGCACCCGGGTGCACCGTGGACGGTCTGGGGGATTCTGTTCCTGACGTCACTGACGATTCAGTTCTTCACCCTGGGTGGGGCGCTGTTCCTCCGAAATTCCGTCATGTTGATTTCCTTGCCACTGTTCGTCATGTGCGGTGTGCCGAGCTCGGGGCTGCTGCTGCCCCTGGACATGGCCCCTCACATTTACACGGTGCTCAACCACGTGGTGCCGAGTTCGGCGGCGCTCGGGGCGATCAGGCTCCAGGTGTACCTGCCGGAGGCCTCGATCCGCGGGGATATCGTCCTGGAGCTCGTGTGGCTGCTGATCGGCATACTGCTCTACACCGCGGGCCACCTGTACGTGGAACATCTCAAGCGCAAGAACGCGGACGAGGAACTGGCCGACGCGCGACAGTACGAGGATGAAGACCCGGGCGACTTCGAGGGCAGGGTCCTGACCGGGACCGAGAACCCGGAGACGCGCCAGATGCGCGCCCTTCGGGCCGAGAGCAGGAAGGCCGCGCAGGGCAAGAGCCAACCCTGACCCCGCACGACCTCCACGGGCGGGTCAGTTGGCCGTGCGAACCCTGCGTTCAGAGGCCACGGCATTCGCCAACTCGTCCAGGGCCGACCGCCAGCCGTCGACGACGGTTGCGTGAACCTCACGGGGCAAAGGGCCCTGGCTCACGACGACGCGCGTGCCCTCAGACCCGTCGATCTCGCGTGGCAGGAACTCGATCCGGTGGAGGACCGTCGCATCCGAGGCCTCCCCGTCCGGGCCGGGGAGCGACTCCCGGTGTTCGAGGAGTTCGCCCTCGACCACGCTCACGAACGTCGAGTACAGCGGCACGGCCTGCCCCGGCTGGGCGTGGTTGACCATCGCAAGCCGGAACGTGCCTCCGGGTCGGGGATCGATCGAGATCGTGTGCGCGGGCACGATCCACCCTTCCGGGCCGTACCATCCCGCGAGCCGGAGCGGATCGACGAAGGCACCGAAGACGTCCTTGGGCGGTGCCGGGACGTCGCCGGAGATCGAGACGATCTGGTTCGTCGGGACCGTGGTCAGAATGCTCACTTCTCCGCCTTCCTACGCGTAGTACCTACCGAGAAACTCGTCGCGGTACTGAAAATATTCCCCGGAGGCGATGGTTTCTCGTGCGGTATCGACCATGCGGACGATGAAACGCTCGTTGTGGATTGAGGCGAGCGTGGCCGCCAGGCGCTCTTTGGCCTTGAACAGATGGTGCAGATACGCCTTGGTGTAGTGCGCGCAGGTGTAACAGTCGCACCCGTCGTAGATCGGGGTGAAATCCGTTTTGAAGCGGGCGTTGGACACGTTGAATCGTCCGTCCGGCGAGTACACGGCCGCGGTCCGTGCCACGCGGGTGGGGGAGACGCAGTCGAAGGTGTCCGCCCCGTTCTCGATCGCCACGAAGATGTCGTCCGGTTCCGAGATCCCGAGCAAGTGCCGGGGCTTGTTCTCCGGAAGCTCCTCATTGCACCAACGGACAATCGTCCCCAGATTCTCTTTCTCAAGCGCCCCGCCGATGCCGAAGCCGTCGAACTCCATGTCACCCAGGTCTCGGCACGCCTTCCGGCGGAGGTCCTCGTATTGGGCACCCTGAATCACTCCGAACAGCGCCTGGTAGGGCTTCTCGGACCTCTCTCGCGTGAGACGCTGGTGCTCCGCAATGCATCGCATGGCCCACAGGCGCGTCCGCTCGAGGGCTTCCTCCTGGTAACCGCGGGAGTTGTAGAGCGTGGTCAACTCGTCGAAGGCGAACATGACGTCGGCTCCGAGCCGGTGCTGCACGCTCATCGAGACCTCCGGCGTGAAGCGGTGGAGGTCCCCGTTGAGATAGGACTTGAAGGTCACGCCGTCGTCGTCGACGTGAGCCATGCGCTCTTTGCCGCGGGCGACGTCGTCGTCCCCCACAGGCCTGCCGTCCGCGCCCCGGGCGCCCTCGACCGTCCCCATGTCGATGACCTTCTTGAACCCGGAACCCAGGGACATGACCTGGAAACCACCCGAGTCCGTGAAGGTCGGTCCATCCCAGTTCATGAATCGGCCGAGACCGCCCGCGGCATCGAGCACATCCGGACCTGGCTGGAGGTACAGGTGGTACGCGTTGGCGAGCAGGGCCTGAGCGCCGAGGTCCTCCATCTGACCAGGCAGGACCGCTTTGACGGTCGCCTTGGTTCCCACGGGGACGAAGGCAGGCGTCTGGATCGTGCCGTGCGGTGTGGTGATCACTCCCGTTCGGCCGAGGAATTCGCCCCCGTTGTTGCGGTTCAGGGCCGCAGAGGAGGCATCATCGCCCGATGTCTCGGCGAGTCGGTCGCCGAGATCGAAGCGAAAACTGGGATTGGGAAATTCGGTGTTGGACACCAGACCTATCCTAGAGGGTCCGTGAGGATCAGGAAGCCAGGTCCGGCAGGCCCTCGATCATTTGCTCGGAGGTTTCCCAGAGCTTGTAGGCGGTCAACGGATCCTGCGCCGGCCGAGCGATGCTCGCGGGTTTCTTCTTGGCGAAGTATCCGCCTGAGCCGAAGTCGGCCCACGGTGCCGCCTCCGCGAGCCAGACAAGGGTGTCGGCCCCTTGGTCCGGACCGCTGAGCAACTTCTGTGCGGGGCCGCGATAGAGGGCATCGACGCCGGCGCCCGCAACGGACTCCTGAGCGAAATTGCTGCTGATCACACCCGGATGGAACGAGGCCGAGGTGAGGCCGAGGTGGCCGTACCTGCGCGACAATTCCTGGGCGTGGAGCAAGTCGGCGAGTTTGGCGTTTCCATAGGCGGTCCGTGGGTCGTACCGATTCTCCGCGTCGAGGTCCTCGAGCGAGAAGCGCGAAAAGAGGCGGTGGACCAAGGAGGACGTATTGATCACGGTGGCGTTCGATGAGATGAGCCGGTCTATGAGCAACCTCGTCAGGTAGAACTGCGCGAGGTAATTGACCTGGAAGGTCATCTCGTGGCCGTCGGTCGTGATCCACCGGCCCTTGCCGAAGATGCCGCCCGCGTTATTGGCCAGGACGTCGATGCGGTCGGTGGATTCTGCGATGTCCGACGCGAGCGCGTGCACCTGAGACAGGTCGGAGTAATCGGCGACGAAATGGCGTGCACCGATCGACTCCGCGACGGATCGAGTCTTCTCCGGCGACCGCCCGACCACGACGACGTCGTGCCCCGCCGAACTCAGCCGGCGCGCGGCCGCGGCACCGATGCCGTCCGAGGCACCGGTGATAACGATGGTCTTCTTGGCGTTCTCACGCATCAGCAACGTCCCCATCCTGCGTAGGCGAGGGCCCTGCGGACCAGATCCCCGCTTCCGCCTTCGAATTCTTCCTGGACTTCTTCTCGCAGTGCCTCTTCCGGGGTGAGCCAGGACAGTTGCAGGGCGTCCTGGCGCGGTTCGCAGTCGCCATTCACCGGGATCACGTAGCAGAGGGCCACGGCGTGCTGCCTGTCGTCGGTGAGGCCGGACTGGGACGGATGCGGGAAATACTCGGCGATCGTGAACGGGGTCAGAGAGGGCGGCAACTGCGGCATCGCGAGGGGCCCGAGGTCCTTCTCGAGATGGCGCAACAGGGCCGCCCGCACGGTCTCCCGATAGTGGACCCTCCCCGAGACGAAGGACCGGATCATGTTGCCTTCATCGTTCGGTCGTAGCAGGAGCCCCACATCGCTGACACAGCCCAGGGGGTCCAGCGTCACCGGGACGGCTTGGACATAGACCATCGGAAGTTGCTGTCGGGCCTGAGCCAGCTCTTCTTCCGAGAGCCAGCCCGGAGTGGGATCCGGGGTGCGTACTCTGCTCATAATTCGGTTCTATCTCACGGGTTGGTGTGATGCCTAGCCATTTGAGGTTTTGTTCGGCGGGTTCGGCTACCCGCTGAACCGAAGCGGGGTGCCCATCCCCGCCGCGGCCGCCCCGCCGCGACCGCCCCGCCGCGAGGTGGCAGCGGCGTGCGGTTTTGGCCCGCCAATCCGCACGAACGCGCCACCTCGCCGTGAGACGGGTGTCGCGAGACGCGGTTGGGTGGCGGTTACCCGATGGGGAGGGGGTCTCCGACGACGTCGCCGTGCCCATGATGCCCTGTTCTGTGGCGGTTACCGGAATGAGAGGCGTTTACAAGCGTTAGGTGGAGCTCTATCCCCCACATAAGGCAGGTAATCGCCACCGAATCGGGCAACCACCGCCTCAACGAAGCCCACCAATGCCGGGAGCTGCTGGTGGAGAACGCAACCGGGTCGCAGGGGCCGTCGAAGTCAGCCACGCCCGCCCCTGCGACAGTCCCGCCACTGGGGCACCCCCGGACGGAGCGCCGTACTGGCAGAGCACTCCGGTGTACCGCCGGAGCGCCGAACCGCCCCCGGCCGTACAGACGTACCGCCGGAACGTCCGAACCTGTGGCCTACGTCAGCCGGTGGGCGGCCTCGAGGATGGTCCATGCCTGAATCTGCGAGCTCAACTCGACCTTGGCTCCGGTCCCGAGGGTCTCGGCGCTGTGACGGGTGGCGTCGGGGGAGAAGAGAACCACCGACTCACCTCGGATCTCGGTGACGTCGATTCCCGGTTCGTTGAGCGGCAGATCGGGGTCGTATTCACGCCGGCCGGCCCACAGCAACTCGCCCGTGGCGATGACGGCCTCCCGGACGGCGCTTCGCAGTTTGGGATCCACCCGCGCGTCCTGGGCAGCGTTTGCCAGGTAACGGGCCAGGATGCCGGCGAACAGCCCGCCGCCTCCCGAACCACGAGTGTCGAGAACACGGAATTCTGTGTCTCCCTCCATATGAGGGACGGTGAAGCGCTCCAGGACCAGCCGGATGACATCCTCGACGTGCCGCAGGTCGCTGCCTGGGGTCTCCAAGTGTGCCCCGATGGCAACACCCTGGTTGTAGGGGAATGCGGCTTCTTGGAGTGCGTGTTCGCGGGACCCGTCCCGCTGGAGCACCAGTTTGATCCCGTCCAGGTAGCCCTTCTCCGGTGACCACAGGTTGCTGCGGAACCACTCGACGAGCCGACCCGCGGCCTCGTGCTCGCCGGCCCTGGCCAGGGCAATTGCGATGGGGCCGGAAGCGGGAAGGTTCTTGAAATCTTCCGCCTTGGACCAGAAAGCCCCACCGCCGAGATCCTCTGTCACGGCTTTGCGCAATTGGGGGTAGAGGGTGCGGCCCACTTCCTGGGCTGGTGCCGAACCAGTGCCGTTGACCTGATGGGAGAGCGCGTTGAGTCTCTGCGCGGCGAGGACGAGCCAGGCCATGTCGTCGTAGTAGGCATTCACGTAGGTGCCGAAGTTGTGGACCCGGATACCGCGGAGCAGCCGGTGGCTCTGGTCGATGACCCATTTGGCCGCGGAATCGCGCCCGGAACCGGCGGCTCGCTGGCCCGCGTCCACGAAGGCGTCCAGGAGGTGGGCCTGCCACCAGTAGTTCCAGTCGGTGACCTTTTTCCGGAGCCCTTGGACGGGCGGGAGCGTCGGTTCGCCGATCAGGGTTCCGGGCACATGCATGAGCCGGTGGACGAACAAGCGGTTCACGGAGTACGAGGCCCGTTCGGCCCGCTGAGCATACTCGGCCTTGTCCTTCTGTTTGGCGCTGAAGAACAGGCCGCGGGAGGCCGTGACGGTGCGGGACCGATCGCTCGGGGCATTCGGCGTGGTCGGATGGGTCTCGTTGCTCATGGTTCCTCCCGGTCGGCGGATCCGATTCCGGTGGAATCGGCGAACGTGCTGATCCCCAGGTTACGGTCTGATCGGATGCGAAGGTACTCCTGAGTGAACGGATGTTTGAGGAGGATTTCCCGGGCCAGCAACTGGAGTCGACCGATCGGGCGCACCAATTCGTCGTTCCTGATCTGCGGGTACAGAGGATCGCCGTAGATCGGCCTGCCGAGGGAATTCAGGTGGACTCTGATCTGGTGGGTCTTGCCTGACAACGGGTTCGCTCCGTACAGACCCCAACCGGTATTGCCGAGCTCGTGGAGGAGCACCACGCCCGTGATCGCGTTGGGCGGTCCCTCCACCTCTCGCGCCTGGAGGGCGGTGGAGTCCTTGACGATGCGCGACCGGACCGTGTGCGGCTCCGCCGGATACTTCGGCAGAGTTCGGGGAGGGACGACGTCGTTGGCGTCCGGCCGTTCAGGGACCACCGGTTCCAGCGGGGCGATGAGTTCGTACGTCTTCGATACCCGTTGGAGTTCGAACAGTCCCTGAAGCGGGCCGCGGGCCTCGCGTGTCTTGGCGAAGAGGAGCACCCCCGCCGTGAGCCGGTCGAGTCGGTGCGCGGGCGTCAGGTCCTTGTTCCCGGTGCTGTTCCGCAGTTTCGTGACTGCGGTCTGCCGGACGAACGAACCGCGGGGCGTCACCGGGAGCGAATGAGGCTTGTCGACGGCGAGCACGTGGTCGTCCTCGTAGAGGATCGGCAGGTCTCCGGGCAGCTCGGGCTCGTGGGGCAGGGGTCGGAACACCCACACGTGGCCGCCGGGCACGAACGCGGCATCGGCGTCCAACGGGGTGCCGTCCGCGTGGAAGACGTCTCCTTGGACGAAGAGCTCACGGGTGAACCCGGCGTCGTGCGGAGGGAATCGATCGGTGAGGAAGTCCGCGACGGTCCCGTACCCGCCGCTCGCGGGGAGTCTGACGCGCGTTGGTGAAACGCCGTCGCGTGGCGGGACGGGACTTGAGGCTCTGGGTCGACGTGCCATAGGACGGTCAGTCTATCGAGACGGCCGCCTCCGGGTTTTCTGGCGAGGCGTCTTCCGAGGAGTTCCGCCCGATCCTGCTGTGCCGCCGCGAATAGAGGAAGTAGACCACGATGCCGAGGGCGAGCCAGATGACGAAGCGGATCCACGTTTCCAGGGGCAGGTTCATCATCAGGTAGAAGCAGACGATCGCTGAGACGATCGGGAGGACAGGAACGAACGGAACCTTGAAGGAGCGTTTCAGATCGGGCCGCTTCTTGCGGAGGACGATCACGCCCACGGAGACCAGAACGAAGGCCGAGAGGGTACCGATGTTCACGAGGTCGGCGAGTTTGGCCAGCGGAACGAAGGCTGCGAGCAGCGCGATGGCCAGGCCGGCGAGCATCGTGAAGCGGTACGGCGTCCTGAACTTGGGGTGTGTCTTGCCCAAAGCCTGGGGGAGCAGGTTGTCGCGTGACATCGAGAAGCCGACGCGGGTCTGGCCGAGGAACAAGATCATGGTCACCACGATCAGTCCGATGCAGGCGCCGATCGCGATGATGTTGCCCATGGCCGGGAGGCCGTTGTTGGTGAAGGCTGTGGCGAGTGGGGCGCCGTCCTTCGGATCAATGTCCTTGTAGTTCTGCATGCCGGTGATGACCAGAGAGACGCCGGCGTACAAGATGGTGACGATGGCCAGGGAACCGAAGATGCCGATGGGCAGGTTCCTTTGCGGGTTGCGTGTCTCCTCGGCCGTGGTGGCCACGATGTCGAAGCCGATGAACGCGAAGAACACCATGGCCGCGGCCGCGAAGACGCCCCCGATGCCGAATACGCTGGGCGCGATGCCGAAGATCGACTGGACCAGGGGGAGCGTGAGTGCGCTGCCGTCGGCCTCGCTGGCTCCTTGGGCGGGCGGGATGAACGGAACCCAGTTGGAGACCTTGACGAAGAAGATGCCGACGATGATCACGGCGACGACGACCAGGAGCTTGATGCCGGTGACCACCTGGTTGAGCCGGCTCGACAGCTTGACGCCGGTGATCAGGACGACCGTCAGGGCCGCGACCAGCAGGAACGCAGGGAGGTTGATCCAGCCGGTCTCGGTCGAGGCCAGGGCGTCCGGGATGGCGAGCGGCGTATCCGCGAGCAGGACCCCCAAGTATTGACTGAAGGACGTCGCCAGTGCGGCCGCGCCGACCGTGAATTCGAGGATGAGGTCCCACCCGATGATCCAGGCGGCCAGCTCTCCGAGGGTCGCGTACGTGAAGGTGTAGGCGGAACCGGCGACGGGCACGGTCGAGGCCAGCTCGGCGTAGCACATGGCCGCCAGCCCACAGGCGAGCCCGGCGATCAGGAAGGACAGGACAATGGCGGGTCCCGCATTGGTTGCGGCGGCATGACCCGTCAGCACGAAGATGCCCGCTCCGATGCACACGCCGACGCCGAAGACGATGAGATCGAGTGCACCGAGATTCTTCTTGAGCTGATGCTCGGGTTCTTCGGTGTCCCGAATGCTCTGCTCGACGGACTTGGTGCGAAATAGCCCAGAGGTCATGATGACTCCTTGCATCTCAGGGCAGGCCTACAATATTGACGCCTGAGCATACGCCGAGCTAGCAGGATGAGGACGCGGAATCTCAGGATGTGAGATATTTAGCTATCCTCTTTTCGGCCAGTAGGGTGCGAGTCAGGCATGCGAGCTTTGGTAAGGTCCCAGTGGTTGAGGGCACACCGTCGGGGTTGAGTCAGGAGCACATATGAAGAAGCGAATTGAAGTTGTCGGTGCAATCCTGACGCGTGGTGATGCTGTGTTCGCAGCACGGCGGGGGCCCGGAATGACTCTAGAGGGCTATTGGGAGTTTCCGGGTGGCAAAATTGGCGCGGGAGAAACGCCTCAATTGGCTTTAGCTCGGGAAATGCGCGAAGAGCTAAACTGCGAAGTAGAGGTCGGTGAATTTGTCACCGCGACCGAGCACGAGTACGACTTCGGAATCGTCGTCCTGTCTACGTATAGGTGTACACTCAAGGGCTCAGATCCTGAACTTTCCGAACACTCCGAAATTCGCTGGGTTCCCGTGAGTGAACTCAGCGTGCTCTCCTGGGCACCCGCAGATGTGCCGGCGGTGGAGATCATACAGGGCGATAATCGCCCATGACGGCATCACAATCGGGACTTCGCGCAGATCTCGAGTACGGGTTTGTCGATCGTCTTGCAGCATCGGACCGACGCCAGCACCCGGAGCTCATCTCGAATGATGGGGAAATGACCATGCTCCGGGCGCTTGAAACGGAGCTGAAGAAGTCTAATCGGTTCGTCTTTTCGGTGGCATTCATCAGTTCCGGGGCCCTGGCCTTACTGAAACAATGCTTGCTGGACTTCCAAGGCAGGGGAACCATCATAACCTCGACGTATTTGGGGTTTAACGATCCTGATATGTTCCTTGAACTGCTGGCCTTGAAGAATATTGATGTCCACGTCTATCCGGATGAAGCATCCGGATTCCACCCCAAGGGATATCTCTTTGACCAGGATTCTGGGCAGACTGTCATCGTGGGCAGCTCAAATCTCACCCGAAAGGCGCTGCTTTCTAACGAGGAGTGGAACCTGAAATTTGCGGCGGCGCCTGAAGGGCACATTACGGAGCAGGTTCATCGGGCGCTCGACAAGCAGCTGCGCAAATCTGAACTGTTGACCCCGGAGTGGATTGAGCAGTATCGAGAGGGTTGGGTCGCGCTTGTTGGGCCAGAAGAACGTGAAGCCGGTCCTCGTGACGTGCTCCCGAGCGGTGGCATCACCCCAAATGAGATGCAGGCTCGAGCCCTCGAGGCGCTTACAACTCTGAGACAAGAGGGAGAGAAACGCGCATTAGTCGTCTCCGCTACGGGGACGGGAAAGACGATCCTGGCCGCCCTCGAAGTAAAACAGGCTCAGCCCCAGAGGTGCCTCTTCCTAGCGCACACCGAGGGCATTCTGAATAAGGCGAAGGAAGAGTTCGCCCGTGTACTGGGTATCAGCATGGACGCGATCGGGTCCATCGGCGGCGGAAAATTTCAGGGCGATCGAAACCTGACTTTTGCGACAGTCCAGTCGATGCACCAGGCAATTAAGAACGGGAAATTATCTCCCGCTGATTTTGACTACATCCTCATCGATGAAACTCATCGGGCGGGCTCGAAAACATACTTGCGAATTATAGATTATTTCGCCCCCAAATTTCTATTAGGTCTGACCGCTACTCCGGACCGTATGGACGATTTCAACATTTACCAGCTATTTGACTATAACGTTGCGTGCGATATCCGCCTACAGGATGCCCTAGAGGTTGGGATGTTGGCTCCTTTTAATTACTATGGCGTCAGCGATTACACAGACTTGAGCGGAAACACCGTCAACGAAACGAGCGATCTGGCGAAATTGGTGACGGACGAGCGCATGAGGCACGTTCTTTCGATGATCAAAACCTACGGTCACGTAGGGGGCGTTAGAGGGCTGATTTTCTGCTCGCGGAATGACGAGGCTGTGAGAGTCGCCAGTTGGATGACTGGAAAGGTGGTTAATGGTCAACCTCTGAAGGTGCGTGCTCTCTCTGGGCAAGTCCCTGTTTCTGAACGGGAATCGGCGATGCAGCAGCTATCGGATGGCGATCTTGACTATCTTGTTTCTGTCGACATCTTTAATGAGGGTATCGATATACCCTCCATTAATCAGGTGGTCATGATGCGTGGTACGGAATCCAGCATCATATTCACTCAACAGCTCGGTCGCGGCCTCCGAAAGGCGGCTGGTAAAGATCACCTTCGTGTCATCGACTTCATTGGGAATTACAGTAATAACTTTCTCATCCCCATGGCGTTATACGGTAACTCGTCGCTGAATAAAGATGAGCTGCGTGCCAAGGTTCTCGAGTCATCAAGTATCGCTGGCGTTTCCCGGGTCAACTTCGACCGAGTGGCACGACAGCGAATCATCGACTCGCTGAATCAGGCGAGGATCGGAACTTGGGGCAATCTCAGCCAGGCTGTCAGAGATCTGGGTCGCCGGATTGGGGCAGTGCCACGGTTGCTGGATTTGGCGCTTCATGATGTGGCCGACCCATTGCTCGTCGCGACACTTACCAGGACAAGAAATTACTGGAGCTTCCTTGCGGAAGCTGAGCTCGTGGGTGACTGCCCCAGCGAAGAAGAGGCGCAGTTTCTGCGCTTCTTGAGTAGCGAGGTCCTTAGCAGTAAGCGACCACATGAGGCCCTGGTACTTCGCCATCTCCTGCGTGTGCAGGGCGGATGCGCAACCATAGAAGACTTGCGGCAGGTCTTGAATGGTGAAGGGGTCAAGTCGATCGACGCGTCGTTGCTCTCCAGCTTGCGGGTTTTGGACTTTGGGTTCTCTACGAAACAAGAGCTCGAGAAATATGGCGACGATCCAGTCGTTACGCGCCTCACCGATGCCGTCCGGCTCTCCAATAACTTTGCCGACCTGTACGCGTCCAGTTCTTCATTTGGCACATATGTTGACGATGTTATTGATACTTCTCTGCATCTGGCTAGGCATCGTTTCGACTGGCAGGGCGGTCTTGTTGTCGGTTCGAGATATTCTAAGAAAGACGTTTGTAGACTACTCAATTGGCGGTCGAACCAAAAGGGGGTAATGTTCGGATACAGGGTGGATACTGCCACGATGACATGCCCTGTTTTTGTTAATTATAATAAATCGATCGGGGTAACATCTCAGATCGATTATGAAGATTCGTTCGATGGCACCTCGACCTTCACTTGGTATTCCAGGAGGGGGGTAACACTTGAAGATAAAACGGTTCGGAAGATTCTAGATCCGGTCAATCCTCCAAAAATTCATTTATTTGTGCGTAGGCATATTGCTGAAAGCCGGGAGTTCTACTATCTGGGTAAAGCTTCCCCCCGCGCAGCGGAAAATTATCGAATGCCAGGCGATTCCGAATTGGTGAACGCCGTCAGGATAAGACTTGACATTGAAAAACCGGTGGCGGCTGAGTTGTACGACTACTTCGAAGGAACGCCGGAGTCATGAGTCCTCTGAGACCGGAGGTCCCCTGGCTAGTCATCAACTCCAGCGGTGCTCGTCGGTCGTCGTCCTGCGCCGGGGCGGCTGTATCACATACTCCCCGGCGCGTCGATCTCCGTGAGCGACATAGACCGGGGACTTCTCCGTATCGGTGGGACGCATCCGCACATCGCTCCGCGGTAACCTGCCGATTCCCGCCCCGTCCGAAGGAAAAGTAAGCTGGGTCACCATAGCCCCCAGTCCGATGGACAGTCCACGAAAACGAGGTCACCGATGTCCCAGAGTCAGGAACCCCAGGAGCAGGGTCAGCGAAAGCTCCTCTGGAGCCCCACCCGGGAATCGATTGAACAGTCCCGGATGTATGCGTTTGCTCGCCGCATCGAGCAGAAGTACGACGTCGACCTCCCGGACTATGCTTCCCTCCACGCCTGGTCCATCGAGAACCTCGAGGACTTTTGGAGGGAGGTGTGGGACTGGTTCGGCATCGTGGCCTCGCGGACATCGGACCAGGTCCTGACGACTCGAGAGATGCCGGGCGCGGAATGGTTCCCTGGGGCTTGCCTGAACTACGCCGAGAATTCCCTCCGAGCGGCGCAGACGCGGCCGAACGACGTCGCCATCATCGGCGACCACGAAACCGCCGAACGTACCGAGACCACGTGGGCGGACCTCGAGGCGCAGGTCGCCTCGCTCGCGAAAGAGCTCCGTGACTTGGGCGTCAAGCCCGGCGACCGCGTCGCCGCCGTATTGCCCAACATCCCGGAAACCGTGGTCGCACTCATGGCGACGGCCTCGGTCGGTGCGATCTGGTCGGTGGTCAATACCGACTTCGGGCCACCCGCCGTCGCGGACCGGTTCGCCCAGATTGAGCCGAAGGTCCTCTTTGCCGTGGACGGCTACACCTACAACGGAACACTGCGCGACATGACCGAGACGGTACAGCCGCTCCGTGAGCACCTGCCGACGGTCGAACACGTGATCATGATCGACCAGTGCGACCCTTCCGACGTCGGGCGCATCCCCGCGGATGTCAGTCTGTTCTCGGACATTGTCGCGGCCCCGGCCGAACCGCGATACGAGCAGGTTCCCTTCGGTCATCCCCTCTGGGTCCTCTACTCGTCCGGGACCACGGGCAAGCCCAAGGGCATCGTTCATTCCCACGGCGGCGTAACCCTCGAATTCGTGAAATCCCTGGGGCTCCACGCCGGGGTCGGCGAGGAGGACATTGTCTACACCGCCGTCGCGACGACGTGGATGATGTGGAACCTGCACATGGGGAACCTGCTGGTCGGCAGCACGATCCTGGTCTACGACGGGTCGCCCGCGTACAACGGCCCGGACAAGTCCCTGGAACTCGTCGCGCGGAACAAAGTCACCTTCTTCGCTACAGGCGCCGGAATCCTCAGCATGGCCCAGCGCGCGGGGCTCCACCCCAACACGACCTACGACTTCTCAGCCCTGAACGGCATCCTGGTGACAGGTTCGCCCCTTCCCGATCCCGCATGGGACTGGGTCTACGATGCCGTCAGCCCAGACGTCCGGCTGGGCTCGGATTCCGGCGGCACGGACGTCACCACGGCCTTCGTCGGCAGCAACCCGTACATGGACGTCTACAAGGGCGAGATCATGGGCCCGTACCTCGGCGTCGATGCGCAATCCTGGAATTCTGACGGGCGGCGCGTATGGGACGAGGTCGGCGAACTTGTGATGACGGTGCCCATGCCGAGCATGCCCGTTTTCTTCTGGAACGACGACGACGGCAGCCGGTACCACGATGCCTACTTCGATCTCTTCCCCGGAACCTGGCGCCAGGGCGACTGGACGACCCAGCGCCACGACGGCCGGATGGTCATCCACGGGCGTTCCGACTCCACGATCAACCGTGGAGGCATACGCATGGGCTCCGCGGACATCACGGACATCGTCGACCAGGTCGACGGCGTCGCCGCGTCCATGGTGATCGGCGCCGAACTCGCTGGGGGCGACTACTACATGCCCTTGTTCGTGGTTCCCCAGCCCGGAACAAGGCTCACGGAGGAGCTCAAAGCCGAGATCGTGCATACGATCCGGACTCTGATCTCGCCCCGCTACGTCCCGGACGAATTCATCGAGGCCCCCGCGGTTCCCCGAACCCGCACCGGGAAACTCATGGAGATTCCGGTCAAGAAACTCTTTCAGGGGGCGGACCCGGGAACGTTGAACCGGTCCAGTGCCGAGGATGCCTCGGTTCTGGACTGGTACGCCCAGGCCGCCCGACTCTTTCGGAAGAGTCGGGGCGCCGCCGACCGCTGAGTGCCTCTCGCGCTTTCCCACCCTGTGCCGGGCTGACCTGCCGACCAAAGCAGTACGTCTCCGACGAGGTGGCACTCCGATGCAGAAATGCGCGCGAAGTGGCAAGTTCGAGCGGTTGTGGCCGCCAAACGTGCACGAGGTTGCCACCTCGGGCCGAGAAACGCACACGGGCCGTTGTGTCACTAGCCCCAGCAGGGCATGGACGACAGCCACGTCATCACCGCCGGGACCTGGATCTCAGCAGGAGTCGTCGACGCCGGCCGGCCACCATTGGTCTCTGAGCCGACTTCAGAGAGCCGTCCCAACCTACCGTCCCAACCTACCGTCGCATCCGGATGCCGCGCGGTGTCGTGTAGAAGCCTGCCCCGACCAAGCTGTCGCGGAGCACGGCAATGGGGGCGCGCTCGCCGTCGTCGCTCGTGGCCCCGCGTTCGAGAATCGACAGGCCGTTGACCTTCTCGACCACGAGCTTGTCCACGACCCCGATCCGCACGGCAGAGGCGACGGCGGGGCCCGCGAGGTCCAGAGCGGTTTCGTCCGTGGAAAAGGCCAGCATCGTCTTTCCCCCTCGCTCGATGTACAGCACCGGGGCACCATCCACCAGCACCACCAGAGCCCCGGCCTTCCTCCCGGGCCTGGCCATGCGGGACTCGTCCTCCTGTCCATCGGATGCGCGACCGAGCAACCGCGACGGGGGAACAGCCTCGGGCCAGGGCAGTGCGGCACCGTAGGCATTCGCCGGATCGCTTGCGGCCAGGATCACCGATTCGGGGGACCGCGGTTCGGACGCCGATTCCCTGAGCTGGTCGTCGATCGTCGAGGACCTGAGAATGTCCACGGTCGAGGGCGCGGCGAACTGGGCACCGCCAAGGCCCTCGATGAAATATCCGCGCCGGGCTTCGCCCTGGTCCTCCTGCGCGGTCAGAATCTGGTAGACCGCCGCGAAGCCGCCCGGAGTCTCCTCCTGGGCAACAGCGCCCCTCGTCAGCACTCCGTATCGGTCCAGCATGAGCTGAGCCATCGCGACGGCGCGCACGGTCATGTCCAGGGGGTCGTCGTCGAGGAACGCGCTCACCCTCGACCACCGACCGCTCAGCTCGCGTTCGCGTTGGGGGCTCAGCCCCGACATCCCCGCGGGCGAATCTCCCAGTCCACCGTGCGAGGGCTCCAATCCGGTCGACGACGGGTCGACGCCGGACCCCATGGGGCGACGGCCAAGGCGAGCCGTCGCGATCCTTCCGGCGCCTCGACGGCCCCTCGATCGGGATCGCCCTGGTGCCTTGGGGCGAGCATGAGCGGACTTGCCTCCGTCCAGGAACGCACGGAGTGGGCCTGCCGTGTCGTTGGTGACCAACCCGGCCCACACCAGTTCCCACAGTGCGTCGCCCGCGGTGCCGAGAGCGAGACCGGCCCGGGTCGCGATGCGAGGAAGGAAATCGGCGCCCTCACCCATCGCGTCGAATACTTTGCGTGCGTCGTCGCTGAGATCGTCCAGTCGTTGGGGCGGCTCCGGGGGCACGGTCAGGTCTGCCGATTCGGTCAGATGCAGACTTACCCACCCGTCCTGTCCCGGAATCGTGCCCGAACCGGTCCACAGGACATCTCCGCGGGACATGGCCTCGTCCAGCATGCGGGGTTGGTACCCCCGGATACGGGCGGGCAGCACAAGGGTCTCGAGTGCCGAGGCGGGGACGGGGAAACCGGCCAGTTGGTCGATGACGGTGAGCAGACCGTCGGAATCGTCGACGCGCGGGTCGTCGGGCGCCCCGTCCGCTCTCACGTGCTGCCAGGCGGGGAGGAACCGAGCGTAGGTCGCGCCGTCGACCGGTTCGATCTGGGACCGCAGTTTGGCCAGGGAACGACGCCGGATCGTGCGGAGCACCCCCGCGTCGCACCATTCCACGGCCTGTTCTCCGCCAACCTGCCCACGAGTCAGCTCTGGGGGCAGGAAGCGCCCCTGAACCACGCGCCGGTCCACGGCCAGACGGTTCAGGACCGTCTCGACGACGGCCGTTCCCAAGCCCAAGGCTTCGGCGGCCCGAACCGTCGTGAACGGGCCGTGAGTTCGAGCGAAGCGGGAGACGAGGTCACCGAGGGGGTCGTCCACGGGTTCGATGAACGCGTGGGGCACGCCCATGGGCAACGGGGTGCCGAGTCCATCGCGCAAGCGGGCGGCGTCCTCGACCGCCGCGACCCGTTCCTCACCCGAGATCCTGGTGATGAAAGCACGGTTCGCATCGACCAGTTCCTGAGCGAAGGAGCTCGCGTCCTCTCCGTCCTCGAGCCGGACGGCGGCGTCGTGCGTGGTCAAAGGCCCCAGAATCCGCAAGAGATCCGCGAGACCCTCGACGCCGTGCAATTGTCGGCCCTCCGCCCGTCGCTGGAGCTGCGTCTCGGTCTCGCGAATGACGTCCGGGTCCAGCAGCTCCCGCAGTTCGTCCTTCCCGAGCAACTCGGACAGAAGGCCCGGATCGAGAGACAACGCCGCGGCCTTGCGCTCGGCAAGGGGAGAATCCGTGTTGTAGAGGAATTGCCCGACGTATCCGAAGAGCAACGTCTTCGCGAACGGGGATGGCTCGGGCGTTTCGAGCTCGCGCACTGTGATGCGCCGGGACTCGATGCTCTCGTGGATGCGCCGCAGGGCCGGAAGATCGTAGACATCTTGGAGGCATTCGCGCACGGTCTCCAGGATGATCGGGAAATTCGGGTGCTTCCGGGCGACGTCGAGCAACTGGGCCGAACGCTGGCGCTGTTGCCACAGCGGCGTCCGTTTGCCCGGGTCACGACGCGGCAGGAGCAGCGCACGTGCGGAGCACTCCCTGAATCGCGAAGCGAAGAGCGCGGAGGAGCCGACCTGCTCGGTCACGACGGCTTCGATCTCGTCCGGCTCGAACATGAACAGATCGGCACCGGGAGGATTCTCCTCCATGGCCGGAACGCGGAGAACTATGCCATCGTCCGCCGCCATGGCGGAGCCGTCCAGGCCGTAGAGCTCGTCGATGCGCGCTCCCACGGCCAGGGCCCACGGGGCATGTACAGGCATCCCGTACGGCGAGTGCAGGATGACCCTCCAGTCGCCGAGTTCGTCGCGGAAGCGTTCGACGACGACGGTCTTCTCACTGGGCACCTGCCCGGTCGCGACACGTTGCTCGCCCACGTAGGCGCACAGGTTGTCGACCGCCCAGTCGTCCAGCCCGGCGTCGGCCAGGCGCTCGCGGGCCGCAGCGGCACCCTCGTCGCCCTCGGAGAGTGCAGTCGCCAACTCGCGTGTGAATCTTCCGGTCGCTTCGCCCAAGTCTACGGGTCGCCCCGGGCCGTCGCCGTGCCAGAAAGGCAGCTTGCCGACCTGGCCCGGAGCGGGAGTCACATTCACGCGGTCGTGCGTGATGTCTTCGATGCGCCAGCTCGTGGCGCCCAGGGCGATGACGTCGCCGGAGCGAGACTCGTAAACCATCTCCTCATCGAGCTCACCAACTCGCTTCGGACCGCGGGTCTGCTCGTCGGAGCCAACAATGTACACCGGGTACAAACCACGATCCGGAATCGTGCCTCCCGACGTGACGGCGACGCGTTGGGCACCCGGTCGGGGCTCGAGGGTTCCCGCGTCCCGGTCCCAGACCAGACGAGGGCGCAACTCGGCGAATTCGTCAGAGGGGTACTTGCCGGCGAGGAGGTCGAGGACGGCGTCGAACGCGGACCGTGGCAGGGCAGCGAACGGTGCCGTATGCCGTACGGCGTCGAACCACGCCTCGACGTCGATCGGTCCGAGGGCGCAGGCGGCGACCGTCTGTTGGGCGAGGACGTCCAAAGGATTGGCAGGAATATGCAGCGGTTCGATGGCACCGGAACGCATCCGTTCCACGGTGACGGCGGATGAGAGGAGATCGCCGCGGTGCTTCGGGTACATCACGGCGCGTGAGACCTCGCCGACCTGGTGTCCGGCGCGACCCACACGCTGGAGGCCACTGGCGACGCTCGGCGGGGACTCGACTTGGATCACGAGGTCCACGGCGCCCATGTCGATTCCCAGCTCCAGGGAGCTCGTGGCGACGACACACCGGAGACTTCCCGATTTCAATGCGTCTTCGATCATGGACCGTTGGTCCTTGGACACCGACCCGTGATGGGCCCGCGCGAGTTCTGCCGGCGCGGTGCCCGAGGTCAGGTGGTTCACCGCGGCCGGCGCGTAGGGGATCTCGTTGCCGTCGGGAAGGGCGCCGGGATCGCCTTGTTCCGGTCTGTTCCGCGTACCCCTCTCCGAGTTCCGCCCCGCGGTTCCGGAAGGAACATTTCCTCGTTGCTCTTCTCGGAACGCGTGGACTTCATTGAGTCGCGACGTCAGTCTTTCCGCGAGCCCGCGGGAATTGGCGAACACAATGGTGGATCGATTGGCCTCGATCAGGTCGACCATTCGTTCCTCGACGTGCGGCCAAATGGACGCGACGACGGTGTGGGGCGGCTCGGGAGGGAGGGGCCTGGACGTCGAGGGCGCGCCCTCCTCGGCCCCGTCGTTTCGTGTCAGGGGAGATTCGAGGTCCAGCCCCAGAGCGTCCTCGAGCGTTGCCGTGCCGGACGAGGCCGATCCCGCGCTGACCCCCGAACGCTGTCCCGGGAGATCGGTTCGGGGCACCGGCGTCGTCAGGTTGGACATGTCGGGGACCGGCACAGAGACGGAAAGGTCCCAGTTCTTGACCGATTCGGGCCGGACAACGCTCACGGGGGAGGTGCCGCCCAGGAACCGTGCGACCGTCTCTACGGGTTCGACCGTGGCCGAGAGCCCAATACGTTGAGCAGGTTGGGGCAGGATCCGGTCCAGACGTTCGAGGGAGACCGCCAGGTGAGCGCCGCGTTTGGTCCCCGCAACCGCATGCACCTCGTCCACGATCACGGTGTCGACCTGGGAGAGGCTCGACCGCGCCTTGGAGGTCAGCATCAGGTACAGGGACTCCGGCGTCGTGATGAGGATGTCCGGCGGATCGGTGAGCAGCTGCCGCCTTTCCTTTGCCGGAGTGTCTCCCGAGCGGATCCCGACCGAGACCTCGTTGGGCTCGGTCCCTTGGTACTTGGCGGTCTGGGCGATTCCGACCAGGGGAGACCGGAGGTTCCTCTCGACGTCCACACCCAAGGCCTTGAGCGGGGAGATGTAGAGCACCTTGGTGCGGTTGGTGGCCTTCTTGCGGCGGTTCTTCGCTCGCTGTCGGCCCGAGTCCGGTGTGTTCTCCGAGGCTTCGCCGTCCCCGGGCGATTGGGTTCCCTGGCGTGGCGCGCTCTGACCGCTGCCGGTGTGCATGAGCCTGTCGAGGGCCCAGAGGAATGCGGCGAGGGTCTTGCCGGATCCGGTCGGTGCGACAACGAGGGCGTGGCGCCCCTGGGCAATCGCGTCCCAGGCGCCGTCCTGCGCCGAGGTGGGTTGCCTGAAGGCACCCGTGAACCATTCACGGGTGGCCGGACTGAATCGTTCGAGAGCCGATGGCATATCTCCCATTGTGCCTCTGGTTCCTCTGAGGTCCTGTGTCTCCCGTCTCCGCCGCCCGACGTCGTCCGGGGGAGCCGTGCATCACATTTGAGTCACGCCGAGAAATCGGCGGAATAGGCTGAGCGCGCCATCCGTTTACCCGTAAAGCAATGCACATCCGGTCCGGACGTGCCCCTCAGACGAAGGAACTCGAATGATCGATACTGTTACCCAGGCCCAACTGACCGACGAAGATCTGCACCTGCTCTTCAACACCCGAACGGTCAGCGAATTCGAGGATGTCGAGGTTACCGAGGACCAGAAGCGCGCCATTTACGAGCTGGCGAAAATGGGTCCCACGGCCTTCAACTCCCAGCCTCTCCACGTCGTGTGGGTCGAAAAGGGGGAGAGCCGCGATCGCCTGGTTTCGCACATGATGACCAGCAACCAGCCCAAGACCTCCGGTGCGCCCCTGGTCGCCGTGCTGGCCTTGGACAAGAAGTGGCACCACAAATTCGACAAGTTCCTGCCGGCTCGCCCGCAGGTAGGCCAGATGTACCTGGACAACCCCGAGCTCGCCGACTCGACGGGACGGGACAACGCCTTCATTCAGGTCGGTTACTTCGTGATGGCCGTTCGTGCCCTGGGTCTCGCGGCCGGCCCGATGACCGGCTTCGATGCCGCGGGCGTGGACGAGGACCTGCTTGCTGGCACCGATCTGAACTCGCTGGTCGTCGTCAACATCGGCAAGGGAGTGGACCCGGCCTACGACCGTTCCCCGCGTTACGCCTACGAGGAATCCACGACTACGCTCTGAGCCCCGAAGGGCATCAGCGCTGGACGCCGACCTTGCTCACGGACAGCTGCTGAACAGACTGATTCGCGCACGCCGACATCGGGAAGCTGACATCCAGAACCTGTCCGCTTCCCGGTGCGGCAACGCGAAGACCGGAGGCGCTGGTCTTTTGGCAGGTTTCCCCGTAGAGACCGGGTTGCGTGCTCCGGAGGACCGCCGAGGTTGAACCGCCGGGTTCCAGCGTCGCTCCGTTCCCGGGCAGCTCCGTTGCCTGCATCGCAGGAGGCCCGATCACCTGCCCCGAGCCGTCGATGAAATTGACGGTGGGGTAACCGGAGAGCTTGCACGAATCGGAGCCGGAGTTCGTGAAGGTGAGATTGTAGTCCGTCGATCCGGCCGCGTGGCCAGATTCCTCGATGGCTACTTTCAGCGCCCCGTCCCCACAGGTTGAGTCCTTGGCTCCTTGAGGAGCCGACGGGTTCGGTGAGGCGGGATTCGACGAGGGCGACTGTTCGCTCGGTTCCGATTCACTGGGCTGTCCCTCGGCCGGTGCGCTCGATACCGTCCCGGATGGCTCCGGGGCCGGGGATTCCTCGACCACCGAGGGCGTCGGGGCCGGCGTCGTCGGGCTGGGGCTGGGATGCTCCGAAGGCTCCGCAGACGCAGACGCGGACGGCGAATCAGCGGAGGCCGAGCTCGAAACGGATGGGGTGCCGGAGGACGAGGACCCGTCTCCGTCGTGCGTGCCGCCCGAGGAGCACGCACTCGAGCCCAGGAGCAGGACTAACAGGCCGGCTCCCGCGAGAGACGTTCTCCAGCGTCGGTTGGTGTCTTGGACCATGATTTCAGGGTAGGCGCATTCTCAGGGCGGTTCCACCACATTGCATCCATGCCGGTCCGCTCCATTCGACCGTGAGGTCGAAACGCCCTACATCCCCGGTTTGAGGGTTACCGTCGCGCCGTCGAGCCCTTCGTTGTACTCGGTCTGGCACGCCAAGCGCGAGTAGTCGTTGGCGACGTCATCAATCATCTCGAGCAGATCTTCCTCGGCCTCGGTGCGTTCGTCGCCCCCGGTCTCGAAATGTTCCGGATCCATGAAAGTGTGGCAGGTCGCGCAGGAGGCATTGCCCCCACAGGTGGCCAGCACGGGGTACTGGTTCTTGTGAAGGCACTCCAGAAGGGTCTGGTTGTCCTTCCACTCCACCTCCTGGGCCTCTCCCGACTCATCGACCACGGTGATGTTGATGCTCATTGCTCTCCAAGCTGGACGAATTCTTCTCTCGGGACAGTGTAGGCCGGCTCCAGCGGGAGGAGTAACCGTCTCTTCACAAGGAGTGACCGGAAACATAGCGAGCTCTGTCGGCGCGACATGTCCAGTAATCTGGCGACTGATCCTATCTCCAGGAGGCCTCATGAGTCCGAAGCATCCGCACGACCAACCGGAAGAGCAGTTCCTGTTCTCGCTCGACCTCACCGAATTCGAGGACTCGGGAAAGACCGCCCGCGGATCCGGAACGGTGCAGGCTCGGAGCGGTGCTGAAGGAGCGGCGGGCCGGAAAACCAGCGCGGCCTCCGGCCGGGCGAAACAGGGGAGCACAGAGAGCCGTGCCGGGACCTCGGGCGCGGAACAGGCACCGACGTCGGAGGCACGGACGCCGTCTCCGCAGAGCGCACCGGTCACTCCGGGGCCGCCGAATCTTGACGAGGCCAAGGCGGAGATGACCCGCGCCGAAGTCGCGGCCTTCCACAGGTCCAAACCCGAGTACCTTCTGGACCGTGCCCGTCGGGTATTTCACCGCGCGCTGTTGGACGAACGCGTCCTGGTCCTGAACCCGGCCAGCGGTGTCCCTTCCAACGCGGACAAGGACTCCGCCTCGAGCATTCGGTACGCGCGCTTCGTGGCCCAGGGCATCGGTGGCGTGCCCGAAACCTCCCGCGCGCCCGGCAAAGGCGTCAGCAGGAATTTCGAACGGGCAGTCGCTGCGTACCTCAAGTCCGTGACGCAGGCCCTCGACGCCGTGAGGCCGGGCGACTGGGTCGTGCGACGCCTGGGGGACCGGGAGGAATGGACCGCGATCGAGGACGCATCCGAGATTTTCGAGCAATACGACCATGTGTCCGGGATGCGGGAGGCCATTCTCGGCCGCCGGGACTTGCGTGCCCTCCTCGGGCACGACACAGAGATCATGGCCCCCGACGTCGTCATCGCACGTCATCCCGTCCCGGACTCGGAGCTCAACGGTTCGGCACGACTGGTCGATCCGATGGGGCCGCTGGCAACCTCGACCCCTCTGCGGGCCGCCGTCCAGCCCAAACCGCTTTTGCACGCCGTGATCTCCTGCAAGTGGACGCTGCGCAGCGACCGTGCCGAGCAGATCAAGGCGGAATCCCGGCACCTGATCCGGAACCGGCGGGGCAGGGCCCCTCACCTGGTGCTGGTCACGGGGGAGCCGATGCCGTCCCGCATCGCGTCGGTTGCTCTCGGCACGGGGGATCTCGACTGCGTGTATCACTTCGCGTTGCACGAACTATTGGATGCGATCGACCCCGAGACCGATCCTGCCGGTGCCGAGCTTCTTCACACGATGGTCCAGGGGAGGCGGCTCCGGGATATCTCGGATCTGCCGCTCGATCTGGCGATCTAGCCCTCGTTCTTTGCACGCCCCGTGGCCAGCGCGATCGCATGGGCACGGTTCTGGGCCCCGAGCTTGGTGAAAATGTCATTGGTATACGACTTGACCGTCCCCACCGCCAGGAAGAGTTGCTGAGCTATCTCGGTGTTGCTTCGGCCGGCAACCATGTGGGTGAGGACTTCGGCTTCTCGGGCGGTCAGGTTGGGGAATCGGTCCCGCGGAGAGATGCTCTGCGGGGAGAATGAGCCGGCGAGCTTCTCCCCGATGTCGCGAGTGAACGTGACTTGTCCGGTGGCGGCGGTCCGAATTGCGGCGGCCACTTCTTCTCGGCCGGCGTCCTTGGTCAGGTATCCGCGGGCACCGCTGGCGAGGGCGCGGGCGATCGAGTCGTCGTCGTCGAAAGTGGTCAGCACAAGCACCGCGACGTCGGGATGCGAGGTGCGAAGGATCGCGGTGGCCTCCGCACCGTCCATCTCCGGCATCCGGAGATCCATCAGGACCACGTCCGGCCCGAGCCGGTCGACCATCTCCACAGCTTGTTGACCGTTTTCCGCCTCGCCCGCGATCTCGATGCCCTCCGTCAGGGAAAGAACTGCGGTCAGGCCCTCGCGGACAATTGCCTGGTCGTCCACCACCAGAACAGTGATCACTGAGGCACCTCCAGAGTCACGAGGAATACTGTGTTCTTCTCGACGCGGAGAACGCCTCCGATGGACTCGGCTCGCTCCCGAATCCCCAGGAGCCCAAAGCCTCCCCCGGTCGAGGAGGTCGGCCCACCCGCCGATGCAGGCGTCCGTACGCATAGACGATACCCGTCCGAAAGAGGCACGAACTCAACGTGTGCGCACTCGTCCGGAGCGTGCCGACGAGCATTGGTCAAGAATTCCCGCAGGCCACTGAGGAGGACCTCGGCGAATGCCTGGGACATCGAGTCCGTCGCCGCGATTTCTGCCTCCGCGGCAAAGCCCAGTTCTCGGTGAATCCTGATCAGCTCCTCGGCTCCGGTGCCGAAGTCCGGTGCGGGCGCCCTCAAGGCCGCTACCGCGCGGCGGGCATCCTTCAATCCGGATCCGGCCAGCTCGCGTGCATCTCGGGCACGAGACAGCGCGGCGGTATTCTTCCCGGCTTCGATTTCGGCGGCCAGAGCATCCAGTTGAATCGTCAGCCCGCCCAAACTGTGGGCGAGGACATCATGCAGATCGCGGGCTATTGCCGTACGTTCCTCGGCGGCGGCCGTTCGTGCCCGTTCGTGGGCCGCGGCAAGACGGTCCTGGAGCGCGGCACGTTCCGCGACGGCGACCGCGTCGGCCTGGCGCCTGAGGAGGCCGAAGGGGATGATCACCAAGAAGCCGACGAAACACCCGATACTGGTGGGTAGGTCCGCTTCGCTGACTACGGCCCCTGCACCGACGGCGATGATCCCCATCCCGTGCGTCAGGAAAATTCGCTGCAACGACATCGTGCTGTCCCGAGCCTGCCTGAGCAACCCGGCAAAAGCGGGAATCGCTCCGAGGACGTCCGTGCCGGGACCACTGAAACCGCCGACGGCGATCATCGCCAAACCCAGCGCCATGAAGGACCGGGTTCCGGGGCGTGTGAAACAAGCCTGAGCAAACCAGCAGGCCAGGGCGCAGATTCCGAGAGCCGCGAAGACCGGATGATCTCCGTGGACCAGTCGTGAGGCCAGCACATAGGCCCAGAGCGCGGAGACCGCGCCCGTGATGATGATCCTGGCGGGACTGGCCTGCGCCTGGGCAACCTTCGGACCAGAATCGGCTTCAAGCTGTGACACGGTTATCCACTGTACGTCGGGCGGAGACGGCCCCGTTGGCGATCCGGTTGGCGGCAATGACAAGGTACGTCGGCCACATCGAGCTCATCAGATCGTAACCGTGCACTGAGCCGAAGATTCCGAGCCCAAGGCGCAGGCCGAGGAGCACCAGCCAAATGATCAGGCCTTGAACGCCCGCGCGGCTCTCCTGCTCCGGCAGATCCGTCAGCGGTTCTTCCTTTCTCCGGGCCCTGGCTTCGAGTCGCGCAATGGTCTTGTCACTGATGGGCCTGACCTCTGCGAGTTTGGCTTGCCAGAGCCCGCAGGCGGCGCCGGCGACGAGTTCGATGGCCAGGATTCCCAGGTCTCCGCCCTTGGCCGGAATCGGCGAATGCACGAGATTCGCCACGGCAATGATTCCCAGAATCATCCCAATTTTCATGGATCGTTGTGGCCGGACCGGAGACCAGAGGAACTGCCGGAGGCAGATCCACGCGATGAGAGCTACAAGAAGTGCGAAACCGGAGAGTGTCGAAATGTTCATGGCTTCTATGTTTCTTCGCGGAATCGCCCAACCGGCACCCCCGTAGGGTGGGGATCCGGGTGGTTGTGCGTCGATTCTTTTCCTGTGCCCGCGATCGCGGCGTATGCGGTCCGGACGTTGTTCCCGGAGACGATCCGTCAGGCGGGCGTCTGCTCGGGTCGGTCCGGAGAGGCGGGCGGATGTGGACGCGAAAAAGCCCCGTCATCCGGGGATGACGGGGCTTCCGTTGATGTGCGCCCGAAGGGATTCGAACCCCCAACCTTCTGATCCGTAGTCAGATGCTCTATCCGTTGAGCTACAGGCGCCGGGCCCACGAACGCATTACCGTTCAAGGCCGAGTACTACCTTACATGCGGGTTTCCGGAACGCCAACTCGGGGTTCTGTGATCTCCGCCGCATCATAATCCTGGGACACTATGTTCGGTTTACGCTACCCTGGTCTAGTCACAAGGGACGGAGCTGGAATTCGTGGCCCGCACCGCGGGCGCGAGTCCGAACGGACATCGAGCACCCCCACACAATGTCGTGAGTGATGGCCCGGGAGGGCCGAAACCTGTTGAGGGGAACAATTAATGACTGACATCGTCGTCGGAAACAGCGACAAGCTGAAGCCAGCCGTGGAAGAAGCCCTGAAGAGCGCACCGACCCAGCACCAGCGGTTGCTGGACTGGGTCCGCGAAGTCGCTGCATTGACTGAGCCGGAGACCATCCATTGGGTGGATGGTTCCCAGGAAGAATGGGACCGTCTCACCAGTGAGCTCGTGGACGCCGGGACCTTCGTCCGGCTCAATGAGGATGAATTTCCCAACTCATTCGCCGCGTTCTCCGATCCGGAGGACGTCGCCCGCGTGGAGGAGCGCACGTTCATCTGCTCCAGCACGCGAGAGGGTGCCGGGCCCACCAACAACTGGGTGGATCCGGAAGAGATGAAGGCGACCCTGACCGAGAAGTACCGGGGTTGCATGCGTGGACGCACGTTGTACGTGATCCCCTTCGTCATGGGCCACTTGGGTGCCAAGGACCCGAAGTTCGGCGTCGAACTGACGGACTCCGCCTACGTCGTGTGCTCGATGCGCATCATGGCGACCATCGGGCAGGACGTTCTGCGTACGATGGAAGAGAAGGACGCCTTCTTCGTGGAGGCCCTCCATTCCGTGGGCGCGCCTCTGGAAGAGGGGCAGGAGGACGTCGCCTGGCCGTGCAATCCGGACAAGTACATTGTGCAGTTCCCCGAGGACCGCGCGATCTGGTCCTTCGGATCGGGATACGGCGGAAACGCTCTGCTCGGCAAGAAGTGCTACGCCCTGCGCATCGCCTCGGCCATTGCGCACGACGAGGGCTGGCTTGCGGAGCACATGCTGATCCTGAAGGTCACCGACCCGCAGGGCGGGACCCATTACATCAGCGCAGCCTTCCCCTCGGCCTGCGGCAAGACCAACTTCGCGATGATCGAACCCACCATCGAAGGTTGGAAAGCCGAAATGGTCGGGGACGATATTTCCTGGATCACCTTCAACGACGAAGGCAAGCCCCGGGTGATCAACCCCGAGGCCGGCCTGTTCGGCGTCGCACCCGGAACGGGGTGGACCACCAACCCCAACGCGATGCGCGGCGTCGCCAAGGGCAATACGATCTTCACCAACGTCGCCCTGACGGACAACGGTGGTGTCTGGTGGGAAGGCATGACCGATGAGGTCCCTGAGCACCTGACCGACTGGAAGGGCCAGGACTGGACCCCGGACTCGGGTCGTCCCGCGGCGCACCCGAATTCGCGGTTCTGCACGCCGATCGAACAGTGCGACATCGTCGCGCCCGAGTACAGCGACCCCGACGGCGTCCCGCTGTCGGCGATCGTCTTCGGCGGTCGACGCAAGACCACGGTTCCGCTCGTGTCCGAGTCGTTCGACTGGAATCACGGCGTCTTCCAGGGGGCCACGCTGTCCTCCGAGACCACCGCCGCTGCGAAGGGGCAGGTCGGCGTCGTGCGTCGCGATCCCATGGCCATGTTGCCGTTCATCGGCTACAACGCGGGGGACTACCTGCAGCATTGGGTGGACATCGCGAAGAAGTACGGCGAAGACAATATGCCGAAGATCTTCTACGTGAACTGGTTCCGTCGCACCCCGGATGGCGGATTCGCCTGGCCCGGATTCGGCGAGAATTCGCGCGTGGTCAAGTGGATCATCGAACGCCTGCAGGGCACGGCTGGTGGCAAGGAGACCCCCGTCGGTATCGTCCCGAACGTCGAGGACTTGGACCTGACCGGGCTGGACGCCGATCCGAAGGATACCGAGGCCGCCCTCGCGGTGAATGTCGACGAGTGGAAGGAAGAGCTTCCCGGAATCGATGAGTGGTTCGAGAAGCTCGGTGACCGCGTTCCTGCGGAGGTCAAGGAACAGAGGGACGCCTTGGGCGCCCGTCTCGACGGCTGATACCACTGGCACGATGAAGGACGCCGCCGGGCCGCCCTCAGGGGCGGGCCGGCGGCGTCCTTTCGCATGTGATGAACTGATCCTTGCCCCGACGGCTCGGACTACGCGCCGCCCGGACTACGCGCCGCCCGGGCCCGGCCGGCTCTGAGGCCAGTCGCTATTACAGCCGAATCAGCCCCAGGACCTCGTCGCGAACGCGTTCCATGGTTGCCGGATCAGGGGCCTCGACATTGAGTCTCAGGAACGGTTCGGTGTTCGAGGGTCGCAGGTTGAACCACCAACCGTCGGTGCGGTGGGTGAACGTCGTGCCGTCCATGTCGTCGACATCGATGGGCCCGTCGGCCAAAGCCTCACGAACTCGCGCGACCGCGGCCGCCTTGTCCTCGATCTCCGAGTTGATTTCGCCGGAGGCGACGTAAGGTGCATACTTCTCGGCCAGCCTGGACAGCGGCCGCTCCTGCGTCCCCAGGGCCGCCAGCACGTGCATGGCGGCGAGCATCCCGGTGTCAGCGTTGAAGAAGTCCTTGAAGTAGTAGTGGGCCGAATGCTCGCCGCCGAACACGCCGTTCTCGCGAGCCATGACGCCCTTGATGAAGGAATGTCCCACCCGCGTTCTCACGGCTCGGCCGCCCATGGACTCGACGAGCTCGGGCACGGCCTTCGACGTAATCAGATTGTGGATGACGACCGGCTCTTCGATGCCGTCGGCCTGGGCCCGGGAAATTTCCCTCTCGGCCACCAAGGCCGCGATCGCGGACGGCGTGACGGGGTCGCCCTTTTCGTCGACCACGAAACACCGGTCGGCGTCGCCGTCGAAGGCGAGGCCGAGGTCCGCGCCCGACTCGACGACGGCGGCCTGCAAGTCGCGCAGGTTTGCCGGTTCGAGCGGATTCGCCGGATGGTTCGGGAAGGTGCCGTCCAGATCGAAGTACAGCGGGCTGACGTTCAGCGGCAGCGCGGGCAGGACGGCGTCACCAAGAACAGCAGGCGTCGTCATTCCCGCCATGCCGTTTCCGGCGTCGACGACGACCTTCAGCGGGCGGATGGACGACAGGTCCACGAGGTTGCGCAGGTACTGGGCGTAGTCGACAAGGATGTCCCGTTCCGAGATGCTCCCGGTGGTCTCCAAGGGGACGACGCCGCTCTCGAGGTAGCGCTGGGCGGCGTCGCGGATATCGAACAGTCCGGTCTCGGACGAGATCGGGACGGCTCCTGCCTTGGCCATCTTCATGCCATTGTACTCGGCGGGGTTGTGCGACGCGGTGAAAGTGACACCGGGGGCGTCAAGGACTCCACACGCGAAGTAGAGCTCGTCGGTCGAGATCAGACCGATCTTCACGACGTCGGCTCCTCTGGCTGTGGCCCCGGCCGCGAACTCGTCCATGAATTCGGGGGATGAGGGCCTCATGTCGCCGCCCACCAGAACGGTCTTTCCCGAGAGGTCAAGAACATCGACGAAGGCGGCACCCGTGGCACGTACGCTTTCCCGTGTGATGGATTGGCCAACGATCCCGCGGACGTCGTAGGCCTTGAACGACTCTTGTAGGTTAATGCTCACCCGCACGATTCTACGTGGGCGGCCCCCGAAAACCCGCGGAATCGCCGGGGTGACAGCCGTCATAGCCTCGGGCCGTGACTGCGTTGCGGGAACCGGTTGTGGTTGGATGATGGGTATGGGTCAGCTGCTCAAGATGGTAAATCCAGTCCAGAATTATGCATGGGGAACGCGGGATACGCTTGCCCGACTCCGCGGCGAGGACAAGCCCGCTTCCGAGCCGGAAGCCGAGCTGTGGGTCGGGGCGCATCCCAAGGCGCCATCCTCCGTACTCACGGCAGAAGGGACCAAGTCCCTGGCCGACTGGGTCGAGGAGGACCCGGACTCGGTCCTGCCGGAAGGTACCTCCGGATTCCCGTTCCTGCTCAAGATCCTGGCCATCGATTCGCCCTTGTCCCTCCAAGTGCATCCCTCCGAACAACAAGCCGTCGAAGGGTTTGAGAAGGAGAACCGGGCAGGCATCGCCCTCGACGCGAACGAACGCAATTACAAGGACGACCGTTCCAAACCGGAGACCGTCATCGCGTACTCGCCGTTGCGTCTCCTCACCGGGATCCGGCCTGCGGCCGAGCTCAAACGGATCGCCAAGGAACTCAACCTCACGTGGCTGGCCGAATTGGCAGATTACGATGCCTCGGAGATCATCAAGGCCATCTTCGCCAAGGACGAGACGAGCTCAGCCTTGGCGCTGGATGCGACGGTGAACGCGGCCATGGACTGGAGCCTGGCCCATCCCTTCGATGAGGACGACGCCGCCTACCGTCGCGATCGTGAGGGTTTCGACCTCGACGCCGTCGCCGACCTCGTCCTGTTGCTCCACGATGCCTACCCCGGTGACCGGGGGACCCTGGTGGCCGTGGCCATGAATCAGCTCTTTCTCAAGCCCGGGGAGTCGGCCCACACGCCGCACGGGCAGGTCCACGCGTACCTCCAGGGCACCGCGATCGAGGTCATGAATCCGTCCGACAATGTGATGCGGGCCGGGCTGACACCCAAGCACGTCGACATCAAGGAACTGCTCTCGGTGGTTGTTGCCGATCAGCCTGCCCCGGAAGCGATGCTCCCCTCGGAGCAGCAGCCGGGCGTGGCCCGCTACGACCTCTGGGACTCGCAACTGCACGTGGACCACGTGACCGTGTCGCCGGACGACCCCGTCGAGTACACCTGTGATGGGCTGTCGGCTATTCTGTGCGTCGAAGGCGACGTCGAGGTGACCGGTGCCGGCGAACGAATCGCCCTGCGCGGCACGGAGTCGGCGCTGCACATCGGGTCGCGGGACGTCCTAACCCTGTCCGGAAACGGTCAGGTGTACACGGCCGTCCGGACCTGACCCCGATCGTCCACGCAGGGAGAACATCCAGCCCATGAATCGACCCGTCGCCGCATCGACCCGAGCGACAGAATCGGATGCGAACATGCCGATGCAGGAGCAGGAACGAGCTCCTCGCCGTGGCCCTGACCTGCCGCTCGGCGTCGTCGCTCTCGTCGCCCTGGCGGCCCTCGTGGTCTTCATGGGCGGACTCAAGTTCATCTCGGAGATCTTCGGGCCCATGTTCCTGGCCTATTCGCTCGTCGTCGCGGTTCGACCGATGCGATTGTGGCTGGCCGACCGCAAGGTTCCCCGGTGGCTCTCGACGGTCCTCGTGGCGCTGTTCCTCTACGCGATACTGCTCGCCATTATCGGGTCCATGGTCGTGTCGGTCCTCCAGCTCGTCGAGACCCTTCCGAATTACAGCGGAAAGTTCGCGACTCTCTACCAGCAGACGCGCCACTTGCTGAGCGACTACGGACTCAGCGAGACGGACGTCGGGGACTCGTTGCTCGAATATCTTCAGCCGAGCCGGATCCTCAGTGCCGCGACCACGGTCCTGAGCGGCCTGTCATCCGCGGGGTCGCAGCTGTTCGTGCTGGTGATGGTGATGGCTTTCCTCTTCATTGACGCCACGATCATCCCCGGACGTCGTTCGGAAATCGCAAGCGCCAAGCCGGGTCTCGGTCAGGCCTACGCAGACTTCAGCCACAGGACCTCCAAATACTGGGTCGTGAATACCGTCTTCGGTGCGATCGTGGCCGTTCTGGACACGATAGCCCTGATGATTCTGGGGGTCCCGCTGGCCTTCACCTGGGGCGTGTTCTCCTTCGTCACCAACTACATCCCCAACATTGGTTTCGTCATCGGCCTGATCCCGCCGGCCCTGCTCGGACTGCTCGCGGGCGGACCGGCCACTGCGATCTGGGTCGTGGTTCTGTACTCCGTGATCAACTTCGTCGCCCAGTCGGTGATCCAGCCGAAAGTCACTGGCGACGCCGTCGGGCTCAATACGACCGTCACCTTCGTCTCGCTGATCTTCTGGTCGGCGATCGTCGGCCCACTGGGGGCGATCCTCGCCGTCCCGCTGACCCTGTTCTTCAAGGCGATGTTCATCGATTCGGACCCGAGATCGCGATGGATCGGCGTGGCCTTCGATTCCAGGGGCAAACCGAATGATCTGCGCTGGTCGGAACAACTCGTCCACGAGGACGGTCGATATTCCTTGAGGAAGACCTACGGTCCCGAACCTGGGGAGGACGCCGAACCTCCCGCGAGCCTGACCGCGCGAAAACGCCGGCTCAAACGAGAAAAGCACCGGCGGCTCAAGCAGCAGACCACCCAGTAGACGCGAACCGTCAGCCACTACTCCCGAAAGAGCACCATGAAAGTCATCCTCACCGTGACGGGCTTGGACCACGAAGGCATCATCGCCGCCGTGTCGACCGGTCTGGCCGATCTTCACGTCAACATCCTCAATGTCTCCCAAACCCTCATGGAGGGCTACTTCACCATGATCATGCAGGGTGAATTCGACGAGTCGAAGCAGACCATCGAAGACATCCAGGCGGCGATGGAACCCATCGGTCAGGCGGCGAAGGTCGAGATCCGGATCCAGTCCGAGGCCATCTTCGAAGCCATGCACACCCTCTAGGACATCCCGCCATGATCGACACCAACGCCAATATCCTCGAAACCATCCAGATGATCGAGGAAGACAAACTCGACATCCGCACGGTGACCATGGGCATCTCGTTGCTCGACTGCATCGATGCCGACGGTGACAGGGCGCGGGCGAAGATTTACGACAAAATCACCCAGCGCGCGAAGAACCTGGTCAGGGTCGCCGAAGGGATCGAGGCGGAACTCGGGATCCCGATCATCAACAAGCGCATCGCGGTCACCCCGATCTCGATCGTGGCCGGCGCGTCGGGAGATTCCGACTACCTCGAATACGCCCGCACGCTCGATCGGGCCGCGCGAGCGGTCGGCGTCGATTTCATCGGCGGATTCTCGGCGCTGGTCGACAAGGGTCAAACCGAAGCCGATCGCATTCTCATGTCGTCTATTCCTCGGGCGCTCGCGGAAACCGACGTGGTCTGCTCCTCGGTGGACATCGGCTCGTCACGCGCCGGCATCAACATGGATGCCGTGCGGGACATGGGAGAGGTGATCCGCGAGACGGCGGATCTGACGGGCGAAGCCCACGGTTTCGGTTGCTCCAAGCTCGTCGTTTTCGCCAACGCCGTCTCGGACAATCCCTTCATGGCGGGGGCTTTCCACGGCGTTCAGGAGACGGACTGTGTGGTCAGCGTCGGTGTCTCTGGGCCGGGCGTCGTCAAGCGTGCCCTGGAAAAGACTCCCGGAGCGTCCTTGAATGTCAGCGCCGAGGTCATCAAGAAGGCCGCTTTCAAGATCACCCGCGTGGGTCAGCTCGTCGGGAACCTTGCGGCAGAGAGGCTCGGGGTCTCCTTTGGGATCGTGGATCTTTCTCTCGCGCCCACGGCCGAGGTCGGCGACTCCGTGGCGCGGGTTCTCGAGGAGCTCGGCCTCGAAGTGGTCGGTACCCACGGAACCACCGCGGCGCTGGCGCTGCTCAACGACGCCATGAAAAAGGGAGGCCTCATGGCGTGCTCCCGCGTCGGTGGGTTGTCCGGGTCCTTCATCCCGATATCGGAAGACATCGGCATGATCGAGGCCGCGGCTGCGGGGAACATCACCCTCGACAAGCTCGAGGCGATGACAGCCATTTGCTCCGTGGGGCTCGACATGGTCGCCGTTCCTGGAGACACCCCGGCCTCCACACTCTCGGCCATGATTGCCGACGAAGCGGCCATCGGCGTCATGAACCACAAGACGACCGCCGTGCGCGTGATTCCCGCGGTCGGTCTCGGGGTGGGCGACGTCGTCGAGTTCGGCGGGCTCTTGGGGCGGGCCCCCGTGATGCCCGCACACGAAGGATCCTCGGAGATCTTCGTCCGCAGGGCGGGCCACATCCCATCCCCGGTGCACGGCTTCCGGAACTGACCAACGCCCCGTGGCAGTCAGTGGCGGAGTATCAGGCTGGCGGCCATGGCCTCGAACGCGAGACGCGGGCTGACGTTGGTTGAGATCCGCCTGCGCGTGAGGTTGATCGTGTCGATCTGCTCCAGGGTGCGTTCCGCGCTCGAATTGAGGGCGTAGTCGGACAGCTCACGTTCCAAATGGTGGTTGATCAGGCGTGAGCCCGTCTTCAACTGGAGCGTCAGCACGTCCCGATAGAAGGTCGAGAGATCGATGAGGAAGCGGTCAAGGGTGTCGACCTGAATCCGTTTGGCACGCCGCTTCTGGTCCTCCTCGAGGCGACGTACGGCGGCCTTGATGGTCGGCGGCACCCGGCCGGATTCAGGCGCACCGAGAGTCACGAGCAGGTCAGCCTTTTCCTGGTCGTTGCGTTCCTCGGCATCGGCGGTTGCCTCGGCCTCCGCCGTGGAGATGAGACGATCCGCGGCGGCCACGGCCGAGCTGATCCCGCCCAGACCCAGGGGGAGCCGCACCACGTCTTCGCGGCGGGCCTTCGCCTCGGGGTACAGCGCGAGCCGACGAGCAATTCCGATGTGTCCCTGAGCCAGGCGTGCGGCCTGTTCCGCGGTCTCCGGGTCCACACCGTCCCTGCGCGCAAGAAGCTCCGCGACTTCCTCGGCCGTGGGGACTTTCAGAGTGATGGCGCGACACCGTGACCGAATGGTCACCAGGACGTCGACCGGGCTCGGTGCGCAGAGTAACCAGATCGTGTGCGGAGGCGGTTCTTCGATCGCTTTCAGCAAGACATTCGACGTGCGCTCGGGCATGCGATCGGCGTCCTCGACGATCATGACCCGCCACCGGCCCACGGAGGGGCGGTCCTGGGCCTTGACCACGAGGTCGCGCGCCTCTTCAATCTTGATCTGGACATTCTCGGTCGCGAAGTTGGTGACGTCCGCGTGCGCTCCGGACATGGCCGTGCGGCACGATTTGCACTCCCCGCACCCTCTCTCGGCCGGGTCCGGTTTCTCGCAGAGAAGTGCCGCAGCCAGGGCGCGTGCGGCTGTTGACCGCCCTGATCCTGGAGGGCCCGTGAACAACCAGGCGTGCGGAGGCAATTCCGACGCCGCCGCCTTGCGGAGTTGGCCGACGGCCTGTTCCTGGCCGACCAACTGGTCCCAGACGCTCACGGTGTCTCACCCGCCATCAAGGTCGGCAGGGCGCTGTGCCACACCCTGTCCGCGACCTCGTCGACGGAACCGGATCCATCGATCACCGTTTTCTTGGATTCCGTACCCCGAGCCAGTCCTTGGAACGATTCCCGAACCCGGGCATGGAATGAGTCAGGCTCCGTCTCGAGCCGATCCAGCGTGCCTCGAGAGGCCACGCGGTTGCGTGCATGCGCGCCGTCGACAGACAGGAAGACCGTCAGATCAGGGACGAGATTTTCCGTGGCCCACAGGGAAAGATTCGTGACGGCGTCCTCTCCGAGTCCTCGCCCGCCGCCCTGGTACGCGGCCGAAGAGTCGATGTATCGATCGCACACGACCACGGCGCCGCGCTCGAGGGCCGGTGCGATGAGCTGATGCGCATGGGCGGCCCGGGAGGCGGCATACAACAAGGCTTCGGTGCGGGCATCGATCACGCCGTTGCCCATGTCCAAGACGAGGGAACGGATATTCTCCCCGATATCTGTGCCTCCGGGCTCTCGGGTCAGGACGACCTCACGGTCCAGCCGTTGGCGGATCCGGTCTTCGAGAATCCGCGCCTGAGTCGACTTCCCGGTACCGTCCCCGCCTTCGAACACAATGAAGGTTCCGGGGCGCTGGGAAGCCACTTCGGGCGGTGAGTAGTGGAGCTCTGAAGTCACCCTCGTAGCCTATCGAAATCAGGGGCGGTCCATCGGCGCGCACCCCCGTTTGCCGAGGACGGACGGGTAATCTGTGGACTATGCAGCAGAATTCCTCGGATATCCACGGACGCAAGGGACACGAGCCCGACGAGATCGTCGCGGAAGAAGCGCGCGCCGAACACCAGGGTACGGACGCCGATTCCCCGTGGTCGCGCGAGACCTTGGTCGTCTCGGCGGGGCGACCGGAGAGGGAACATGACGCTCCGGTGAATTCGCCGATTGTTCTCTCATCCACGTTCCACGGCGCCGGCCCTATTCTGCCGGAGGACCGGGCCTACGGCCGGTTTACGAACCCGACATGGGAGGACCTCGAACAGGTTCTCTCGTCCCTCGAGGGATCCGAGCTGCCGGCGTTGCTCTTCGGCTCGGGCATGGGTGCCATCGCCGGCGTCGTCGGTCAGGTCCCGGTGGGGTCGGTCATCGTCATGCCTGAGCACACGTACTTGGGGTCGATGTCCTTGGTCCGGCAGATGGAACGGCGTGGTGTCTGCACCTTGGTCGAGGTGGCCGTCGAAGACACGGACCGAGTGATCGAGGTCCTGACCGAGCAGGTGCGATCTCTTCCCGAACCCGCCCCTGGCGCCGAGGCGCCGTACGTCCTGTTCTGGCTCGAAAGCCCAACCAACCCCATGCTGGAGGTCGCGGATCTTCCGACCCTTCTCGCGGCGGCTCGTGGCCTGGGGATCCGAACGGCCGTCGACAACACCTTCGCGACCCCGTTGGTGCAGCGCCCCCTGGAGTGGGGCGCGGACTTCGTGGTCCACTCGGCAACCAAGTATTTGGCCGGGCATTCCGACGTCGTGATGGGGGCCGTTGTGACACGGGAGCCCGAGCTGCGGGAAGCGACTCTGGCCCAGCGCTCGCTGGGAGGAGCGATCGCCGGGCCCGTCGAGGCGTGGTTGGCATTGCGAGGACTGCGAACCCTGTCCTTGCGTATCCGGCAGTCGTCGGCGTCCGCGCAGGTTCTCGCGGAAAGATTGCGTGATCATCCTGCTGTCGCCGAAGTCAGGTACCCCGGCTTGCCCGAGGACCGCGGACACGATCGGGCCAAGGCACAGATGAGCAACTTCGGCTCGGTGCTGTCGGCGACTCTGGATGCCGACGCCGAGACGACACAGCGGGTCGTCGAGGCCTTGCGCCTCTGGACGCCGGCGACCTCGTTGGGCGGCGTGGAATCGCTGGTTGAGCGACGTCGCCGACACTCGAACGAGGCTCAGAGCGTCAATGAAGCGCTTCTCCGTCTGTCGGTGGGCATTGAGGATGTCGAGGATCTCTGGTCGGACCTGAGCCGGGCACTGGACCACGTCGAGAAGCGATAGGGTGAACGCATGGAGATCTTGACCATCACGATGGCCCTGGAACGAATCATCGATCTTGCGCTCGGGCTGATCCTCTTCCTACTCGCGATGTGGGCCTTCGTCTCAGCGCTCGGGGCGAGCGACCACGCCTACCAGTACTCGTTCAAACGCACGAAGAAGTTCTGGGTCCTGGTCACGGGAGCCTGCTTGCTGGCGGCCGTGATATCCATGCTCGGCGCCCTGCGCGGCGGCTCCTCGAGCCTGTTCCTTCAATTGATCGCCGCATCGGCGGTGGGTGTATTCCTGGCCGACGTCCGTCCGGCGGTCCGCACCAGGAAATAGCTCCTTCCGGAGGACCCTCACCGGCCAGCGCGATGACGAACGCACAACGAACAGTGCCCCGGGTTCGCCCGGGGCACTTTTATTTCCTGTGGTTCTCCTCCCGATGACGTGCCGGAAAGTGGAACAATGGGGGACATGGCTGAAACGTACAAACTTGTTCTGCTGCGTCACGGGCAGAGCGAATGGAACAAAGAGAACCTGTTCACCGGCTGGGTCGATGTGCCCCTGTCCGATCAAGGGCGGGAGGAAGCCGCCCGTGGTGGTGCACTGCTCAAGGAGCGTGGCATCCTTCCGGACGTCGTACACACGTCCTTGTTGCGTCGTGCCATGAACACAGCGAACCTCGCGTTGGACGAGGCCGATAGGCTGTGGATCCCGGTCAAGCGGAACTGGCGTCTCAACGAGCGTCACTACGGCGACCTTCAGGGCAAGGACAAGGCAGAGGTCCGGGAGAAGTACGGCGAGGAACAGTTCATGCAGTGGCGTCGTTCCTACGATGTTCCGCCGCCGCCCCTGGACGACGACTCCGAATTCTCCCAGGCACATGATCCGCGGTATGCGGACGTCGAAGATGCTCCCCGGACCGAGTGCCTCAAGGATGTTCTTGAGCGGATGCTTCCCTACTGGCACGAGGGGGTCAAACCGGATCTTGCGACGGGCAAGACGGTCTTGGTCGCCGCACACGGCAATTCCTTGCGGGCATTGGTCAAGCACCTGGACGGTATTGCGGATGAGGATATCTCCGGCCTGAACATCCCGACCGGAATTCCGCTCTATTACGAGCTCGATGAGAACTACAAGCCGGTCAAGCCCGGTGAGTACCTGGATCCGGACGCGGCCGCGGACGCGATCCAGGCCGTTGCGAACCAGGGCAAGAAGTAGCCCGCACCCCAACAAGTACACACCAGCCGCCCGGCCAAAACCATGGTCGGGCGGCTGGTGTGTGTCGGGGCGCGTCCGGCGCCGAGCGCGACCCCGGCCCGGACCATGCGGTCCGGGCACATGGTGTGGGTTACGAGTGGCTTGCCGTGGGCGCGGAGTCCCATTCGCCGGTCACGAGGTAAGTGACCTTTCGGGCCACGGAGACCCCGTGGTCGCCGAAACGCTCCATGTAACGGGAAACGAGCGTCATGTCGATGGTCGTCTGGGCGTCGGACCCCCAGTCGGCTTCGGCGATGTGAGCAAAAACGGACTCGTGGAGCACGTTGATGCGCCCCTTGGCGGCATAGATCTCGTCCGCGTAGGCCAGTTCCCGCGTCTCGAGAAGGTGGATGACGTTGTTGATGATCGCTTTGTCGTGATCGATGATTTCTTGGAACGTCGGCACGAGGTCCTCGGGAACTGAAGTCTCCGGGTATCGCAACCGGGTCACCTGAGCGAGGTGACGGGCGAGGTCGCCCGCACGTTCCAGGGAAGCGCTCATACGGAGCGCGCCCACGATCATGCGAAGGTCGGATGCCACGGGTCCTTGCAACGCCAGGAGGTCGATCGAACGCTCGTCGAGCTGGTTCTGGAGGAAGTCGATGCGGGCGTCGTCGGAAATGACCTGCTCGGCTTCCTGAATGTCCGCGTTCAGCAATGAGTCTGACGCTCGGTCGAAGGCCGTTTCAACGAGATTCGCGATCTCGACGAGGTCGTCGCCCACCTGCTGGAGCTCGGCCTGAAATACTTTGCGCACGATGAAACGGTCCTTTCCTGACAACGCGTATCTACCTGTCGAGTCTGGCCATCTCGCGTAAACGCAGTGCCGGCCTTGGATGAACCTTAGTTGAACCCACCGATGTGAACCATGGTCCGAGCGGTGTCGATGGCCCAAGTGTGCCTAAGCTGTAAGGGTGAGTTCTGTGGCTATGGCCTTCATGTGGGGTCTGATTGGTTTGGCGCTCGGCGTGGTGAGTCACTTCGCCCTGCGCAGGAGCGACCGTCAGCGCGCCGAATGGGCCGTTGTGGATGAGCCCACCATCAACGATGGTGCGGCCCAGGTGCTGGCCGTCGTCGGGCAGGCATACGTTTTGGTCGACGCCGTCGACGGAGTCGTGCGGGCGTCCCAGGGATCCTATGCCTATGGACTCGTCAGAGGCCACAGCGTGGCGCAGTCGGAACTCTTGGACCTGATCAGACAGGTTCGTCGGGACGGCGTCATCGTCGAGAAGACCGTGGAAATATCTCGCGGACCGATGGGGCGCGGCGTACTCGTGCTCAATGTGCGCATCGCCCCCGTGGCCGACGAATACATCCTCATGCTGGCCGACGACCGGACTGAGATCACACGGGCACAAGCCATCCGCACGGATTTCGTCGCCAACGTTTCTCACGAACTGAAGACTCCGGTGGGGGCTGTCCGTCTGCTGGCCGAGGCGATCGAAGGTTCTTCGGAGGATCCGGAAGCGGTGCGGCACTTCACCCGGAGGCTCCACAAGGAATCGGCTCGTCTGACCGCCCTCGTACACGACATCATCGAACTCTCGAGGCTGCAGGGAACCGACATCGTCCAGAAAGGGACGATCATCGATCTCAATCAGCTGGTGCACGAGGCAGCGGATCGCAACAAGTTGGCCGCAGAGAACAAGAACATATCGATCCGCGTCGGCGGCACGGCCACCCGTCCGGTCCATGGGGACCCCGAGTTGCTGATGACTGCGTTGCGCAACCTGATCGACAACGCGATTCGGTATTCGCCGGAGAACACCAGGATCGGCGTCGGCATCAAATCCAAGAAGGGCACCGCCTTGGTCTCGGTCAAGGACCAGGGGCCGGGGATCCCGAATGACGAGCAGGACCGGATCTTTGAGCGGTTCTATCGCGTCGACGCCGCGCGTTCGCGCCAGACCGGTGGAACCGGGCTTGGGCTGTCCATCGTGAAACACGTTATGGCACAGCATGGCGGCGAGATTTCCTTGTGGTCCACTCCGGGGCAAGGATCAACCTTCACGGTGAGTCTTCCCGAGTTGGACGAAGCAACCGAAAAAGACCTTCGGGACAGCGAATCGGAGCCTGCGCCGATTCGGGACCAGGAACCCGTTTCCATCACGGCGGTGGACGACGCCCCCGCGGGGCCCGCGGAGAAGAGCAGACCGGCTGGATCCGGTCTTGACGAGGAGGATACTCAAGCATGACTCGACTCTTGGTTATCGAGGACGAGGAGGCTCTCAGCGAGCCGCTGGCGTTCTTGTTGGGACGTGAAGGGTTCGAGGTCACGGTGATCGACAACGGTCTGGACGCGGTCGCGGAGTTCGATCGAGCCGGAGCAGACCTCGTTCTGCTGGACCTGATGCTTCCGGGGCAATCCGGAACAGAGGTCTGCAAGCAGTTGCGGCAGCGATCCCATGTCCCGATCATCATGCTGACCGCGAAGGACACGGAGATCGACAAGGTCCTCGGCCTGGAGCTCGGCGCAGACGATTACGTGACGAAACCGTATTCGTCGCGAGAACTCGTGGCCCGGGTTCGTGCCGTGCTGAGACGCCAGACGGAGACCGAGGAGCTCGTGACGTCGACCGTTGAAGGCGGCCCGGTCCGGATGGACATCGAACGCCACGTGGTGAGCGTCAACGGATCGCAGAAGGCCATGCCGCTCAAGGAGTTCGAACTGCTCGAAATGTTGCTGAGGAATGCGGGCCGCGTGCTGACCCGCGGGCAGCTCATCGACCGCGTGTGGGGCAGCGACTACGTGGGGGACACCAAGACGTTGGACGTCCATATCAAACGACTCCGGTCCAAGATCGAGCCGGATCCCTCACACCCGAGGTACTTGGTGACGGTCCGCGGTCTCGGCTACAAATTCGAGCCCTAGGCCGGACCCGGGCCGAAATGCACGAAGGCTCCCCGCCGATGATTCGGCAGGGAGCCTTCGCGTGTGTGTACGTCTTCCGCCGGGCTCGGACCCGGCGGGCTGAGCCCGGTTCTCGGGGCCGCAGGAGCCGGAGCTCGAGGACTCCTAGCTAGGTGAGGATCCGTTCGAGGGCTGCGTATCCGCCAGGTTGGGCATGTACTGCTGGTATTCCTCCATGGTCCCGTCAAGCACGGGAACATTGGAGGTGGTGCTCTGGGGTCCGACGGAGAGCTTGGTGTCTTCCAGGGTTTCGCCCGGGGCCTTGCCCACGGGGTTGAGGAGAGTTTCCTGCTTCTCGAGCTGAACCTTGCCGTCGGCAGGAACCTTGACGGAGGCCGTGGCGTCACCGGTGTCGATGGTGACGTTCATTTCCTTGTCCGAGGAATTGATGATCGTGCCCAGCAGACGTCCGGCGGAATTCTTGTCCTTGGCGATCACCATCAGGTTGCGGAATTCCGCATCGGCCACGTCCGCGTGGACGCCGTCCGACGCGGCGTAGTGGATCGTGGTGGGCTGTTCGTGAATGTAGCCGCAACCGGCGGTGGCGGACAGAACCGCGACTGCGATGGCTGCCGTTGCTCCAGCGCGCTTGACGTTCTGGCGACCGAAAGACTTCACGTCTCACTCCTTGTGTGGTGATGCGAGGATCGAGCGGCGCCCTTGTCTGAAGCGTCGCGGACTCATTCCCTGGTCAGTTTAGCGTGTTTTGTGGACGCTTCGTCTGCAACGGCTCCCGTGGCGATCGTCCCGATCTCTGGCAGGGCGGCGCACGGGTCCCGTATCCCCGAATTCTCGCTCCGAGCGATCCGCAACTGGTGGCGAATACCTCATGTTTTCCTGCGCTTCATTGTAGGAAACTCATCGGTCCCTGGTGTAAATGGGCCGTGGTAAACTGGGTTGGCTGAAAGGGGTTCATCCATATGCTTTTTGAGGTTGGCGAAACCGTCGTTTACCCTCACCACGGCGCTGCGACGATCGAAGAGATCAAGACTCGCATAGTCAAGGGCGAAGAAAAAATGTATCTCAAGCTCCAGGTCGCCCAGGGGGATCTGACGATTGAGGTTCCGGCGGACAACGTCGACATGGTGGGCGTGAGGGACGTCGTTGATGAGAACGGCCTCCAGGAGGTCATCAACGTACTTCAGGCCGAGGATGTCGAGGAGGCCAGCAACTGGTCCCGCAGGTTCAAAGCGAACTCGGAGAAGTTGGCCTCGGGGGATGTCCTCAAGGTCGCCGAGGTCGTCCGCGACCTCTGGCGGCGCGAACAGGTCAAGGGTCTTTCCGCGGGGGAGAAGCGCATGCTGTCCAAGGCACGGCAGATTCTCTCGTCCGAGGTGGCACTGGCCAGAGATATTGACGAGGAAGCCGCGGAGACGGAGCTCGACAAGATTCTGGAGCACTGAATTCGTCCACCAGGCGCCCGGTTCGCCGGGTTTGCGTGGGCCGCGGCGTCATTGAAGACGACGATCGCGCGTTCCTCCGTTCGGGAGGGACGCGCTTTTGTTGTTTAAGGCGTCCGCTACCCGCGGCCCGCCGAGCCGCCTGAAGAATTGTCCCGCGGCAATGGACCGTGCGCCACGAAGTGTGGGGCCTGGCTGTTGGACACCGCCGCTGGACATCGCCGCTAGAATTGCCCCGTGAGCTTGCGTTTTTACAGTACAGATACTGCCACTGTCCGAGATTTCGAACCGGTGAATCCCGGGGAGGCCCGCCTCTATTACTGCGGAGCGACCGTCCAGGGGATGCCCCACATCGGGCACATCAGGTCTGCTCTCGTTTTCGACCAGCTCAGCAACTGGTTGCGCTATCGCGGCTACAAGGTCACCACCGTTCGCAACGTGACCGACATCGATGACAAGATTCTGGCCAATTCTGAGGCCAGTTTCGAACAGGGGTACTGCGGAAATTACCCCGAGGAGGAATGGTGGGCCCTGGCCTATCGATTCGAACGCGTTTTCTCCTCGGCCTACGACACCTTGGGCATCAAGCCCCCGACGTATGAGCCGAGGGCCACTGGCCATATCACCGAGATGTTCGGACTCATCCAGCGGTTGATCGATCGTGGGCACGCCTACCAGGCCCTGGACGATTCCGGAGACGTTTATTTCGACGTGAGGTCTTGGGACCCGTACGGGTCTCTGACTCGCCAGAATATCGACGACATGCAAGCGGCGCCCGACGCCGATCCTCGGGGCAAACGGGACCCGCGAGACTTCGCGTTGTGGAAAGGGCACAAAGAGGGAGAGCCGCAGACAGCGTCATGGGATTCCCCGTGGGGACGGGGCCGCCCGGGGTGGCACCTGGAGTGCTCTGCCATGGCCGGCAAATACCTGGGTGAGCGTTTCGACATCCACGGCGGGGGGCTTGATCTGCGGTTCCCTCACCACGAGAACGAACTTGCGCAATCGACCGCGGCCGGCTTCGGCTTTGCGAATTTCTGGTTGCACAACGGTCTCGTCACCTACGAGGGCGACAAGATGTCCAAGTCCATCGGCAATACCGTTTCCCCGGAGGAGATGCTCGAAACCGCACGTCCACTTGTCGTGAGGTACTACCTTGGTCAGGCTCACTACAGGTCTGTGCTCGACTACCGCCCCACGTCACTCGATGAAGCGCGGGTCGCGGTCGAACGCGTTGAGTCCTTCCTGGCAAAGTCTGGGGGAGGCGCCCCGGACGGGGCGGTGCCGGAGGCCTTCGGCCAGGCCATGGACGACGACCTCAACATCCCGCAGGCGCTTGCCGTTCTCCACGAACGTGTGAAGGCGGGCAATTCGGCGCTGTCGGAGGGGAGAGCCGACGACGTCGAGCTCGAAGCGAACGCGGTCAGGGCAATGACGGACGTCTTGGGCCTGACACCTCTGATGGATCTCGAGCCCCAGAACGGATCCGGCGCGGAGCGATCCGCGCTCGATTCCCTCATGAGAACACTCCTGGCCCAACGGGCCGAGGCGCGTGCCGCGAAGGACTGGGCGCGCGCCGACCAAATCCGTGACGAACTCACCGCCGCCGGAATCACTGTGAAGGATTCCGGCGACGGCTCGACTTGGACGGTCTGAGACCGGACCGAGTACAGAAAGGCAAACCATGGCTGAGAACAATCGACCCGGAGCGATCCGGAAGAAGAAGCGTGCCCCGCTCAAGGGGACGGGCGGCCACGGCCGTAGGTCCCTGGAAGGCAAGGGACCCACACCGAAGGCCGAAGACCGGCCTTACCACAAGGCCTACAAGACCAAGAAAGCCGCTGCCCGCAACCAGCAGCGTGGCGCCCAGCCGCGCCAGCAGCGACTGGGCGGAAAACGGACCAGCGAAGAGCTCGTGACCGGACGCAATGCTGTACTCGAAGCTCTGCGTACGGAAATTCCTGCGAAGCACATCTACGTGATGGCCAATATCGAACAGGACGATCGGGTCAAGGAAATTCTTGCGACCGTGGCGCATCGGGACATTCCTGCCCTGGAGATCACGAGGAGTGAGATTGACCGTCTGACGGAAGGCGCGGTCCACCAGGGGCTTGCCCTGCAGATTCCGCCGTACAAATATCCCGACGCGGGCGACTTGACCTCGACGATCTTGGAGAAGTGGCACGCCGGGGAGATGGCCCAACCGCCGCTCTTCGTCGCACTGGACGGAATTACAGATCCCAGGAACCTCGGCGCGATCATCAGGAGCGTGTCCGCGTTCTCCGGCCAGGCCGTGATCGTGCCGGAGCGCCGGGCCGCTGGCGTGACGGCTTCCGCGTGGAAGACAAGCGCGGGTGCAGTTTCACGTATTCCGGTGGCCAAGGCGACCAACCTCAACAGGACCATCGGGAAGCTCAAGGATCAGGGAGTATTCGTGATTGGGCTCGACGGCGACGGCGATGTGCAGTTGCCTGACCTCGAGCTGGCGACGGAACCCTTGTGCGTGGTCGTGGGATCCGAGGGCAAAGGGGTTTCACGCCTCACGGCGGAGAAGTGCGACCAGATCGTCTCCATCCCCATCGATTCCGCGATGGAATCCCTCAACGCATCACTGGCGGCAGGCATTGCGCTCTACGAGGTTTCGCGCCTTCGTCAAAGCGCCGGCGGAGCCTGACCTGCGGCCTTCCGATGCGCTCCATAAGCAGTGACGCAGCCCACGGTCTCCCGAGTTGCGGGGGCCCGTGGGCGTCTGTAAAGTAATGCGAGTTGCCACGGCGACCTGGTCAAGACCGGGGAGTGGCAACAAACCTCCACCAAGATCTCAGGATCAACGAGTTGCGTCGTCAGGAACGAACAGCTAAGCTGGTGGATTGTCGCTCTGAAAAGCATCAGCTCGAAGGGGTGACAAAGGGAGTGAACAGGACGGAAACGTCAAGTTGACTCGCCGGAGAACAGCCGGTAAACTTGTTCAGGCAACCGCGGGAGCGGACATCTTATCAGGTGAAAGTTCCTAGTATAGGTTTGTTGTTTGAGAACTCAATAGTGTGCTTTGTTTGAATGTTGTACCAAGTTTTTTGAATTCTTGTTGGTTTCAA
>NZ_JBFCSN010000002.1:0-341159 GCF_051370785.1 Rothia sp. HC945 | reverse complement strand
CCGAAAATGTTTTTGGTGTGGGGGAGTGGTGTTGTCTGCCTGTTGTGGGCGGGTGGCACTGTTCCCCCACCTTTTTTTGTTTAATGTCCGGACCCTGTGGCCCCGGCCCCCGGGGCTGGTGCCCCGGCGCCCCGGGCCCCCGGGGCTGGTTCTGGTGTCGGGGTGGTGGGGTGATCACACACCACGCCGCTGTCCTGGCACGGTAGGCCACTATGTAAAGCCCCGGTCCCTTGAAAGGGACCGGGGCTTTGTTTGTTTAACCGACAGATCCTTGGTCGGCTGAATCAGCCGGTAACGTTCGCCTCATGCCAGTCTGCCTGAGCCGAATGCTTTCGGCGTAGGTGAGCCAGGCGGGCCAGAGCATGGGACATCGCTTCGGGCCCTGTGACTCGGAGGCGCGCCACGGAATCCGCCCTTCCGACTTTGATCCCGAGGTCGTCCGGTCCGAGGACGCTCAGAGCGTGTTCATCCGTGAGGTCGTCACCGGCAAAAATGGACACGTCCGCCTGGACGACATCCCGGACGGCCTTCATGGCGTCGCCCTTGTTCACCTCGAGCACGGCGCATTCGACGACGTACTGGCCTGGGGACAACATGACTCCCGGAATCCGTTTGAGCGTCTGGACGGCGTCCGCTTCGGCAGCCTGAGCAGCCTCGTCGTCGCCCATGGTTCTCGTATGGAAACCCACGCCGGCCGGTTTGTGCTCTATTTCCGAGCCAGGATGGCGCCGGACCAGGTCTTCTACGGCTTGGGTGGCTCGGTCGAGTGCCGCGCGTTGATCGTCGCTCAGCCGCAGGCCGGGTGACTCCTCGCCGGCGGCAGACAAATCGAACTCGGCGCCGTGCGACCCTGCGAGCAGCATCTTGCGGTTGGGGTCGGCGACCTCGCGGAGAAAGTCCAGCGGGCGCCCTGAGATGAGCGCGACCGAGGTGTTCGGGAGTTCCGCCAGGGAATCCAAGGCGTTTTCCGACAGCGGCAACGCACGTGCCTCCTCCGGGTCGGTCGTGAAGGGAGCCAATGTCCCGTCGAAGTCCATCGCAACCAGCAGGTTGTCCACACCTGCCGCGCGTTGGAGCTCTTCCTCCACGGCCGGGGTGGGGAACGGCCCGTGGCCACGATCCATGTGACCGACGGCGGGCAGCTCGTCCGTGGACGGTTCCGGTCCAAGATTGTCTTCTCGTGTCTTGGACAGGTCTTCCAAGAACCGGGTAGACCAGTCCTCGACGTCGTGCGCGAAGATCTGCTCCCTCATGCCCTTCATGCGATCCTGTTGTTCTTCGATCGTCATGTTCTTGGCGTACAGCAGGGCTTCTTTGAATCCGTCGATGTCGTGCGGGTTGATCTGTATCGCGTCCGGAAGCTGCTCGGCTGCGCCCGTGAACTCGGAGAGCACCAGGGCGCCGGTATGATCCAAGTGGCTCACCACGAACTCCTTCGCGACGAGGTTCATGCCGTCGCGCAGGGACGAGACCACCAAGACATCGCTGGCCAGATACAAAGCGATCATCTCTTCGAACGGGTAACCATGGTGCAGATACCTGATCGCTGTGTGGGACATCGTGTCGAACTGGCCGTTGAGTCTTCCGACCATGCCCTCGATCTGTTCTCGCAACTCTATATAGGAGGCGACTCGCTCCCGGGAGGGGCTCGCCACCTGGATCATCGCCGAGCTCTCCACGGTGAGATCCCCGTCATTCAGGAGTTCTCCATAGGCCTTCAATCGGTGGCGAATGCCCTTGGTGTAGTCCAACCGGTCCACGCCCAAATAGACGGTCTTCGGGTTGCCGAGCTCTTCCCGGATCTGACGGGCGCGCCTCTTGGTCGTGGCCAGGGACGCCATTTCCGTCACGGCCTCCACGTCGATCGAAATGGGGTACGACGCCGCCCGAGCAATCCATGTGGGAAGATCGCGATTGAGCCGTTCCTTGCGGGCCCGGCGTCTCGACGTCACGTTCGGCATGGCATTGGTGTAGGCCCGGCGGAACCGTTCGTTCTCTTCGTCCTCATGCTGCTCCTGAGGCGTCTGCGTCACCTCGGCCCGTTCGCCGTCGAACTGGACGCCCAGGATCTGGTCGCAGCACCTCCGGAAATTCTGGGCATCTCCGGGACGCTGGAAGCCGAGAAGGTCCGCGCCCAGCAGGCCCGTGAGGACCTGCTTGCGCCACGGGAGCTGCGCGAAGATTTCCAACGGCGGGAACGGGATGTGATCGAAGAACCCGATGGTGAGGTCAGGGCGGAGATGCCGCAACATGGCCGGTACCAGTTGCAACTGGTAGTCCTGGACCCAGACCGTGGCATTGCGGGAGGCGTTTCGTGCCGCCGCTTCCGCGAACCGACGGTTCACGGCGCGGTACGTGTCCCACCACGTACGGTGGAACTCGGGAGGGGCGATGACGTCGTGGTACAGCGGCCAAATGGTCGCGTTGGAAAACCCCTCGTAGTAGCGGCGGACCTCGCCCTCTGAGAGCCCTACCGGCACGAGATGGAAGACATCATGGTCGAAGGGCTCGAGCTCTTCGTCCGCGGCACCGTGCCAGCCGATCCAAGCGCCGGAATGACTCGACATGACGGGGGCGAGGGCGCTGACCAGGCCCCCTGGAGAGCGCCTCCAGGTGGACTCTCCGGTGTCGTCTACTGTTCGGTCCACGGGCAGCCTGTTGGCTACGACGACGAAGTCGTAGTCGCCCACGGGGCCTTCTTCGGAAGCAACGCGATCCTGCGTCAGTTCTTCACTCGGATTCATGGTTTCTCCCTTCAACCAACCTGTACCAAGCCTATCCGCAGTTGGTGGGAGAGGAAGGAGCGTTCTCCGAGTAATTTGTTGACCGGCTATTCAGCAAATTCGGCTAGGCTATTCGCGACTGTAAGTACCGTCCAACTCGAACAGGGAGCATATCGTGGCATCTTCCACTTCGCCGCGCAGCAGCGAGGCGAGAGAAAAGGCGCGCCAGATCGCCGCAAAGCAGAGCAAAGGGGCCGGAAAGAAGTCCCGTCTGTGGTGGCAGATCGGCGTAGTCGTCGTGCTGGTGCTCATCATCGGCATCATTGCTGCGGTCTACACGCACAACAAGAAGAGCGAGATCCCGGATGCCGGTCCGGTGCCCGCCAGCGCAAACCAGTACGGCGGAATCGTGCTGACGAAGGACGGTATCAAGAAGGACACCTCGGACGTCGACAAGAGGGACGTCAACGACATCAAGAAGTCCTCCGAGTCCGCTCCGCCAGACGACGAGTCCAACGGCAAGGAGACCACCCTGCCCCTGGGCATGACCACTTCCGAGGACGCCAAGAAGAACGGTGAACCGGCGAAGGTGACCACGTTCCAGGATTACAACTGCGTCCACTGCGCAGAGTTCGAAAAGGCCAACGGGGACGAGATCAAGGAGAAGGTCCTCAACGGAGATATCACCCTGGAAATCCGCAACCTGAACTTCCTGGACCAGGAGACGAGCACGGAGTACTCCTCGCGTGCCGCGGCGGCCGCCTACTCCGTGGCCGACCAGGTCTCGCCCGAGAAATTCCTCGACTGGCAGCAGGAGATGTTCTCCCACCAGGGCCAGGGAGGAATGAGCAACAAGGAGATCGCCAAGATCGCGGACAAGTACGGTGCCGACATCAAGGACGACCTGGACAACAACAAGTACAGGCCCATGGTCAACGTCTTGGTTGCCGAATCGAAGAAGAACGACGTGCAAGGCACTCCGACCACTTATGTGGACGGCAGAAAGTTCACGGGGCAGAGCTTCCCCGACTTCCTCGATGGCATCATCAAGGACAAATCGGGTCAGTGATCCAAGCCTGCGGTGCTGCATGTGGGGCACGATGCCGGTCACGGAGTCGTGTCTCACACGCGGCCTGGCGGGTTTGGGATAGTCCTGGGCGCCAGGTAATCTGATCAAGCGCCTCGGCGCCTGCCTCCTTAGCTCAGATGGCCAGAGCATCTGTCTTGTAAACAGAGGGTCGCCGGTTCGAATCCGGCAGGGGGCTCCATGTTCAAAGGGCCACGAACGGCATCAACCGTTCGTGGCCCTTCGTGTTTCATGGGGTTCCGCGGCGTCGCGGGCCGGCGTGGGATTAAGCGTGTGGCTTGACCTGGTGGCAGGGGGATTCTCCGCCTTCCTAGACTGGTGCCGAAGCGTACTTCCGTTGGACACCCTCTAGAGGAGACACCATGACTCAGAAGAATACGCAGAACGATGTCGGCGTCGATCAGCTGACTTTTCAGAATCCCGTACACCGCTTCCCCTCGATCGAGCCCCCTCAGCAGCATCAGCCGGAGCCCGGCCTGGACGAACAGCTCGCCCCCAAGGCCGATAGGGGGGAGACCAGTTACCGGGGGACGGGGCGTTTGGAAGGGCGCAAGGCCCTGATCACTGGCGCCGACTCCGGAATCGGGGCCGCGGTGACCATCGCTTTCGCGAGGGAAGGTGCCGAGGTCGCCCTCAACTACCTTCCGGCCGAGGAAAAAGACGCCCAGTACCTCAAGAACCTCCTGGAAAACGAAGGGCACACGGTGCACCTTCTCCCGGGCGACCTGTCCGATCGGGAATTCTGCCGGAGCGTGGTCGACCGAGCCCATGAAGCCATGAACGGGCTCGACACGCTCGTCAACAACGCCGGAAAACAGGTAGTGACCGACGGGCTGCAGGGGCTCAGTGATGAAGAGCTGGAAGCCACGTTCGACGTCAATATTCTGGCCATCTTCCGAGTCACCCGGCAGGCCCTGAACTACCTTCCGGCTGGCTCCTCGATCGTCAACTCGACGTCGATCCAGGCCTACGACCCGTCGCCGCACATCATGCACTACGCCTCGACCAAAGCGGCCATCAACAACTTCTCCAAGGGGCTCAGCCAGGAACTGGCCCCGAAGGGAATCCGTGTCAACGCGGTGGCCCCAGGGCCGATTTGGACGCCACTGCAGGTCAGCGATGGACAGCCAAAGGAAGCCCTTCCCCAGTTCGGCAAGAACACCCCGATCGGACGCGCGGGTCAGCCCACCGAATTGGCCCCCGCATACGTCTTCCTGGCGTCATCCGAATCCAGCTATGTGATCGGCGAGACCCTCAACGTGACGGGCGGACAGGTCTCGCCGTAACCAGAGCCCGGGTGAGGTTGGTGACCGACCCCGTGGCCGCGATGCACCAGTGCACCGCGAGGACGAGAAGCAGCGCGAGGGACAGAAGATCCCATCCCATCAGGTGGGTCCCGAGGCTGCAGGTTCCCACGGGGAAGGTCATGGCCCACCAGCCGGGGCTGAAGGGCATGCCGCGGAGAAACTGCCGGTACGTCGTCGCGGCCGCCCACGCAAAGACCGGGATTCCGATGCACAAGACGATCACGCCGTATATGTGGGCGAAGTCCGACAGGACGGAGCCGGTTTCCGGTCTGACGAACGGGGCGGCGGCCATGGCCAACGACTGGGCGGCTGCCGTCGATTGCCCCACGATGCCCAGAGGAATGAAGGACGACGCCGCGGCGGCTGGTGGCAGCCCCTCGTGTCTCCACGCATGCTCGTAGGCGACTCCGAATACCGCGACGCCCATGGCCAGGGCCACGAAAAAGCTTCCGACCGACAATAGTCCCGCGAGTATTGCCCCGTGCGGGGACGCGGCGTGCGCGACCAGTTGGGCCCCCGTCGTCGCCGTCACCATGGGTGCGACCACGGGCAATCCCCACGCGGGCAGGGGACGCTCATTGTGAATCTTCATGAGCTTGGCACCGAATCCCACCGCGCTGACCCAGCCGATCGCGGTTCCTATGATCCACAGGACCCAATCCACCGACCAGGCGGTTGCCTCCAACTGGGGAATCCAGTGAGGGATGACGGCCGACGTCGCGGAACCCACAGACAGGTACCCCATCGAGACCATGCCCCAGGCACTGATCTCGGAATGCCTGGACAACGAGTCCATGAGGACACGAGGTCGACGAATGCACCTCGCCAGAAAACCCACGCTGATCAGAACCAGCAGTGCCCAGGCGGTCAGGCACAGCACCACGTCCAGCACCGGGATTCCGTGGGCCCGAACAAGGGACGCCAGCAATGACGTGCCCATCACGGAACCGAACCACGCGGGTCCCGCCGGGAACGCGGTGGGGCGTCGTATGCTCTCCGTATTCTCCCGCGGGTGCGTGTCGAAGTGTTGCGCTGAACGAAGCATGGGTCGAGCCTATGCCCGTCATTGCGCCTCGAGTAGGGGGTATTCAACTGTCGGCCCACAACTCGAGCTTGTGACCCGCTAGGCTTGGACCATGAGCGTGCATCGACTTCCGGACCTCTCTGTCTGGGCCCTGATCGACGAGGTGGACCGGCGCGGGAGCCTCGGCGCGGCGGCACGCGCCCTAGGGATGACGCAACAGGCGGCCTCGGCCAAAGTCAGGAGCGCGGAAAGCCTCATCGGGGTCGACCTGTTCGCGCGCTCTCCACGGGGCGCCGTCGCGACCCCGGAAGGGCGCACGGTGCTCGAGGCCGCAGCGGGCCTGCTCGAGTCCGCACGCTCGCTTTCGGAGGCGGTCGACTCGGTTCGAGGGGGCGCCTCGAGGCGGCTCACGGTTGCGGCCAGCAATACCGTGGTCGAGCACTATCTCCCGACGTGGACGGGGGACATGCTCCGTCGGGATCCAGGTGTGAGGATCGACGTCGTCGCCGCGAACTCCCGCGAGGTCATGCGCGACGTCGTGGCCGGAGACGTCGAGCTCGGTTTTATCGAAACCCCAGAGCGCCCGGGTGGCGATCCGGATGCCGGCCGGTTGCGCGAAGAAGCCCGCTGGCAAGGCAAGCTCCTGGCTCGTTCAGTGGCCTGGGACAGTATCATCCTGGCCGTGACCTCGACCCATCCTTGGGCCGACGAACCACCAACGGTGGATCAGGTCCGCACCACCCCTCTGCTGCTTCGGGAGTACGGCTCCGGAACCCGCCGCGCCGTTGAACAGGCATTGCCGGGAATGGTCGCTCCCGCAGCGGAGGTCGGGTCCCTCTCCGCGTTGTGGCGCACGGCTCGGGCGACCGGGATACCCGCATTCTTGCCGTCGCGGGCGATTGCCGAGCCCCTGGTGCCAGTGCGCGTCGAGGGGCTCGACGTCGGGCGTCCCATTCGTGCGATTTGGCGCCGAGGTCGTCACCTGTCCACCGTCGCGAGTTCCCTGATCGCGGCGGCGGAGGATCCTGCATCCCCGTAACAGGGGTCGGGCCAGAGGATGTTGGGCGTCACACAAAAGTCCACGCAAGCCCACAGGCCCGAGTAGGATCGATCCGGATCGATCTATGAGGAGGCAACGAGTGACTCAGGAACAGGCCGAGAAATCCGTGATGACGGGGCGTCTTGTCGTCGTGCGTCATGGACAGACCGACTGGAACAAGGCCGGCCGGATGCAGGGCAGCTCGGACATCCCCCTCAATGACAGAGGTCGCGAACAGGCGCATGAGGCCGGGAGTGCCCTGGCGGAGCAGAACGAGTTCTGGAACTACCTCGGGTCATCGCCGCTGTCCCGCGCCCAGGAAACGGCTCGCATTATCGGTGAGCACGTGGGTCTGTCGGAGATCGAAACCGTCCCTGGCGTCATTGAGCGCGCCTATGGTGACGCCGAGGGGCAGACGCTGTCCTTCGAGGACTCGCGCCATCCGCAGGACCTGTTCGCGGGAGTCGAGCCCGAAGCGGACGTCTACCGTCGTGGAGTCGCAACCCTCAAGGACCTGGTCCTCGAGCATCCTGGGGAGAACCTCCTGGTGGTGAGTCATGGGACGCTCATCCGTAGGGTTCTCCTGGCGACGACGCCGGGGGACTGGAGCCAGCACGTGCCGAACGCGACCCCGATCGAGGTCGACATCGAAGGATTGTTCGCGTGGGATCCGGAGCAGCTGGTTCTGGACTGAAACGTTCCGTCATGGAGTCCACGATCGCGGCGTAGCGGGAATGTGCGTTTCCCTGCGAACGCTAGCGATCGCAATCAATCCCGTTGACCGAACCACTTAATGCCACATAAAATCAAACACGCACAAACGGGGGTTTCCCGTTGACGTAACCGGGAGTGTTTCACCATGTTCGCTGAAGAACGACGGGCGGAGATCGCCAAGCTGGTCAGCAGCGCCCGGCGAGTGAACGGTGCCGAACTGGCCCGCCGATACGAGGTCACGATGGAAACCGTGCGCCGTGACCTGGCGGCTCTCGAAGCCGATGGCCGGTTGCGCCGAGTGCACGGCGGGGCCGTGACCGTCGAGCAGTCCACGGCGGTCGAATCCAGCATTTCCTCCCGACAGACAGTCAACACCCCGGAGAAGCATCGCATCGCGTCCCGTGCATACCAGCTCCTGCAGGATGCCGACGCCGGGGCCGTGGTTCTCGATGCCGGTTCGACGACCGAAATCTTGGCCGACCTCATCGCAACCTCGGACTTCTCTCTCAAATCCGGTGCCGATCGTTTGATCGTCACCCATGCTCTGCACATCGCGGTCAAGCTCGCCGAAGCCGACGGGATCGTTCTCGACCTCGTCGGCGGCCAACTGCGCAAGATGACGTGGGCCGCGGTAGGCACGCGAGCTGCGGAACATTTTTCGACCATCCGCCCGGACATAGCCCTGATCGGCGTCAACGGACTCAACGAAGAGTTCGGGTTGTCGACTCCAGGACTGAACGAGGCCATCGTCAAGACCGCGATCGTGCGCAGCGCGCGCCGCGTGGTTCTTCTGTGCGATTCGGCCAAATTCGGTCAGGAGTCGCTCGTGAGGTTCGCGAGCCTGCCCGATATTGACGCCCTCATCACTGACAAGGCGCCCGAAGGATCCTTGGCAGCCGCCCTCGAAGAAGCGAACGTAGAGGTTCTCATCGCATGATCGTCACCCTGACAGCCAATCCCAGCCTCGATCGAACCGTCGAGATTCCCTCAGCCCTGGATCGCGGAACCGTGATTCGTGCCAGCCGTTCGGTGGCAGACCCCGGCGGCAAGGGCGTCAATATTGCCCGCGCTCTGAGCGTCAGCGGCGTCGAGACGGTCGCCGTACTGCCCGGTGACGATGGTGATCCTGTTCTGGCAGGTCTTGCCGAGGCGAACGTCAGGTATTCGAACCTGGCGACCGGTTACCCGATCAGGACAAACGTGACCGTGGCAGAGCCGGACGGGACTACGACCAAAATCAACGCCCCCGGCGAGCCCTTCGACGAAAGAGCGCAGCGCGAGCTGACTCGCTTGCTGATCAATGAGGCCGACGGCGCCGGTTGGCTGGTCCTCGCCGGTTCGTTGCCTCCTGGTGTGCCCAGCGACTACTACGCCGTGATCTCCAGGGCGGTCAGGGAAGGCCTGGGGGACGAGGCTCCCCGCGTGGCCGTGGACACCTCCGGGTCCGCGTTGAGGGACACCCTCAACGGCCAGGACGGACTGCCGACCCTGATCAAGCCCAACTCCGAGGAGCTGGCGGAATTGGTGGGGCGTTCGGGGGCTTGGGAAACACTCGAATCGGATCCGGTGGAGACCGCCAGGACAGCCCGTGAACTCGTGGACCGCGGCGTCGGCTCTGTGCTGGCGACACTCGGTGCCAAAGGCGCGGTTTTGGTGACTGCCGATGGTTCGTGGCACGCCCAGCACGCTCCGATCCGTGCCCGGAGTACGGTCGGCGCCGGGGACTGCTCGCTCGCCGGATACCTCCTGGCTCATGAAGCCGGTCAGGAGCCGCAGGAATGCTTGCGCCAGGCCGTGGCCCACGGCTCGGCGGCCGCATCCCTGCCTGGGACCCAGGTTCCTACCCTTCAGGACACGACCCCGCAGGCCGTGACCGTGACCAAGATCGACTGACAGCACAACCCATCCCACGCCCCGGCGGGCCGCTTCCGCCGGACCGTGCGACCGGGCCCGCACCATCAAGGAGAAGCTCATGTCCGAACTGATCACCGCAGATCTCGTGGTCTTGGATCAGAACCTGGGCGAGGACCGCTTCGACCTCATCAGGAATCTGTCCGAAAAAGTCGTCCAGCAAGGCCGGGCGACGTCCCTCGACGGTCTCTACGCGGACGCCAAGGCGCGCGAGTCCAAGACCGACACCGGGATCCCGGGCGGAATCGCTATTCCGCACTGCCGGTCGGAGGCGGTCACCGAGGCGACACTGGCCATGGCCAGGCCCGCACCCGGCGTCGACTTCGGGGCGAAGGACGGCCCTGCTGACCTCATCTTCTTCATCGCCGCGCCGGAAGGCGCCGACCAGGAACATCTCACGCTGCTGTCCAAACTGGCGCGCTCGCTCGTCAAGAAGAGCTTTGTGGCGTCCCTCCGTTCGGCCGAGGACCCGCAGGACGTCGTGGACCTGGTCAATGGCGCTCTCGGACTCGGCGGCGCAAGCGAGGCCTCCGAAGCCGGAGCGTCCGCGGACGCCGCGTCGTCGGACAAGGGCGAGCCGAGGGGCGGATCGAAGACGCCCACAGGCGAAGGATCCACGTCGCTGGCCGCCGGCGCCACGGCGGGCGCAGGGGCGGCCGCTGGCGTCGGTGCAGCCGCTGGCACTGGCGCATCGGGAGCTACCGCGGACGCTTCCACCGCTGACACAGCCGCGTCCCATGATGATCACGGGACGGAGCCCGCCACGGGGGACGCAGCCTCCAGAAGCGGCTCGACCGAAAAAAGACTCGTTGCCGTGACCGCGTGCCCCACAGGTATCGCCCACACCTACATGGCTGCGGATTCCCTGGCTCAGGTGGCCGAGGAAAAGGGCATCCGCCTCGACGTCGAGACCCAAGGGTCCTCGGGGAACGAAGCCCTGTCGCAGGAGACCATCGACGCCGCCGACGCGGTGATCTTCGCCGTGTCCGTCGACGTCCGGGACCGGGGGCGTTTCGCGGGCAAGCCGGTCATCGAATCCCCGGTGAAACGAGGTATTGACGAACCCGACGTCATGATCGACGAAGCGCTCGCGGCCTCGGAGGACCCGAACGCGCGCAGGGTGTCAGGCTCCAAGTCCGAGAATGCCTCCACGGCGTCGGACGAAGGAACGTGGGGCGGACGAATCTATCGCTCGCTCATGACGGGCGTCTCCTACATGATCCCGTTCGTTGCGGCGGGCGGTCTTCTGGTGGCCATCTCCTTCATCCTGGGCGGCTACGAGATTGCCAACAACGCCAACGACATTCTGGGGATCTCAGACGACGCCGTCACGGGGGACGGCGCGTCACTGTTCAACCTCGGAGACACGAGCCTTCTCCAGTACCTTGCCGCCGTGGCGAACGTGATCGGCAACTTTGCGATCGGGCTCCTGGTGCCGGCCTTGGCCGGGTACATCGCCTTCGGCATGTCGGGGAGACCGGGCATCGCTCCCGGATTCGCGGCCGGCCTGGTTGCCAATACCGTGGGCGCCGGCTTCCTGGGCGGGATCGTTGGTGGTCTCCTTGCCGGCGTCGTCGCCTACCTGCTGGCGAAACCGAAACTTCCTCGGTGGCTGGCCGGTATGATGCCGGTGGTCATCATCCCGTTGCTCGCGACCATGATCTCCAGTGGTCTGATGTTCCTGGTCCTGGGGCAACCGATTGCATGGATCATGACCGTGCTCAACGACTTCCTGATGTCGATGTCCGGCGCATCCGCCGTGGTCCTGGGCCTTATCCTGGGCGCGATGATGGGGGCGGACCTGGGCGGCCCGATCAACAAGGCCGCATACCTCTTCGCCACGGCCGGGCTCTCCGCCGGAAACGACGTCTCGAAGGAAATCATGGCCGCGGTCATCGCCGCCGGAATGGTCACGCCCCTGGCGATGGCGCTCGCGACGACGATCCGCAAGAAGTACTTCACCGAGGCAGAGATCTCGAACGGACGCGCGGCCTGGTTGTTGGGCGCGTCGTTCATCTCCGAGGGAGCCATTCCGTTCGCGGCGGCGGACCCGTTGCGCGTCATCCCGTCCTCGTTGGTCGGAAGCGCCGTCGCCGGTGCCGTGTGCATGGGGTCGCACGTCGCCTCACCCGCGCCCCACGGCGGCATCTGGATTGTGCTCCTGGTGGACAATTGGCCGATGTACCTGATCTCGGTTGTGATCGGAACGATCGTGACCGCCGCGATGTACCTGGTCCTCAAGGGCCTCGGCAACGCCAAGACCGGCAATGAAAAGGCCGACGAGGTAGCAGCAGCTTCCTGACAGTCGGCACGAGCTTCACGAGTAAGGACTGATAGCGATGAAGAAACTCACCGGAGTAGGCGTTTCCGCCGGGCGGGTCATCGGCCCCGTGCTGCAGATGCCCGAACCCATCCAGGAGCCGGCCGTCGGATCCACCCTGGGCGACGACCAGTCGCCCGAGGAAGCGGTCGAACGTCTCCAACAGGCGGCCGCCTCCGTCAAGGAGAACCTCAAGGAGCGTTCCGGACGGACCTCGGGCAATGCTGCCGCGGTTCTGAAGTCCACGGCCCTCATGGCCGGGGACAAGGCGCTGCTGAAGAGCGCGAGCAAGCTCGTGACCGGCAAAAACTACACCCCCGAGCGTGCGATCTGGGAAGCGGCAGGCTTGTACGCGGAACAGATGAAGGCCTTGGGCGGCTACATGGCCCAGCGTGTGACCGACATCCTCGACGTTCGGGCGCGCATCGTGGCGGAACTGACCGGTGAGCCCGCTCCCGGAATCCCCGAGTCCGAGGGCGCCTTCATCCTGATTGCGGAGGATCTGGCCCCGGCCGACACCGCGACGCTCGACCCCGAAAAGGTCATCGCCTTGGTGACCTCCGAGGGCGGGCCCCAGGCCCACACCGCGATCCTCGCCAGGGACCTGGGTCTCCCTGCCATTGTGGCCGCCAACGGTGCAACCGAGGTTCCGGAAGGCACGGTCGTCTACGTGGATGCAACCGACGGGACCATCGTCACGGAGCCCGGAGAAGCCGAAAAGCATCTGGCCGAGAAGTACGCCAACCGCAAGGCGATCCCGGAGTTCGACGGCGCGGGTGTCCTTGCCGACGGGACCGGTATCCCGTTGTACTCCAATGTCGGCAACGGAAAGGCGGCCCTGACCGCGGCGGAGAACCGGGCTCAGGGGATCGGCCTCTTCAGGACCGAATTCGCGTTCCTGAACAGGGAGGAAGAACCCTCGGTCGAGGAGCAGCAGGTCGAGTACAAGGCCGTTTTCGATGCATTCCCGGAGCAGCACGTCGTCGTACGGACGCTGGACGCGGGTGCAGACAAGCCTCTGCCCTTCCTCACGGATACCTCCGAGCCCAACCCGGCGTTGGGCGTCCGCGGTTACCGGACCGATTGGACGACCCCGGGCGTCCTGAAACGACAGCTCGAAGCGATCTCGGCCGCGGCGAAGGAGTCCAGCGCCGACGTCTGGGTCATGGCTCCGATGATTTCCACAGCCCCGGAGGCCAAGGACTTCGCGGCCATGCTCGATGAGGTCGGCCTCGGCGTGCACGGCGTCATGGTCGAGACCCCGTCTGCCGCAGTAACGGCAGAGGCGATCCTCCAGGAAGTGGATTTCGTCTCGATGGGAACGAACGACCTGACGCAGTACACGATGGCCGCGGACCGCCTCCTCGGGGCTTTGGCCGAGCTGAACAATCCGTGGCAGCCGGCGGTTCTGGAAATGATTCGGCTCACCGTCGAAGGCGCCCAGCGGGCCGAAAAATCGACCGGTCAGGAGAAGACAGTATCGGTCTGCGGCGAGGCCGCGGCCGATCCGGCGCTGGCCGTGGTTCTGGTCGGGATGGGTGTCAAGGCTCTTTCCATGAATACCCGTTCCTTGCCCGCCGTCGCCGCCGTCTTGAAATCCGTTACGCTGGAACAAGCACAACAGATTGCCTCCAAGGCCTTGGGCGCGCGATCTGCTGAAGAGACAAAGGATGTGGCTCGCGCGGAGCTGCCCATCCTTGATGACCTCGGTCTGTAATCAGTCCGGCATTTCAAGGGACGTTCCGACGCCCCGCCTGACCACATAATCAAGGAGAACAATCATGGCAGAACGTATCGCCACCATCGCCAGCCGAGTCGGACTGCACGCTCGACCGGCTGCGATTTTTGCCGAGGCTGCTGGCGACCTCCCCGTCGAGGTCACCATCGCCGCCGAGGGCGAGTCGGCTGATGAGGCAATGGACGCGTCGTCGATCCTGTCCCTCATGTCCCTGGGTGCCAAGCACGGCGACAAGGTAGTCCTGCGAGCCGAGGGCGAGGGTGCCGACGAGGCCTTGGACAGCCTGGTCAAGATTCTCGAAACGGATCACGACGCCGAATAGTCGGCGACGGCCGAGGTGCTCGACTCCTCGAGCCTGCCGGCCCAGCACTGAGCCCGAGCTCGTTGTCCACAGAAGACGACGATCTCGGGCCTTTGTGTGAGGACTTTCCGAATCTCCGCCGTAAACTGGTGGAGACCAGCCCGCGGCGCGGGAAAACCAACCATGGCGTGGGGCAATACCTCCGCGCACGGCAGATGAGGATTCTTTGCGACACTTCACCGCTCGATTCGCGACCGATCAGGAAATCGACAACTGGGATGACCACGTCACCTCCAACCCCAACGGTGGCAACCTCCTCCAGTCCGCGTCCTTTGCCTCGGTCAAGTCCGCACACGGGTGGAAGCCCGTGTTCATGGTTTACGAGGGTGTGACCGAAGTCGGCGAGGGGGACGACGTCGAGGAGCGAGAGGTCTCCAGCTACAACCTCGTCCTCGAGAAGAGCATTCCTCTCCTGGGCAAGATCTGGTACATGATCAAGGGGCCGGATGTCACCGACATTGAGGACATCCCCGCGATCATGGACGCCAACCGCGAATTTGTCCGCTCCAACGGCCTGAAGGTTTTCGCCATCAAGATCGAACCGGACATCGAGGATTCCGAATCTCGCAGCGCGTTCCTCCACCGTGCCGGCCTGGTCAAGCAGTTCAACATCCAACCCAATGACTCCACGGCGATTCTTCGTACGGACGCGGACGAGGAGACGGTGCTCAAGTCCCTTCACTCCCGCGGGCGGAACGCCGTGCGCCGCGCCACGCGTGAAGGGGCCGAAGTCGAACAGGTCGAACTCACGGAAGAGAACATGAAAAAGATGTTCTCCCTGATGGACACGGTCGGCCAGGGCAACGCGAACGTGAACCTGAGGTCTTTCGAGTACTACAAGCAGTTCTGGACCACCTTCGCCCGCGCCGGTCAGGGGCGCCTCTACTTCACGTACGAGGACGGCGAACCTTCCGTCGGCGCCTTCGTCATTCGATACGGGCGCAAGGGCACCTACAAGGACGGCGGGTCCAAGCCGCGTCGTCGCCAGTATGGGGACTCGCACCTGGTGCAGTGGATCGCACTGACGGACCTCATGACCGATTACGGGATCGAGGAATACGACTTCTGTGGGACGCCGCCCAAGGCGGAACTCAAGAACAAGGAACACGGCTACTACGGGTTGGGGCTGTTCAAGACCAGCTTCACGAAGACGGTGGTCGACTTCGTTGGTGTTTACGACCAGGTTCTGAACCCGACCGCGTACAAGGCCTGGGTGTCCGTGGTCGAACGCGTGGTGCGCCAGATCTGGTGGCGCCGTACCAAGCAGCCTTTCTACTGAGCCGACCCTCAGGTTCTCGCGAACCGATTCTCAGGGGCGCTCGGTAGCGTCGGAGTGAGTCATGTGCCTAGGAGGGAAGATGAGCGAAGGGCAAGGGGAGCAGCACCTTTCGGGTGCCTACCCTTCTGCGGACTTGCCGCACGAGTCCGGGTCCGAGGCCGACCCATTCGGCCCGGACGTCGCAGAAGACGTCTACACGGATCCGTTCTCCGGAAGTCACACGGCCCCCATCGCCTCCGACAGCACAACGGCCGAGCAATCCGCCGTGCCCACGACGAATCTTCTGGACGCTGACGGGGAATTCGGCGAGGACCCCCTGGCGGGACCGCCGACTCGGGCCGAACAGCAGTCGACGGGATTCCCTGCCGTCCGCAGATCCCAGATCCGGGACGAGCGGCTCGCGGAGATTCTCGGACGACCGGAGCATGGCGAGTCCGTTGCCGACCACGGCACGGTATCGGCCGGCGGTCGTACGGGATCCACCGCGTACGCCGAGGAGAACATCCAGCCCGAGACCGATGTCAGCAGCTTGGGCGCCGCGACCCAGGGATCCGGGGTCCAGGACGCCGAGCGGATCGCCGCCGTCAGGACCGCCCCGCAGGATGTCTTCCGCAATACCCAAGACCTGACCGGCAGCTATGCGGCGGGCGCGCAGACAGCGCCGGCGGAACAACCGATAGCTCGTGCCAGCTATCCTTCCGCCGAGGCTCCGACCGCCCGGCCGTCGCAGCCCCGTCGCGGCATCGGCTTGCGCCGGATGATGCGGTCCGAAAACTTGCCCACGGCCCCCATGAGGGTGGTCGAAAGGCTCGCGAACTCGCCCTTCGCCAACCCGCGGCGTCGCAAGGAGAACACCGAGGCACGGAAAACGCTCAATTTCGCGTTGCGCATGGCGGAGACCATGTTCCACTTCGGTGCCGATTCCCGCGACGTCGAGACGGCCATCGTCGCGACGTGTGCGACCTACGGCGTCGAGGACGTCGACATCGACATCACCAACCAGTCGGTGATCATCAACTACATTTCCGAGTACGGAATCCACTCGGGTGCGAATGAGGCGACGAACGAGAACGGCGGCGTTTTCAGTCACACCGTGGTTCGTGTGGTCCGGTCCTGGTCCGACAACTACGCCGGGCTGACCGAGACCCACCGCCTGGTCAAGACGATCACCAACGGTGAACTTTCCCGGTCCGAGGCGGAAGCGCGGCTCAACCGTATCCTGTCCAAGCCCAAGCCTTATCCGCGCTGGCTGGTGAGCCTCTGCAATTCTCTGGCGGCCGCGGCCCTGACGATCGGTATCGGTGGTACGTGGCCTGGCGCCATCGTCTCCTTCGTGACGTTTGCCCTCGTCCAGGTAATTGCGGGGAAACTGGCCTCGTGGAGGATTCCTTCCTTCTTCACCATGGCGGCGTGTTCCGCCGTGGTCACGCTCATCGCGATGGCTCTGTGGGCGATCGGTGCACCCATTTCTCCGCCGCACATTGTCGCCTCCGGCCTGATCATGCTCCTGCCGACGCTGACCCTGGTATCGACCATTCAGGACGCGATCAACGGGTTCCCCGTGACATCGGCAGGGAGGCTGGTCGCCACGGGGTTGTCATTCCTCGGGCTGATCGTCGGCATCGCGATCGCCATCTCGATCACCAGCTATGCCGGATTCGAGGAGATCAAGGTGGACAGCGTGATCTTCTCCGGGGCGCAACCGTTGGTCAACATCATCTTCATGCTTATCGCAACGGCTCTGATCGCCGTGACGGTCCAGGTGAAACCCGAACATATTCTCTACGGGGTATTCAGCGCCTTCTGTGGCCTGATGGTCTACCACCTCTTCGGGTGGCTGGGTGCGGGCGGTCGCATGATCTCGATGCTCGGCGCGATCGGTGTGGGTTCCGCTTCCGCCCTCATTGCACAGCGGCGGGTCATCCCGCAGGTTGTCATTGCCGTTCCCGGGCTGACGTTCTTGCTCCCCGGACTGACCATTTTCCGCGGTATGTACACACTGACGGTCAATATCGACCCGGTCACCGGGATCATCCCCATGCTCAACGCCGGGGCGATCATTATGTCGATGGCCGCGGCGGTCGTCCTCGGTAATTACCTGATGCGCCCACTGATGAGCAAGGACCCGCAAGTCACGCGAAGGCTCGTCCGTAGAAGGAAACAGCAACCGGAGCCACTGGGCAACTAAAGCCGGCGTCGTCGAGAGCTACTGGATGCGCCAATCGACCGGTTCGAGCCCCAGGGAATCCAGATGCTGATTGGCAGTGCTGAATGGCCGCGATCCGAAGAATCCTCGGGATGCCGACAGGGGAGAGGGGTGCACTGACTCGACCTTCGGTACGTCCGGCCCAAGCTGGGCACCGGCATTCCGGGCGTCCCTGCCCCACAGAATCGCGACGAGAGGCTTGTGGCGTGCACCCAGGGCTTGGATGGCGGCGTCGGTGACTGATTCCCACCCCTGGTTTCTGTGGGACCCGGCCTCGCCCTCGCGCACCGAAAGGCATCGGTTGAGGAGCATGACTCCCTGCCGTGACCACGCCGTCAGATCCCCATGCTGGGCGGGCGGAATGCCGAGGTCCGATTCCAGCTCCTTGTAAATATTTCCCAAGGAACGGGGCAATGGGCGCACGTGGGGCTGGACGGAGAAGGAGAGCCCCATCGCATGACCCGGTGTCGGGTACGGATCCTGACCGATGATGAGGACTCTGACTGAATCCATGGGCTCCTGGAAGGCGCGGAACACCTGGTCGGCAGCCGGAAAGGTGCGGTGTCCCGCGGAATGCTCGGCCCGCAGGAAGTCGCCCATGCGTCGAATCGTCGGCTCGACGGGTTCGAGGGCCTCGGCCCAGTCACGGGCCATGATCTCGGACAGCGGCTGAGCGCCCACGGTTGCTCCCTGGTTCGTGTACGACGACGGTGGTCCCTAGACTATCCTCGTGGAGTCCCTGACCGAAGCCGAGCGCGCCATCCTTGAGATGGAGAAGAGAACCTGGAAATATCCGGGTGCCAAGGAGCGTGCCGTGCGCCGGGAACTCGACATGTCGGCGACCGAATATTATATGCGCCTCAACCGCCTGATCGACGATGTGCGCGCCATTCGGGAGGAGCCGGCACTGACCCGGAGACTCAGGCAACGGCGGGATCCCTGAGGATCTTCGTCGCGCGTGCAGAATTTGACCAGCCGGGCCGGATATCGTGGATGCTTGACCGATGCGCGGCCGAGCGTAAGCAACCCCGAAAACGACGAGGACACTGATGGCCGAGTACGAACACGATGAATTCGACGACGTCCCTGCGGATTCGCCCCGCCGCGGGGCATACCGTGGCGAGGTGCCCGAGAAAACCCGCGGTTACAAGCATCTTGCGGCCTTGATCGTCGCCGGCGTCTGCGCGCTCGTTCTGGGCGGCGTGTTCTTCCTGCTCTCCCCGAAACTTGCCTCGCCCGAGTCGGCGAGTGCCACGAAGTCGTCCTCGAGCAGCCAGTCTTCCTCGGAATCCTCTTCGCAGGCTGGGGACAGCGGAGGTTCGTCCGAGACCGAACCCGATTCTTCGACCTCGCTCGCGGTGTACAACCAAGGCGCGGCGGAAGGTACGGCGACCGATGCCGCGTCGACCCTGACGGACGCCGGCTGGAAGGTGGCCGATGTCAGCAACTGGGACGGCCCGTCCCAGGACTCCACCGTGGTCTTCTACACCGACGGCAATGAGGACCAGGCCAAAGCGGTAGCCGACAAGCTGAACATCGACAACGTCAAGCCGGCCACCGGTTCCGGCTACGACGTCGTGGTCGTTCTCTCCGATGACGGCGGGTCTTCCGCCGAATCCGGTCAGGACGGCGGGAACGCCGAGCAGGGATCCGGAAGCGCGGGAGAGGACGCCGGAGGATTGGGCCAGGATTCCGGGATCACGGGCCAAGACGGCACTGGTATCGGTCAGGACTCCGGGATTCCGGGCCAGGATTCCGGGATCGCGGGCCAGCAGTAAATCGGCATGGCCCGGCAGCTTTTGGCCCCGGGCCGTCCGAACATCGGCACGATGACGAGAGGTGTTCGAAACGGCCGATCCCACGGATGTGCTGTGAGCGAAGAGCCGTCGCCGTCTGTGGAGAACGTTTGCACTCTCCGTCGTCGAGTGCCAAGATTGGACTTAGCACTCATCCACCTCGACTGCTAAATACGCCGCTTGGACCGGCCGATTGCTGGCTGGGCGGCAGGCGTCGCGGATCGATGGGCAAAGACACAGTCACCACGGTGAGGTGTGGGATCAGGTCGCCCAGAGCGTGGTCTGGTCACCAGCCGTCCGTCGCGGGCACCGTGGCTGATGTATCCGTCTACCGTCCAGGAGGGACGTAAGCCACCATGGCAAAACTGATTGCTTTTGATGAAGAGGCACGGCGCGGACTCGAGAAGGGTCTGAACACCCTCGCCGACGCGGTCAAGGTCACGCTTGGGCCCCGCGGTCGCAACGTTGTGCTGGAGAAAAAGTGGGGTGCCCCCACGATCACCAACGACGGCGTTTCCATCGCACGTGAGATCGAGCTGGAAGATGCGTACGAGAAGATCGGCGCCGAGCTCGTCAAGGAAGTTGCCAAGAAGACCGATGACATCGCGGGCGACGGCACGACCACCGCGACCGTCTTGGCCCAGGCTCTGGTTCGCGAGGGCCTCCGCAACGTTGCGGCAGGCGCGGATCCGCTGTCTCTCAAGCGCGGCATTGAAAAGGCCGTCGAGGCCGTGACCAAGGAACTGCTCTCCTCCGCCAAGGAGATCGAGACCGAGGAAGAGATCGCGGCCACCGCTTCGATCTCGGCCGGTGACCCCGAGATCGGCAAGCTCATCGCGCAGGCGATGGAGAAGGTCGGCAAGGAAGGTGTCATCACCGTCGAGGAGTCGAACACCTTCGGGCTCGATCTCGAACTGACCGAAGGTATGCGCTTCGACAAGGGCTTCCTCTCCGGTTACTTCGTGACCGACGCCGACCGCCAGGAAGCGGTCCTCGAGGACCCCTACATCCTCATCGTCAACTCCAAGATCTCCAACGTGAAGGACTTGGTCCCCGTGCTGGAGAAGGTCATGCAGTCCGGCAAGCCGCTGCTGATCATTGCCGAGGACATCGAGGGCGAGGCCCTGGCCCTCCTGGTCTTGAACAAGATGCGTGGCTCCATCAAGTCCGCGGCCGTCAAGGCGCCGGGCTTCGGTGACCGTCGCAAGGCTCAGCTGGCCGATATCGCCGTCCTGACCGGCGGCCAGGTCATCACCGAAGAGGTTGGTCTCTCCCTCGAGACCGCGACCCTTGACCTGCTGGGCCAGGCCCGCAAGGTGGTCGTGACCAAGGATGAGACCACCATCGTCGACGGTGCGGGTTCCGCCGAGGAGATCGAGGGCCGTGTGGCCCAGATCCGCGCGGAGATCGCCAACACCGATTCGGACTACGACCGCGAGAAGCTCCAGGAGCGCCTGGCGAAGCTCGCCGGCGGCGTGGCCGTCCTCAAGGCTGGTGCCGCGACCGAGGTCGAACTCAAGGAGCGCAAGCACCGCATCGAGGATGCAGTCCGCAACGCCAAGGCAGCAGTGGAAGAAGGCATTGTCTCCGGCGGCGGCGTGGCACTCATCCAGGCCGGTGTGCGTGCTTTCGATTCCCTCAGCCTTGAAGGAGACGAAGCAACCGGCGCGAACATCGTCAAGGTGGCCGTGGATGCTCCGCTCAAGCAGATCGCAACGAACGCTGGTCTCGAGCCCGGAGTCGTGGCGGACAAGGTTCGTGGACTCGAGCAGGGTTACGGTCTGAACGCTGCAACCGGGGACTACGAGGACCTCATGACCGCGGGCATCAACGACCCGGTCAAGGTGACCCGCTCGGCACTGCAGAACGCCGCATCCATTGCAGGACTGTTCCTGACCACCGAGGCCGTCGTTGCCGACAAGCCCGAGAAGAACGCCGGCGGTGCCGGTGCCGAGGGCATGGACGGAATGGGCGGCATGGGCGGCATGATGTAGTCATCGGCCCTCCGGGCCCTTGCCCGGATGCCTCCGAGGCCCCGCACGAGCTCGACTCGTGCGGGGCCTTTTTCTGCGTTCCAGGCCTTCCGGAGCGTGAGAATGACGTGGATGCGTCATGTTCTGCCGGTCGGGGTAAGGTGGGCAACCGGAAAAATCCATCGAGGAGCGGGGACGACGGGTGGGGAGCACGAAGAGCAAGGCCTGGTTGTGGGCGCTGGTTGCCTTCATGTTCTTCTCCCAGACGGGTCTCAACATCGCCAGGCCGCAGATGAGCTACAAGCTCATAGCCCTCGGTGCGCCACCGTTCACGATTGGTCTGGTGACCTCTGCCTACGCGATTGTCCCCGTATTTGCCGCGATCGCTATGGGACGGCTGGCCCAGAGGATCAAGAGATTGCGGCTCCTCGTTCTCGGGGGCGGACTGCTCATCGCGGTGGGTACCGCGATGCTCGCCGTCGTCGATGGCGTGGGAACCATCGCGTGCGCCAGCCTCGTCTTTGGTATGGGGCACCTCGTCTCCCAAATCGGCTCACAGTCAGCGGTCTCCAGGTATGCGTCCGACTCCGGCCTGGACCAGGGGTTCGGCTGGATTACCGCGGGGTTGTCTGCCGGTCAGCTCGTCGGGCCGCTGATCGGTGGCTGGGTTCTGGGGCTCCACGCCGACCCGAGCGAAGCGCAGAGGCTCGATGACATTGCGATCGCCTCGTGGATCGGTGCCGGGTGCGCCCTGATCTCCATTGTTTTCATGCTCCTTCCCGTGGTGAAGGCCTCGTCCCATCCGCAGACCGAGGGCTCGCAAACGCAGAATGCCGACATGGAGGATGCCCCAGAGGCAGCGGAGCCCGCCGCGTCGAAGGCCACCACCAGGAGAATTCTCGGGACGCCCGGAGTCGCCTCACACATCCTGGCGTCCATGGCCATGCTCTCGATCATGGACATCCTGACCTCATTCCTTCCGCTGGTGGGCGAACAGCACGGGGTGGCTCCCGTCTGGGTCGGCATCCTCTTGGCCGCCCGCAGTCTTGCCTCGATCGTGTCCCGATCGATGATCTCCGTCCTTTCCGCCCGGTGGAACAGAACGAAGTTGGTGTTGGTCTCTCTCGTGCTGAGTTCCCTCACGGTGGCCGCCGTTCCACCCATCATGTCCGTGATTCCTGCGGCGCTCGTGTTGCTCCTGGTCGGAGGCTTCTTCATCGGACTCGCACAGCCTCTGACGATGACGATGATCATCAAATCCGTGCCGACCACGTGGAGGTCTCCCGCGCTCGCGGTGCGCCTGACCGGCAACAGAGTGGGGCAGGTCCTGATTCCGCTGGTGGCCGGCGCCGTCGTCGCGCCCGTGGGACCCGCCGGTGCCATGTGGTTGACCTGCGCACTGCTCCTGGGGTCGGCAGGGGAGAAAGCGTTCCGATATTCGCGACAAGGAGCCACGAATGCTGACCTCTGATCCGGATCTGGGGACTCGGCTTCGCGGGTTACCATGGGGTCACCATGCAATGCGATGATTTCGACGCCGGCACCTGCCGGTCCTGTTCCCTGATGGGGATCCCGTATCGCACCCAACTTCAGGACAAACAGAATCAGGTCGAGGCATTGTTGGCCGAATTCGAGGGAGTCGATTGGTCGGCTCCCGCGGGGAGCGCCGAATCCGGTTTCCGGAACAAAGCCAAGATGGCCGTTTCGGGTACCGTGAACCATCCGATGCTGGGAATCCTCGACCGGGGAGGGCGCGGCATCGATCTGTCCGAGTGCGGGCTCTACCCCGAGCCCGTCCTGCACTGCATGCCCGTGCTCAAATCCCTCATTCGGTCCCACGGCCTGACACCCTACGACGTGCCCTCACGGCGAGGTGAACTCAAGAACATCTTGGTGACGGTTTCACCTGATGGGGAGGTCATGATCCGATTCGTGCTGCGGAGCAAGAAGCTTGTGGTCCCGATACGTCGCGCCATGCCAGATCTGCGGCGCGCTCTTCCGCACGTCCGTGTCGTCAGCGCGAATATTCTGCGCGAACACAAGGCTCTCCTCGAAGGCGACGAAGAAGTGCCGCTCACAGATGAGCAGTTGTTGCCGATGCGACTCAACGGCCTCACGCTGAATCTCAGGCCTCAGGGTTTCTTCCAGACCAATTCGCGGATTGCGGCGGGAATGTACGAGCAAGCTGCGGCCTGGGCCGCCCAACGAAGGCCGGACAGGGTCTGGGACCTGTACTGCGGCGTCGGAGGATTCGCTCTCCACGCGGCACGGCGGCTCGGGCCGCGGAGCACGGTTCGCGGCGTGGAGATCAGCACCCAAGCCATTCAGGCGGCTAGGGCCAGTGCGGCGGAGGCCGGCCTGGACAATGTCACATTCGACGACGCCGACGCGGGGACTTTTGCCGCCGGCTCTGCCGAGAGCCCGGACATGATGATGGTCAACCCGCCCCGGCGAGGACTCGGACCGACGATGACGGAATGGATCGAGGCCAGCGCGACGAGCACTCTCATGTACTCGAGCTGCAATGCTCGTTCGCTGGTCAAAGACCTGCGGGCGTTGTCGTCGTTCAGGCCTCGGGAAGCGAAGATGTTCGACATGTTTCCCCAGACCAACCACTACGAGACGATGGTTCTGCTCGAGCGGGTGAACTGACGGTACGGCCGGATATCCCGGCGGAAAACTTGGAACGTCACGGCACGGGCACCGTGGAAGAGGAAGGACGACGATGAACTGGACGGACGCGAGCGGCGCCGAGGCAGTGGGGGCCGCTGCCCCCGGTGCCGTCCCCGACGAATCCGGCGTGCGGGGGACCGAGGGCGGCATGCCCGATTTCGCGTTGTCCACGGGGCGCGGAACGCTCGAAACTTCGGGCGTCCGCGAACGCGTTTCCGAGGGCCGGGCTGCTCAGGCCGCGGCAGAGCACGAATCGGTCGTTGTCGGTATGCTGCCTTTTGACCCAGAGGGCGAGCCGCTGCTGTTCGTGCCCGAGCGCGCCGCATGGACGGCCAGGGACCAGACACCTGCGTCCCCGTCCGATGTCGCCCGACCGACGGCGGCCCACGGGGTCGACAGCCAGATGTACCGTGATGCCGTGGCACTGGCCGTGGCCCGGATCCACGAGGGAGCCCTGAACAAGGTCGTCCTGTCCAGGGCATTGGACCTCTGTTACGACGCTCAGCCCATCCGCCCCGAAGCGGTGTACAGAAATCTTCTCGCGCTGTACCCGACCGCGTATGTTTTCTCCGTCCGAAACCCCTCGACGGGGGAGTACGTGATGGGGGCGAGCCCCGAACTCGTGGTGGGGGTCGAAAACGGCCGGTGTTCGACCCACCCGTTGGCGGGATCGTCCGCCCGGCGAACGGCGGACGGCCCGACCGAGGACGCCCAAGCGGGGGAAGCTCTGTTGCGGTCCGCGAAGGACCGGGCGGAGCACGCAACCGTGGTCGACGACATCGCCGCGCGTCTGGGGCCGTTGTGTGCCTCATTGGCGGTTCCACCTGCCCCGACGCTGTTGGCCACGCCCCAATTGTGGCATCTCGGGACGGCCATGAGTGGGACACTGCGGCCAGGCGTGACGGCATTGAACGCGGCCCGTGCCGTGCATCCGACCCCCGCGATCTGCGGGATGCCCCGGAAGGAGGCGTTGGACCTCATCCGAGAGGTCGAACCTTACGAACGGGGTTTCTACGGAGGCCTCGTGGGGTGGATGGACCAGCACGGCAACGGCGAATGGGCCCTCAACCTCAGGAGCGGCAGAGTGGGAGAGGGGCATGCAACCCTCTGCGCAGGAGCCGGAATCGTCTCCGGGTCCACGCCTCAGGACGAACACCACGAAACTGCCGTGAAGCTCTCGACGTTCCTGGCCGCCCTCGGCCTGGACCTCGACGACGTCGAAGCCGTCGCTGGGTAAAGTGGGGACAATGAGCACACAAGGCGCGACCACGGACCCGACGGGCGACGAAGAAACTGGCGAGGCCTCGCCGCGAGGTGCCCACGACGCCGTGATCGTGGCCGCCGCCGATGGCTCGGCCCTCGGGAATCCGGGACCCGCCGGGTGGGCCTGGTACGTGGACGATGGCTCCTGGCAGGCCGGCGGCTGGCCCCACGGGACCAACAACATGGGGGAACTGAAAGCTGTTCTCGCTCTCTTGCAGGCCACGGCAGACCACCCGGAGAGACCGCTGCGCATACTGTGCGACAGCAAGTACGTCATCAATTGCATCACCCAGTGGATGCCCGGTTGGAAAGCGAAGGGCTGGAAGAAGAAGGACGGAAAACCCGTTCTGAACAGGGATCTGCTGGAAGAGCTCGATCGCGCCCTGGCCGGGCGCAAGTACGAATTCGAATGGGTCAAGGGTCACGCCGGGCATCAGCTCAACGAGGCGGCGGACGAACGTGCCCGGGCCGCGGCTACCGCGTTCCAGAACGGTCAGGACCCGGAGACAGGGCCCGGGTTCGTCCCCGGTGCCGCCGGGGACGAACCCGCGAGCGCAGACAACGCATCCACGGAAGCGGGGAACAAGCCCTCCCGCCCGCAGGAGAAATCCGCGCAGGCCGTCGTCGAGCACGAGAAGCTCCTGAGCGATCGCGAGACCTGGGCCGATGCTCAGCGTCTTGCGCCGCTGCTGGCAGAAGACCTCGTGTGGGTCACGGTGAGGGGCCGACTGGCCGACAAAACGGCCGCCATCAACTATCCGGAACAGGCCTTCGCGCTCGATGGGGAGCCGGATCTCGTCCGGGCCCACGCGGTGTCGGAAGACACCGGGCTGGTCGTCAGCAACGTCAGGACGGCGCGTGGGCCAGCGGTTCGGTCGAGTCTGTGGACCCGAACCGCGCGTGGCGCCTGGACCCTCGCCATGCGTCAGGACACCCTCGAGCTCTGATCCGTGACTACCCGGCGAAGAGCGATGCGTTCGCCGCTTCCGTCTCGGCGTAATTGGCTCCAGCGTTGGACAGGGCCGTGTTGATCTGGCCGATGGATTCCTCGACCTGGGCCTGGGTGGCTCTCCACGCGGAAAGAACCTCCTGGAAATTTGCCGCCGCGGAACCGGTCCAACTGGACTGGAGATCTTGCAGTGATGACGTCATGCCGTTGACCTCAGACGAGATGCGCTCGACGTAACCGTGCGCCTCCGCCGTCTTGGCCGCGATGACTTCCGAATCAACCACGAATTGGGCCATGTCTTCCTCCTGATCTCGTGGCGCTGATGCGCCCCCGTGCCGGCCGGAACGGGCCGGTGACAGGAGGCTAAGCCGTCACGTCCTTGGCAGGATCATGGCGCTCCGCGATAAATCACCGTTCGCGGGACAGCCAACGGTCAGGAAGGGATTTCCCCGGTCTGTGGATGAGCGGATCCGTCCTCGGCGTCGGGGGCGTGCTGCGGAACCTGGACGACCATCGTGGCGCCTCCACCGGGGGACTCCTCGACACGGACGGATCCATTGTGCTGAGCGATGATGGCGGCCACGATGGCCAGACCGAGCCCGGTGCCGCCGGTGTCTCGCGCTCGCGATTCGTCGGACCTGTAGAAGCGTTCGAAAACCTTTTGCATTTCGTCGCCCTGGATTCCCGGTCCGTGGTCCACGACCTTGACGACGGAGAGGAACTGTCCATCGATGCCGGGGCGGGACCCCACGGCTATTTCTATGGGAGTCCCCTCCGGCGTGTAGCGCAGGGCATTGGTCACCAGGTTTGCGAGAACCTGTCGAAGACGCGGCTCATCGCCCAGAACAGGTGCGGGCAGGCCCGGGCCCGAATCCAGGCCGACGACGGCGATCTCTCGCTCCGGCGCCGAGGCCGCGGCGTCGCCGGCGGCGTCGTTCGCCAGATTCAAAAGGTCCACCTGGGTCATCTCCATCGCGCGACGCTCGTCGATGCGGGCGAGCATCAGGAGGTCTTCGACCAGCTGTCCCATCCGTTTTGACTCCGCTTCGATGCGGGACATCGCCTTGGCGACGTCCTCATCCGTCTGCAGGGCTCCGTGCCTGTAGAGCTCGGAGTATCCGCGAATCGAGACGAGAGGAGTTCGCAATTCGTGGGAGGCGTCTCCGACGAAACGACGCATCTTGACCTCCGAGCGCTTCTGGGCATCGAAGGCCTCCTCGATTCGCGTCAGCATGACGTTGAGCGACAGCGAGAGCTGACCAATCTCCGTACGGGGGTCGTGACGTTCGATGCGTTGGGACAGATCGCCGGCCGCGATGCGGGCCGCCGTGCGTTCCACGCGCGTCAACGGTTCGAAGGCTCGCGTGACCAGAACCCAGGCCAGGGCCGCGGCGGCTGCGAGGGTCGCGAGCCCGAAGGCGAGGGTCAGGAGGCCGACAAGGGTCACCACAGCGTTGGTCTGCGTCAGGGGTGTGGCGATGATGACCGTGTATCCGGAGTCGTCGGTCGCCAGAGGAAGGATCCGCCACTCGGTGTCGCCGTTGTTGCTCGGCACGGTCAGGCCCTGGCCGTTGTAGCGCATCCCGTTCTCGTGGTTCCAGCCATTCAGGCGTGGAGACGAGTTGCCGTCGTCCGCGACGATGGAACTGACCAGGTTGCCGTCCGAATCCATCAAGTACGCCGAATAGCGGAACCCGGGACCGTTCGAGGATACGGCCTTGTCATTGCCCAAGTACTTGGTCAACGACGAGGAACTGGACTTCATCTCGGTGTCGATCTGCTGAACCAGTTGTCCTCGCAGAGCCGAAATGGCCACCAGGCTCGTGACGGCGATGGCCAGGGCGAGCAGAAATCCGGTCAGCATGACCAATTGGGTGCGCAGGGACAGCGCGCCCAATTTGGATTGTCGTACTCGGTTGGTGACGGAGTACACCACGGACTAGTGCTTGGTTGTCCGCAGGAGGTAGCCGACGCCGCGCTTGGTATGGATCAGCGGAGGCAAGGACTTGTCGTTGTCGATCTTGCGGCGCAGGTAGGAGATGTAGGACTCGACGATCGAGGCGTCACCGTTGAAATCGTATTCCCAGACGTGGTCCAGGATCTGCGCCTTGGACAGAACCCGGTTCGGGTTCAGCATCAGGTAACGGAGGAGCTTGAATTCCGTGGGGGACAGATCGATTTCACGATCGCCGCGGTAGACCTCATGGGCGTCGTCGTCGAGGACCAGGTCCTCGACGTGCAGCCGGGAATCCTCCTCCTCGAGTGCCTGCGTCCGGCGCAACACCGCACGGATGCGCGCCACGACCTCGTCCAGGCTGAACGGTTTGGTGACGTAGTCGTCCCCGCCGACGGTCAAACCGGTGACCTTGTCCTCGGTGTCGTCCTTCGCCGTCAGGAAGAGGATGGGGAATACCAGACCGGTTGCTCGGATCTTGCGAGTCACGGTGAACCCGTCCATGTCCGGCAGCATGACGTCCATGACGGCGAGATCGGGGGCATCGGCCGTCGCCTTGTCGAGAGCCTCGCGACCGTTAGCGGCCGTGATCACCTCGAATCCCGCGAACCTCAACGAGGTGGCGAGGAGCTCGAGAATGTTGGGCTCATCGTCGACGACTAGCAGCTTGGCTTCTGACTGTTGTGCTTTCACGGGTTCAAGTCTGACCCAACTATCTGAATAGACGCTGGGCATTGGTCAGGGGAATCCTGGTTCAGGTCTGGGCGGCTCCGGGTCGGAAGCCCTTGTCAGACGGTCAGAGCGATCTGCGTCGCCTGGCAGCGAGGACCAGCGCGACGATGAGAAGGACGAATGCGATCGGAAGACCGATCAGGGGCACCTGAGTCAAAAAGCTCCACGGGTGGAAGCCCGACCACTTCAGAATCAGCATGACGACGCCGCAGACCACGCACAGCACAGCGATGATTGCAGCGAGACCCGCGAACCAGGTGAATGCTCTGGACTCCGCCGCGTCCGTTCCCGGCTGCGAATCCTCAACCGAATCGTCCGTGGCAGCACGGTCGGAGCTCAGCGGCGAGTTCGCGCGGGGGGAAGAGGAATTTTTCATGGCTTCAACGGTACCGCTTTTTCGGGGGTTCGAGCCCGCACGGAGGACTGGCCCCCTGTATAATGGGTACTTCAGGCTTTCGCGCACAGGAATCGCTCGTACGGGAGAAACCGGGCATCGCGGCCCAGCATCTAGGGCCCGCCAAGGTTCGTTCATGACGCCGCGGACCACCGTGTGCAACCAACGGTCCGGTCTCCCCGCTCCGATCGTGGATTCAGGGCGAGACGGACGGAACCGGTTCGGGGCGCTCGATCAGGGTTGCAACGAGCCATCATGATGCCCCGCCTCACCGGCGAGACCGGGTGCGCCACCAACGGGGGACAAGGCCCCCACCACAATGCAAAGGAAACGATCATGCCCACCGGAAAAGTGAAGTGGTACGACGAGTCGAAGGGCTTCGGCTTCGTGACGGCCGAGGACGGCCAAGAGGTCTTCCTGCCGTCCTCCGCACTTCCGCCCGACGCCAAGGGCGTCAAGTCCGGCACCCGGCTCGAATTCGGTATTGCCGAAGGCAGGCGGGGCGCCCAGGCGCTGTCCGCCCGCTTGCTGGACAAGGCCCCTTCGTCGGTCAAGAATCACCGCAAGCCCGCGGACGAAATGGCTGTCATCACCGAGGACCTCATCAAACTGCTGGACGGCGTGTCCAACACATTGCGCCGCGGAAGGTACCCGGATCGAGCGGTCGGGAAGAAGGTAGCGACCATCCTGCGCAACGTCGCTGACAACCTTGATGCATAAAACGGCTGGTCACGGGGTTTAATAAGGGATATGGCGAAAACACTGCACGATGAATCGGCCGTCGCGGTCGACGGCACTGAACCGGCCGTCGAACCGACGAGGCCGACCCTCGGCGCCCAGAGGACGCCGCGACGGCGGACGACCCGCCTGGACTCCGTTCTGGCCGAGGCCAAGGAAACCGCATACCGCAGCGTCCTGGAGATCACTCCCGAGGAGACGGTCGGCACGGTCCACCACATTCGTGGGGAAGAGGACCGGCTCAGCACTCACCTCTTCGAATGCGCTCTTCCCGGGTATCGGGGGTGGTTCTGGTTCTCGACCGTCGCACGCGCGCCCCGCTCGAAAAAGGCGACCGTGTGCGAAGTCGGTTTGTTGCCCGGCGACGACGCCTTGCTCGCCCCCGAGTGGATACCCTGGGCAGACCGTTTGCGTCCCGAAGACGTCGACGAGGACGCCGAGGGCCAGGACGGTGGATCCGATGAGGAGGCCGAGGGCTCCGGCGCCGGCATGGACAATGGGGAGACCGAGGAAGCTTCCGCGGAAAAGGAATAGAGAACCAGGGGGCGCGGTCCAAGGCCGGTCGTTGCCCCGCAAGGAGATGACCCGGAACGCCTAGCCAAAAAACCGATACCGCCCACGGCCCGCGCCGAGGAACCTTCCGTTCCCTCAAGGTTCCGAACTACCGCCTGTGGTTCGCAGGTGCCCTGATCTCGAATATCGGGACCTGGATGCAGAGGATCGCCCAGGACTGGCTGGTGTTCAATCACCTCTCCCATGAAGACTCCACCGCGATGGGCATCGTGATGGCTCTGCAGTTCCTGCCGCAACTCGTCCTCGCGCCGTACGCGGGTCTCCTGGCCGACCGCGCCGATCGGCGGAAACTGCTATTCCTGACTCAAACCTCGATGGCTGTCCTGGGCGGTCTCCTCGGCGGACTCGTCCTCTCGGGAGCGGCGCAACTCTGGCACGTTTACATCTTCGCTCTCCTGCTCGGAGTGATCACGGCGCTCGACTCGCCCGTTCGGCAAACCTTCGTGTCGAACCTGGTCTCGGACGCGGACTTGCCGAACGCCGTCGCCCTCAACTCGATGTCCTTCAACTCGGCCCGTATGGTGGGCCCGGCCATTGCCGGTGTCCTGGTCGGCGCGGTCGGTCCAGGGCCGGTATTCCTGATCAACATGGTCACCTTCGTGGCCATGATCGTCGCGATAGCGAAAATCGACACGAACAGCCTGAGACCCATGCCACGGGTCTCCCGAGCAAACTCCCGCATGAGGGACGGAATCGCCTACATCACGACTCGGCCCGACATCCTGGTCGTCATGATCGGAGCCTTCCTGGTCGGGACCTTCGGAATGAACTCCGCGATCAATATTGCGGCCATGGCCACGAGCGAATTCGGATACGGCGCGAACCAGTTCGGTTTCCTGACCTCGACTATGGCGATTGGGTCGATCACGGGAACGCTCATGGCAGCCAAGAGGGAACGGCCCCGGCTCCGATTCATCTTCGGTGCCGCGGGCGCCTTCGGCCTGACGTGTCTTCTCGCAGCGCTCTCGCCGACCGTGGTGGTCTTCGCCGTCGTTCTGATCCCGATGGGGCTGGCGGCGCTGACCTTCATCACATCGGCGAATGCTTACGTCCAAGTCTCCACCGAACCCCAGATGCGCGGCCGCGTCATGAGCATCTATATGGCCGTGTTCATGGGAGGCACTCCCATAGGTGCGCCCGTGGTCGGCGTGGTCAATGACGCCCTCGGAGCGAGGTGGGGGCTGGGGGTGGCAGTCATCGCCGGCCTGGTCACCGCGGCCCTCGGTTTCTTCTGGTACTGGCGCAGTCAGCACCTCCACCTGACCTTCGACCGGTCACGGCGAGGTTTCGTGCGTCTGGAGAAGGACGCCGACTATTCGCCCGTCACCGCCGCGCTGGAGGTCCAAGAACCCCGGTGACGTCGGCACCCGGTGACGTCGGCACCCGGTGGTGGCGGCACCCCGGTGACGGACGTCCCCGGGTGCCGTGACTAGCCCGGTCACCGGGGCACCCCGGCGACCGGGCTTGTCGGCCCACGGCCGATTAGTCCAGGCGTTCGATGACGTAATCGATGCAGGACAGCAGAGCGGCGACGTCGTCCGGGTCGATCGCAGTGAACGTCGCGATGCGCAGCTGGTTGCGACCGAGCTTCCGGTACGGTTCGGTGTCCACGATGCCGTTGGCCCGGAGAATCTTGGCAAGGGCGGATGCATCGACCGTGTCGTCGAAGTCAACGGTGGTGATGACGGTCGACCGGTCCTCGGGCCGCTCGACAAAGGGGCTGGCTACGTCGCTGGCCTCGGCCCACCGGTACACGAGATCGGAGGAACGCGCCGTGCGGTCCGCGGCCCAGCCCAAACCCCCGTTCTCGAGGATCCATGCGATCTGGTTGTCGAGCATGACAAGGTTCGCCAAGGACGGCGTGTTGTAGGTCTGGTTCTTCCGGGAATTGTCCACGGCAGTGGTCAGGTTCAAGGAATCCGGAATCCAGCGGTCCGTGGACGCGATGCTGCCGACTCGGTCCAGGGCCGCCGGGGAGAAGAAGGAGAGCCACAGGCCGCCGTCGGACGCGAAATTCTTCTGCGGAGAGAAGTAGTAGACGTCGGCTTCCTGCGGGTCCACGGCCATGCCACCGGCGGCGCTCGTCGCATCGATGAGGACCAGGGCGTCGTCCTCCACGCCGGAAGGCCGTTGGACGGGCGCAGCGACGCCGGTCGAGGTCTCGTTCTGGGGCCACGCGTAGACGTCGGCGCCGGGAACGGGGGAAGCGGTCGGACGGGTGCCTGGTTCGGAGGAGGTGATCTCGGACGGTTCGAGGAAGGGCGCCTTGTCGGTGGTCGCCGCAAACTTGGAGCCGAATTCACCGAAACTCAGGTGAGCCGCCTTGGAGCGCACGAGGTTGAATGCGGCGGAGTCCCAGAACGACGTCGCCCCGCCATTGCCCAGAATGACCTCGTACCCGTCCGGCAGTTCGAACAAGTTCTCCAGGCCGGTGCGCACCGAACCGACCAGATTCTTGACCGGAGCCTGCCGGTGCGAGGTTCCGAGGAGGGACTGGGCCGAAGCGACGGCCTCGACCTGTGCGGGGCGAACCTTGGACGGGCCCGCGCCGAAGCGTCCGTCGGCGGGAAGAAGTTCTTGGGGGATGACAATGTTCTCGGCCACTATTCGTGCTCCAATGATCAGTGAGGGGTGCGCGTGGTCTCCGCGGCGTCCTGACTCCACCATTGTGCTTCGTAGAGTCCTCCAGGAGTGAATCTTCTACGGAAGATGAACCTAAGCACCTAGAATGGACGGACAAACAGGCAGGAAAATTACGAGAAGGGCGTTATATCTCCGATGACGGACCTCGTTGACACAACAGAGATGTACCTCCGAACCATCCTGGATCTGGAGGAAGAAGGCATCACACCGATGCGCGCCCGGATCGCGGAGCGGCTCGACCATTCCGGGCCGACCGTCTCGCAGACGGTGGCACGCATGGAACGCCACGGGCTCGTGCACGTCGAGAGCGATCGTTCCTTGTCCCTGACCCCGGATGGCCGGAGCCGAGCCGTATCGGTGATGCGCAAGCATCGCCTGGCGGAACGGCTGTTGGCCGACGTCGTGGGGCTGGATATGGCCTATGTTCACGACGAAGCCTGCCGCTGGGAGCACGTCATGAGCGAACGCGTCGAGCGCCGGCTCGTCGAGCTCCTCAACTCGCCGAAGTTCTCGCCGTACGGCAACGCGATCCCCGGGCTCGAAGAGCTCGGGGTGACCAGTGAGAAGGACGATCCCAAGACCGTGACCCTGACGATCGCGGCGAAGGATTCCTCGGATGAGGACCGATTCACGATCGCGCGGTTCCCGGAAGTCCTTCAGGCCGACGTCGACATCATGAAGGTCCTCGGTCGTGCGGGCCTCCGCCAAGGCTCGGTCGTCGGCATCCAACCGAAGGTCGGAGCGATTCACGTACGAGTCGAGGGCGAGGCCGAAGGCGTGGACGTCGACATGGAAATTGCGGACCACATTGTGGTCAAGCGCGGCGCCTGAACGGACGTGGCCAAGCTCTATTTCCGTTACGGAGCCATGAACTCCGGCAAGTCCACCGCGTTGTTGCAGGCGGCCTTCAACTACGAGGAGCGAGGTCAGCGGATCGTGCTGGCCAAGCCGAAAGTGGACACCAAGGGGGAGACCCATATCGTCTCGCGTCTGGGCGTCCAGCGCGAAGTCAATATCCTGCTGGCCCCGGAAGAATCTGCCCGAGACACCTTTCTGCACCACGCCCATGGCGAAGACGACGGTGGGCTCGGGGTGGACGTGGCCTTGCCGCCAGTTGCCTGCCTCCTGGTGGACGAAGCCCAATTTCTGACGCCGGAACAGGTAGACGACCTGATGAGGATCGCCGTGCTGGACGGCGTGCCGGTCCTGGCATACGGGATCAGAACCGATTTCCGGACGCGCGCCTTTCCCGGATCGGCCCGCTTGCTCGAGCTCGCTCACACGGTGGAAGAGCTCAAGACCATCTGCCGCTGCGGCCGCAAGGCCCTCTTCAACGGACGCAGGGTGGGTCAGGAATTCGTCTTTTCGGGGAGCCAGATCGCCATTGACGGCGAAACCGTGACCTACGAATCGCTGTGTGCGGCGTGCTATCTGGAGGAGACCGGCGGGATTCTGGGCGGGTAGACCTCGCCGGGCCCTCTCCGGGTTCGCCGGATATCTAATCGTGACCCGAGCCGGGATCTTCTTAATCATTTCGTGACTTTTGCGGCACCTTTGGCACGGCCTTGCGCCGGCTCGAGGGGTGCCGACCTGCCTCGGAGGCACCTGTGCGACACGACACGAAAAAAATTTTAAGTGTTGCATCGTGTGCCATGTCACTCCTGCTGATTTTGGCCCTTCCCTGCGTTCGTGCTGATCAAAAGGGTGTTGGTCCGGCGCCAAAGCCGCCGCGAGTGACATCGGTCATCCCCTGGGCGAGGGCGCGACCCCCTTCGGAGGGCCACCCTCGTGACCAAAACGTGACTTTTCTGTGCCCTGTGTGTACTCTCGACATCGTGCCAATCACTGGTCGAGACGGCACCTTCGGTCAGAACGCCTAGCTCTGCCACTGACCGAAGAACCGAAAAACCAACAGTCCGTTGGCAGAGGCGGGGGACCCAATAACGGGTTCTTCCACGGAAGAGCCCTCGGGGTTAAGTCGCAGCAGCGACCGGGTGACTCCCATCCGAACCCGACAGCTCACCTCGTAGGCACAGGGAGGAAAACTTTTATTATGACTAAGCACATTGCTCGCCACCGCGCTGCAACTCAGTCCCACGTCGTTCGCAACACCGGTATCGCAGTTGCCGCAGCAGGCGTCATCGCCGGCTCGGTTGCTCCGGCCAACGCATTCGCTTCGGCCGCCCCGGTTGAGAACGCCGCGAGCACCACTCAGGCTTCCTCGGCTCAGCAGAGCATCAGCGTTGAGAACGCTGACTACAGCGCCCCGGCCGACAACAGCACGCAGGACGCCGGCTCGCAGGCTACCGGTAATCGCGCCAAGATCGTTGACGACGCCAAGACCGGCGAAGGCGGTTCCTACGTTTGGGGCGGCCGCGACTTCAAGGCTTGGGACTGCTCCGGATTCGTTTCCTGGGTTGCTTCGCAGTCCGGTGTCCAGCTGGACGCCTACACCCACTCCATGAAGGATCAGCTCACCCCGACCGATGCCCCGCAGCCCGGTGACGTCGTCTTCACCAACGGCTACGAGCACGTCGGTATCTACCTCGGTGACGGTCAGATGATTTCCGCTCTGAACCCTGACCAGGGCACCACGATCACCTCGGTCGACGGTGGCGGAATGATGCCGGTTGACGGCTACTACAGCATGCCCGGAATGTAATTTCGGTCTACTGACTTCGCCTTGTGAGGATAGAGGGGCGCCCGGGAGGGAAACCCGGGCGCCCCTTTTTTCATATCTGAACACCCCTCTGCTCGCACACTTCCGCGCATGTTGTCGATGCACGGAACTGAGGGACGTGCCGGATGCAACGGCACCCCTCCATGAATTCAAGGAATTTTCATGGCACCGACTACCTATTTCTCGCACAAGACACGTCGCACGACCGGGGCCCTGACGGCGACGGGACTTCTGGTCGGCAGCATCGCGCTCGTTCATGGCCTCGAACCGGCCGAGCACGAGCCGAGCGCGTTTTCGCAAGCTTCCACCACGATTCCCAGCACATCGCTGGCTTCGGCACACACGAATCTGACCTTCGTTCCGGTGGCCCTGAAGCGCCCGGAAACCGATCCTCAGGCGGCCGCGCAACGGGAAGCGCAACGGGCCGAACTCCGGCGGGCGGCCGAGGACAAGGCGGCGTGGCTCGAACAACAACGTCGTGCCGAGACGGAACAGGCCGCCGAGGACGCGGCCCAGCCCGATGGACAAGCCCAGGCCGAGGAAACCGCGCAGGTCGAGGAGACCCTCGCGACGCCGACCGACTCGGCCGAAGACGTCGTCTTGGACCGGTTGCATTCTTCGGAGGAATCCTCGGCCGATGATTCGCAGCTTCCCGAGGGCGGCGGTACGGGTGGGCCTCAAACCCAGGGGATCGTGCCCGCGGCCGAGATCGTTGGCGACGGGGCGCCTCGACCGGCCTCCCCCCATACTGCCCTGGGTGACGCCGTGGCCGAGGCCGCCAAGTCCCAGGTGGGTGTGCGCCAGGACTGCACCATGCTGGTCACGAATGCCCTCAGGGCGCGGGGAATTTCTTTCCACGGATGGCCGAAGGACTACCTCAGCCTGGGGCACACCGTGAGTGCCGAAGAGGCGCGACCGGGAGACATCGTCTACTACGCGTCGAACGGGATGGGTGGATCACACGTTGCGATATACCTCGGCAACGGCCGGGCCGTCCACGGTGGATGGGAAGGCGGGACGACCGCCGAATTCGGTACAGAACTTCCGAATGCGTCATCTCCTCTCTATATCCGTGTGGATCGCTGAATTCACGGCTATGATGGAAAAGTAGGTTTTCCTCCTTGGGCGAGACACTTTTGAAGAATGTGATCTCGTCAATTCCGGGCCGTCCATGGTTCCGGGCGGTGCGGCCCCCTCGACCAGTGGGGGCCGCACCTTTTTTGCGCCCAGTGCGAGACAGCGTGGACGTGGCGCAGGCCCGTTCTGCAACCGCCAAGTCCGAGGTTCTATCATGAGGGCATGCCCTCACAATTCGAGCCTCCCCAGAGCAGCAGCGATCAGGAATTCCGAGCGATGGCCGTCGGCATGGTGGCCGGGGCGGTTCCCGGGATCATCGTGGGCCTCATCCTTTCCCTCTCACTCGGCAACCCGGCCATGTGGGTTTCGATCGCCGGTGGAATCGGCATCATCATCGGTCTTGTCTCCGCGGTTCTCTACAACAGGGTCCGTGCCCGCAAGAAGGGATCGGGCGACGACGCCGGAGAAAGACCTGGCGCCTGAGTCACCCCTCAGCCGCGTCGGAGGGAGCGGATCTCCGACCTCAGGTTGTTCCGCGCGACGTCCTCCCAATGGCCGCTGGCGAAGTCCGTCAGGTAGATCCTGTCCTGAGCCAGGAATCCCTCGAGGATGTCCGCACGCGTACGACGGAAGACGTCTTCGGGAACATGTGCGTACTCCCTCCGCACGGAGCTCGCGTACCGCCCGTACCGTCCGGGGGACGCCGCCAGAATGCCCAAGTCGGCATCGTGGAAAATCGGCCACAACGGATCGCTCCCCGTCGCCGTGTGGTCGATGGTGCCCAGAATCAGCCCGCGCACGCGATCAAGCACGTCCGGAGCGAGAACACCGGTCAAGTCTGCCGTGACAAGCTCGGCGCTGTCCCGTTCGTCCTCCTCGGGGCGGCCCCTGTAGACGGCGTCGTGGTACCAGGCCGCCAGGCGCAAGCCAAGCCGTGAAGCGGAGTCCACGGGGGCCGCGGCATCGAGGCGTTTCACGTTGTCGAGAACCTCCGCCAGATGAACCGAGGTGTGATATTCGCGACCCGGTGAGTCCCAGCGGTTCAGCAATTCCTGACCGATCTCCGGGGCGCTGGGCACGGTGGCGTTCCAGTCCCGCACCAGGCGAGGGCGGATCCTCGCTGGACGCTCCTTCGCCGGAATTCGCAGACCCGAGGCCGCCAGGCGCCGGGTCAGCTCATGGGCCGTGACCCTCGTGGCGCCCGCGGCGACGGCGTCATCGATCAGGTGCCGCGGGACGTCGTAGTGGTCTTCGTCAAAAGCCTTGGGACTGATGGGGGTCCTGCTGACCAGTTCGTGGAGTTCGTCCAGGCTGGTATCCGAGACGAGGTGGGAGAACATCGTGCCGTGAGCGGGCCACAGCGGAGGGTCAATCAGAACGGCCATGAACCCAGCATGGCACGGGAACCTGTACACTGGTGCGGTGCGCCCTCGTAGCTCAGGGGATAGAGCACGGCTCTCCTAAAGCCGGTGTCGGTGGTTCGAATCCACTCGAGGGCACTCTCGCAATCCGTCACGTGGTCGGCCTCTTGCCTGATCGGTCGTGGCGGATTTGTTTTTGCTCGCGAGGTCCGTGCCCCTGACCGGTCAATGCACCAGAACGTCGAAACCCTGCCTCGGGGATCCGGGCGGTTCCCATAGTTGTTGTCGGCGTCGCGCACACGCCCCAACAAGCCGCCCGAACGGTCCTTCGGCAGGGTTCCGATCCGTGGTTCTCTTGCTCATACTCGCGAGTACGAAAAGGACATTACTGGTTGGAGATGGCTTCCACAAGGCACGGCGTCGTCATCCTGCCCATCGGCCCAGAACGCCCTGTTTGTGAAGCAATGTTTATTCCGCGTAGAATAATCCGAGTGGAACACGACTCTCAGCGGCGCATGAAACTCACGCCATTGGCCGTGACGGTTCTGGGGTTGCTCCGGGAACGTCCGATGCACCCGTACGAAATGGCCCAGGTCCTCAAGAAGCGGGGAGACGACCACCTGGTCAGGATCAGCCCGGGCGCCTTGTACCACACCGTCGAGAAGCTCCAGGAACGCGGACTGGTCAGGATTGACCGCGTGGAACAGACCAATAACAGGCCGGAACGAACCATCTACGCGGTCGAACCGGCCGGCGAAGGTGCCGCCAGGGAATGGGTGGTCTCGGAGCTGTCCACGGTGCGCAGCGAATATCCCGTGTTTCCGGTAGCGCTCGCGGTGGCCCCCAAACTGCCGTGGTCAGCCGTTCGGGCTGCCTTTCAACAACGGATCGCGGTGCTCCGAGATCACGTGTCCGGTCGGGAAGTCAGGCTGGAGCAGGCGCGAACAGAGGGTATCGACGAGATCCTCCTTCTCGAGGACACCTACTTGTTGGAACTCCAGACGGCACAGATCAACCACATGCAACGAACCATAGACTTGGTCGACAGCGGCGCCCTGACCTGGCCCCCGCAATCCGACCGGCCGGACACCCCGAAAGAAGAATCATGAATTCCGAATACACTCCGCGGCACAGCAGTGCCGCGACCGCGGAGGCCGGGTCGCCCACGGGCGAGTCGACCGACCCCAGCACGCGCGCCCGGAAGAACCTCGACACCGCGCACGAGAACAAGACCCACGGGAAGGGCGAAGACAAACAGGCGTGGAGCGCCCTCTGGGCCATCGTCATCGGGTTCTTCATGATCCTGATCGATTCGACGATCGTTTCCACGGCGATGCCGGCCATCATGAACCACTTCGACGCCGACATCAACAAGGTCGTGTGGGTTACCAGCGCGTATCTGCTCGCCTACGCGGTCCCGTTGTTGGTCACCGGCAGACTGGGGGACCGCTTTGGTCCGGGCCGCATGTATCTGGGGGGACTGGCCCTCTTCACGGCGGCGTCCCTCTGGTGCGGGTTCTCGGGAACCATCGAAATGCTCATCGTCGCCCGCGTGTTCCAGGGGCTCGGCGCCGCCGTCATGACCCCGCAGACGATGGCGATCATCACCCGCCTCTTCCCGGCGGAGCGTCGAGGGCCAGCCATGGGTGTCTGGGGTGCGACCGCCGGTGTCGCAAGCCTCCTCGGCCCGATTCTGGGCGGCCTCCTGGTCGATGGCCTCGGTTGGGAATGGATTTTCTTCGTCAATATTCCAGTCGGCATCTTCGCGTTCGTGCGAGCCTGGCAGAAGATCCCCAAACTGGAAATCCACGCCCACCGCATGGATTACGTGGGCGTGGTGCTGAGTGGGATCGCTATGTTCCTCATCGTCTACGGAATCCAAGAGGGGCATGGGCACGACTGGGGCGCCGTCTGGGGTCCAATCACCGTGCCGGAACTGATCATCGCCGGAGCCGTGATCTTCGTTCTGTTCATCGTGTGGCAGCGGGTGACCAGTACGGAACCTCTGATTCCCCTGGGGCTCTTCCGCGACAGGAACTTCTCGCTGGGCAACGCGGCCATCGGCATGGTCGGGCTCATGATCATCTCTTTCGTGCTGCCACTCATGCTGTACTTCCAGCTGGTCCGAGGCATGTCGCCCACGCAGGCCGCCTTGATGATTGCCCCGATGGCGATCGTCTCTGGCGTTCTGGCCCCCGTGGTCGGCGGCCTCATCACGGCGGCCAGGGCGCCGTTCATCGCCGTCTTCGGGCTCCTGATGAATGTCCTGGGACTCGTGGGCTACTGGTACTTCATGTCCCCGGACACCTCGATCTGGGTCCTGTTGATTCCTTCGTTCGCGATGGGCATCGGCGGTGCCTGCATGTGGTCGCCCATTTCGATCACGACGACGCGCGACCTCGCCCCGAAGCAGGCCGGGGCGGGATCCGGTGTCTTCAACACCACACGTCAGGTGGGCGCGGTGCTTGGTTCCTCGCTGATCGCGATGATGATGGAGAACCGCATCGCGGCCCATCTTCCGCAGATGGCCGGTCAATCGGTCCAAGGCGGAGAGGCGGCGGCGGGCAGCTCGCAACTGCCGGAGATGTTGCGGGACGGGTACACCACGGCGATGGGGGAGAGCATTCTCCTGCCGGCCGCGGCGGTCCTTGTGGGTGCCGTGGTTGCGGCGTTCTTCCGGCCGCGGGCCAAGAACGCTTCCAAGCGGGCCTGAGCCGGATCGAGGCCTCAAGGGCGCATTTCGGGGGTCAGCGGCGCGGTTGCTGGCCCTCGAGCTCTCCCCGGGAGAACGCATCCAGCTTTCCCCTCACCAGGCGCACGGCGAGCCACACCGCCTCGGCAACCATGATCACCAGCAAGAACCAGCGTGCGACGACGAGCCCTGCGGCAAGTCCCGGCCAGGCACCGGCGGGGTCGGACAGAGCGGCGTCCAGCGTGAGGTTTCCGACGATCGTCACGACCATGAACAGAAGCGGTGGGATCCACAGTGCGGTGCGGCGTCGTCCCCGGATGCCCGAGGCGGCGACCATGGAGAACCACGCGGCGCCGAGGAAGATGGGGGAGATCAGGCCCCAGGACCAGTGGATGGCCACGTACGCGTTGCGACCGGCATCGCCCAGGCTCCGGGCAATGTGCGGGGCATCGGAGACGAATCCGAAGGGACCCAATTCGGGCACGGTCGTGTGCGCGCTCGCACCCAGCCGGGGCAAGAGCGACGCGTGGAGGTAGACGAACATCAGAACGGACACGACGACCAGCACGCCGGTGATGATTCCCGTGGAGGATTTCTTGGCCGGCTCGGCCTGTGGCGAACGGCCAGTCGTGGCCTCGGCGTCAGAGGCGCCGCGTTGCCCGCCCGATCTCCGTGAGGTCGAATCGGCCTTCCGGGGCGGCGTAGACGCTCCCGCCCGGTCACCGTACAGCCGTTGCTTTTGTCCCTTCGACATGCCCATATGCCAATTATGGACCGTCACACCCGCAACCGGGGGGACGCGAATCGAAACTGTGTTCCCCTAGACTGGAACCAGTATGGATTTCTTGCGCGACTCTTCCTTCTTCGAACCCCAGACCTCCCGGTCCCAAGGCCAGGGAGCAGGTTCCCGCGGCCCTGAAGGACTGGTCGAGGGACTCAACGAGCACCAGGCTGCTGCGGTGACCCACTCGGGTTCGCCCCTGCTGATCGTGGCGGGTGCAGGCTCCGGAAAAACCCGTGTCCTGACCCACCGGATCGCATACCTTCTAGCCACCGGTCGCGCCCACCAGGGCGAAATCCTGGCTATCACGTTCACCAACAAGGCCGCTGCCGAGATGCGGGAACGCGTCGTCGAACTCGTGGGACCCAGGGCCGAGAAGATGTGGATCTCGACCTTCCACAGTTTCTGCGTCCGAGTGCTCCGGCGCGAAGCGGCGACTCTCGGGCTGAAATCCTCGTTCTCCATCTACGACGCCGCCGATTCCCTCCGGCTGATCACCCTGATCGCCAAGGAATTCGAGCTGGACGCCAAGAAATTCGCGCCGAAGGCCCTGCAACATCGGATTTCGGCGCTGAAGAACGAACTCGTGGATGCCGAGCAGAACGCCTCCTCCGCGTCGGGCAACGACCCGTGGGAATCCGCCGTGGCCAGGGTCTACAGCGAGTACGCCCGCCGGCTGCGAGCGGCCAACGCGATGGATTTCGACGACCTCATCGCGGAGACCGTCTTCATGTTCCGCGCCTTCCCCCAGGTCGCTGAATACTATCGGCGGCGCTTCCGGCACATTCTGGTGGACGAATACCAGGACACCAACCACGCCCAGTACGCGCTGGTCCGGGAGCTGACCGGGCACGATTCGGCTCCTGCGGAAACTGGGCAGACTCCCTACCCCCAGGGGACGGAACCGGCCGAGCTGACCGTGGTGGGAGATTCCGACCAGTCCATCTACGCCTTCCGCGGTGCGGACATCAGGAACATCACGGATTTCGAGCGCGATTACCCTTCGGCCCGAACGATCCTGCTCGAGCAGAACTACCGGTCCACGCAGAACATCCTGACGGCAGCCAACGCGGTGATCCAGCGCAACCCGGATCGCCGGGACAAGAAACTGTGGACCGCTTCCGGAGACGGCCCCCTCATCACCGGCTACGTGGCCGAGAACGAGCACGCCGAGGCGAGGTTCATCGCAGAGGAAATTGACAGGCTCCGCGACGAGGACGGCGTGGCCCCGGGCGACGTCGCCGTCTTCTACCGGACCAACGCCCAGTCCCGTTCCCTGGAAGAAATCCTGATGCGCGTCGGTCTGCCGTACCGAGTGGTCGGAGGGACACGGTTCTATGAGCGCAAGGAGATCAAGGACGCGTTGTCCTATCTGCGCGCCCTGATGAATCCCGACGACGACATCAGCGTGCGCCGTATCCTTAACGAACCCAAGCGGGGGATCGGTGCGCGTTCCGAAGGTGCCATCGCCAATTTGGCCACGCGCAATCGCACCTCCTTCATGGCGGCGGCACGGACGGCCGATGAGGCTCCTGGACTCGCAGCCGCCGGGGCCAAAAAGATCGGGGCATTCGTGACGCTGATGGACGACCTTCAGCAGATCGCGTCCACGGAAACCGCCGCGACGTGCCTCGAGGCTGTGCTGGAGCAGACGGGCTATCTCGAGGCACTGCGCACCTCGGACGACCCCCAGGACGAGTCCAGGGTGGAGAACCTCGCCGAGCTCGTGGCCGTGGTCCGCGAATTCGAGAGGGACAATCCGGACGGGGGCCTGGCCGAATTCCTCGAGCACGTCTCCTTGGTTGCCGACGCCGACCAAATCCCGAATCGTCCGAAGGCGGGCGACGAGGAAGACGGCGGGGTCTCCGCCGAACAGGTGGCACGGGAGGTGGCCGAGGCCCGTGAAGAGGGAGTCGTGACGCTCATGACCCTGCACACCGCCAAGGGCCTGGAATTCCCGGTGGTTTTCCTGACAGGCATGGAACACGGGATCTTCCCTCATCAGAGGGCCCTCGCCGACGAGAAGGAAATGAGCGAGGAGCGCCGGATCGCCTACGTGGGTCTGACCCGAGCCATGGAGAGGCTCTACCTGACCCGCGCCGAATCCCGGTCGATGTGGGGTCAGGGCCAGTTCAACCCGCCGTCGCCCTTCCTCGAGGAAATCCCGGAACACCTCATCGATTGGAAGCGCCTCGGGTCCGCCTCCGGATTCCCGCCCGGAGGATTCGGTTCGGCCGTCTACGGTGCGGGCTCCTTCTCTGGGGGTTCCGGCCGCAGAGACTCCACGTCCTGGACCGGGTCCGGTGCCTGGGGCGGACGAGGCGCTGGTCCCACCCGGCGACCGGCCCCTGCGAGCCAGGACGCCGGATACTCGGGCGGCATCGAGGGGTCGCCCCCGTTGGGTGCGCGAGCTTCCAAGCCATCGAGGATCAACCAGACGAAGGAAATCCCTTCCCTGTCCGTGGGTGACACCGTGGAGCACAAGACGTTCGGGACGGGCCGCGTGATCGGCGTAGAAGGAGGCGGGGACAAGACCGTCGCCAAGGTGAGATTCGCGAACGAGGAAAAACGCCTTCTCCTCCGTTACGCGCCACTGACCAAAGTCGATCAGTAGCCAATAGCCCCCGCCGAAAGGTTCCAGCTCGCGTCGAACCGCTGCTGACCAGGCGATATGTCGGTATGGTGTTGTGCAGACCACACACCGAAGGGCCGTTATGACCTCCTCATCCGACACCTCCGAGCCGAACCATTCCGCCGCGGCGGACGCTCCCCAACCCGCAGAGCCGGATGCCGGGCAAAGGCGAAAGGCAATCGTCTCCAGCTTCCTCGGCAATTTCGTGGAGTGGTTCGATTACGGGGCCTACAGCTATCTCGCCGTCACGATAGGCTCCGAATTCTTTCCGGGGGATGCCGCAAATTCGACGCTGATGGCCTTCGGATTGTTCGCCGTCGCCTTCCTGATCCGACCCGTCGGGGCCTTCTTCTGGGGCCACTGGGGCGACCGTTTCGGGCGCACGAAGACCCTGGCCTGGTCGATCCTCCTGATGACCGGCGCAACCTTCCTCATCGGTTGCCTGCCCGGGGCCTCGACGATCGGCGTCGCCGCGCCGATCATTCTCCTTCTGCTGCGGTTGGTCCAAGGGTTCTCCGCATCGGGGGAATACGCGGGTGCCTCGGCGTTGCTCAGCGAATTCGCCCCGACCGGGAAACGGGGGCGGTACGCATCCGTGGTCCCCGCGTCCACGGCGTCGGGCCTCTTGCTCGGTTCCCTTGCCGCGACACTGCTGTACGGCCTCCTGTCCGATGAGTCCATGACCTCCTGGGGCTGGAGGCTGCCCTTCCTCGTCGCCGCGCCACTGGGGCTCATCGGTCTCTACATCCGACGCAAGATCGAGGACACGCCGGCCTTCGTGAAGCACACCACCAGCCAGATGGAACAGGTCGAACGAGGGCAGAAGCCGACCCCGCCGCTGGTCGAATTGCTCACCAGCGCGCCGAAGCAAATGATCCAGGGGCTCGGCATCGTGCTCCTCAACGCGGTGGGGTTCTACGTGGTCCTCACGTTCATGCCGACCTACCTCTCGGAGAATCTCGGGTACGACGCCACGGCGTCCCAACTGGCCACGACGCTGTCCCTGATCACATACATCGCGTTCATCTTCCTGACGGGGTCCGTGGCCGACCGCATGGGTCGCCGCAATACGCTGATCCTCGCATCCTGCCTGTTCATCGTCCTGACCATTCCGGCGTTCCTGGTGATGGGAGCCGGCCACTACTGGTTGGCCGTCCTGGCGCTGGTGGTCATGGGGGCATTCCTGTCCCTCAATGACGGCGCTCTGCCCTCGGCGGTCTCCGAATTGTTCCCGACGGCGGTTCGTTTCAGCGGATTCGCCCTGGTGTTCAACATCGGCAATGCCTTGTTCGGCGGGCCGATGAGCGCGGTCAACACGTGGCTCATCTCCAGGACGGGGAACACCATGTGGCCCGCATTCCTCCTCATGGGGGCGGCCCTGCTCGCGCTCGGAGCGGTCCTGTGGTCGAAGGACCGCTCGAAGTCCTCGATAGATTTCGACCACACCGAAGACCCCGCGGCCGGACCCGTTGAGTGAGTTACGACTCAGGCGGCACTGCATTGGGGCGAAACACGACCTTTCTCGTTAGGGTCGGTCCCACCTTCTGAGCTAAAGTCGCATCAGGGGAGCGTCTGTCTCCCGCGCTGACCGATGTGTCGCAGCGGATGAGGGCGTTCCACGACAAGATCCGGATGGGCTGGACGGTTCACCCGGTACGACTTCGACGAAGAAGGACACATATCCGTGGACCTGTTTGAATTCCAGGCACGCGATCTCTTCGAGAAGCACGGTGTACCCGTACTTCAAGGGATCGTTGCCGAAACTCCCGAAGAAGCAAAAGCGGCCGCCGAGAAGATCGGCGGCGTGACGGTCGTCAAGGCTCAGGTCAAGGTGGGCGGTCGTGGCAAGGCCGGTGGCGTCAAGGTCGCCAAGACCGCAGATGAGGCCTACGAATACGCTTCCCAGATCCTGGGCATGGACATCAAGGGTCACACCGTCAACCGCGTGATGATCGCGCAGGGCGCGGACATCGCAGAGGAATACTACTTCTCGGTTCTTCTGGACCGCGCGAACCGCTCCTACTTGGCCATGTGCTCCGTCGAGGGCGGCATGGAGATCGAGCAGCTCGCCGAAGAGCGTCCCGAAGCCCTGGCCCGCGTCGAGGTCGACCCGAGTGAAGGCCTCAACCAGGAGAAGGCCGAGGAGATCGTTGCCGCGGCAGGGTTCCCCGAAGAGCTGCGCTCCAAGGTTGCACCCGTTCTGGTCACGCTGGGCGAGGTCTTCGACAAGGAAGACGCAACCCTTGTGGAGGTCAACCCGCTGGTCAAGACCGGCGAGGGTGACATCATCGCCCTGGACGGCAAGGTCTCGCTGGACGACAACGCCGAATTCCGCCACGAGGACCACGGCGGTCTCGAGGACAAGGCATCGACCGACCCGCTCGAGGCCAAGGCCAAGGAAAACGACCTCAACTACGTCAAGCTCGACGGCGAGGTCGGAATCATCGGAAACGGCGCCGGACTCGTCATGTCGACTCTCGACGTCGTGGCCTACGCCGGGGAGAAGCACGGCAACGTCAAGCCGGCCAACTTCCTCGACATCGGTGGTGGTGCCTCGGCCGAGGTCATGGCCAACGGTCTCGACGTCATCCTGGGCGACGACCAGGTGAAGTCGGTCTTCGTCAACGTTTTCGGCGGAATTACCGCCTGCGACGCGGTGGCGAACGGCATCGTCAAGGCTCTGGAGATCCTGGGCGACGGCGCGACCAAGCCGCTCGTTGTCCGTCTCGACGGCAACAACGTCGAAGAGGGTCGTCGAATTCTGGACGAAGCCAACCACCCGTTGGTGACCCAGGCAGACACCATGGACTCCGGTGCCGATAAGGCCGCAGAGCTCGCACACCAGGCCGCCTGAGACCCCGCCGATACATCTCGAGACTCTTAAGGAAAACATGTCTATCTTTTTGAACAAGGACTCCAAGGTCATCGTTCAGGGCATCACCGGCGGCGAAGGAACCAAGCACACCGCGCGCATGCTTGCCGCGGGTACCCAGGTTGTCGGTGGCGTCAACGCCCGCAAGGCCGGAACCACCGTGTCCCACAAGGCCCAGGACGGCGCCGACGTCGAGCTTCCGGTGTTCGGGACCGTCGATGAGGCGGTCAAGGAGACCGGCGCGAACGTGTCGATCGTCTTCGTCCCGCCGGCCTTCACGAAGGATGCCGTCATCGAGGCCGTCGACGCCGAGGTCCCGCTCGTCGTCGTCATCACCGAGGGCATCCCGGTCCAGGACGCGGCCGAATTCTGGGCCCACGCCAAGGCTTCGACCGACGCCGACGGCAAGCCCAAGACCCGCATCATCGGACCGAACTGCCCGGGCATCATCACCCCCGGCGAGTCCCTCGTGGGCATCACCCCCGCGAACATCACCGGCAGCGGCAAGATCGGCTTGGTCTCCAAGTCCGGCACCCTGACCTACCAGATGATGTTCGAGCTGCGTGACATCGGGTTCTCGACCGCGATCGGTATCGGCGGCGACCCGGTCATCGGCACCACCCACATCGACGCTCTCGAGGCGTTCGAGGCGGACCCTGAGACCGAAGCCATCGTGATGATCGGTGAGATCGGTGGCGACGCCGAAGAACGTGCCGCCGAGTACATCAAGGAACACGTGACCAAGCCGGTCGTCGGCTACGTCGCGGGCTTCACCGCTCCCGAGGGCAAGACCATGGGCCACGCAGGCGCCATCGTCTCCGGATCCTCCGGAACCGCAGATGCCAAGAAGGAGGCCCTCGAGGCCGCCGGCGTCAAGGTGGGCAAGACTCCGTCCGAGTCCGCCCAGCTGATGCGCGACATCTTCGCCAGCAAGTAAGCCCGACCAGGCTTCACCGAACCGCCCGGACCAGATCGTGGTCCGGGCGGTTTCGTGTCTCCAGCGCCCGCGCCCGAGGAATATATCCGCCGCGAGAATGTTCTACCGGGTACACCCTCGTCGAAGGAGCCGAATGCAGTCCGTTTTCGCCGAAGCCTTTCCCGAGCTGTCCATCGCATGGACGGGAGACGAGCCGAAAGATCCCCGGATCGTCATCCTCAACGACAAATACGCCGAGTACCTCGGGCTGGACCCTGACACGCTACGAGAAGAGCAAGGGCTCCGCTTCCTGACCGGTGCGTCTGCGCCCGAAGACGCCCAGCCGGTGGCGCAGGCGTACGCCGGTCACCAATTCGGCACCTATTCGCCCCGGCTCGGCGACGGACGTGCCATGCTCCTCGGAGAGGTCACGGTGGACGACGGGAGTCTCCGGGACATCCACCTCAAGGGTTCCGGTCGCACGCCATTCGCCCGCGGAGCCGCCGACGGAAAAGCGGTCCTGGGGCCCATGCTCCGGGAATACCTGGTGAGCGAGGCAATGAACGCTTTGGGCATTCCCACCACACGTGCTCTGGCCGTGACCGAGACCGGCGAGGAAGTGTTCCGGGACCTTCCGCGTCCCGGCGCCATTCTCGCGCGGGGAGCCAGTAGCCACCTGCGCGTCGGGACCTTCCAGTACGCCGCCCAGAGCCTGCGCAACACGGACCTGGTGAAAAGGCTGGTCGACGTCGCCCACGACCGTCACGTCCCAGGAGACGATGACGATGAGGGCGGCGAGCAGAACCCGGCCCTGGAGCTGTACGACCACGTGATCGAGGTCCAGGCCGAACTGATCGCGCAGTGGATGGCCGTCGGGTTCGTCCACGGCGTGATGAACACGGACAACATGACCATTTCGGGCGAGACGATCGACTACGGCCCCTGCGCCTTCATGGATGCCTATTCGGCCTCGACCGTCTTCAGCTCGATCGATGGCCAAGGCCGGTATCGCTACGGAAACCAGCCCGGAATCGCCGAATGGAATCTGGCCCGCTTCGGTGAGACGTTGCTTCCCGTGATCGACGAGGACCCCAATGAGGGCATCCGGAAGGCGACGGAGACGCTGCAGAAATTCGCGCCGCTCTACGAGGCCGCCTGGATCCAAGCCATGGCACGCAAGCTCGGTCTCACCGGAACGGCCACGGATGAGCAGACCGCCCGAGACGTATCCCAGGAGCTCCTGCGCCTCATGGAAGCCTCTTCACTGGACTTCACGAGTACGTTCCGGGCGCTCGCCGACGCCGTCCGCGATCGCCAGGCCGCGCAGGAGCTGCGGGATCGGGTCGAGGACCCGCGCTTCGATGCCTGGTTCGTCCGGTGGCAGGGGCTCGGCCCCGACCCGGAGCTGATGGACCGGGTCAATCCGATTTACGTGCCTCGCAATCACCTGGTCGAAGAGGCGCTCGAGGCCGCCTACAACGGCGACCTCGACCCTTTCCTCAGGCTCCTGGACGTGGTGACCGATCCATACACCCGAAAGCCGGGTTACGAGGCCTACGCCCAGCCGGCACCAGCCGATCAGGGGAAATACGTGACCTACTGCGGCACCTGAGCCGGGGAACGCGAGTACGCCCCCGGTATCAGGCGGACCGGCTGGTTCCCGTAGTGGGGGTCAGCCCCCGACGGAGGTGCCGAACAAGAGCCCCAGCAGGTACGTGGCCGCGGCGGCGCCGTACCCGATGAGCAGTTGCCGCAGGCCACGCTTGAGGGGAGACGCGCCGGAGAGCAGGCCGACCACGGCCCCCGTGCCCAGGAGAGCGATCCCGACGAGAACCAGCGAAATCGCCATCCCCGGGAAACCGGAGATCCCGAACAGGTACGGCAGGATCGGGATGATCGCGCCCGATGCGAAGAAACAGAAGCTCGAGGCCGCCGCACCCAGATCCGTTCCCAGAGCCACGTTCCCGGTGTTCTCCTCCTCGGCCTCTGCCTCCGGCTGGTGGGAGTAGGACGGGTCGCAGTCGCAGGAGTAATGACCGAACCTCTCGAGAACGCGGTGATGCGCGGCCTCCTCGCTCATGCCACGGGCCCGGTAGATCAATTCGAGCTCGTTCCTGTCGATGTCCAGGTCGGGGGCGACTTCCAGGGTCACCTGTGTGGGACGGGAAGCATCCAGCAGTTCTCGTTGCGACCGGACGGACACGAACTCGCCCGCACCCATGCTCAGGGCGCCGGCGAGCAGACCGGCGACGCCGCTGAGCAGAACCATGTGCGGGCTCGCACCTGATGCGCCGATTCCCATGATCAGCGCGACGTTCGAAACGAGCCCGTCATTGGCGCCGAAGACGGCGGCGCGGAAATTGCCGGACAACTTCTCTCTGCCGTTGGTCGCGAGTGCCCTCACGACCTCCTCGTGCACGGCCTCATCCGCGGCCATCGAACTGGGAGCATCCGGATCTTCGTCATAGGGCGAGCGCCCCTCGGCCCTTTGGGCCAGGGCCAGCACGAAGACCGTCCCGAAATGCCTGGCCATGAACTGCAGGGCCAGGGAAGAGATCGAGGGGCGGGGCTCGGGATCGGCCTGGGGGCCCAGAAGGTTGCGCCAGTGCTGCTCGTGCCGTTTCTCGGCGTCGGCCATTTCGCGCAAGATTTCGGATTCGCGTCCGTCCGTGCGCTCGGCCAGATAGCGGTAGACCGTGGACTCAGAAATTTCGTCGGCCAGATAGCGGCGCCAACGCCGGCGTTGAGCGGCTGTCGCGTGGTTGCTCGATCCGGCGGTCGAGGATGCGCTCCCGGAGGCTGACGCGTCAGAGGCACCTGAGTCTCTGCCTGCGTGCGAGTCTTCGGGGCGTGGGGCGATCGGCTCTTGGCTCATGAGGGTGTCTCCTTCGGGCCGAGGCCGCGAGGGGCCCCGCGGAGACTTCGGCCCTAGTCTGTTGATCCCTGGAAGGGGCTTGGGCCGAAGGTCTCGCTCGCCCGACTCGACGGTCCCTGGCCTTGGCCGGGACGGTTCGACGGGTGGATTGCCGGGAGAAAAACTCTCCAGTGTGTCGACAACCCGCTCTGGCACGTACACGCCGCTGGGAACTACTCCCCTTCGATCTGCCCCACCCTAGCGGTTTTCTCCCGCCGGAGCACCCCTCCGGCAATCAATGCGCCGAACGCCACAACAGCCACGCAGAACCAGCCCGTCAAGGTCCAGCCGCCCGCGATGTAGAAGAACCCGCCGACCCAACCGTTGAGGGCCGAGCCAGCGTAGTAGAAGAGGTTGTACATCGCGGTGCCCTGGGCCTTGCCTTCCCCTGCCAACAGGCCCGTCCACGCGGAGGCGGCGGAGTGGGCGGCGAAGAATCCCATGGTCAGCATGATCAGACCAATCACGACGACGACCAACGGCGACGTCGTGGTCAGGACAACCCCGGCGATCATGACGAGCATCGAGACCAGGATCGTGGTGAGCCTCCCGAACCGGGCGGCCAGGCGACCCGCGATGCTCGAGGTAAACGTGCCGGAAAGATACGCGAGGAACAGCATCGAAATGGCCACCTCGGACAGAGAGTACGGCGGCAATTCGAGCTTGAAGCCGACGTAGTTGTAGACCGTCACGAATGCGCCCATCAAAGTGAACGCCAGAAGGAACAGGCTGACCATTCCGGGGTTCCGGATGTGCCGACCGATGCGCGATGCGGTGGTCAGGACCGCGCCCTTCGCGGGGACAGGCGTGAATCTCCGCGCCCGGGGGAGCAGGAGCAGGAACGAGATGGCGGCCGCCGTCGCCAGAACCGCGACTGCCATGACGGCGAGGCGCCAATTGCCGGAGAACTGGGCGACGGGCCCGGAAATGAGGCGCCCGGCGAGTCCGCCGATCGTGGTCCCGGAGACATACAGCCCCGTGGCCGCACCCGCGTGAAGGGGTTGCGTCTCCTCCGTGATGAAAGCGACGGCGACGCCGGCGAGACCCGCCAGGGCAGCACCCTGGATGAACCTCAGCACCAGAAGCATCCCGAAATGCGGTACCCACGGGATGATCAGGCCCAGAACGGTCGCCGCAATGATGGCCGCGGCCATGGCCCGGTTCTTGCCCCAGCGGTCGGCGACATAGGTCCACGGTAGGGCGAACAAGGCCAGACCGAGAGTGGAGGAAGAGACGATGAGGGCGACCGAGGCGACGTCCCGATGGAGGTCCGCCGCGATTGAGGGGAGGACGGCCTGCGGCGAATACAGCGGCGCGAAGGTTGCGACGCCGGCGCAGAACATGGCCACGAGCATTCGTGTGAACTCGGGTGTGCCTTTGGAGTACCCCAACCATTCGTTGTCGAATGAACCCGTCGGAGGCGTCGAAGACACCGAAAATCATCTCCTGTCGAGAGCGGAAGAAATTGTGCGCAGACCGAGGGGTCGGGTCAGAGCGTGGGTACCGTTGCGGAGCGGTCCTGCTCGTACAGCGCACCGGACCCCCAGCGGAAGCGATACGGGTCGGGGCAACCGCGGCCGAACCTGAGGGCATCGACCAGGACGTCGGCTGCCTCGTCCAACGAGAGGCTGGAACGCTCCCAATGCCACTGGTGGGGAGTGGGCGGGGTCCATCCGGCCTCGGCCAGGTACTCCTCGTCCATGGGCCACTTGATGGCGGGCAGGAACTGCTCCGAAACCACGGTCACGGAAACCCCGCCCGGGCCGGTGAACGCCTGAGCGTAGGGAGAGTCTCCGCCCGTATTCCCGGTTTCGTAGTCGACCGTCAGGAAATGCTTCCAGGGAAGCTCCCTGATGGCTTGGGCGATCTCGGCGATGAGACTGCGCCACGAGGATTCGTCGCCCGTGGCCTCGCCGATGTGTTCGACCACGCCGATTCCCCGGTCGATCCAATGCTGCGGGGACCAGGATCCCGGTTGCTGGATCCCGAGGTCGTCGGCGTTCCCCCACGGGCCGACCCAGTTCTCCTCGTACCGTGGGTCGCCGCGGCCAGGGGCTTCTTCGTTGATGAGTCGGCGCCCTTGGGACAGGGCCTCGTGCCATGAGCCGAAGCGGTGCCGGACCGTCGCCAACGTGGGGCGCGGGGTGGTGTGGCGGGCGACGTCGGCGGACCACCGGCCGTACAACAGCGCCAGGGGTTTGCGGTTGTTCCGGATGCAATACGTCAGGAAGTCGGCGATCGCGCTGCGGAACCGGTCCTGCGTGAAATCGGGGACGCGGTCCGTGCCGTCCGGCGCGTACCTCTGCCCCGGTGCCAGCCCGATCGAAACCAAGGCCCTCGACCAGGAGCCTTCCCCGAATTGGGAGCTCAGAGAACGCGCGCTCGCCGGCCAGTTGCTCCGGACCAGGCGGGACATGCGCGTCAGGTCCTCCGGCATGTCGTGGCGGAAGGATTCGTATTCGGCGCTGGTGATCGAGGCGCGGGGGAACTCGGTCAGGAAGGAGAACGTGGCGCCGATGCGCCCGAGAAGCCTCGCGGTCTGTTCGTCGGTGGAACCGGCTCCCTCGAAGATGCGTGAGAGATCTTGGACGATCGCGGGATCTCCGGAGACGGCAATGAAGCGTCGGTCTTCGCCGAGATCGAGCAAATGGTTCAGTGCGAGCCAGACTCCCGCGGCCATCAGCGTGCTGTTGAGCGACTCGTCTCCGGGATGGACGAAGCGTTGCGGATACTGGGACAGGACCCGGTCCAGGTGATGTCGCGCGATCTGGGGGTACAAGGTCACCAGTCGGTGGCGGCATTCGCTGCGCGTCCATCCGGCGTCGGCGAGCTCATCGACGAGGGGCCTGAAAGCGTCGAGGAACTCCTTGTACCCTGAGCTTTCCGAATCGACCATGTTCCCTTCATCCCACCGAGATTGGACCGCCGTGCGGCGGGTCGAAAGACGGGAGCGAACCTCTGTCACTGACTGCGTCCTTCCTTATGAGCGTATGCATCGCCGCCCAGGCATGCCAAGGACAGAACCGGATATTACCTGTTGCTTCGCTCTCCTTCGTCGATGTGACGGCGCATGAGGATGCCCCCGCCGGAGAAACCGGGCGGGGGCATTCGTCATTGGCCGGAACGAGCATCTACTCCATGGTCTCGGTCGGCTTCATTCCGATGCGACCGTTGTCGCGCGTCAAGCCGTTGATGGCCTCGACCTCTTCGTTCGAGAGGTGGAGATCCACAGAAGCGAGGTTGCTGACGATGCGTTCCGGTGTCACCGACTTCGGGATCACGACGTTGCCGATCGCCAAGTGCCAGGCGATGATGACCTGGCCCGGCTGGGCGTCGTGCTTCTCAGCGATGTCGGTCACGACCTTTTCCTTGAGGGCATCGCCGCCCTGGCCGAGAGGTGACCAGGCCTCGGTCTTGATCCCGAGCTCCTCGTTGACGCGTCGCATGTGCTCCTGGTTGAAGTACGGATGCAACTCGATCTGGTGGATTGCCGGGGTCACGCCGGTCTCGTCGATGATCTCCCGCAACTGCTCCTCCGGGAAGTTGGAGACACCGATGGACTTGACCTTTCCCTGCTTCTGGAGCTCGATGAACGCCTTCCAGGTGTCCAGGTACTTGCCGTTGGCCGGCTGCGCCCAGTGGATCAGGTAGAGGTCCAGGGGATTGGTGAGCCCGAGACGCTCGATCGAAGCGTCGAAAGCTTCGAGGGCCGACTCGTAGCCCTGATCGTCGTTCCACAACTTGGTGGTCACGAAGACGTCGTTCTCGTCCACATCGGACTCGGCCAACGCCCTTCCGACGCCCGCCTCGTTGCCGTAGATCTTTGCGGTGTCGACGTGGCGGTACCCGGCGTCCAGGGCCTGGACCACGACCTTTTCGGCGACGTCATCCTCGACCTGCCACACGCCGTAGCCGAGCTGCGGGATCTGGTTGCCGTCATTGAGTGTGATGTTCGGTGAGGTTGCCAAGAAAGCATTCCTTTCATCGTGGAACCGTATTCGTGGTGCATAACCCCTGACCCGGCGAGGGTATTCCCGACTAGTCTTTGGGCATGGCCAGACTGCTCATGGACCTTTCTCCGTTGAAGAAGTACCCGGACTTCCGACGTCTGTGGATGGGGTCTGCGTTCTCGACCCTGGGTTTCCAGGTCACCTCCATGGCAGTGTCTCTCCAGATCTTCCACATCACGGGCTCCACGTTCGCCGTGGGATCCGTGGGCCTGGTCGCGGTCCTGCCCCTGATCATCGGAGGCCTCTACGGAGGAGTCATCGCGGACGCGCGCGATCGGCGGCTCGTCGCACTGACGGTCTCTGTGATCCTGTGGCTCGTCAGCGTGCTGATCGCGCTCCAGGCATTTCTGCACCTGGAGAACGTATGGGTTCTCTACGGGCTGATCGCGGTGCAGTCCTTCGTGCACCCGATCAATCAGTCCGCCCGTGGGGCCATCATTCCCAAGGTGGTCGGGCTCAAGCGTCTCCCGGCGGCCAACGCCTTGAACATGTCCGTCAATACTCTGGCGACGACGCTCGGCCCGATGTTGGGCGGTTTCCTGGTCGCGGCCGTGGGGTACGGGTGGACGTACGCGGTCGACGTCGTGACCTTCACGGTGGGTCTGTGGGCGCTCTACAGGCTGCCCGCCCAGGTGCCGGAACACGATGGGACCGCACCGGCCCGCGGAATGAAGGCGGTCATCGATGGCTTCGGGTTCGTGCGGCGATCGCCCGTGATCTCCATGACTTTCGTGCTGGACCTGTGCGCGATGGTCTTCCTGTTCCCGCAGGCACTGTTCCCCGCGATGGCGATCACGGTGGTCGGGGGCAACGCGGCCGTGGCAGGCCTGCTTTCCGGAACGATGACTTTGGGGGCGTTCCTGGGGACGCTTCTCTCGGGCCGTGCCGTTTCGGTTACCCGCCAGGGGGCAGCACTGACCTGGACCTACGCGGGGTGGACGATCGGGATGCTCTGGTCGGGAGTCTCGATCGCCTGGATCGCGGTGGGGACGACGCCGGGAACCCCCACAGCCTGGGTCGGGTTGGCGTTGTGCATGGTGGGACTCATGGTTGCCGGTGCCTCCGACGCCGTGGGCGGCATCTACCGTTCGACGATTCTCCAAACAGCGGCCCCGGACACGATGCGCGGCCGACTCCAGGGGCTGTTCATCGTGACCGTCACGGGCGGACCCCGGATCGGGTCCGGTGTGATGGGAGCGGCCGGCCAATGGGCTGGGCCCGGAATGGCTTTGGTCTACGGCGCTGTGGCTTGTGCGGCGAGCGTCGGAGCGCTCAGCGCCAAGTTCCCGCAACTGCGCGCTTACCACGCACCGGTACCGCCGGAAACCTCCGCCATGGACACGCTCCAGACGCCCCAGGCGCGCACCGAGACCGCGGAGATTCCTCAAGTACCTCCTCCGCCGGCCCAGCATCCGGAGGAAGACTGACGGCGCACTCGGAACAACGGGACACCCAAAAACAACGGGGCACCCGATCGCCGCCTCGACGGCGATCGGGTGCCCCGGAGCAAGCACGAGCTTCTAGGCGTTGTCCTCCGTCACCAGCTCCGCGGCGCGCTCGCCGATCATGAAGCAGGTGATGTTGGGGTTGACCGCAACGATCTCGGGCATAACGGACGCATCGGCCACGCGAAGACCCTGGACACCCTTGACCCGGAGGCGCGGGTCCAGAGGCGAGTCGATATCATCCTCGGGCCCCATACGCACGGTTCCGACCGGGTGGTAGACCGTGTTGTGGGTCTTGGCCACGTAGTCGGCGATCTCCTCGTCCGTTTGGACGTTCTCGCCGGGGAAGAGTTCGCGTCCACGCCAGTCGTCGAGCGCAGACTGGGAGACGATCTCCCGAGCCTTGCGGATCCCGGCGACCATGATCGCCATGTCGTAGCCCTCTTCGTCCGTGAAGTACTTCGGATCGAACTTCGGCTTGTCGCGGAAGTCCAGGGACCGCAGGCGCACGGTGCCGCGTGAGCGGGCGTGAGGCACATTCGGTGTCAGGCAGAAGACGTTGTCAGCGGTCGGGTAGCCACGGCGCAGGGTGTGCATGTCGAAGTTCACCGAGCCGTAGTGCATCATGAAGTTCGGCCGACCCGGGAACTCGTCCTCGAAGGGCACATCGAGCTGGGTGAAGATGCCGATCTCCCACCACTGCGTCGAATCCTGGACCATCGGCTTCTTGGCCTCCCACTGGATGACGGCCTCGGGGTGGTCCTGCAAGTTCTCGCCCACACCGGGGGAGTCCTGCAGCACCTCCACGCCGACTTCACGCAGGTGTTCGGCAGGTCCTATACCGGAGAGCATCAGCAGCTTCGGGGTATCCACCGCGCCGGCGGACAGGACGACCTCCTTGCGCGCACGGATCGTCTTGGCGATGGCGAACGCGTTGTCCACGACCTCGACGCCGATGGCCCGCTTGTCCTCGTCGAACAGAACCCGCTTGACCTGGGTATCGGTGATGAGATGGAAGTTTTCCCGACCACGGATCGGGTGGATGTAGGACACGGCCGACGACGAGCGCGTTCCGTCCGCGCGGCGATTGATCTGGAAAAAGTTCGCCCCGTTGGTCACGGTCTTCCCCGAGTTGAACTGGGTCCGGGGGATCCCGGCCTGCTCACACGCGTCCAGGACCGCGACGCCGCAGGGATCCTTCGGCGGAACGTTCATGAGGTGCACCGGACCGGAATCGCCGTGGTGCTCGTTGCCCGGGGTGCCGGCGTCCTCGTTCTTCTCGAGCTGCTTGTACAGCCGGAACCCGTTCTCGGCGTCCCAACCCTTGGCGCCGAACTTGTCCTCCCACTCGTTGAGGTCCTCCTCGGGCGCCCAGAAGGCGATGCACGAGTTGTGGGAGGAGCACCCGCCGAGGACCTTGGCCCGGGCCATGCGCATGAAGGAATTGCCCTTCTCCTGCTCCTCGACCGGGTAGTCCCAGTCGTAGCCGGACTCGAGCAGCTCCATCCAACGGTTCAGTGCGAGGACCTCGTCGATGCCCTCGTCGTCGGGGCCCGCCTCGATCAGCGCAACCTGTGCCTCGGGGTTCTTCTCGCTCAACCGTGCCGCGGTCGCCGCACCGGAGGAGCCGCCTCCCACGACGACGTAGTCGAATTCCCGCTCTTGGGTTTCAGTCATATCCTGGTTTCCTTTCCGTCTGCGTCTACTGGTCGTCGCCGAACCAACCGGTCACTGCCGGGGCGGTGTTGTGGTAGATGTGCTTCGTCTCCTGGTACTCGCCGAGCCCGTGCAGACCCAGTTCGCGACCGATGCCGGACTGCTTCATGCCGCCCCATTCGGCCTGCGGCAGGTAGGGGTGGAAGTCGTTGATCCAGATGGTTCCGTGGCGCAGGCGGGACGAGACACGCTCGGCCCTGCCGGCATCGTTCGTCCAGACGGCGCCCGCGAGTCCGTAGAAGGTGTCGTTGGCCGTGGCCACGGCCTCGTCCTCGGTCGTGAAGGTTTCGATGGTCACCACGGGCCCGAAGGCCTCATCGCGCACCACCGACATGCCGCGACGCACCTGGTCGATCACGGTCGGCTTGTAGTAGTAACCCTGGGCGAGGTCACCCTCGGTCGCCCACTCACCACCGCAACGGATCCGGGCGCCTTCCTCGACGCCGGCCTTCACATAGTCGGTCACCTTCTGGCGGTGCTGCTCGGAGATCAGCGCCCCGGTCTCGGCGTTCTCGTCGAAGGGACCCCCAATCCGGATCTTCTCGGCGCGGCGCACGAGCTCCGCCGTGAACTTCTCTGCGATCGACTCCTCGACGACGATCCGGGAGCCCGCCGAGCACACCTGGCCGGAGTGCACGAACGCGCCGTTCAGGGCGTTGTCCACGGCGGCGTCGAAATCGGCGTCGGCGAAGATCACGTTGGGATTCTTCCCTCCCAGTTCCAGGGCGATCTTCTTGACCGTCGCCGCGGCGGAGGCCGCGATCTTCCGGCCGGTGACCAGACCGCCGGTGAAGGAGATCAGGTCGACGTCCGGGTGCGAGGACAGAGGAGCGCCGGCCTCCGCGCCCGCGCCCAGAACAAGGTTCCCGACGCCGGCCGGAAGGCCGAGCTCATCGAGGATGTCCATCAGCAGTATGGCCGTGTGAGGGGTCAGCTCCGCGGGCTTGAGAACGAAGGTGTTGCCGGCTGCCAGCGCGGGGGCGACCTTCCAGGCGACCTGGAGGAGCGGGTAGTTCCAGGGGGTGATCATGCCGCAGACACCCACGGGCTCGGTCACCACGCGGGAGGACACGTTCGGATCGCCCGCGTCCACCTCGCGCCCGGCATCCTGGCCGGCGACCTTGCCGTAGTACTGGAAGCACGCCGCGATGTCGTCCATGTCGAGTTCGGACTCGACCAGGCGCTTGCCCGTGTCCAAGGACTCGGCCCGTGCGAATTCGTCCTTCCGATCACGCAACCGGCGGGCGACGTCGAGCAGGAAGTCTCCTCGCTCGGGTGCGGTGGCCTGCCACGCGCCGTCGTCGAATGCCGCGCGGGCCGCGGCGATTGCTGATTCCGTGTCGGCCGAGGTCGCTTCGGCCACGACCCCCACCTCGGTGCCGTCGGCGGGGCAGATGATGGTGCGGGTCCCGCCTTCGGACGCGGGGACCCACCGGCCGTTGATATACAGCGTATTACTCACTGATTTCCTTCCTTCGTCACGGAATTCTCCGTGTTCTCCTGATCCGTCACAGGGACGTCCAGCGGTGCCGTGAAGTCCATGGACCAGTCCGTCGTGGCCACGGACGAACCGATGATCTCGGTCGAACCCGCCTCCTCGACGGTCGGTCCGCTGATGCGGATGAATTCGATGTGACGTTCGTGGTTGTCCAGAACGTCGTGGATGAGTTGCTCCTTCGTGTACCCGTAGACGTCGTAACCACGGGAACCCGTCAGCGCGAAGGGTTCCAAGCGGTAGTAATTGTCCTCGGTGCGCGCCGGACTGAGCAGATACCCCGGCGTCGGCCACGCGACCGGGTAGACCTGGTAGGTGAAATCGCGTTCGCCGTCCATCCTCTCCGTCAGCGTGACATAGGGGATGGTGGTCGCGAAGTCGACCCCCTGCTCGACGACGGCGTCCACGCCCTCGGCTCGCAGAGCCTCCCCGACCTCGTCCAGGGCGGGGGCCACCACGGTCCGGACGTACCGGGTGGCGGACCTCCGGCCGGGGTAGGAGACCGAGCGACTCAGGCGCTGGCGCCAACTCCGGGTCTGGGAGGAGGGCTCGATCGACGCCGCGCGGTTGGCCGCGCGTACTCCGGCGAATGCCGCCTCTCGGGACTCCATGTCCGCGCCCTCGACCCGCAGTGCTTTCCACAGGCCGAACATGACCAGGTAGAGGACGATTGCGAAGGGGAGCCCGAACACGATCGTCGCAGACTGCAGCGTCGCGATACCTCCGATCAGGAGCATCGCCAGAGTCAGCAGACCCGTGGCCGCGGCCCAGAAGATCCGCATCCACTTGGGGCCGTCCTGGTTGGGGTCCTCGATCTTCGAGGCAAAGTTCGACATGACCAGGGCGCCCGAGTCGGCGCTGGTCACGTAGAACAGCAGACCCGTGAAGGTGGCCACGGCCGCAGCGGCCGTCGCGCCCGGGTACTGGCCGAGGAGCGTGTAGAAGGCCTGCTCCGGGGTGTTCATGATCGAATCACCGAAGGCCGTGTTCTTCTGTTCGTAGATCAGGTTCAAGGCGGAATTGCCGAAGATCGAGATCCAGATCAGGATGAACGCGAACGGGATGGTCAGGGTTCCCACCACGAACTGGCGAATGGTGCGGCCACGGGAGATGCGGGCCAGGAACAACCCGACGAACGGGGACCACGCGACCCACCAGGCCCAGAAGAACAGGGTCCAGGTGTTCATCCAGTCGGTCGGGTGGTCGAAGGCCATCGCGTCCAGGGTCATGCCCGGGAAGCGGCTGAGGTAGTCGCCCAAGTTCATGACCAAGCCGTTCATCAGGAAGTCGGTGTCGCCGAAGACCAGGACGTACAGCAGCAGGGCGAGGGCCAGGTAGATGTTCAGCTCGGAGAGGCGGCGGATGCCCTTGTCGACGCCGGACACCGCGGAGGCGATGGCCATGAGGACCGAGACCGCGATGAGTCCGGCCTGAACGCCGACGCTCTGCGGGATGTCGAAGAGGAACTGCAGGCCGTAGTTGATCTGCACGACGCCGATACCGAGCGAGGTCGCCACGCCGAACACCGTGCCGAGCAGAGCGGAAATGTCGACGGCGTCGCCCGCGGCACCCTTGATGCGTTTGCCGATGATCGGGTACAGGGCGGAGCGGATCGACAGCGGGAGGTTGAACCGGTAGGCGAAGTAGCCGAAGGCGAGGCCCATCAGCGCGTACATGCCCCAACCGGTCAGCCCGTAGTGGAACAGGGTCCAGACGACGGCCTGACGGGCGGCCTCTGCGGTCTCACCGTTCCCCCGCGCGGGGCTGTAGTACTGCGTGACCGGTTCCAGGACCGAATAGAACATGAGGTCGACGCCGATGCCGGCGGCGAACAGCATTGCGGCCCAGGAGAACAAAGAGAACTGTGGGCGCGAGTGGTCCGGGCCGAGGCGAATCTTCCCTTGTCTGCTCGCCGCCACGACGATGATGAATACGACCACGGCGGTGCCGGTCAGGATATAGAACCAACCGAAGTTCTGGGACACCCAGGCGACCACGGTCCCCAGGATGCTGCTGGCCGAATCGGGCGCCAGGAGAGCCCAGAGGGAGATCGCCAGGACGCCCAGGGCGGCGCCCAGAAAGACCTTCCAATTGGTGGTCATCGGGGCGTATCGGTGGGCTCCGGTCGGAGGGTTGGCCGAGTCGGGGCCGGGGGACGGGTCCTGGGGACGAGTAGGGGCTGCTGTGCTGTCTTCGGGTCTGTTCATGGAGTCTCTGCGATCGGTTACGTAGTGATAAGTCTGCTTATATCCAGCCGATCAACATTACCTCATAGCTTCGTGGAGCTCGTACTTGATGTCGTCACGGTTCGTCCGTCCGACGACATCCTGCTATCACCCTTCGAGGAGACCCCTGATGTCTTCGGCGCCGAAGGCCGAGGAGAAGATCTCGCCCTCGTCCATCACGGCGTCGAACAGTGCCGCCTTGGACTCCTTGAGGTCCATGACTTTCTCCTCGATGGTTCCGGAGGACACGAGCCGATAGACCATGACATTGCGTTTTTGTCCGATGCGGTGCGTCCGGTCCACGGCCTGTGCTTCGGCCGCCGGGTTCCACCACGGATCCATGATGAAGCAGTAGTCGGCCGCAGTCAGATTCAGCCCGAATCCGCCGGCCTTGAGGCTGATCAAAAAAATCGGCGCCTTGCCCTCATTGAAGGCGTCCAGGACCGCCCCGCGGTCCCTGGTCGAACCGTCGAGGTACAGGTAGGGAATCCCCTCCTCGGCGAGCACCTGACCGATGAGCTTGAGGAAACTGGTGAACTGGCTGAACACCAGGGCCCTGTGCCCGTCCTGAATAATCTCCGGCAACTGTTCCCTGAGATAGGACAGTTTCGAGGACTCGACGTCCCGTTGCTCCTCGTCGACGAGCCCCGCGGCCAGGGACAGCCTGCGCAGCATCGTGAGGGACTGGAAAATGGTGAACCTGTTCTTGTCCATGTCCTGGAGCAGTCCGAGGATCTTCTGGCGCTCCCGCTGGAGCCTCGTGTCGTAGACCTTGCGGTGCTCCTCGGTGAGCCCCAGATCGACCCGGTGCTCCTGCTTCTCGGGAAGCTCAGCCGCCACGAGCTCCTTGGTGCGACGCATCATCAGCGGACGAATCCTCTTGCGCAATTTGGGCAGGGCTTCCGGTGCCTCGCCGCTCGAGATGGGCTTGGCATAGAAGTCGCGGAACTTTCTGGCCGAGGGGAACAGGCCGGGTGCCGCGATCGAGAACATGGACCACAGTTCCATCAGGTCGTTCTCCATCGGGGTGCCGGTCACGACCAGGGTGAACCGGGTCGGCAGATCGCGGGCGATGCGATGGGCCTTGGTCTTGGCGTTCTTGATGAACTGTGCCTCGTCCAGCACCAGACCGGTCAGCCCGAGCTCGCCGTACTGGTCGCCGTCGATCCTGAGCAGGGCGTAGGAGGTGATGACGACGTCGGCGCCTTCCGTCCGCTCGGCGACGGAAGACTTGGCCCTGGCCGAGGTGGAGGTGACCAACGCGGTGCTGAGCGTCGGGGCGAAGCGGGCGATCTCCCGCTCCCAGTTGGGGGCCACCGAGGTCGGCGCCACGACCAGGAAACGGGGGCGCTGGGCGGCGTCGGACCGTTCCTTTTCGTGGACCTCGAAGGCATGCAGGAACATCGCGATGGCCTGGACGGTTTTGCCGAGGCCCATGTCATCCGCGAGCACGCCGCCGAGACGGTGGTCGTAGAGGAAAGAGAGCCACCTGAACCCCTCGAGCTGGTACGGACGCAGATGCGCCGTCAGGTTTTCCGGCAATTCGGCTTGTGGAATCTCCTCGAGCTCGAGGAGCGACTGGACCGATTCGTTCCATTCCTCGGCCACACGGACGTCCGTCGCGAGATCCTCCAGATCTTCCCAGAGGCCGGCCTGGTGGCGGCTGATCTGCAGCGGGGCAGACTCATCGCGCAACTGGCGGGCCTCGGACATCAGGTCGCGGAGCTTCTGGAATTCGGGTCGGTCGAGCCGGAAGTAGGAACCGTCGCCCAGGAGGAGGTGCTTCTGGCCGGAATCGAGCGCTCTGAAGATGTCTGCGAAGGGGACGTACCAGTTTCCGGCACGAACCGTGACGCCCAAATCGAACCAGTCACGGTCGCCGGTCGATTCGACCGACACCGTGATCTGCGTATCCGCGTCCAGGGACTTGAACTCGGGAATTTCCCCCTGGGTGCGGACCGTGACGCCTGGCATGGACTCGACCGCGGGTATCACCCGTTCGACCAAGTCATGGGTCTCCCAGCCGGAGGAGTTCGTGTGCCGGAATGAAATCTCGGGCAGGACGCGGCGCACCTCGGAGACCACCGCCTGCTCGAGCTCGTTGTCCCGAATCTCCCGGAAGGGGTCCGGGCGGCCGACGATGACGGGAACACTGACTCGTTCCTCACCGTCCGCCCCCTCGGATCCAGGGTCCTCCGCGGGATCGTCGGGCCATCGCACGGGAGATTTCGGGTAATTCCAGAACCAGTCCGACGACGCAGGGAACACCGTGCTGCTCTCTTCGGCAGGTTCGTGGAAGGTCACTTCGAGCACCAGTTCGGGGATCTCGACCTCGGGCAAGGCGGAGGCGGCGTCGCCCTCGGGGACGATGCTGACTCGGCGGGCGATCTGCGGGTAGAAGTCCTCGGCGAAATCCCTGATGTCCGATTCGGGGATCGACAGGGCGCCGTCCTCCGCAATCGAACGTGCGAGCGGGTTCGGCGGCTCGGACAAGGGCAGGAAGAGGACCTCGGTATCCTCCGAAATCCATCCCTCGTCCACGGCCCGGGCAGCAAGTTCGGGCAAGGGCGAGGGCCGGGTGGTCTGCCAGGTGCCGGAGTCCTGCGCGTCGCTGACGTATTGCGCGTGCACCGAACCTCCCAGTGCGACATACGCCTGGGGGGAGCGCGGGTTGCCCAGGGGGAAGAGGGACTGCCCCGGAACCCAGGTGGTCTCCTGGTCACCGTCCCCATCCTCTGGGGGACCGAGAGGAAGCCGGAGACCGGGGGAAATCTCCAGCCCACCGGATTCGTTCTTGTCCACGCGCAACTCGAGCTCCGTCTCCGGAGCCAACCCGAGGGATACGGGCCTGCCCCGGACAAGGATCGTGATGTCGATCGAGGCGGCCCTCTCCAGGAGGTCCCAGACCAGGGGAGACGTCACGTGCTCGAGGGAGAGATGATCGTGCGTCGAAACGTAGGGGCTCTGATCCGCATGGACCACGGAGTAGAACTCGCGGAACCACGAGGCCTGGTCCTCGGGGATGCCGAGATCCGGCATCGAGGATTTGGAGAACTCGCCCCAGCTCAGTCCGCCCTTGATCCATTTTCCCCGTGCTCCCAATTTCAGCGGGCGAGCGGTGAGGCGGACCGGGGCCGCCGCGTCCCCGCCGTGCAGGCCCAACCCATGATGACGGGGGACCTCGAAGTCCAGGTCCAAGGCGCTGGGGACGTTCTGTCCGACGACCTGGCGCTGGGACTGGAGGGCTCGCGTCATCCGTCGACGCCACGAGGACTGCATCTCGCCCAGGGCGCGGTTCGAGGTCCGGTTCGTTGCCTCCGTGGCAGAAAAGTCAGTGAAGGTTTCCGCGGCGGATGCCGGAACTTGCACCCCTGACTGTTCGGACCAGCGCCGGACCGCATCCGGCAAGGCGCCGCGGCCAGGATTCCTCTCCTGAGTTTCCCCACCGGACGACGCCGATCTGATCGGTTGGCTCTCTGACGGTTCGCCCCAGCCGCCCTCGTGGAACCAGCCCAACAGTGCGGCGACGACGTGCTTGCAATTGGTGCCCACCGGGCACGAGCAGAACGAGTGGAACGGAGCGGAGTGGGCGACCTTTTCCTCAGGGAAAATGACGGTTTGTGAATACGTCTGGCGTTGGCTCCCGGAGACCTTGGCCGAGAACGTCAGGCTGTCGGCGTCGTATGTCGCGGAGAGCACCTTGCCCGCACGGTAGTAGCGCTCACCGCGACCGAACGCATTGTGTCCGGCCGCGGAGATGATCTGTGCGACGGTCACCGGCAACTGCTGGGCGGGAAATGGCATAACTTCCAATCTAGTACTTCTGCGAAAACATTGAGAGGTGGGTCTTTTCATCTCGGCCCGTCCCTGGGTATGCTGAAGAACAGCTTCAAGAGACTCAACTGCAAAGCTCCGACTTGGTTGAGCGCCAACCCCATGTTCACGGGTGGTTCGGATGACGAAGCGGTCTATATTCGCCGTTCGCGGCAGAAGTAGTTTGGTATAGGCAAGAGCATCGAAAGGATTGCGCGCTCGCGCTGATGGCAATGTCCCACAATTCCGCCCGCCCCGATTTCTCTGCGGCAATTCCGGTCTCCCGCGGCTACCAGGCCATGAGCATCCAGGAATATGCCCGGGTCGATTCCGCGCGGTCCGAATTCCTCAACTTCCTCCTGGCCCCGGCCGGAACGGGTGAGCCGATCGTCGATCTGGCGGTGGGCAGCGCCGCATGAGTTCAGGCTCGAGAGGCCTGCTGCTCGATTCGGACGTCCTCGCGGAGATCCGACGTTCACGGCCGAACCCCACGATCGTCGCTTTCCTGCGTCGCCGCTCCCATCGGACCCTCTTTCTCTCCACGCTCTCGTTGGGGGAGCTCAGGGGGTTGTATCCCCAGCCCGAAACGGAACGTTGGTTGGACGAACTCGTCGAACGGTTCGCCGGACATGTGCTCGACGTGGACTCCCAGGTGGCTCGGGAATGGGCGGGAAGGTCCACGCCCCAGTCGATCCTTCGCTTGGGCAAGAGCCCCGGTGCGTCCTGGACGGGAGCCGCGGTCGAGGGGCTCGTCGCGGCGACCGCACGGGTTCACGATCTGACCGTGATCTCCTCCAAGGCGGAAACCTATCGTTCGTGGGGCGTCGAGGCTCTCGACCCCTGGACGGAGTCCTAGGCCGGCCGCGCCGGCAACTGGCCCGAGTGCGGAACCCGATGACGCAACCGGGTGATGAAGCTAGGGCGCTCCCACATGCCGTGGAAAGGGCAGAGGCCGGTGCCGCGTCGTCGATCGTCCGCGTCCCGGTGAGTCCGGGCCGTGCTGTTCGCGCCACCGGTGCAATTGCCGAGCCCTGTGGAACTCGCCGGCCCGATGATAATGCCGCTCGAGTTCGCGGGACGTCGCCGGCCACGACTTGGCCTCCATGGCACGTCTGCCATTCATGGCCAACTGGGCCCGAGCTGACGGGTCGACGAGTGATTCCACCATGTCACGCAGCATGCCAAGATCACCCGGACGGTACAGGCGGCCCGTGACCCCGTCCTCGATGATGTCCAACGGACCTCCGCGCCCCACGGCCACCGTGGCGACTCCCGAGGCCATTGCTTCCTGGAGCGTCTGCCCGAAGGTCTCGAACTCACCAGGGTGAGCGAAGATGTCGAGGCTCGCCACGTGATCGGCGAGCTCCGTACCGGTCAGCTGACCCGTGAACACCGCACGGTGCAGCGTCGACGCGAGCCGCGACGCATTCGGCCCATCGCCGACAATCACGAGTTTGACCCCCGGCAAGGACTGGAGCACGCGCAGGTCTTCGACTTGCTTCTCCGAAGCCAGACGCCCGACGAAGCCCACGAGAGTGTCTCCGTCTTCGGCGCCCAGGCGGCGTCGCAGATCAGCACTGCGGCGGTCCGGACGGAACAGCTCGGTATCGACCCCGCGTCCCCACCGGAAGAGGCGGGGCACTCCGAGGGTCTCCAAATATTCTGCCGAGGACCGGGAAGGCGCCAGGGTCAGCGTGGCTTCGCGATGGATCGCAGCGATGCGGTGGTCCGCCGTCGACTCGAGCCACGGCATCCCGTATCGATGCGTGTAGGCCGCTACGTCCGTCTGATAGACGGCGACACTGGGGATCCCGAGGTTTTTCGCCGCAGCCACGGCGCGTGCCCCCAGGACGAACGGGGAGGCGACGTGCACGACGTCGGGCTGATAATCCACCATGATCCTGCGCACGGCCGAGACCGTCCCCGCGGAGAACCGAAGGGTCGGATAGCCCGTGAGCGGCAGCGACGGCAATCGTAGGGTCGGTACACCTTCCACGTCGTCGACCCACTGGCCCGGTGCCGGAAGGACGACGCCGGCGCCCTCCGAACGAGCTGCTCCCTCCGCTCCCGGCCGCAGACCGGGCGACGTCGGTTCGGAGGATCTAGGGGTCCTGGGGTGAGCCCAGTCCGAGGGCTTCAGGGCTCGGCCCGAGGGCGCCAGATGCATGAGCTCGTGCCCCATACGTCGCAGATTCTCTGCGCTGCGCAGAAGGGACGTGGTCACACCGCTCATGTGGGGGACAAATGATTCCGCAACCATCAGAATTCGCACACTCCAAGAACAACCGCTGATTCCGAACATCGGGTGAAGGCCCGTGAGACCTCGGATTGCCTGTGGATTAAAAGCCAAACGCCCGCGCGCGTGACATGATGAGAGGCGATGATGAAGACGCCTCGCAGACCCCCGCGCTCCCGGTCATTGCCCATGCCGCTGTGGCTCCAGGCCATGATCGAAATACTCCTGACCAGCATCGCTTCGCTGGTTGTCGTCCTCGTCGTGCTCTTGATCGGATGGGCCTCCCTCGGGTTCGTCGGCTCGCCGGCAACGGTCCTGGCAGCGACTGGCCAATTGTGGCTGGCGGGCCACGGCGTGGACCTGCACCTGAACATCCCCATGACGGACTCCGCGCAGGCCGTCAGCGGAGTCGCGAGGCTGACGCCGCTGGGGTTGACCCTGGTGCTGCTCCTCTTCGCACGCCGTGCGGGCAAGCGGCTCGCGCGAGCCTCCTACGAGGGCCAGTTCTGGCAGGCCCTGGTCGGGGCCGGGCTGATGTACATGGCCATCGGTTTGGCGCTGAGCCTCGTGACGAGCACCTCGGCGCTGTCGACCAATCCCTTGGTCTCCGCGATCGTGCCGCTCGGCGTGCTCCTGGTCGGGATGTTCTGGGGCGGGCACAAGGTCGCGGGCTCCTGGTTGCGTCTGGTCGGCATCGACCCGAAGGAGCTGTCCGACCGGTACAGCCAGTATTCCAAGTGGGCCGGGGCCTACATGGTCTCCCTGATCCGCGCGGCCTGGGTCGGTTTCATGGGCCTCATCGCGACCGGCGCCCTGTTGGCCGGGGTCTCGATCTTCTTCCACTGGAACCGCATGATCGCGCTGTACCAGGGTCTTCATGGCGGTTTCCTCGGGGACATCTCGGTGACCTTGTTGCAATTTGCCCTGTTGCCCAATCTGATTGTCTTTGCTCTGGCCTGGGGGAGCGGCGCCGGATTCTCCGTCGGGGAGGGGACCTTGGTGTCTCCAGCGACTACGAACGCAGGCGCTCTGCCGTCCCTCCCAGTCCTCGGGGCCGTACCCGCCGACGCCACGGCATGGGCCTACGTGGTTCTGGCCCTGCCAGTACTCGCCGGTGCGCTCGCCGGGTGGTATTTCATTCGCGAGGGGGAGAACCACCTCGACGAATGGTTCGCCCTCAAACTGTCCTGGCGTTGGCTCGCCGCCGTGCTCTCGGGGCTGACCCTGGCTATCGGCCTGGGCATCCTGGTCGGTCTTGGCGCATGCCTCCTGGCGGCCATGGCCCACGGCTCGCTGGGTGTCGGCAGGTTCACTGATTTCGGCCCCAACCCTTGGGTCACGGGCATCTGGGCGGCGGTGACCATTGCGATCGGCGCCGTGATCGGTCAGCTGGTCGGGCCGTGGATCGAAAACGATCCGGCCACGGATGTCGAGCCCGAGCCACGGTCGAAGCCCTCAAACAAGGAGGCCTCGAGCGCAAAGACGTCGGCCAAGGGTGCACGGCGTGCGACGCCGGCCACGACGTCGTCGGGCAGATCGACCCGGGCGACCGGCCGGACATCCTCCCGAGGTGAAACCTCGGCCTCGAGTACCACGAAGGGCGCGGCATCACAGCGCGCGGGATCGCGATCCGCAGCGTCCGAGGCCGCGGGGTCCGGTGCCAGGGTCACCGGTGGTACGAAGGCCCGCCCGATGTCCACGGGGTCCGAGGAAGCCGCTCTGAACGGATCCGCCGCGGACCGGAGTGCTGCCTCCACACGCGCGGCGTCGACTCGAACGGCGTCCGGGGCAGGCGCCTCAAGGGCCGGAGGGGCGCGCGGGTCCGGCTCGAAGACGCGATCTTCTCCCACGCCCGCCTCATCGGCCGCGGGTTCTTCCGGGCACGGATCGACGGAGCGACCGACCAAGGTCACGGCCTCTTCCCGCAAGGTGACCCAGGAACCGATCGAAGCGGATTCCGCTGCGGGTCAGACCGAAGCGACCACATCCGGAACCGTCGACGGAGACTCGGCCCTGCCCTGGGCCGGGCCCGGAGCACCGGAAACTGCCTCCGAGCAGGACCGGGCCGGGCAGGCGCCGGAGGAGAAGGACACGCGGACCGATTCGGGGACCAAGGAATCCGCCGGGACGTCGGGTGCATCGTCGGCCCCGGACGTGGGTGCGCCGAGGGATGCCCAGGAGGGCAGGCAGGCTCCGACGGAGCCTGAGGAAGCGCACGCGGTTCCCGAGAAACGACCCGTCATCGGCCGGCCGAAACGTCGTCGTCGCTGACCGCGACGGCGACGCCGCGGCGCCACCAGTGGAACGTCACCAGTGGATCTTGCTCATCATGGAATCGAAGAGACTCTGTCGGCAGGCGTCCCCGGAGGAAATGGTCAGCGAGTTCTGGACGCATTCCCGGTACTCAGAAGTCACTCCCCACAGGGCAAGATTGACTCCGGCGTTGGCGGCGAAATAGAGATCCGCCAGGAGAACGAGCGAGAGGACGACGTACCCGATCCAGCCCGCGCGGATCCTCTTCAACGCGACCATGGTCAGGATGCACCAGAGCGCGGCCGCAACCATGAGAATCATGGACACCACCAGAGCCACCGCTCCGACGGGCGAAGTGGAGAGCAGGCTGGCCACGAGCCCCGCGACCGACAGGAGAATCGTGATCCGCGACCGATAAACCAGGGAGTGATGATGCCGTGGATTCGTCTGGTCCTCTGCGGGGTTGGGCGATGTCATGTCATCAACCCTACCGGCCGGATCGGTAGGGTTGATCGCATGCGAATAGTGGTCATGGTTTCCGGTTCCGGAACCAATCTTCAGTCTCTCCTGGATGCCGTTCGGACCGGAACGCTCGACGCCGACGTGGTCGCGGTCGGTGCCGACAAACCGTGTCGTGGCATCGAACGAGCCGGCGAGGCCGGAATCGAGGACTTCGTGGTCCCGCCGGGTGATTACCCGGACCGCGCAGCCTGGAACCGGGCCCTCGAGGAAAAAATCGCCTCGTACGATCCGGACTACGTGGTCTTCGCCGGATTCATGCGCATCGTGGATGCGGGCCTTGTAGCCCGTTTCGAGCGGAGGATCATCAACACCCATCCCGCGTTGCTGCCGTCCTTCCCCGGCGCCCACGGGGTGCGGGACGCCCTCGCCCACGGCGTGAAAATCACGGGGGTCACGGTCCACCTGGTGGACTCGGGCGTGGACACCGGACCCATCCTTGCCCAGGCCGCGGTGCCCGTCCTGGACAACGACGACGAGCAGACCCTGCACGAACGCATCAAGCAGGAAGAGCGGTCACTGCTCGTAACCACCATCAAGAACTTGGCGACCTGCCCATAGACTGGACGTCGTCACCGACAAGCAGTCAGCCAGAACCGAAGAGTTGGAGTTTCCGTGTCCCTGACCGAACTGGACCGTGTGCCTTTCAAGAGAGCCCTGATTTCCGTTTTCGACAAGACCGGGCTGGACGACCTTGCCCGCGGTCTGCATGAGGCCGGCGTAGACGTCGTCTCCACGGGCTCCACGGCGCAGAAAATCAAGGACGCCGGCGTACCGGTCACGGAAGTCGCCGAGATCACTGAGTTCCCCGAATGCCTCGAGGGCCGGGTCAAGACGCTGCACCCGCGGATCCACGCCGGAATCCTCGCGGATCGTCGCAAGAGCGACCACATCCAGCAGCTCTCTGACCTGGGCGTGGAGCCATTCGACCTCGTCGTCGTCAACTTGTACCCCTTCTCCGACACTGTCGCTTCGGGCGCCGGCGAAGAGGACATCATCGAGAAGATCGACATCGGGGGCCCCTCGATGGTCCGTGCGGCAGCGAAGAACCACCACAGCGTGTCGGTCGTCGTGGACCCGAAACAGTACGAGCGCGTCGTCGAGGCCGCCCGTGGTGGAGGGTTCGATCTGGCCGAAAGGCGGCGGCTCGCGGCGGGGGCCTTCTCCCACACGGCCGCCTACGACACTGCCGTGGCAACCTGGACCCAGCAGCAATTCGCCCAGGATCCGGACGCCAACTTCTGGCCGCCCTACGCCGGCATGGGCTTCGAGCGCTCGGAATCCTTGCGGTACGGGGAGAACCCGCACCAGCGCGGAGCCTTGTACGTCGACCCCGCGACCGCTCCCGGCATCGCGCAGGCCGAACAGCTCGGCGGCAAGGAAATGTCCTACAACAATTACGTGGACGGCGACGCCGCCCTCCGCGCGGCCTTCGACTTCGACGATCCCGCGGTCGCCGTGATCAAGCACAACAACCCCTGCGGGATCGCGGTGGCCGGGCCTGACGCGGAGGACCCCATCGCGGAAGCGCACCGCAAGGCCCACGCCTGCGACCCGTTGTCCGCGTACGGCGGCGTGATCGCGGCCAACCGCGAAGTGACCCGCGGAATGGCCGAGACGGTCAAAGGGATCTTCACCGAGGTGATTATCGCACCGTCCTATGAGCCCGAGGCCCTCGAGCTTCTCCGGACGAAAAAGAACCTCAGGATCTTGGTCCTTCCTGAGGGCTTCGAGCGCGGATCCGTCGAATACCGACAGGTGTCCGGGGGCGCCCTGTTCCAGCAGAGCGACCGCTTGCAGGCCGAAGGCGACGACCCTTCGACATGGAGCCTCGTGGCTGGGTCCGCGGCGGACGAGAAAACTCTTCAGGACTTGGCCTTCGCGTGGCGTGCCCTGCGGTCGGCCAAGTCCAACGCGATCCTTCTGGCCGACGACGGCGCCGCCGTCGGCATCGGCATGGGCCAGGTCAACCGGGTCGATTCGTGCAAGCTCTCGGTCGAACGAGCCAACTCCCTGGGTGAGGACGGTCAGGAGAGAGCTCGCGGTGCCGTGGCCGCGTCCGATGCCTTCTTCCCCTTCGCCGACGGCCTCGAGGTCCTGCTGGAATCCGGTGTGCGCGCCGTCGTCCAGCCGGGTGGTTCGATCCGCGACGAGGAAGTCATCGACGCCGCCGAGAAGGCCGGCGTGACAATGTACGTGACGGGCGCCCGTCACTTCTTCCACTAGATCAGTCACCGGCGGTACGCCGCTCCTTGTCGCCCGATCGACCTGCCAGGTCTCGTCCGGGGCAAGGCGCGGCGCGGCCGGCGACGCCGCGCGCTCAGCTCCGGGCTGCCACGGCTCGGCGGCGACGGGGTGGAGCAATTGACCCTTCGGGTCGAGGGGGACCAAAATCAGGTCATGCGCAGTGACGGGGAGATCGAATCGGGCGAATCAGTGACCATCTACGATGTGGCTGCTGAAGCCGGGGTCGCCGCATCGACCGTCTCCAGGACCTTTTCCCGCCCCGGCCGGGTCTCCTACTCCACGGCGGAGAGAGTGCGCGCCGCGGCCGAACGCATCGGATACCGGACCGAGGCCGTGGCGCGTGCCTCGGCTACCGGGGGTTCGGCGACGAAGACCCTGGGCCTCGTGGTCGCGGACATCGCCAACCCCGTATTCATCGAGATGGTGCGAGGCGCGGAGTACGCCGCGTCGCAGGCGGGGCTCACGGTGGTCTTCTCCAATTCCCGCGAGAACGGGAAGCGCGAGTACGAGGCCCTGAACCGCGCCCTGCCGACGGTCGACGGACTGCTTCTCGCGGGGTCCAGACTGCCCGACACCACGATCCGTACGTTCGCCAAACAGAAGGCGATGGTCGTCATGAACCGAGAGGTTCGCGGCGTCGCGTCGGTCGTGATCGACCAGCGCGAAGGTGCTCACACCGCCGCCGAACATCTGGCGAGTCACGGGGCACGTAGCATCGCCTACCTCGCGGGCCCCGAACGATCGTGGGCCGACGGTATGCGATGGACGGGGGTCCGCGATGCGGCGGCCGTGCTCGGGATCGAGGCCCGACGACTGGGCCCGTTCCTGCCGACCATGACCGGCGGACAACGTGCCGCCGAAGCCTGGTTGGGCTCTCGTACGGACGGAGTGATCGCCTACAACGACCTGATGGCCCTCAGCTTCATGCAGACCGTCCAGATCCGGGGCCTGGAGGTTCCGGACGACGTCGGCATCGTGGGGTTCGATGACTTGCTGGCCTCCCGCCTGACCAGGCCCCAGCTGAGCACGGTCATCGGGCCGCTCGAACGCATGGGTGCGACGGCGGCGGCCCACGTGATGGCGATAGCGAACGGGGCACACGCCACCACGGACCGACCGGTCGTCATGCCCGCGCGATTGATCGCGCGGGGCAGCTCGGAACCGCGGCCCTGATTTCACGCCGTACGGTCGACGGCGGAACGCTCCCGATGCTCGGGTGATCGGCCGTTGCCCTCCGACGGTTGCCGAGATCTCCTCGAGAAGCGATCTGGCAACTAGTGGCAACCGTTGCCCGTGTCACCGCGTCCGGACGTGCAATGGACTCATGACACAGTCCATTGCCACACACCCCGATCGGCTTCTTCCCGCGGACCCCGCGACGCGGACCATCGCGCGGGAACTGGTGGAGGTCGCCGAGACACTTCCGTTGCTCTCCCCGCACGGGCACGTCCCGGCGGAGGCCATCGCGCGCAATGATGCGTTCCCGGATCCCGCTGCCTTGCTGATCAGCCCGGACCATTATGTGTATCGCTTGCTCAACGCCGACGGCGTGAACCCGGAGGAAGTCAACGCCGGCACCTCCGACGCCGCCGACCCGCGGGACGTCTGGCGGGCTTTCTGCGAGCGGTGGGAACTCTTCGACGGCACCGCATCCGGGTACTGGCTCCGCCGCGAGCTGGTCACCGTTTTCGGCATCGACGACGCCACGATCGATGGGGCCCAAGCCGATGAACTCTACGACCTGATCTCCGACGTGCTGGGTCGGCCCGGCTTCCGCCCGCGAGAGTTGTTCCGGGACTTCGGCCTGGAAGTCTTGGCGACCACGGATGACCCGCTGGACGATCTCTCGGCCCACCGACAGTTGGCAGAGGACCAGGATTTTGCGGGGAAGGTCCTTCCCACGTTCCGCCCGGATGCTTACGTCAAATTCTGGAATCCGTCCTTCGCCACGAACGCCGATCGACTCGTCCAGGAAGCAGGCGACGGTCTGTCCGGATACCGGGGGTACCTCCGGGCCATGGAGAATCGTCGTCGTTACTTCGTGGAGAACGGTGCGGTGTCGGCCGACCACGGCGTGTGGCGCCCCGAAGCCGCTCGTTTGGACGACGCCGAAGCGGCCGAACTGTTCGAGAAGGGCGTCTCCGGCACCGCGACGGGGGCGGAGGCCCTGCGGTTCGAGGCGAACATGACCTACCAGTTCGCCCGGATGTCCGTGGACGACGGACTGACCATGACGATCCACCCAGGTTCTTACCGCGATCACAGCACGCAGACCGTCGAACGCTTCGGCCCGGATACGGGCAACGACATCCCCTTCGCGGTTGACTTCACACGAGGTCTGCAACCGATGCTGTCCGATTTCGGCAATTCGGACGATTTCAATCTGGTGCTCTTCACGCTCGACGAGACCACGTTCTCGCGGGAGATCGCGCCCCTCGCCGGCTTCTACAGGGCGGTCTACGCGGGTGCCCCCTGGTGGTTCCTGGATGAGCCGGACGCGATGCACCGATTCCGAGCGGCGACGACCGGGACCCTCGGATTCTCCCGAACCTCCGGCTTCATCGACGACACGCGTGCATTCTGCTCCATACCGGCCCGCCACGACGCCGCCCGCCGCGTCGACGCCGGCTTTCTGGCCAGGCTCGTGGTCGAGCACCGCATCACCGAGGAGCGTGCTCGCACCGCGATGGTAGAGCTCACGGACACGAACCCCCGAAAGGTCTTCAACCTATGAGCACACCGCTGAACAGGAACACTGCGGGAGAACGGACGGGGTCGATTCCGCCCGTCCGGATGGTTCACCTGGGGCTGGGAGCCTTCCACCGCGCCCACCAGGCCTGGTTCACCCAGCACGCCGAGACGGACGCGGCCCGCCCCGAGTGGGGCATCGCTGCCTTCACCGGCAGGAGCGCCCGGGCCGCCGAGGACCTGACGGCCCAGGACGGGCTGTACTTCTTGGCGGAGCGATCGGCCGAAGGGGACGCGTTCGAACTGGTGAGTTCCATCGTCGAGGCCGATCCGGCCTCGGATTCGCCCCGACTGGTCGCCTTGCTCTCCGATGCCCAAGTAGCGGTCGTGACCCTGACCGTGACGGAAGCCGGATACCACCTCGACCCCTCCGGACGTTTGGACGTCGACGACGAGGCCGTTTCATCGGACGTCACCGTGCTGAAGAAATCCCTTCCGGAGCCCCCCGCGGCCCCAGAACTGCGCACCGCGGCGGGACGGCTGGTTCTGGGCCTCGACCGGCGGATCCGGTCTCTCGGGGACCGGGCCGGTATCGCCGTCGTCTCGTGCGACAACATGGCCGACAACGCGACCGCGGTACGCAGCGCAGTGCTCGGGATGGCCCGAGCATGCCAGGACGGTCTGGCAGAGAGACTCGACGAAGCCGTTTCGTGGGTCGGGACCTCCGTCGACCGGATCACCCCCGCCACCACGCAGGATCTGCGGCGCGAGGTCACCGAAGAGACAGGGTACGACGACGCCGCCCCCGTCGTCGCGGAGCCCTTCCGCTCCTGGGTCCTGGCGGGTGACTTCCCGGCCGGACGGCCCGCGTGGGAGAACGCGGGTGCGGAATTCGTCGATGACCTCGAGCCGTTCGAGCGCCGGAAACTGTGGTTGCTGAACGGAACCCACAGCTATATGGCCTACGCGGGTCAGAGGGCGGGCCACCGTTCGGTCGCCGAAGCGATCGCGGATCCGGAGATCCTGGAGGGCGTCGAAGACTTCTGGGACGAGGCAGAGAGGCATCTGACCGACCCTTGCCTCGACATCCCGGCATACCGGGAGAGCCTGCTGGCACGCTACCGCAATCCACGGATCCACCATCTGCTGGCACAGATCGGGAAGGACGGAGCGCAGAAGATGCGCATCCGCGCCGTGCCCGTGTACGAGGCGGAACGCGAGTCGGGCCGGACCGGCGCCGCGGCAGCCCGGTCGATCCGGGCCTGGATCGACTGGCTCCGGACCCAGGATCCCGAAAACCTCGAGGACGGCGAGGCCGTCGCTCTCCGGTCGGCGCTCGCCGGGGAAGAACCTGCACGAGCGCTGCTCGATGTGCTCCGCCCGGGCCTCGGCCAGGATACGCATCTCGTCTCGTTGGTCGCCGGCGACTGACTGCTCCCCACGCAGGCCCCACGAGGGCCTGCCGCCCCACCGGGCTGTGCCCGGATCAGAAAGGACTGCTTGACATGCTCCGACCTCAAGAAAGCACCACGCGGCAACGCGTCGCCCTGAACGGTCTCTACGATTTCGCGGTGGACTGGAACCACGAGGGATTCGACAACGGGTGGGCGATTGGCCTGCCCCGTCAGGGCCTCACCGCCCCGGTACCGGGGTCCTACAACGATCTCTTTGCCGACAACGCCATTCGGGAGCACATCGGTTGGGTCTGGTACTCCCGCCGGATTCGCGTTCCACGAGGGTTCCACGGGCAGCGGATCGTCCTCCGGCTGGACGCGGCAACTCACCTCGGCGTCGTCTTCGTCGACGGCCGCGAGGTCGCCCGCCACCAGGGCGGTTACACCCCCTTCGAGGCCGACGTGACCGATGTGGTCGAACCTGGCCGTGAATTCCTGCTCACGGTGGCCGTCAACAACGAACTGTCCCACGAGACGCTGCCTCCCGGCGAGGTGACCCAGGACGACGACGGCCGCAAACATCTGGCCTACCGGCACGACTTCTTCAACTACGCCGGCCTCCACCGATCGATCTGGCTGTACGCCGTGGACCCGACCCGGCTCGAGGACGTGACCGTGACGACCGACGTCGACCGGGACACAGGCCGCGGAACGGTACGGTACGCCGCTGACTTCGCGGGCGAGGCGACCGAGGCAGCCCTGCAGGTCCTGGACGCGGACGGTGCCGTCGTTGCCGCGACGGATCGCGTCCATGTCGACGGCGGTTCTCTCGACGGCGAGCTGTCCTGGGGCGACGTCAACCTGTGGCAACCGCGCCACGGATACTTGTACACGCTGCGCGTCCTGACCTACGAGGGTGAACGGCTCGCCGACGAGTACGACCAGCGATTCGGCGTGCGCACCGTCGAGGTCCGGGGCAAACAGTTCCTCATCAACGGCGAGCCGTTCTACTTCACCGGCTTCGGGATGCACGAGGACCACGAGACCATCGGCAAGGCCCACTCGGACGCCCACATGATCCAGGATTTCGCGTTGCTGGACTGGATCAATGCCAACTCGTTCCGGACCTCGCACTACCCGTACTCGGAAGAGATCATGGACTACGCGGACGAACGCGGAATCGTGGTGATCGACGAGACCCCGGCCGTCGGGCTGAACTGGCACATGGGTGCCGGGATCATGGACCAGGGCGGCGGCAACACCTTCGACCCCGGCAACGTGGACGAGAGGACCCGGGAGGTCCACGCCCAAGAGATTCGTGAACTCGTCCAGCAGGACAAGAACCACCCCTCGGTGGTCCTGTGGTCGATCTCGAACGAGCCGGACTCAGGAGCCGACGGCGCGCTCGAATACTTCGAGCCGCTCGCCCGGCTGGCCCGCGAGCTGGACCCCTCCCGACCCATCGGATTCGTCAACGTCATGTTCGCCCCGTGCGGCGTGGACAGGATCTCGCACCTCTTCGACGTCCTCATGCTCAATCGCTACTACGGCTGGTACGAGAACTCCGGTGACATCGAGGCTGCGCGGCGGATACTGCGCTCTGAACTCGAGGACTGGGACCAGCAGTACGGGAAACCCACCCTCATGACGGAGTACGGGGCGGACACCGTGGCCGGGCTGCACTCGGTCTACGAAATCCCGTTCACCGAGGAGTACCAGGTGGCCTTGCTCCGCATGTATCACGAGGAATTCGATCGGGTTGAGTGCATGGTCGGCGAACAGGTGTGGAATTTCGCCGACTTCCAGACCAAGAACGGTTTCGCCCGTGTCGATGGGAACAAGAAGGGAACCTTCACCCGGGACCGCAAACCCAAGGCACTCGCGCACGAGCTACGGCGGAGGTGGGCCGAGAAACTCGGCCGCTGAGCGCTTCGGTCTCATTGAACGGGCGGCCTTCCTCGGGCCACCGACCAGAGCCCCCACGGGCACACCAGGCAAAGGAGCCTGCCATGTCTGACATATCCACATCATCCATACCCCACGTGGCAAGGGAGCACCTGCCGAAGACGAGGATCGTCGGGTACGGTCTCGGCGACGCCGGATGCAATATCGCGTTCCAGATGACCGGGACCTTTCTCCTGCTCTTCTACACGGACGTCGTCGGCATACACCCGGCCCACGCGAGTGCGATCTTCCTCTTCGTGAAGATTTGGGACGCCTTCGCGGACCTCTTCGCCGGGCGCATGGTGGATCGCACGATGACGCGGTGGGGCAAGTTCCGTCCCTTCCTTCTCTGGTACACGGTTCCGTTGCTCGTGGTGAACGTGCTCTGCTTCTGGATTCCGGTGGACTCGTACGCGACCAAGATCGTGTGGGCGACCGTCAGCTACGCGGTGCTGGGCCTGCTGTATTCGATGGTCAACATCCCGTTCGGGTCATTGGCCGGTGCCATGAGCCAGAACCCGGTGGACCGCTCGCGGCTCGCCTCCGCGCGGATGGTCGGCTCAGGTGCCACGATCCTGTTGCTCTCGGTGTTTCTGGCACCGCGGCTCAAGCAAGCGGCGGATCTCTCGACCACGTTCCTGATCACCTCCGTCGCCTTCCTGGTGATTGGCGCCGTCTTCTTCGGCATCACCTTCCTGACGTCCAAGGAGGTGGTGTTCCGCGAGGTCGAGAAGGTCAGCTTCAAGGAAACCCTGTCCACCATCCGGCAGAACGGGCCGCTGTTGAGATTGTGCTTGTCTTCGGTCTTTTACCTGACGGCCCAGTCGATGGTTGCCGCGCTGACCATCTACCTGGCCAACGTCGTGCTCGGGCGCTACACCTCCGGAGGATGGGTTGCGTCCGTATCGATCGTGATCACCACCGGGGCGGTGCTCTACGTCGGTCCGTTCGGCCCGGCCGTCACCCGCGCCCTGGGCAAGAAGCGAGGGTTCATCTACAACTGCGTCGTCGCTGCGGCCGGCGGCGTCCTGTTCGCTGTGAGCAACTCGGTGTGGCACTCGCTCGTCACGAGCCTCATCGGCCTGTTCCTGGTGGGAGTCGGCATGGGGCTGCTCAACACGATGACCTGGGCGCTCGAAGCGGACACCGTCGAATACGGCGAGTACAAGACCGGCGTACGCACCGAGGGCGCGACCTACGCCGCCTTCTCGTTCACGCGCAAGGTCGGGCAGGCCCTCGGCCAGGCCCTGGGCGGCGTCGCCCTGACCTGGGCAGGATATACAGCGGGGCAGGGAGACCAGGGCGACGGCGTCGTCACCGGCCTGGCCGCGTATGGCGGGCTGATCCCCGCCGCAGTGTTTGTTCTCGCGCTGATCGTGATGGCCGGTTACCCGCTCACCGAGGACAAATTCACAGTGATTATGAAGTCGATCGAGGCAAACCGGAGGTTGCGCCACGAAGACCTCCGCACCGGTGCGGTTCCCGCGGCCGTGGAGACGAGCGAAGATCTCGCAGGACCCACCGCGAGCACGTCGCATCCCACGACCGCGGCGAACACGACCGTGCCCGAACACGATCAACCCAGAATCCGCATTATCGAGGACGACCCGGGGGCCGAGGCGCCGCGGGAAGACTCCTCCGAGACCGACGACCCATCGAAAGGACAGTAGAACAATGCGTACTGAGAAAGCCGAAGTTTTTGTCACGAGTCCCTCCCGCAACTTCGTGACGCTCAGGATCACGACCGACGACGGCGTGACCGGGATCGGGGACGCGACTCTCAACGGGCGCGAGCTCGCCGTGGCCGCGTATCTGAAGGAGCACGTCTGCCAGTTGCTGCTGGACAAGGACCCCAGCACCATCGAGGACACCTGGCAGTTCCTGTACCGGGCGTCCTACTGGCGTCGTGGACCGGTCACGATGGCCGCGATTGCCGCGGTCGACATGGCCCTGTGGGACATCAAGGGGAAGGTCGCGGGTCTGCCCGTCTACCAGCTCCTGGGCGGGGCGTCGCGTCGCGGCTGCCGGGCCTACGGCCACGCCTCGGGGCGAGACCTCGAGCACCTCTTCGACTCGATCCGTGAGGAACTGGACCTGGGATACAAGTCGATTCGTGTCCAGACGTCGGTGCCCGGGATCGAGAAACTGTACGGCGTCGCGGCGCAGGAACAATCGACAGGGGAGCGGTACGATTTCGAGCCCGCCAATCGCGGGACCCAGCCCGTCGAAGAGGATTGGGACACCCGCGCCTATCTTCGCCACGTCCCAACCGTATTCGAAGCGGTGCGCAACGAATTCGGTCCGGAGCTGCCGTTGCTGCATGACGGCCACCACCGGATGACCCCGCGCGAGGCCGCCCAGTTGGGCAAGTCGCTGGAGCCGTTCGACCTGTACTGGCTCGAGGACTGCACCCCGGCCGAGAACCAGGAAGCCCTGCGTCTCGTCCGCCAGCACACCACGACCCCCTTGGCGATTGGAGAGGTCTTCAACTCGGTCTACGACATCAAGGACCTCATTCAGGAGCAGCTCATCGACTTCGTCCGTTGCGCATCGACTCACTTCGGTGGCATCACACCCTTGCGGAAGGTCATGAACTTCGCCGAGATGTACCAGGTCAGGTCCGGTTTCCACGGGCCGACCGATGTTTCGCCGATCGGGTTCGCGGCCCAACTGCACCTGGGTCTGTCGATCCACAACTACGGCCTGCAGGAGTACATGCCGCACTCCCGACTGACCCGCGAGGTCTTCCACGAGGGACTGACCTTCGAGAACGGGTACCTGCACCCCGGCGACACTCCAGGCCTCGGAGTCGAGTTCGATGAGACGGCGGCCGGTCGTTTCCCCTACGATCAGGCATATCTTCCTTACAACCGACTGGCCGATGGGACCGTTCACAATTGGTAGACCACCATCTCTCCGCACCTCCGCTGATTCTGGTCATGGGAGTGTCCGGAGCAGGCAAGACGACGATCGGCTCTCTGCTCGCGACCCGTCTCGGGGCCGAGTTCATCGACGCCGACTCTCTCCATCCTCTCTCCAACGTGGAGAAGATGGCGGCCGGGAACCCCCTGACGGACGAGGACCGGTGGCCGTGGTTGCACGTCGTCGGGCAGACGCTGCAGAAGGCCGCGGCAGTCGGCCCGGAAGGGGCGGGTCTGGTCATCGCCTGCTCGGCCCTTCGGCGGTCCTACCGAGAAGCGATTCTTGCCGAGGCCCCCCGGACGTTCTTCGTGCACCTCGCGGGCGACGAGGAAACCTTGTCCCACCGGCTCGAGGGCCGCAGCGATCACTTCATGCCGACTGGGCTTCTGCGCTCACAGTTGGAGACGCTGGAGGAGCTCGGGGACCACGAACCCGGCGCGCGGATCGACATCGACGCGCCGATCGATCACATCCTGGACGATTCCGTGCGAGCCATAGCAGCCTCTGCCGTGACCTGGTAGACAGTGCTCATGCACTCCACCCAGTCAGGGACCCCCGGTCCGGCCAAGAAGTCCGAAGAACGCAGCGCCCTCTATGCGGTGACGATCTTTCCGCTGCTGATTCTCGCCGCGGGCGTGCTGGGCTTCGTCCTGCCCGGTGCTTTCGCCGGACTCTCAGGATGGGTCAATCCTTTGTTGGGCATCATCATGTTCGGCATGGGCCTCACCCTCACCGCGCCCGATTTCGCGCTGGTGGTCAAGAACCCCGTACCCGTGGTGATCGGAGTGGTCGCACAGTTCGTGATCATGCCCCTGCTGGGTCTCCTGATTTCTTGGGTCCTCCAGCTCCCGGCGGAACTGGCGGTCGGCGTGATCCTAGTGGGGTGCTGCCCGGGCGGCACGGCGTCGAACGTCGTGTCCTACCTGGCCAAGGGCGACGTCGCCCTTTCCGTGGCGATGACATCGATCTCTACCCTCATCGCCCCCTTCCTGACCCCGTTGTTGGCCGTGTGGCTCGCGGGGGAGAGGATGGACGTGAGCGGTACCGAGATGATGCTCTCCATCCTCGAGGTCGTGCTGGTTCCGGTGCTCCTGGGCCTCGTGGTCCGCGGCCTGGTCCCGCGCGTCGTGGTCGCCGTGACGCCCGCATTGCCGTGGGTTTCGGTCGCGGCCATTTCCGTGATCGTCGCGATCGTGGTCGCCGGATCGGCTGCGGCCATCGTTTCGGCTGGCCTGCTCGTGCTGCTCGCCGTCGTACTCCACAACGGGCTCGGATATTTGCTGGGCTACGGCGCGGCAACACTGTTCAGGGTGCCCGTGTCCGCTCGGCGAACCACCGCGATCGAGGTGGGGATGCAGAACTCCGGGTTGGCGACGTCGCTCGCCAGAACATACTTCACCCCCGAGGCCGCCTTGCCCGGTGCGGTCTTCTCGGTGTGGCACAACGTCTCCGGCGCACTCGTCGCAGCGTTCTTGCGCCGCCGCTCCGCCGCCCGCGACTAAGGTACGGGGCGGAACGGCGGGTCGCTGGGCGCACGAGACGGAACCTCGGGTAACTGGGCGTGTGCGGCTGGGCGCGGTCGGCTACCCCGTGCCGCCGTCTGTCGCATGTCGCCTGTCGCCTCCGACGTCGTTGGGTGGCGGTTGCCCGATGAGGAGCTGTTTACCCCTGTTGAATGGGGATTGAACCGCCACCTAACGGGGGTCATCGCCTCTCCCTCGGGTAACCGCCACGGAACGGAAGCGTGGGTGCGCGCGGCCTTTGCCACGTCGCGGAGCGAGCGACGGGCGAGCGACGGGCGAGCGGCGAACGAGCCAGGGCACGTTGGCACCTGCGGACCCGGCCCACCGGCGCTCAGCTCCGACGCGCCCCCGACCGTTATCGCTTCACGGCGTGCAGGTCCTCGAGCCGGTACTCGCAGGATTCCCCGCCTGGGAGGACAGTCTCGAAGTCGCCTACCCGCACGCGGACGGCGCTCGCCTTCTTGGATCTGGCCGAGAGCCGGACGCGCGTCGCATCGATGAAGACGTCCAACAATTGGCCGTGGTACTGAACCTCGAAGCCCACCGACTTCAGCTCCTCGGGCATCGAAGGCTCCAGCTGGATGCAGTCGGTCAGCACCTGCACGCCGGCGTAGGCGCGCTGCACGACGTCGAGCGTCCCGCACATCGCGCCCAGGTGAATGCCTTCCTGAGTCGTGCCGCCCTGAGTGTCGTCCAGGTCAGCCATGAGGGCGTCCTGGTAGACGCTCCACGAATGGCGAGGATCCACGCGCGACATGATCGAGGCCGTCACGACCCGGGAGAGGGTCGACCCGTTGGACGTGCGGGCGAGGTAGTAGTCGATGGTCTCTTCGATCTTGGCGAGGGAGACGTCGTAGCCCAGCAACGAAAGCTGTTCCTGCAGTCCGCGCTGGCCGAAGAGATACACGAGCATCAACGTGTCGGCCTGCTTGGACAGTTTGTAGTTGTTCGTCGCGTCGTCCTCGGCCTCGAGGATGAGGTCCATGCGGCCGATGTTGCCGTACTTGCGGCGGTAGTGGTCCCAATCGATCTCGGCCAGGTCGTCGTAACCGTCGAACTGACTGATCGTACCGTTCCGGTTGAAGGGAACGGCCATGTTCGCGGCCATGTGCTGCCAGGCAGCGAGTTCGGCTTCGGTCACGTTGTTGGCCGAGGTCACCCGCAGGGCCTGGTGCTCGGGAAGTTCCTCAAAGATCTCGACCGTGTGCCGGAAGAGCCACGCGGCCAGGACATTCGTGTAGGCGTTGTCCTTCAGCCCGCCGCCGTCCTCGGAACCGGGGTAGCCGTCGTGGTATTCGTCCGGTCCCATGGCACCCTCGATGTGGTACCGCTTGTCTTCCGCATCAAAGGTGACCAACGAGGTGAAGAACCGGGCGATCTCGACCATGAGCTCCGCGCCCTGGTGCGCCAGCCAGCTCGTGTCGCCCGTGGCCGTGTAGTAAGTCCACGAGTTGTAGGCGATCGCGAGCCCGACGTGGAACTGGCGCCACGAATTATCCGGCATCCACCGGTCCGAATGGGGGTTGTAGAGCTCCACGGGAGTCTCCTCCCGCCCGTCGGATCCGGACTGCCACGGGAACATGGCGCCGCTGGCCCCGAACTCTGTGGCCTTGTCGCGTGCCGCAGGCAACCGCGCCCACCGGTACTGCAAGAGCGAACGGGTCACGAAAGGCAGGCGCATGGTGATGATCGGGAGGATGAATATCTCGTCCCAGAAGATGTGTCCGCGATAGCCCTCGCCGTGCAGCCCTCGGGCGGTGACGCCGGCGTCGTTGAGCTCCATGTTGGGGCCGAGCGTCTGGACGATGTGGAAAATGTGCAGGCGCAGGGCGAGCATCGTGGTCACATCCGTCTCGATATCGACGGCGAACCGGGCCCACAGCCTGGACCACGCCTGCTGGTGCGGGCCGTACAGCGCGGAGAACCCGTTTTCGGTCCTGTTCAGGGCTTCGACCGCGCCGAGAACCGCGGAGGCGATGGCCGAATCGCGGGAAGTCACCAGGGCCGTGGTCGTGTCGAAGACGACCTCTTTGCCGTCCTGCCCGTCGACCCTGTACCGACGCATCTCGACGCCGCCCGGACGGATCTCCCTCTCGAGCTTTGAGGTTACCGAGCCGTTGACCGTCGTCCGCTGGGCGACGGCGACCTCGTGCCCCGACTGGTTGGTGCGTACGACATTGATCAGCGTGTTGTCCGGAAGCGTGGTGGAGGCTTCCGCGACCAGATGGTGGCGCGCGAGGTCGCGGTATTCCGCGACGTTGTTGTTCGTGACGTTCGGGTCGATGCCGCTCCGCACGTGGACGCGTCCCGTCCAACCCAGCGGCGTCACGGTGGTCTCCATGGCCGCCAGGTGCCGGTGCTCCATGGACACCAGGCGCTTTTGCGTGATTTTGACCCGACGGGGCGTCTCCGAGACGGGTTCGGTGTCGGTGCTGGGCACCTCTTCGAGCAGACAGGTCCGGGTGAGAACCCCGTGGCGCAGGTCCAATTCGGTGACCTCGTCCAGCGGGGTCATGCCGCCCTCGGACCACCAGTCCCCGCCCCGAAGCCGAACATCGAAGAACTGGAAGTTCGGCAGATTGACCATCGACTCGTGTTCGAGGTCGCGGCCATTGATGTGGGAGACGACGCGGTTGAACAGGCCGGCCACGTAGGTGCCGGGGTAGTGGACGCCGTCGTCTCCGCGCTCGGGCCGGCAACCACGAACACCCATGTACCCGTTGGCCAGGGTCAGCAGGGCCTCACGATGGCCTTCCTGTTCGGGGTCGAAGCCGTGGAACACGAGCTTCCACGAGTCGTTCCGCTCCGCACCCAGGTCGAGTTCTCCGACGTCGTTGTGAACCAGATCCGCGCCGGCCTCCTCCAACTCGTTGCGGTCTCCGTGGCGATTGATCCCGACGACGAGCCCGAATCCTCCCGCACGCGCCGCCTGGACCCCGGACACGGCGTCCTCGATGACGGCAGCTTCGGCAGGGGAAACCCCGAGCTGGCGGGCCGCGGCCAGGAACATGTCCGGCGCAGGTTTTCCGGGCACATTGTTCTCGAGCGCGTAGGTTCCGTCGATGACGAGGTCGAAGAGGTCGTCGAGTCCAGCAGCCTCGAGAACCGAGGTCGAGTTCCTGGACGCCGTGACCAACGCGATCGGCACTCCGCTTCGTTGGAGCCGACGCGCAAGCGAGACGGTGCCCTTGAACACCGTCACGCCGTTGGACTCGAGTTCTTCCTGGAAGTAGTCGTTCTTGAGGCGTGACTGGCCCTGGACGGTCCACTGCCCCGAGGGGTCGTCCTCGCTGCCTTCGGGGAGTGCTGCGTGACGAGAGGCCAGAAGAGTGCGCACGCCGTCCTCGCGGGCGCGTCCGTCCACATAGGACCTGTAATCCGTGGAGATACTGAATTCCCTGCGGTCGATATCCCCGGCGTCGTGACCTTCGGAGGGCTCCAGGCGGGGATCCGCGAGGATTGCATCGAAGAGCTTCTTCCACGCGTTGGAATGCACGGATGCGGTATCCGTGACGACTCCGTCCATATCGAAGATCACGGCCTTCTGCGGCACCGACAGAGGCATCTGTGATCGGTTTTCTCTCGTGGTGCTCGAGTCCGGTCGATAAGGGGAACCGGAGCGGAGGTTCAAGGGATCACTGGCTCCGAGCGAGGTGAGAGAGTTCATCAAGGACCTTTCCTGTTGGCTCAGGCAACCATTAAACACGCTCACGCCGTCCTGTGGTTCGACAAGACGCCGGTTTCCGGCGGCTTTCACCGATGGCTGGATGATCCACGTAGCACCGTGAAACGGAGGCGTTCTGGGGCTCTGCGTGACATAGGATGGTGCGGAAGCCATTCGCGTGCCACGTCGCAGGCGTGGAGTCAGCCCCAGGAGAACTATGAGCAACTCGTCCGTGCAGGATGTCAACAACCGGCCGCTGGCGGAGCTGGACCCCGAGGTCTCGCAGGCCATCGACAAGGAATTGGGTCGCCAGCGAGCGACCCTCGAGATGATCGCTTCGGAGAACTTCGCTCCGCGCGCCGTCCTGGAGGCGCAGGGCTCGGTGCTGACCAACAAGTATGCGGAAGGCTACCCGGGCCGCCGCTACTACGGCGGATGCGAGCACGTCGACGTCGTCGAGGACCTGGCGCGGGAGCGTGCCAAGTCGCTGTTCGGTGCAGAGCACGCGAATGTCCAGCCCCACTCCGGCGCACAGGCGAACGCCGCCGTGATGATGGCGCTCATGCAGCCGGGGGACACCCTCATGGGGTTGTCCCTGGCCCACGGCGGCCACCTGACTCACGGAATGAAGCTCAACGTGTCCGGCAAGCTGTACAACATCGCAGCCTACGAGGTCGATCCGGAGACGGGCCGGCTGGACATGGACCGTGTTCGTGAGGTCGCGCTGGAGGCCAGGCCCAAGGTCATCGTCGCCGGTTGGTCCGCGTACCCGCGTGAACAGGACTTCGAGCGTTTCCGCCAGATCGCCGACGAGGTCGGCGCGTACCTCTGGGTCGACATGGCGCATTTCGCCGGGCTGGTCGCCGCCGGCATCCACGCGAACCCCGTGCCCCACGCCCACGTGGTGACCTCAACCGTTCACAAGACGCTGGCGGGCCCGCGCTCCGGCGTGATCCTGTGCACCGAGGAGCTCAAGAAGAAGATCGACTCGGCGGTCTTCCCGGGACAGCAGGGTGGTCCGCTGATGCACGTCATCGCGGGCAAGGCGGTCGCCTTCAAGATTGCCGCGAGCGAGGAATTCAAGGACCGGCAGAAGCGGACGGTCGAAGGGTCGCAGATTCTCGCCGACCGTTTGACCGGGGACGACGTCGCTGAGCACGGCATCTCGGTTCTCTCCGGGGGCACCGACGTGCACCTTGTGCTCGTGGACTTGCGGAATTCCGAACTGGACGGCAAGCAGGCGGAGGACATCCTGCACGAGGTCGGCATCACGGTCAATCGCAACGCGGTTCCCAACGATCCTCGCCCGCCCATGGTGACCTCGGGCCTGCGCATCGGCACGCCCGCTCTGGCCACGCGTGGTTTCGGACGCGAAGAATTTACCGAGGTTGCCGACATCATCGCCGAAGCGCTCAAGCCGGGGGTCGACGCCGACGCCCTGCGCGCCAGGGTCGAGAAGCTTGCCGAGCAGTTCCCCCTCTACGAGGGCCTCGAGGAATGGTGAACGCGACAACCACTCAGCAGGAAAGGTATTCGGACATCAACACCGAGACCCAGCAGGAAACATTCCCGAAGGTCCTCGACGGAACGGCCACGGCCGGTGCGATCAAGAACGAACTGCGTGACCGCGTGGACGAGCTCCGGGCCAAGGGCATCACGCCGGGGCTGGGAACCGTGCTGGTCGGGGACGACCCGGCCTCTCGTTCCTACGTTGGCGGCAAGCACCGTGACTGCGCCGAGGTGGGCATCGCGTCGATCCGGCGCGATCTCCCCGAAGACGTCACCCAGGAAGAACTCGAACAGGTCATCGACGAGCTGAACGCGAACCCCGAATGCACGGGATACATTGTTCAGCTCCCCCTGCCGCCGCACATCGACACGAACAGGATCCTGGGCAGGATCGACCCGGACAAGGACGCCGACGGTCTCCACCCGACCAACCTCGGCAAGCTCGTACTGAATGTATACGGCGATATCGATTCCCCGCTGCCGTGCACGCCGAACGGCATCATCGAGCTCATGCACCGTCACGGCATCAACTTGGTCGGAAAGAACGTCGTGGTCCTGGGCCGTGGAATTACGGTGGGCCGACCGCTCGGGTTGTTGCTGTCCCGTCGTGACATCAACGCGACCGTGACCATGGCGCACACCGGGACCAAGGACCTCGACGAGGTCCTCGCCCGCGCGGACATCATCGTCGCAGCGATCGGGGTTCCGCACGCCGTGCGCCCCGACCAGGTGGCCGACGGCGCGATCCTTCTGGACGTCGGCGTATCCCGGGTCCTGGACCCGGAAACGGGCAAGAAGAAGCTCACGGGTGACATCCACCCGGACGCCGCGGCCAAATCCTCGTGGTATTCGCCGAACCCCGGCGGTGTGGGACCCATGACCCGGGCGATGCTGCTGGTCAACGTCGTCCAGAGGGCCGAAAGGGAAGCGGCGGAGGCCTAGGGAAACGAGCGCCGGCCCTGGCCGGAAACGGCGGGGCCGGCGTTGTCGTGTGATGCTGAGGGGCGGAAAGCGCCCCGCCGCGGACTTGTACAATGGGGGCCATGCAACCGATCGGAACTTCAGACGCCCGTGTGGGCAATGCACAGACCAGAAGCGCGGCCAGCGGAAGAGCCTTCTGGGCCACCGTGATCGGCATGGCGGTGATGGTTCTGATTTTCGTCTTCGCTGTGATTTCCGCGGCGAACGAGCAGTCCGTGCTGGGATGGATCCTGGCGGCCATCGCTCTCGGGTGGTTGGCGCTCGCGGCCTATGCGCTCTTCCTGGTCCGGGGAACGCTCCGTTTCGGGAAGAACGCCGTCAGGAAGTTGCAGAGCGATCTCGAGGACGCCCAGATGCGTGCGCCTTCTTCCGGGACCTCGGCGGTCCCCGAAGCCGACGCCATGCGTGACCAAAAACTCGCGCATTCCTTCCAGATCGTGCTGGTGCAGAACAAGGTTCTCAAGGAAGAACTTGCCAAGGGCGACCAGGCGGACCAGGAAGTGGTGGACCGGGCCATCGACACCATCAATTTCACGGCCAAGAACGGGATGGGTATGGTTCAGTCCCAGGACACCGTCGACGGCACGGTCGTGGACTAGAACCACTCGACCAGTCGGTTGCGAAAGCATTGATCGTCCACGAGCACGTCTGATTCCGCACGGCGGGACCGCGTGTGAGCCATCGGAAGAATCACGAGGAAGGCCGAGACTTTATGGACCAGACCGCCAGGGACGGCAACAGCCTGCGCATCGCAACCGTGAATGTCAATGGTATTCGGGCCGCCTACAACCCCAAGAAGAAGCAGACCATGGGGGACTGGCTCGAGAACAGGGACATCGACGTCCTCTGCCTCCAGGAGGTCAGAGCCCCTGACGCGAAGCTCCGAGAACTGCTCGGGGAAGAGGACTGGGACATCCTGCACGCCGAGGCCGAGGCCAAGGGCCGCGCAGGTGTTGCGATTGCGACGCGCAAGGACACCGAGGACCGGCCCTCCCGGCTGTCCGGCCAGCCCGTGGCCAAACGGGAGAATATCGGCGTCGATTACTTCGCCCGCTCGGGGCGCTGGGTCGAAGCCGACTATGAACTGCCCAACGGGCAGACCCTCACGGTGGTCTCCGCCTACGTCCACTCGGGCGAGGTCGGTACGGAGCGCCAGGACGACAAGTACAGGTTCTTGGACGTGATGCTCGAACGGCTCCCGGCGCTCGCGCAACATTCTGACCACGCTCTGATCGTCGGCGACCTCAACGTGGGCCACACCGAACTCGACATCAAGAATTGGAAGGGCAACGTCAAGAACGCCGGGTTCCTTCCTGAGGAACGCGCCTACTTCGACCGGTTCTTCGGCGACCTCGGATACCGCGATGTCGCCCGTGGCCTGGCCGGCGAGGTGCCAGGACCCTACACCTGGTGGTCCTACCGGGGCCAGGCCTTCGACAACGACGCCGGCTGGCGGATCGATTACCACATGGCGACCCCGGCCCTTGCGGAGGCCGCGCAGAACGCCGTGGTGGATCGGGCACCGAGCTACGACACCCGCTTCTCTGATCACGCTCCGCTCGTGGTCGACTACCACTTCTAGACGTTGCGCCTCCCGAGCCCGCCGGAACCGGTGGGCGTCGGGGCCGCAGAGAGCAGAAAAGAACAGCATGACAGAACGCACCATCCCCAACGCATCCACCGGTGCACCGAGAGTATTTTCCGGTGCGCAGCCTTCGGCAGATTCCCTTCATCTGGGCAACTACGTCGGGGCGGTCCGCAACTGGGTGGAGATGCAGGCCGAGAACGAGTGCATCTATTTCATCCCCGATCTCCACGCGATCACGGTCCCGCAGGACCCTGAGCATCTCGCGGAGCGGACCCGGAAGACCGCCGCCCAGTACATTGCCGCGGGCATCGACCCGACGAAGACGCCGTTCTTCGTCCAGTCCCACGTCCCGGAGCATAGCCAATTGGCCTGGTTGCTCACATGCATCACTGGCGACGGCGAGGCCCGCCGCATGACGCAGTTCAAGGACAAGGCCGCGAAGCAGGGATCCGAGAACACGTCGGCGGGACTGTACGCCTACCCGATGCTCATGGCGGCCGACATCCTGCTGTACCAGACCGACCAGGTTCCGGTGGGGGAGGACCAGCGGCAGCACCTCGAGCTGACCCGCAATCTCGCACAGCGATTCAACACGCGGTTCGGCGAGACTTTTGTGGTTCCCGAGGCCAAGATCCTCGGCGATACCGCCAAGATCTACGACCTGCAGAACCCTTCGGCGAAGATGTCCAAGTCGGCGGCCTCGGAGAACGGCATCATCTGGTTGTTGGACGATCCGAAGAAGCTGGCCAAGAAGATCAAGTCCGCCGTGACGGACGACGGAACCGAGATCCGCTTCGACCGGGAGGACAAGCCGGGCGTTTCGAACCTGTTGACCATTTATTCGTCCCTGACCGGTCGGTCCGTCGAGGACATCGTCGCCGAGTACGAGGGCAAGATGTACGGCCACCTGAAGGTTGGGCTGGCCGACGTCGCCGTGGACGTCCTCGGTCCCATCAGGGAACGCACCCTGGAGATCATGGACGACCCCGCCGAATTGGACCGGTTGCTGGCCATCGGCGCGGCCAAGGCACGGGAGATCGCGGCACCGACTGTTGCGTCAGCCTATGAACGCATGGGATTTCTGGCACCGCGGGGCTGAGTAGTGCAAACAAAGGTCTCATCGGGTCCCGCCGATCAGGGAAGGATCGGTGTGAGCCCCACGATTCTTCCGGGCAAGAGCTATCTGAGCCTGGTCCTGGACGTGCCCGCGTGCGTGCACGAGGACGTCATGCGGTGGCGATCCCACCATTGTTCTCACCCGGGGCATCCTCTGCACATCACGGTATTCATCGCGGAGCTGGGTGAGCGCCCGGAGGAAAGCGCCGAACGGTTCCTCTCGGAATTCGAGGATCTTTGCCTGGGGCTCGGTCCTGGTCGCATCACTCTCACCGGCACCGGGACTTTCCGTCCGATGAGTGACGTGGTCTTCCTGTCCGTGGGGGATGGCACGGAGTTTCTCCACGAGCTGCACAATCGGTGCCTGAAACTTTTGGACAGCGCATCGCCGTTTCTCTATCACCCGCACATGACGTTGACGCAGAACGAGGGGCGGCGCACGCTCGAGGCCGCGTTGGCAGACTTCAGGGATTTCACAGCGACGTTCCCGGTCACCGGGCTGGACGCCTACATCGGTGACGACGCCGGATGGCGGTCACTGGGCCGGGTCGACCTCCGCTGAGCGTCCCGGCCCCCTGAGGGTCGAGCGGGACGCGACGCACCTGGGTCCGAAGGCCCGGCGCCCGGGCCCTTGCCGACGCCGATCAGAGGACGTCGGTGTCCCCGTTCTCCTTGAGCGCGTTGACGGCGTCCTTGACTCTTTGGGCATGCTCTTGAGTCGTGACCAGCAGTGCATCCTGGGTATCCACCACCACGATGTCTTCGACGCCGATCAAGGCGACGATGCGGCTGGTGTCCGACGCGACGATGCCGGAGGCGTTGTCCGTCATGACTCTCTTGTTCTTGCCGATCACGGCAACCTCGTCCACGTTCACGGCGCGGTTGAGCCGGCTGATGGCTGCGAAGTCCCCGACGTCGTCCCAGGTGAAGGAGGCGGGGACCATGGCGACGTCGCCCGCCGCGGCCGCAGGCTCGGCCACGGCGTAGTCGATCGCGATTTTGGGCAGACTGGGCCACACCCGGTCCATGACGGCGTCCCGTTCGTCAGTCTCCCAGGCCTCGGCGATCTCCATGATGCCCGCGTGCAGCTCGGGCTGGTTCGCGGCCAGATGGCTCAGCAGGAGTTTGGCCGGGGCGACGAACATGCCCGCATTCCAGGTGTACTCACCGCTGCGGACGTACGAGCGCGCAGTGTCCTCGTCCGGTTTCTCTACGAACTCGTCGACCTTCATCGCGGACGGTGCGGCCTCCAGGTTGAGGCTTTCGCTCGCGCGGATGTAGCCGAACCCCGTGGACGGGGAGGTCGGTGTGATGCCGATGGTCACGATGCGGCCCGTGGCCGCGGTCTGCACCGCTTCCTCGACGACTCGGTGGAATTCCTCCGTCGGCTCCACCACATGGTCCGCCGCGAACGAGCCGACGATGGCCTCGGGGTCCCGGAGGCTAATGATCGCCGAGGCCAACCCGATGGCCGCGCCCGAATCCTTGGGAGAGGGTTCCAGCACGAGATCCGACTCGGAACATTCGGGCAGCTGGCTGCGCACGGCTTGCGCGTGAGTGCGCCCAGTGACAATCATCACACCACTGGAGCTGAGATCGATCAGACGCTCGTAGGTCGAGCGCAGGAGCGAATGTCCGCTGCCCGTCAGGTCGAGCAGGAATTTCGGTGCATCGGCCCTGGACAGAGGCCAAAGGCGGGACCCGACACCACCGGCCGGGACAAACGGGTGGAAGTGCGCATGTGGAGCATTCATCGCACACATCGTACCGGTTGCGTTCGTCATAAATCGCAAGGCCGCCGAGTGTGCCTTAGGAGCGCCTCGACCCGAACTCCCGAATCGTCGCTCGACCGCATCGGCGGAATGAGTGGGAAGCACGGCATTAGGCCAAGAATCTGTGGCCTATTCTCCCCGGAAGACCGCGGGAGAGCGGCGTCGACATGGTGTCACTAAGTGTTCCGGCTGCTGGTAATCTGACAGGAGAACTCGCTCACTCATGACGCCCGGGCCCGCCCGGTCTGCGCAGTGGCAGTGCATTCTTGGGCCCCTCGCCGGAAGGAAGACCGACGCCGCGGCCCTCCGGTTGATGAAACAGGGAGGTTATTCAGTGCCGAATACATCCAAGGGCACCCTCTATAGAGGCCGCCAGGGCATGTGGTCCTGGGTGGCTCATCGCGTCACAGGCATCGCAATCTTCTTCTTCTTGCTTGTCCACGTGCTTGATACGGCACTCGTCCGGGTCTCCCCGGAGGCCTACAACCACGTGATTGCCACCTACAAGAACCCCATCATGGGTCTCGGCGAGGCCGGCCTGGTTGCCGCGATCGTCTACCACGCCTTCAACGGTCTCCGAATCATCCTGATCGACTTCTGGAAGAACGGGGCCAAGAACCAGAAAGCGATGCTGTGGGGCGTCCTGATCCTCTGGGTCATCGCCGTCGTGCCGTTCCTCGTCCGCCACCTCGCCATCGTTTTTGGAGGTCACTAACCCATGGCAACTCCGTTGAAAACTCGCATCGCGGTCCCGCGGAGCCGGGACAACAGCGTCGATGGCATCAAGTACAACCGCTCAGGCTCCAAGCGCAACAACTTCGAGATGTTCGCGTGGCTGTACATGCGCGTCTCGGGTGTTCTGCTGATCGTCCTGATCTTCGGGCACCTTTTCGTCAACCTCATGATGGGCGACGGGGTTCACGCGATCGACTTCGGCTTCGTCGGAGGCAAGTGGGCCAACCCCTTCTGGCAGACCTGGGACCTCATCATGCTCTGGCTGGCCATGATTCATGGGACCAACGGCGTGCGCACCGTGATCGACGACTACGCCGAGAAGGACAGGACCCGTTTCTGGCTCAAGACCCTGCTCTTCCTCGCTTCCGGGTTCATCCTGCTCGTCGGCACCCTGGTGATTTTCACCTTCTCCCCGTGCCCCACGGGAGCAGATCCCTCGCTGGTTCCGTCCTTCTGCCCGGCACCGTAGCCGCGGCCGGATCACGACGCCGGGGCAGGACGGCGCTCCGCCCCACACCTACAGAGACTCAACAAGGAAAGAGCATCCAAGAATGCAGCTTCACAAGTACGATGTGGTCATCGTCGGTGCCGGCGGTGCCGGTATGCGCGCAGCCATCGAATCCGGCCAGCGCGCCCGCACCGCCGTACTGACCAAGATCTACCCGACCCGTTCGCACACCGGTGCGGCCCAGGGCGGAATGTGTGCGGCGCTGGCCAATGTCGAGGAAGACAACTGGGAGTGGCACACCTTCGACACCATCAAGGGCGGCGACTACCTGGTGGACCAGGACGCGGCCGAGGTCATGGCCAAGGAAGCCATTGACGCCGTGCTGGACCTCGAAAAGATGGGCCTGCCGTTCAACCGCACCCCCGAGGGCCGCATTGACCAGCGTCGATTCGGTGGGCACACGCGTGACCACGGCAAGTCACCCGTCCGCCGTGCGTGCTACGCCGCGGACCGCACGGGCCACATGATTCTCCAGACGCTGTACCAGAACTGCGTCAAGCACAACGTCGAGTTCTTCAACGAGTACTACGTGCTCGACCTGGTCATGACCGAGGTCGACGGCAAGCCCCGGCCGTCCGGCGTCGTGACCTACGATCTGGCCACCGGCGAGGTCCACGTGTTCCAGGCGAAGTCGATCGTCTTCGCCTCCGGCGGTTGCGGAAAGATCTTCAAGACCACCTCGAATGCGCACACGCTGACCGGAGACGGCATGGCCATCGCCTTCCGCAATGGCCTGCCTCTTGAGGACATGGAATTCGTTCAGTTCCACCCGACGGGTCTCGCGGGACTGGGCATCCTGGTCTCCGAGGCAGCCCGAGGTGAGGGCGGAATCCTCCGTAACTCCGAGGGCGAACGCTTCATGGAGCGCTACGCCCCGACGATCAAGGACCTTGCCCCGCGTGACATCGTGGCCCGCTCGATGGCCAACGAGGTTCGCGAGGGCCGCGGTTGCGGGCCCAACAAGGACTACGTCCTCCTGGACCTGACCCACCTCGAGCCGGAGCACATCGATGCCAAGCTCCCGGACATCACCGAGTTCGCGCGCACCTACCTGGGCGTCGAGCCGTACACCGAGCCCGTCCCGGTGTTCCCGACGGCCCACTATGCGATGGGTGGCATCCCCACCAACATCGACGCCGAGGTGTACTGCAATTCGGAGGAGACGGTCCCCGGACTCTACGCGGCGGGCGAGGTCGCCTGCGTGTCGGTCCACGGCTCCAACCGTCTGGGAACCAACTCGCTGCTCGACATCAACGTGTTCGGCAAGCGCGCCGGAATCAAGGCTGCGGAGTACGCGGCGACCGCGGATTTCCTGCCCGTCCCCGAAGACGCGGCCCAGCCGACGCAGGATCTGCTGGATCTCATGCGCAACGGCAAGGGCGACCAGAAGGTGGCCGTGCTCCGCAAGGAACTGCAGGACGTCATGGACGCCGACATGCAGGTGTTCCGCACGGCCGACACGATCCACAGCGCGCTGGACAAGATCGCCGATCTGCAGGAGCGTTACAAGCACATCCAGATCCAGGACCAGGGCAAGCGCTTCAACCTGGATCTCCTCGAGGCCGTGGAACTGGGCTTCCTGCTGGAGCTCGCCAAGGTCATGTCCGTCGCGGCCCTGCACCGCGAGGAATCCCGTGGAGGCCACTTCCGCGAGGACTTCCCCAACCGCGATGACGACAAGTTCATGAAGCACTCGATGGCCTACCTGGACGAAGGTGCCGAGACCGACAGCGTCGCCGGCATCCGCCTCGAGACCAAGCCGGTGATCTTCACCCGCTACGAGCCGATGGAGCGTAAGTACTAATGACTACACAGGAAAAGGAAGCAGCCGAGCCGGCTTCGAAGGTCGATCTGCCGGGTGAGTCCGGCGGCGGGGGAGAGATCCCCAAGTACAACCTCACTTTGAAGGTCCGTCGTTACAATCCCGAGGTCTCCGAGGAGGCGCATTGGGAGGACTACGAGCTGGAGATGTTCGGCACGGACCGAGTCCTGGACGCATTGCACAAGGTCAAGTGGGAGATCGACGGTTCGCTGTCGTTCCGCCGCTCCTGCGCGCACGGTGTGTGCGGTTCCGATGCGATGCGCATCAACGGCCGCAATCGGCTGGCGTGCAAGACCCTTCTGAAGGATCTCGACCTGTCCAAGCCGGTCACGGTCGAGGCGATCAAGGGCCTGCCGTGCGAGAAGGACTTGATCGTGGACATGGAGCCTTTCTTCCAGTCCTACCGCGAGATCATGCCGTTCCTCATGAACGAGGGACACGAGCCGGAGCGCGAGCGCTACCAGTCCCAGGAAGACCGGGACCGGTTCGACGACACGACGAAGTGCATTCTCTGTGCGGCCTGCACGTCCTCGTGCCCCGTTTTCTGGACCGATGGTCAGTACTTCGGGCCGGCGGCGATCGTCAACGCCCACCGTTTCATTTTCGATTCGCGTGACGACGCCGGCGACCTGCGCCTGGAGATCCTCAATGACAAGGAAGGCGTGTGGCGCTGCCGGACGACCTTCAACTGCACTGAGGCCTGCCCCCGCGGGATCCAGGTCACCAAGGCGATCGCCGAGGTCAAGCAGGCGGTTCTGGCTCGCGCTTTCTGACGCGTCGCCGCACGTCAGTCAATCAATGACGCCGCCCGCGTCCCCTGGGGGACGCGGGCGGCGTCGTCATGTTCTGACACGTTTGCAACGTGGGCGCGAACCCGGGTCCGAGCGCTAAGGTCGGTTGTATGGGTAATAGTCCGTCACTCTCAGCTTCCGGCAGTCCGCTGCACGTCACTCCGCTCGTCGCCAAGTTCGTGGACGAGCTGATCGAGTTCCGACGCACGATCCACCAGCACCCGGAGCTGTCCTTTCGCGAGCATCGGACGACCGACCGCATCATGGCCCGTCTCGAGCAGGCGGGGCTCCACCCGGTGCGCTTCAAGTACACCGGGTGCTATGTGGACATCGGGCGGGGCCCGATTGCCGTCGCGTTGCGAGCGGACATCGATGCCCTGCCCATCGAGGAGAACACCGGACTGGACTTCGCCTCGATCAACGAAGGGGTGATGCACGCGTGCGGGCACGACATCCACCAGAGCGTCATGCTCGGAGTCGCCCTGACCTTGGCGGACATCGACTCGTCCGCGCCATTGGCCGGCACCGTCCGCATCATTTTCCAACCCGCCGAGGAGAAGCTGCCCGGGGGCGCAGTCTCGGTCATCAAGGAAGGTGTGCTGAAGGATGTTCCGCGTGCCTTCGCACTCCACTGCGAGCCGAAGGTCGACGTCGGTCAGGTGGGCACGCGCATCGGTGCGATCACGTCCGCGACCGACACGATCAAATTGACTGTTCGAGGACACGGCGGCCACACGTCCCGGCCCCACCTCACGGAGGACCTGATCTACGCGATGGGCCAGATCGCGATCAACGTTCCGGCGGTGTTGTCCAGGAACCTCGATGTCAGAGCCGGGGTCCTGGTGGTCTGGGGGCAGATCGAGGCCGGGGTGGCCCCGAATGCGATTCCAGCGACCGGTTACATGGCCGGAACCATGAGGTGTCTAGACGCGGACGCGTGGTACAAGGCCGCGGAGCTGCTGGACGAGGTGGTGGAACAGGTTGCCGCCCCGTACGGCGTCGAGGTCGAACTCGAACACGTCCAGGGCGTCCCACCGGTGGTCAACACGGAGACCGAAACCACCTTGTTGGAGAATGCGGCGCGAGCCGAACTGGGCGAGGACTCCGTGGTGCTCATGGAGCAGTCGATGGGCGGCGAGGATTTCGCGTGGATGCTCCAGGAAGTACCGGGATCGATGATGCGGCTCGGAACCCGCCCGCCGGGTGGGCAGACCTACGACCTGCACCAGGCGGACTACGTGGCGGACGAGCGTGCCATCGAGTGCGGCGTGCGTGTCATGACCGCGACCGCCCTGCGGGCCATCAACCACCAACGGCGTACCGATCAGGGCGAACTCTGAGTTCCGACCCGGGAGGCTCCCAGCAAAAGGGCTTATGAGGGGCTACACTGTGGTGCACACCGCAGAACATTCGCGGCCGATGCACGGGCAGGGAATCCGCCGCCACGTGGTCGGCGGCGCACCCGGAGGTACCTCATGCCCGTCCTTTCTCCCCAGGGCCTGCGCCGCACGTTGGTGACCGGCGGCGCCATTATCAGCGCATCGGCGCTCTTGCTCACCGGATGCGCGCCCGCACCTGACGAAGACGCGGACATCGCCCAGGATCGCTCCGATTACACCGGGTGCATCGTCTCGGACTCGGGCGGCTTCGACGACCGCTCCTTCAACCAGAACTCCTACGAAGGCCTGCTGAAGGCCAAGGACGACTACGGCATCGAGACCAAACAGGCAGAGTCCCAGGCCATCACGGACTACGAACCCAACGTCAGTTCCATGGTCCGCGGTGGATGCGGCCTGACCGTCACGGTCGGCTTCAACCTGTCGGACGTCACGAAATCCACCGCGGAAGCCCATCCGGACAAGCACTTCGCGACCGTGGACGACAACTCGATCGACCTGCCCAATGTCCGGCCCATCATCTATGACACCTCGCAGGCGGCCTTCCTCGCCGGCTACCTGGCCGCCGGGTCAACCAAGACCGGGAAGGTCGCGACCTTCGGGGGCCAAGAAATCCCCACGGTCACGATCTTCATGGACGGATTCGCCGAAGGGGTCAACTACTACAACCAGCAGAAGGGCAAGGACGTTTCCTTGCTGGGCTGGGACGTCGACAAGCAGACAGGAAGCTTCACCGGCGACTTCGAGGACACGGGCAAGGGCAAGACGACCACCCAGAACTTCTTGAACGAGGGGGCCGACATCGTGATGCCGGTGGCGGGGCCCGTGGGCAACGGCGCCATGGACGCCGTCAATGGGTTCAACTCCGACGAACCCAAGGACCCGGCCCGCATTATCTGGGTCGACTCGGACGGATACGAAACCCTCGCCGGGGGCCAGGAATACGTTCTGACCTCGGTGATCAAGAAGATGGGCGACGCGGTCGAGAATGCATACGTCGCCGACATGGACGGCAAATTCACCAATGAGCCGTACATCGGCGACCTCGAGAACGACGGCGTCGGGCTCGCTCCGTTCCATGACCAGTCGGGCAACGTTTCCGACGACATGAAGGATGAGCTGAAGGACCTCAAGACCAAGATCAGCAGCGGAGAGGTCCCTGTCGAATCCAAGGCCAGCCCGGTCAAGAAGCAGTAAGGATCCTCGACGATGAAACTCGAATTGCGGTCGGTGACGAAACGCTTCGGCGCGTTCACGGCCAATGACTCGATCGACCTCGTGGTCGAACCGGGAACCGTGCACTGCCTCCTGGGGGAGAACGGGGCCGGAAAATCGACCCTCATGAACGTGATCTACGGTCTGTACGAACCGACCGAGGGGCAGATCCTTCTGGACGAGCGGGAGATGCGTTTCTCCGGTCCCGGAGAGGCCATGCGGGCCGGCATCGGGATGGTCCATCAGCACTTCATGCTTGTTCCGGTATTCACGGTCGCCGAGAACGTGGCCCTGGGCGCGGAATCCACCCGGGGCACCAGCCTGGACCTCGAACAGACTCGCCGCCGCATCCGTGAGATCTCGGATCGGTACGGGTTCCGCGTCGACCCGGACGCCGTCGTCGAGGACCTGCCCGTGGGCGTCCAGCAACGGGTCGAAATCATCAAGGCCCTGGTGCGCGACGCAGAGATTCTGATCCTCGACGAGCCGACGGCCGTTCTGACGCCGGCGGAAACCGACCAGTTGCTGGCGATCATGGCCCAGTTGCGCGACGACGGAAAATCCTTGCTGTTCATCTCCCACAAACTGCGCGAGGTGCGCGCGGTGTCCGACGAAATCACCGTGATCCGTCGCGGCAAGGTCGTCGGTACCGTGGACCCGACCGCCACGACCACCGAGTTGGCCTCCATGATGGTGGGCCACGACGTGAACCTCACCGTGGACAAAGAAGCCCCGCAGCACGGTGACAACACCTTCTCGGTTCGCGATCTCTCCCTGGTCTCGGACACAGGGGTCAAGGTTCTCGACGGGATCGACCTGGACGTCCGCGGCGGAGAAATCGTCGCGGTCGCCGGCGTCCAGGGCAACGGTCAGACCGAGTTCACGGAGACGGTCATGGGTTTGCACCCGAAGGCCACGGGCCGCATCGTCCTGGACGGTGAGGACCTGCTGGGAATGACCACCAAGAAGATCATCGACGCCGGCGTCGGCTTCGTCCCGGAGGACAGAACCGTCGACGGATTGGTCGGGGCCTTCAGCATCGAGGAAAACCTGGTGCTCAATCAATTCGACACCAAGCAGTTTTCCGCCGGGCCGTCGCTTCGGCGCGGCGCGATCAGATCCAACGCTCGCAAGAAGGCGGCGGCCTTCGACATCCGAATGAATTCGGTGTCCGACCACGTGGCGACGCTCTCGGGCGGCAACCAACAGAAGGTGGTCGTCGCCAGGGAGCTCTCGAGGCCGCTGAGGCTCCTCGTCGCCTCCCAGCCGACGCGCGGCGTGGACGTCGGATCGATCGAATTCATCCACGAAAGGATCGTCGCCGAGCGCGACGCCGGAACACCGGTCGTCATCGTCTCGACCGAGTTGGATGAGGTCTATGCTCTCGCAGATCGTATCGCCGTATTCCACCACGGGCGCCTGATGGGCATCGTGGGCCCGGACGTCCCGCGCGAGATGCTCGGACAGATGATGGCCGGGGCAACGGCGGAAGAGCTCCAGGCCGACGCGCCGCAGCCCGCGGTCCAGAACACCACCGAAGGAGAGCCCGCATGAGCTCGTCAGAGTCGCAGCAGCCCCTGGCCGCGCCCGTGGACGGCTCGGGATCGGCCTCCGAAGGCACGGCGGTCGCTCCCGTCACACCGCCCTGGGCCTCGGGGCCGGAGAAACCGTCTTTGGCGTACCGTTTCACGTCGTCCCCGCTCGTTCTCTCCGTGGCCGCGCTGGTCGCCGCCCTCGTCGTCGGCGGACTTCTCATCGTCTTCACGGACCAGCGGGTGCTGACCCGCATGAACTATTTCTTCAACCGGCCGAGCGACACCTTTGAGGCCGCCTGGAAGGCCGCCAGCTCGGCGTATGTGGCATTGTTCGAAGGCGCCATCTTCGACCCGAGCGGCGAGGACTGGATCCAACGGATCTACCCTCTGACCGAGACGTTGACCATTGCGACACCGCTCATCTTCGCTGGCTTGGGCGTCGCCATTTCGTTCCGATCGGGCCTGTTCAACATTGGTGCTCAGGGACAGATCATCCTCGGCGCCATCGTGGCCGGGTACATCGGATTCAGTTGGCACCTGCCGGTAGCGATACACCTCGTCCTGGTGATCCTCGGGGGCATTCTGGGAGGTGCAGTGTGGGGTGGCCTGGTCGGATTGCTCAAGGCAAAGACCGGTGCCCACGAAGTGATCCTGTGCATCATGCTCAATTACGTGGCCCTGAACCTGGTGCTGTACGTCCTCACCACGCCAGGGTTCCAGAGAGAAGGGTCCACGAACCCGATTTCGCCGCAGATTGACCAGAGCGCCCAACTGCCCAAGCTCTTCGGCGACTCCTTCCGGCTCCACTGGGGATTCGTCTTGGCCATTCTGGCGGTCCTGCTCGTTTCGTGGATGATCAACCGGTCCACGGTCGGATTCCGGCTTCGCGCGGTCGGCTCCAATCCCGAAGCGTCGAAGACCGCCGGAATCAACGTGACCGCCGGATACATCGTCGTGATGGTCATGGCGGGTGGTCTCTCCGGGATGGCCGGCGTCTCCCAGATCTCGGGCACGGAGAAGGTACTGACGGGCGACGTCGCCGCATCCTTCGGATTCGACGCGATCACCGTTGCTCTCCTCGGACGGTCGAAACCCTGGGGGACCTTTTGGGCCGGCCTTCTCTACGGTGCCTTCCGCGCGGGGGGAGTGGCGATGCAGACCAATACCGGAACCAATATCAACATCGTTCTGGTCGTCCAATCGTTGATCGTTCTGTTCATTGCGGCCCCACCGCTGGTCCGTGCGATCTTCCGTCTGCCCGACCCCTCGAAGACCGGCCGCGGCAAGAAGGCCCGCAAGGCATCGGCACCCAAGGCAGGAGCAGCCCAGTGAGCACCGCCGTCCAGGAAAACAGGAACTCCGTCCGGCCGCCCGAGTCCTCCGAACCGGAGAAGACCGCGGTCCGGCACTGGCGCACCGCCATCATCTTCACGGTCCTTGCCCTCGTCACGTTGCTCGTCTGCGCCATCAACGCGGCCGACGACACGGTCGTGTTCAGGCTCTCGGAAACCCGGGACACCATACGGCTGGGCGACGTCGCCCTGGGGTCACGGGTGACGGGCTGGGTGCTCGCCGTCGTCGCGATCTGTATGGCCGCCGTTGCGTGGACCGCCGGCTCGAAGGGACGCAAGGTGCCCCGGTGGTGCACCACAGTGTTCTGGGCGGCCTTCGTGATCGCCATGCTGGTGTGGGCGGTCAGCCACGCGGACAGCAACAGTCTTTCCCTGCCCGGTCTGCTCGGCGGCTCACTGACGCTCGCCGTCCCGCTCATTTTCGGATCGATGTCCGGTTTGTTGTGCGAACGCAGCGGCGTCGTGAACATCGCGATCGAGGGCCAACTGCTGTTCGGTGCGTTCTCCGCGGCCGTTGCCGGATCCGTGTCGCACAATGCCTGGGTAGGTCTCCTCGCCGCGATGCTCGGAGCCGTTCTGGTGTCCTTGGTCCTGGCCGTGTTCTCGATCAAGTACCTGGTCAACCAGGTGATCGTGGGCGTTGTGGTCAACGTCCTGGTCTCCGGTCTGACCGGTTTCCTCTACTCGACGGTGCTCTCACGCTCCAACGTCGGTCTGAATGCCCCGGACCACCTGCCGGATTACGCGGTGCCGGTGCTGTCGAAGATCCCGGTGATCGGTCCGGTGCTGTTCGATCAATCGGTGATCGTGTACCTGATGTACGGCGTCGTCTTCCTGATCTGGTACTGCCTGACCAGGACCCGGTGGGGATTGCGCACCCGTGCGGTGGGCGAGCACCCGAAGGCGGCGGACACGCTCGGAGTCAAGGTCAACCGTCTGCGCTTCTGGAATGTGCTGGTGGCCGGCGCCGTGGCAGGCATGGGCGGCGCATTCTTCACGCTCGTCTCGGTCTCGTCCTTCAACAAGGACATGACGGCCGGCCAAGGGTACATCGCGTTGGCCGCACTCATCTTCGGCAGGTGGCGCCCGTTCGGCGCGCTGTTCGCCGCGCTGCTCTTCGGTTTTGCGACCAACTTGCAGTCGGTCCTGTCCCTTCTCGGGACCACGGTTCCGAGCCAGTTCCTGGCCATGCTGCCGTACCTGGTGACCATCGCGGCCGTGACCGGGTTGGTCGGCCGTTCCCGAGGACCGGCCGCCAGCGGGGTCCCGTATGTCAAGGAGTGATCGCATGAGCACACCCCATTCCGGCGACCCCCAGTGGGAGCCTTTGATCGACGCCGCCCGCGAGGCCCTCGGTCGGTCCTACAGTCCGTACTCGAACTATCCTGTGGGGGCGGCGGGACGAGCCGAGGACGGTCGGATCGTCGTCGGGGCGAACATCGAGAACGCCTCGTACGGCGTGACGTTGTGTGCCGAATGCTCGATGGTCTCGGATCTGTTTCGCACGGGCGGCGGCAGGCTCTCGGCCTTCGTGTGCCTCAACGGCGCGGAGGAGGTCATCATGCCGTGCGGACGATGCCGTCAGCTTCTGAATGAGCACCGCGCGCCGGAGATGAGAATCCTCACCCCGGAAGGACCGCGAACCATGGACGAGGTGCTTCCTCAGGCCTTCGGCCCGCACGACGTCGCCGGATTCGTCGACCGGTAAACCTGAATCGACAACCTCACCGACCATCACGAGCAAAGGACACCTGAGCGATGAGCGAAGAATTCGACGCGGTCGACGTCATCCGCACCAAACGTGACGGCGGGTCATTGAGCACAGATCAGATCGACTGGGTCGTGGACGCCTATACGAGGGGCACGGTCGCGGACGAACAGATGTCCGCGCTGGCCATGGCGATTTATCTCAGGGGCATGGAGCCGGAGGAGACCGCTCGGTGGACGCGAGCCATGATCGCCAGCGGGGAGCGACTGGACTTTTCCCCGATCCTCGGACCGCGAGGCAAGATCGCGACTGCCGACAAGCACTCCACCGGTGGGGTGGGGGATAAGATCACTCTGCCGCTCGCACCCCTCGTGGCCGCCTACGGGATAGCCGTGCCGCAACTCTCCGGCCGGGGCCTCGGGCACACCGGCGGCACGTTGGACAAGCTGGAATCGATCCCCGGGTGGCAGGCATCCCTCAGCAACGAGGACATGATGCGGATCCTGGGGAGCGTCGGGGCCGTGATTTGCGCGGCCGGTACCGGCCTGGCCCCGGCGGACAAGAAACTGTACGCATTGCGCGACGTGACCGGAACGGTCGAGGCCGTTCCGCTGATCGCCTCCTCGATCATGTCCAAGAAGATCGCGGAGGGCACGGATTCTCTGGTCCTGGACGTCAAGGTGGGCCCGGGAGCCTTCATGAAGGACGAGGCCTCGGCGAGGCTGCTCGCGCAGACGATGGTCGATCTGGGAGGCGACGCAGGGGTGCGTACCACGGCCCTGCTGACGGACATGTCCGCCCCCTTGGGGCTCACCGTCGGGAACGCGATCGAGGTCGAGGAATCGGTCGAGGTCCTGGCCGGCGGAGGGCCCGACGACGTCGTGGAGTTGACCGTGGCGCTCGCTCGGGAAATGCTCTTGGCCTCCGGAGTCGACGAGGACCCGGCCGAAGCACTCGCCGACGGGCGGGCCATGGACGTCTGGAAGGACATGATTCGTGCACAGGGCGGAGACCCTGAGGCCGAACTTCCCACGGCACGCGAGTCCCACGTTCTGCGCGCACCGCAGTCGGGCACCTTGAGCCGGCTCGATGCCCTGGCCGTGGGTACCGCCTCGTGGCGGTTGGGGGCCGGGCGCACCCGCAAGGAGGATCCCGTGCAGGCAGGCGCGGGAGTCCGGCTGCACGCGAAGCCGGGCGACCGGGTCGAGGAGGGCCAGCCCCTGATGATCCTGCTGACCGACACGCCAGAGCGCTTCGACCGGGCCCTGAAAACTCTGGATGGCGGCTTTGAGATTTCTTCATCGAGCCCGGTGGATATCGCAAGGCCCCTGATCCTCGATAGACTGACGGCAGAATAGGGTTCAACATTCTTGTCCCGTGCGAGTGGGGCAGATCTCGAGGCGCCCGTGCGGGCGCAGAAAATCAAGGTGAGTCGTGGCTTTCAAGCTTTTCCGCAAGAACTCGGACGACGACGCCGTGCGGCGTTCGGACGATGAGCTGAACGGAACGGAGCGGCAGGAGGAAGATTCTGCCGGCTCGGAAGTTCGGGCTCTGCCGGACCGCCCCGAGCTTCCGACGACCAACGGACTGCCGGACATCGTCAAGATGATGGAGTCCGAGCGCGTGGCCACGCTCCAGCTGAATCAGCGGGGCAACGAAATGACCGCGGTCATGGACCCGAGCGAGAAGCCAGAACGCAAGACCACGGTCGATACGCAGTCGCCATGGTTCGACGCCGTGGCCAAGCTCTACACGGCGGCGCAGGCCAGCGAGAACGGTCCCTGGCGCCGTGCCGAGATCATGATCTCCTCGGTGCGCGAGGGCCGACGCTCGGTGGAGGTCGAGTACACCTACCCGAATTCCGACGAGCAGGTTCGCGAGGCCTACACGCAGACCCTGCCGACCACGCTCTCCCGCGGCGGAGAATCCGACGCTTCGGGGTCCGATGGGGCGTCCGGTTCGACGTCCGCGAGCAAGGCGGGTGCCGCGACCGCATCGGGCGCCGTCGCCGGTGGCGCGGCGGGCGCCGCGGCCGGGACGGCGGCAAGCGGATCGACGCGGAACGCCTCCACCTCGACCGACCAGGAACGTGGCGAAGCGCTCGACGCCGTTGCGGATGACGCCGAGGCGCGCAAATCCGATGCGACCGGCGAATCCGGGCGCGACGGCGAGAACGCGGTTCTGGGAACGCCCGAGGACGCCGGTTCGTCGAAGGACAGCGTGGCCTCGAACGACTCGAGGACCCAGGTCGTTTCGGGAACCGAGAAGTCTCGTGCCGTGACGGATGCTCAGAGTGCAGGAGCCGAGGCCTCCAACGGTTCGGACTCGGCCACGACCTCCTCCTTCTCCGAGGCCAACGCCAAGGGCGGACAGCCCGCCGACAAGCCGAGCAAGGACGCGACGTCGGGCGGTGCCGCCGTGGGCGGTGCGGCTGCCGGCGGTGTCGCCGCAGGTGCCGTGGCGGGTGGCGCGGCCGCTTCCGCGGGATCCGGAACCACCGATTCCTCGGCGTCGTCCTCCAAGGAGGCCGCGGCGGCCACACCGGGGCAGGATGGGACCGCGGATGCGTCCGAGCCGGTTCCCGACGTCGTCGAGGACTCCCAATGGGATGGGGAGGACGGCCGCTCGGATTCCGCCGCAGCGTCGTCGACCGTCGCGGCCGATCTTCCGGATTCCGTCCCCTCGACGGCCGATCAGACCGACGTCGCCCCCTCGTACTCGAGCTCCGAGCAGACCGGGCCGCAGAAGCCCTCGACGACCCAGCTGGCTCCCGGCAATCTCGTGCTGACCGAGGCCGACGTGCTGAAGCGCATCGGAGAGGCCCAGAAGACCCTCTTCGGCCCGAACGGTACGGCGAGGGACGTGTCGACCGTACTGATCCGCGTGCGTGCACTCGGGTCCTACTACGACGCCCTGACCCACGTGCGTCGCAACGGTTTCTGGGACCAGCGGAAGACCTTCGACCTCATTCCGGAGGAGGCCCTGCACATCCTGGAGCTCAAGTCGGACTCCTACCAGGAGGGCGCGGGGTCGCCCATCGCCATGATGTTCCGTTTCACTCCCGGTGTTCCGCCGCAGGTCTCCTTCTCCTACGAGGACGAGGAGAGCTTCGTGAAGTACAAGGACCGCCTGCCGGCCCAGCAGTACATCGAAGAGTTGCGGATGTTCCCGAGGACGGGTGCGAATATCCCGGAGCACATGACCGATGCGCTCACCCAGTGGAGCCTCTGACCCGAGGATGACCGTACGGATGACGTGGCGGCTCGTACCGTGAGCGCCCAGGTGGTGACGCCGTGGCCCGAACCGGCCCATGACGAGGGGTGGTTCGCGTCCCTCCCGAAGGTCTGCCTCCACGACCACCTGGACGGCGCGCTGCGCCCGACAACCGTGATCGAACTGGCGGCCGAGATCGGGCACGAGCTTCCGAGCCGTGAGCCGGCCGGGTTGGAGGAGTGGTTCGCAGCGGCGGCCGATTCGGGATCTCTCGCGAGGTACCTCGAGACCTTCGAACACACCGTCGCGGTCATGCAGTCCGTGGCGGCACTCGAGCGGGTTGCCCGCGAGTACGTTCTGGATTCGGCGACCGACGGCGTCATTCACGGCGAGGTCCGGTGGGCACCGGAGCAGCATCTCGGCCGCGATCTGAATCTGGACACCGCGATCCAGGCGGTCGACCGGGGCCTTCGCGCCGGGGAGGCGGAAGCCGCCGACCGCGGTCGACGCATTTCGGTCCGTCAGATCATCTGCGCGATGAGGCAGAACGATCGTTCGCTTCAGGTCGCGGAAGCGGCGGTGCGGAACGCGAACCGCAGCGTCGTGGGTTTCGACCTGGCCGGCCCGGAGGCCGGTTTCCCGGCCTCGTCGCACCGTGATGCACTCGAGTACTGTGCCCAGAACTTCCTTCCGGCCACGGTGCATGCCGGCGAGGCGGACGGGCTCGAATCGATGCGTCAGGCCTTGTTCGATGGCAGGGCGTTGAGGATCGGTCACGGGGTACGCATCGCGGAGGATCTCAGTCCCCGCGAGCCGCGCGGAACATTGGGAGAGAACGTCTCCCGGTTGCCCCGCCGCCGCGATCTCTCGCCGCCGCCCGCGACAGCGGTCTACGCCCTCGGGCCCCTCGCGTCCTGGGTCAGGGACCGGCGAATTCCCCTGGAACTGTGCCCGTGCTCCAACCTCCAGACCGACGCCGCCCCGAGCCTCGACGGGATCGGCAGGGAATATCCGGCGGGGGAGCGGCCCAGGGCCAAGAAGTACTCGGAACACCCCTTTGAGCTGCTCAGGGAACTCGGATTCGCGGTGACGGTCAATCCGGACAACGGGCTGATGTCGAGGACCTCCATGACCCACGAATTCATGGAGCTGGCCGGGGTCTTCGGATACGACCGGGAGGATTTCCGGGCGCTGACCCTGACCGCGGCCGAGGCCGCGTTCCTTGCGGCCGATGACCGTGACGATCTCATCGACCGCGTCATGGCCGGATATTCCGACGCGCCGGTGGTCGGGTCATGAGGCGACCTCACCATTCGCCCGAAACGGCTTCCGGAGACGACCGGCCGACGGCCGAGTCTGCCTTCGCGGACCTGGTGGCGCTCATGGATCGGCTCCGGTCTCCCGGAGGGTGCCGCTGGGACGGTGAACAGACTCACGAGTCCCTCGTGCGGTACCTGATCGAGGAAGCCTACGAGGTCGTCGAAGCGATCGAGGCGCCCGGCGGCGTCGACCGGGCGCTGCTGCTCGAGGAACTGGGCGACGTCCTGCTCCAAGTCGTCTTTCACGCACGGGTTGCCGAAGAAGCTGAGGACGGCTTCTCGATCGTGGACGTCATCGAAGCGCTGAACTCGAAGATGGTCCGCAGGCACCCGCACGTGTTCGAAGACCGGGCAACCACGGACGGTCCCCAGGCGGGCGCCTCGGGCGACGACGGCCTGGAAGCTCTGACTCGACGATGGGACGAGATCAAAAAGGCTGAGAAACCGGACCGCAAGGACCCGTTCGACGGCATCCCTCCCGCCTTGCCGGCGCTCGCCCTGGGAGAGAAGACCCTGAACAAGGCGGCCAAAGCGGGTCTTCCCCTTCCGACAGACACGACCCCGGTGCCGTCGGCGGCACCGGCGTCGCCCGTGGAACCGGTGCAGGGGCACAGGGCTGAGGAACCCGGCGAGCGGTCCGCACGTGAGGTCTCGCCGGAATCGGTGGTCCCCGGCTCCGCCGACGAGGCAGAGCAGCGCATGGGACAGGATCTCCTGCGCATGGTGGCCAGAGCGCGGGGTCTCGGGGTCGATCCTGAACGGGCCCTGCGGCGTGCCGTCAGGGGCTACGTGGCACAGCACCGTGGGAATGCCTGACTTCATGTCCGATTGTGTGGGAATTCGATACGATGACCTCGGATATCGGTGCCGTCACGGGGGAGAAGTTCAGAATTTCCCACAAACTCACTAGGCTCGGTATCGAAGAGCCAATTCATTCTTCACGATTTTCTAGGAGCATTCAGATGGCTATCATCATCGACGTCCACGCGCGCCAGATCCTCGATTCCCGAGGCAACCCGACCGTCGAGGTCGAGGTCCTGCTCGATGACGGAAGCTTCGGCCGCGCGGCCGTGCCGTCCGGCGCCTCCACGGGTGAGTTTGAGGCGGTCGAGCGTCGTGACGGGGACAAATCCGTCTACCTCGGCAAGGGCGTTCTGGACGCGGTCAAGGCAGTCATCGATGAAGTTTCCGAGGTCGTCATCGGCATGGATGCGGCCGACCAGCGGGCCGTGGACGCCGTGATGCTCGAACTCGACGGAACGGACAACAAGGCCAAGCTCGGAGCCAACGCGATTCTGGGCGTTTCTCTGGCCGTGGCGCGCGCGGCGGCCGAGGCCTCCGATCTTCCGCTCTACAAGTACCTTGGTGGGCCGAATGCGCACGTTCTGCCGGTGCCGATGATGAACATCCTCAACGGTGGGTCTCACGCGGACTCCAACGTGGACATCCAAGAATTCATGATCGCCCCGATCGGGGCCCCGACTTTCGCCGAGGCGCTGCGCTACGGTGCTGAGGTCTACCACAGCCTCAAGTCCGTGCTGAAGGAACGCGGCCTGGCCACGGGTCTGGGAGACGAAGGCGGTTTCGCGCCGAACCTTGATTCCAACCGCGCCGCCCTCGACCTGATCGTCGAAGCGATCAAGAAGGCTGGCTATGCTCCGGGCAAGGACGTGGCCCTCGCGCTGGACGCCGCCTCCTCCGAGTTCTACAACAAGGAAGACGGCACCTACTCCTTCGAAGGCGGCCGGAAGACCGCCGAAGAGATGACCGCCTACTACGGCGAGCTCGTGGACGCTTACCCGCTCGTCTCGCTCGAGGACCCCCTGGACGAGGACGACTGGGAAGGCTACAAGACCATCACCGAACAGCTGGGCACCAAGGTCCAGATCGTCGGCGACGACCTCTTCGTGACCAACCCGGAGCGCCTCAGCAAGGGCATCGAACTGGGGGCCGCGAACGCCCTGCTCGTCAAGGTCAACCAGATCGGTTCCCTGACCGAAACCTTCGACGCCATCAGCATGGCGCAGACCCACGAGTTCCGTTGCATGGTCTCGCACCGTTCCGGGGAGACCGAGGACACGACCATCGCGGATATCGTGGTCGCGACCAATTCGGGCCAGATCAAGAGCGGCGCGCCCGCCAGGTCCGAGCGCGTGGCCAAGTACAACCAGCTCCTGCGCATCGAGGAGGAGCTCGGCGCGGCCGCCCAGTACGCGGGTGCGGCTGCTTTCCCGCGTTTCGGCGCCTCCCAGTGATTCCTGAGGGATGACCGCTCCGACGCCCCGCCGGGTTCCTCCCGGCGGGGCGTCTTTCGGTAGAGTAAGGGCTCGAAAGCTTCTTCCCCCGCCCCGAGAGGTTCGATCGCTATGAAGAATCCCTTCGCCGCCGTATCGCGCCGCCTCCGTTCCGGGCAGGGCCGAGCCAAGGGAACCTCCACGGCGGACCCGGCTCAGGAACGGGAGACCCCGGGCGCGGGCAAGACAACGGCGAAGGAGCCGTTCGGATTCGGCTCGTGGCGGCAGCGCCGCGTGGTCGAGCGTGCGGACGCGGAGGACGCCGCCACGTCTGACGAGAACCAGATGGGTCGCGAGGACTGGAGCGACGTCGAAGAAGCCCCCGAGCCTGTCGCGGCCAGGTCCTTTTCGGGACGAACGGTCCTGCTTCTGCTGATCGTGCTGGCACTGGTCGTCCCCCTGGCGCCCACGGTGCACCGCTATTTTGCCCAGCAGGCCGAGATCAACAGCCTGGAACAGCAGATCTCGGGGCTCAAGGATGAGCAGAAGGATCTCAAGGACCAGAAGGATCGCTGGAACGACGACGACTACGTTCGCCAGCAGGCCAGGGAGCGCCTGTCCTACGTCAGCCCAGGTGAAACCCCGTACATCGTGACGGGCAAGGACAAGTCCAGCGACCAGGCGGACGATTCATCGGCCGAGGCGGTCATCTCGAGCCCACCCTCTTGGGGTGAGAATCTCTGGTCCTCACTGTCCCAATCCGCCGAGTGACCCCTTGGCAACCGTGAACGATCTATCCCGCGAAGGAATCCGGTGACTCAGAATCCAGCCCCTCATCAACCCCGAGGGTTCGGCGCGAGCCGGGACACCCTCGCACCGACCGAGACGGACCTGCTGGTCCTCTCCCGGGAGCTGGGGCGTCCGGTGCGCGACGTCGTCGAGATCCCGGCGCGTTGCGTGTGCGGGAATCCGCTGGTCGCCGCCACGGCCCCCCGCTTGTCGAACGGTTCCCCGTTTCCTACCGTGTTCTATCTTGCTCATCCGGTCGTCACGCAGGCCGCCTCACGGTTGGAGGCCGCGGGGCTCATGTACGAGATGACCGACCGGATCGCCCAGGACAACGACGTCGCAGACGCTTACCGGGCCGCACACCGGAATTATTTGGCGGAGCGGGAGCGGGTCCGTCTCGCATCTGGTACGGATCCCGTGCCTGAGATCGAGGGGATCTCTGCCGGAGGGATGCCGGAACGGGTCAAGTGCCTCCATGCGGTGCTCGGGCACACGCTCTCGGTCGGCACGGGCATCAATCCCTTCGGGGACGAGACCCTTCGCGCGATCGAACAGTGGTGGACCCCCGAACGCTGCGCGTGCGACCCCGCGTGGCGCCGTGACGAAGAGTTGTCGAACGAGTCCTGAGGAGAACGAGAGAATATGCGCGTCGGCGCCATTGACTGCGGTACGAATTCCATTCGCCTTCTCATCGCGGATGTCACGAAGGCGTCCTCGGAAGGGGAACCTTCGGTCGTCACCGACGTCGTCCGCGAAATGCGCGTCGTGCGCCTCGGAGCGGGGGTGGACGCCACGGGCTGGCTCGCCCAGGACTCCTTGGACCGCACCTTTGCCGCGGCCGAGGAATACGCGCAGCTGATCAAGAAGCACAAGGTCAAGCACGTGCGGATGGTCGCGACCAGCGCGACCCGCGATGCGGGAAATCGTCACGCGTTCGTCGAAGGGATCAACCAGCGCCTCGGCGTCGTTCCCGAGGTGATTTCGGGATCGGAGGAAGCCGAGTTGTCCTTCCGGGGCGCGGCCGCGACCATCGGGCCCGTGGGCGAGGGCCGGGACCTGGTCGTCGACGTGGGCGGCGGCTCCACCGAGTTCGTGCTCGGGGACGCCTCGGGCGTGCTCGCCTCACGGTCGGTGAACATCGGTTGCGTGCGTCTGACCGAGCGCCACCTCAGCTCGAATCCACCGACGGACGGCCAAGTGCGCATGCTTCTGGGCGACGTCGACGTAGCGGTCACGACCGTTCTCGAGGCCGTCCCCATGCGGACGACCACGAGGCTGGTCGGCGTGGCCGGATCGGTCACGACCCTGACGGCCTACGCCCTGGGGCTCTCCGAGTACGACGCCGAGCGCATCCACGGCAGCGAGCTCAGCATCGACGCCGTCTCATCGGCCGCCGAGGCTCTGACTCGCATGACCCGTGCCCAGAGGGCCGAGCTCGGCATCATGCACGCGGGACGTGCCGATGTCATCGGGGCGGGCGCGCAGATCTGGGCGCGGATCGCCGAACGGGTCGCCGAAATCACCGACGGCGCGGTCACCACGTGTCTCGCCAGCGAGCACGACATCCTGGACGGCATTGCGCTGTCCGTGGCCGAGGCACGGAAACGGACCTGAATCATGGTGCGGCACGGTTGGGCCCTCCGGTGGCTCGCGGCTCTGGCGGTCGTCACGATCGCCTCGGCCGTTCCGGTCGCGGCCGCCGACGCTGAGTCGGGGCCTTCCGCGCCGTCGTCCTCCGACCGCACGGACGAAGAGGTCAGGAAGCGTGAGTACTGGCTTGACGAACTGGGTATTCGCTCCGCGTGGAAACAAGCGACCGGAAAAGGGGTCAAGGTCGCGGTGATTGATACGGGCGTCGATGGCAATCACCAGGATCTCTCCGGCAATGTGCTGGACGGCAAGGATGTCTCCGGGGGAGGCAGCGCGGACGGCTGGAAGCCGGTCGGCGCGGAACCCGAGCACGGAACCCTCGTGGCGTCGATGATCGCTGGACACGGCCACGCGGGCCGGGAGGGCGATGCGCAACCGGGAGGCGAGCCCGGCCAGGGGCTCGGGATGATAGGTATCGCCCCCGAGGCGAACGTCGTTCCGATCTCGGTATGGCTGGGCACACAGAATCCGGGGAACGTGTCGGTAGAGGACCAGATTCCCCGCGCGGTCGAGGAAGCGGTCGATTCCGGGGCGAAAGTCGTGAACCTCTCGGTCGGATCGTCGAAGACGGACTGGCCAGAGCGCTGGGACAAGTCATTCCAGTACGCCCAGGATCACGACGTCGTGGTGGTCGCCTCGGCGGGGAACCGGGGTTCGGGAGTGACGCAGGTGGGCGCCCCGTCGACCATTCCCGGGGTGGTTTCCGTGGGCGGCGTGGACCGCCAGGGCAAGACGTCCTGGGACTCCTCGGCGCAAGGGATTTCCTTGGCCGTTGCGGCGCCGAGCGAAGACCTCATCGGTGCCCTGCCGAACAACAAGTACGGTCTCTGGTCCGGAACGTCCGCCTCGGCGCCGATGGTGTCGGGTCTTCTGGCGCTGATGAGGCAGAAGTACCCCGACGAGTCGTCCGCACAGATCATCCAGCGACTCATCGACACCGCCGAAGACCGCGGAGAGAAAGGCCGGGACCCGCAGTACGGATACGGGATGATCGACCCGATGGCGGCCCTGTCGCGCGATGAGGATGTCTCCGGCACGCGCAAGAATCCTCTGGGATCCGTGGCGTCCTGGGCCAAGGTCCATCGCAGGGCGGACCCGACGGACGAGCCCAGCGAACCCCCTGTTGAAGAACACCAAGCCGGGGAGCGCATAGACCCCGTGGCAGCTCCTGAGCCCGCGCCGGGAAACCACGTGAATCTGCTGTTGCCGATCGGTCTCATCGCCGCCGTGGCCGGATGGATGTGGCTGCTGGCCTCCGGGACGGTCGCTCGGCTACGACGCGTGCTGGGGTCGCCGCCCCACCCGCCGATGCGGATTTTGGCCGAGAGTTTGGGATGGACCAGACGGCGGACGAAGGCCGAACGCACCGAAACGAAAGAACGCAGGTCAGATTTCTGGGGCCCGAGGCAATAAATCGGTGAAACCCGAATGGCGGCGTAAGGTCTTTGGTGACAACATTGGGAGTCGAGACCCTCGCAGTCCACGTGTATCCAAGGGAGTAGCATTTCTACCATGTCTTTTAACCAAGTTGCGAATGACCGCCCTCGTATTCTCATCGTCGGCGGCGGATACGTCGGCTTCACCGTTGCTAGCAAGATCCAGAAGGCCATCAAGGCCTCGGGCGGCGTCGTGACCGTGGTGGATCCCAACCCCTACATGACTTACCTTCCCTTCCTGCCAGAGGTAGCTGCCGGAAACGTCGAGGGGCGCCACGCGACCGTACCGCTGCGCCAGCACCTGCAGGACTGCGAGATCCTGGGTGCCAAGGTCGAGAAGATCGATCACGAGTCCAAGACGGCCACCGTGCGCGGCAACGACGACGGCGACACCTACGAACTCAAGTACGACCAGGTGGTCATCGGCGCGGGCTCCGTGACCCGCGCCTTCCCGATCCCCGGTCTGGCCGAGAACGCGATCGGCATGAAGACGATCGAGGAAGCCGTGCACGTCCGCAACTGGGTCCTCGACCGCATCGAGACAGCCTCCTTGCTCAAGGATGAAGCCGCTCGACGTCGGGCACTGACCTTTGTGGTGGTCGGCGGCGGGTTCGCCGGCGTCGAGACCATCGCCGAACTGGAGGACATGGCTCGGGCCGCGGTGGCGCGCAACTCGCGCCTGCGGGTCTCCGACCTCCGTTTCGTGATGGTCGAGGCCATGGGGCGCATCATGCCCGAGGTCCCCGAGGACCGGGCCGAATCCGTGGTCGCCCACCTGCGTTCCCGCGGCATCGAGGTTCTGCTCAACACGTCCCTGGGCGAGGTCGACGGGGATACCTGCAAGCTCATCAACATGGGAGACAAGTCTCCGGCGGGTGAGGTCGAGACTCAGACCCTGATCTGGACCGCCGGAGTCATGGCGGCACCGTTCCTGAAGCAGTCGACGTTGCCGATCGACGAGCGCGGACGTGTTCGAGTGGGCGCAGACCTGCGCGTGACCGGTGACGACGGTGTGGTCGAGGGTGCGTGGGCGGCAGGCGACAACGCCGCCGTTCCGGACCTGACCGGCAAGGGCGTGGGGGGCTTCTGCGTTCCCAACGCTCAGCACGCTTCGCGCCAGGCCGTGACCCTGGCTGAGAACATCATGGCCGCCCGCAATGGTGGAGAGCTCAAGGACTACTACCACGAGAACCTCGGTGCTGTTGCCGGGCTGGGCGTCTACAAGGGCGTGGCCAATATCAAGGGCCGTTCCTTCGAAGGGCCCCTGGCATGGCTCATGCACCGCGGCTACCACGGGATGGCCATCCCGACCGTCGAGCGAACCACGCGCGTGGCCGCGAACTGGGTGCTCAGCACGGTCTTCGGGCGGGACACCTCGCCGATCCGGAACGAGCGGACCCCGCGTCGGCCTTTCGAGGAGGCCACGGGTATCGCACCGAAGGAAGAAAAGGCGCGCATCTGATCCATGATCCCGTCCTCGTGACGGTCGACAGCTGACCTATGCACCCCGCACCTTCCTGGGAAGGTGCGGGGTGCGTTTCGCCCCAGTAGCCCAATCGGCAGAGGCAGCGGACTTAAAATCCGTCCAGTGTGGGTTCGAGCCCCACCTGGGGCACCGCGCATCGCTCGATGCTCTCTCCCGAGAGCGGAATCCCGGGCTCTCGCCTGCCGCCACCTCGCGGAAATCTGTAGAATGGACGAAATCCCGGGTTCGCACGGGCCGAGCCGCTCGCAGTGTCGCGCGATTCGGGAGTCCACCGCTTGAGAATCGAGGAATCCCATGGGACGTGGAAATCCCCTGATCAGGCGCATGAACAATGATGCGCAGCGAAATGACCATGCTTATGCCGGCCAGTCGCAGTACGGCCGGAATCCCAACGCTTCGCAGGGCGGCGGTGACGCCGCATATGGGCAGGCTCCGAGTGCGGCCTCCCTGAACCAGATGTACAACGCCCCCTCGGCCACTCCTGCGGACACGCAGCGGGCCACGATGGACGACGTCGTCGTCAAGACCCTCAGCATGCTGGGTCTCATCGCCGTCGGCGGTGCGGTCGGTTGGTTCCTGGGAGGCATCGCTGCCCTCTTCGGAATCATCGGTTTCGTGCTCGCCCTGGTCGTGATCTTCAAGCGCAAGACTTCGCCCGCGCTCGTGATGAGCTACGCGGTCTGCGAGGGACTCTTCCTCGGTGGCATCTCCCGTGTCTTCGAGACCCAATTCGGCGGCATCGTGCTGATGGCCGTGGTCTCCACGCTGGTCGTTTTCCTCGGAATGCTTGCACTGTACGCGAAGGCCGGGGTCCGTATCACCGGCAAGGCGGCGAAGGTCTTGGCCATCGGGATGGTTGCCTACCTCGTGTTCATCGTCGGCAACCTCATCTTCGGGGCCTTCACCGGTTCTTCGATGCGGGATGTCACCGTTTTCGGAATTCCGCTCGGGATCATCATCGGCCTGTTGGCCGTGGTCATGGCCTGCGCGTGCCTCATCCAGGACTTCCAGAACATCGACAACGCCCTCCGCGCGGGTGTTCCGCAGAAGGAATCGTGGCGACTGGCCTTCGGCCTCATCGTGACCCTCGTGTGGCTGTACGTCGAGATTCTGCGTCTGCTCAGCTACTTCATGCCACGAAACTAGCCGCATCTTCGGGACGCATCGTCCCCTGACACGAGGCCTCGCCCTTTGGGCGGGGCCTCGTTGTTGTTTCCCCTGATCGCAACCCGTCCGTATGATGAAATCCATGAGCTCTCGTTCGAACGTGACAGCAGACAACATTTCGGAAGTCCACTTGGACAGGAAGGAGTCGTCCGATCGTCCCTCCGGCGCACCGGACATTCCTTTCGCGCTGAATGTCGCGGCCGCGTGGTCGTGGAGGGTCATCGTGATCCTGGCGACGGCCGCCGCTCTCGTGTACCTGTGCCGTTCGATCAGCACGGTGATCGTGGCCGTTCTCGTGGCCGCGTTGCTGGCGGGACTGCTCTCGCCGTTCGTGCTCTGGTTCCGCAGCAAGAAGATCCGGGCCGGATTCGCGACCGCGATCGTCGAGCTCGGCGGCATCCTGGTGGTCCTGGGCCTTCTGACGGTCGTGGGGCAGCAGCTCATCAAAGGTTTCACGGAGCTCTCGGACCAAGTGGTGGTCGGCTACCAGAAGCTCATGAGCTGGTTGTCGGACGGGCCCCTGCAGGTGTCGGTCGACCAGGTCGACCACGCCATCAGTTCACTGACCACCACGGTCAAGGAGAACTCGAGTCAGCTCATGAGCGGGGCGGCGGCCGTCGGATCGACAGCCGGCGAGGTCGGTACCGGGTTGCTGATCATGCTCTTCACCCTGATCTTCTTCCTCCTGGAGGGGGAGAAGATCTGGCTCTTCCTGCTCAAATTCGTGCCCAGAAAGGCCAGAACCGCTGTCAACGGCGCCGGACGCCGGGGGTGGCATTCCCTCGTCTCTTACGCCCGTGTGCAGGTCCTGGTGGCTTTCGTCGACGCCGTCGGGATCGGCCTGGCGGCCTTGATCCTGGGCGTGCCGCTCGCGTTCCCGCTGGGTGTGCTGGTGTTCCTGAGTTCGTTCATCCCGGTCGTGGGAGCGCTCGTCTCGGGTGCGGTGGCTGTGCTCCTGGCGCTCGTCGCCAATGGGCCGATCAACGCCGTGATCATGCTCGCGGCGGTGTTGCTGGTGCAGCAGGTCGAGTCGCATATTCTGCAACCGCTGGTCATGGGTAAGGCCGTTTCCCTCCACCCCTTGGCGGTTGTGCTCGCGGTCGCCCTGGGTTCCATGGTTCTCGGCATCATCGGTGCCCTGTTCGCGGTCCCCGTGCTGGCGGTCGTCAACACCGTGGTCCGCTATCTGGCCAATCGGGAGTGGGAGACCGACTCGAACATCCGCACCACGCCGTACGCTTTCGACTGGGAGATACAGCGTGCGCAGAAAAAGTCGGCCGGCCAGAAGGTCAAGGAGAGACTGTCGTCGGCGGCCAAGAGCCGGAGCAACGGATCGGACAACGGCTCCGCCGGGGACGGTTCCCCGGACCAGGACGCACCCGAGGTCCAGAACGCGGACGACCACGCCCGCCGTTCGACCGGCTCGGCGACCGAGCAGTAGCCTATAGGGTGGGCCAAAACCCACTACCTCCACCGTCCGCAGTAAGGATGAATCAGTGACTCCCTTGGAAGATCTTCCTGTCCATGTCGAGGACATCGCGCAGGCCACACGGCTTGTGGAGGGGACCATTGAGAGGACTCCCATTGCGCACTCGCGGGCCCTGGAACGCAAGATCGGTTCTCCGGTCCATCTCAAGTGTGAGAACCTCCAAAGGTCGGGTTCTTTCAAGGTCCGTGGGGCGTATAACCGGATAGCGCAACTCAGCGACGCAGACAAGGCGTCGGGAGTCGTCGCCGCCTCGGCCGGCAACCATGCTCAGGGTGTTGCCCTGGCGGCGTCGAAACTGGGTATCACGGCGCGTATCTACATGCCCCAGGGCGCTGCCCTCCCCAAGATCGCGGCGACCCAGGACCACGGGGCGGAGGTCATCCTCCATGGCGACAACGTGGATGAGGCCCTGGCCGAAGCCCAGAGATACGCGGACGAGACGGGCGCCGTCTTCGTGCACCCTTTCGACAACAAGCACATCATCGCCGGTCAGGGAACTCTGGGTGCCGAGATCATCGACCAGGTCCCGGACGTGGACACGATCATCACCGGCGTGGGCGGCGGCGGTCTGCTGGCCGGTGTTGCCGTCGCGGCCAAGAGTCACGAGGCGAGGACCGGAAAGAAGATTCGAGTCATAGGCGTCCAGGCCGAGCACGCGGCCGCATACCCGCCGTCTCTCGCCGCAGACGCCCTCGTTCCCCTCAAGAAGGTATCGACCATCGCCGACGGCATCGCCGTGGGGCGCCCCGGACAGATGCCGTTCTCGATCATCAAGGAATTGGTCGACGACGTCGTCACCGTGTCGGAGGACGACCTGGCCCGAGCCCTGATCTTCCTCATCGAGCGCAACAAGCTCGTGGTCGAGCCGGCCGGAGCGGTCGGCGTCGCGGCCCTCATGAACGGCAAGCTCAACGAGAAGTTCGGCAATCTCGGGTCGACCGTATGCCTCCTCTCCGGCGGCAATATCGACCCCATGCTGATGCTCAAAGTGATCCAGCGTGGTCTGTCCGCAGCGGGACGGTACCTGACCGTCAAGATCATGCTGACCGACCACCCGGGCGAGCTGAGGGACATTTCCCGAATCATTTCGGAGTGCGACGCCAATGTGACCGGTGTGGACCACACCCGCGTCGGCGGTTCTTTGTCGATGGGGGACGTCTCCATCACGATCGACATGGAGACGAAGGGGGAGGAGCACAGCAACGAGGTGCTCCAGGCCCTCGAAGCCGAAGGCTTTACCCCGATGGTCGTCGGCTGAGAGACGCTTCGGCGGCCGACGGCGGCCGGGCGGCTCCCGCGTTCTTCCACAGTTCCTCTCCGAGGCAAAAAAATCCGGTCCCGCACCTGGCGGGACCGGATTTTTATGACGTCTGGGTCGAAGGATCAGTAAGGCTTGGCCGACAGAACCTTGAGGGGGATGTCCTTGCCGTTCGGGGCCTTGTAGGACAGCTCGTCGCCGACCTTGTGGCCGTGGATGGCCTGGCCCATGGGCGACTTCTCGGAAAAGACCTGGATGTCCTGGTCGCCCACGAGGGTCTCTGCGACCTCGCGGCTGCCGAGGAGGAAGGTCAGCTTCTTGCCGCCGATTTCGGCCTCCACCAGCATGCCGGATTCGACGACGCCGTCGTCCGCGGGCTTGGCGCCGACCTCGGCGTTCTCAAGCAGGTAGCGCAGCTGGGAGATGCGGCCCTCGTTCTTGCCCTGCTCTTCCTTGGCCGCGTGGTAGCCACCGTTCTCACGCAGATCGCCCTCGTCTCGAGCGGCCTCGATGCGATCGACGATTTCCTGGCGCTTCGGGCCTTCGCGCTCATCGAGTTCCGCCTGCAGGCGGTCGTAGGCCTCCTGAGTGAGCCACGTGCCGTTTTCGGTGGTTTCTTCTGACATGATGTCTCCTTGGTGTGACACCGCAGCCACGGACGTTCCGTGGTGGTTCCGGCGGGCGGTTTCCCTCCTGCGCGGCGTCTGTACGGATAGATAAAACCCGCCCGGGCAAACCCGTGGCGGGAGACGTCAAGGTTCCATTGTAGCTAGTGACGTACGGAACTGAAAACCTGCCGACTTAGTCCGCTGACCAGCAGGATTCCACGGTCGCGGTGTGCGCTTGGGACGTGGTGCGCAGGTTGACCCGATGGGACGACGTGTCGTTGTTGAGCTGGTCCGCGGGGACCTTGCCGACGGTGATTTCTTTCCACCCGACGATTGCGTGCTGGTCATTCAGGGCCTGGATCGCGCAGGTCACGGTCTCGTCATCGTCCTTGGTCAGCTCGAAGTCCATGGTCACCGAGTCGGCCCGCGAATCGTCGAAGCTGACCTCCTTGTAGGAGGGTGCGTGGGAATTGCCGTAGGCCAGCCATGCGACGAACGCCATGCACACGACCACTGCAAGGGCCGCAACGGCCCACCACGTGCGTTTGGAGAGGTGACGCGCAGAACGGCCCTTGCCGTAACGCTGGTCTAGAGTGGTAGTGGTCAATTTTCGACGAACCTGTTCATAGTCTGCGGGACCGTTCGGCCGGCGCGCACACGGACGTGGAGCGCGGCGAACGGCGGCCGGGAATTACTCTCTACTGTATCGAAAAGAATGAGGTGTCAGTACGTGACAAGCGCTCAGGAATCCGACGCGACGCAACCGACGGGCTCGGTGCAGCACCAGCTCGAGTCGGACTGCACGGGCCTGAGGATCCTTGCGGTTCACGCCCATCCCGACGACGAATCCAGCAAAGGTGCGGCGTCGATGGCAGCTTATGCCCGGCGTGGCGCCCGCGTGATGGTTGTCTCGTGCACCGGCGGGGAGCGCGGATCGATTCTCAACCCCGGCGTCGAAGAAAACCGAAGGTCGCATTGGGACCTGGCCGGGCTGCGTCACCGAGAGATGGCGGGAGCCCGCGAGGCGCTCGGCGTGGAGCACCGGTGGCTGGGATTCATGGACTCCGGACTGCCCGAGGGCGATCCCTTGCCGCCTCTGCCCTGGGGTTGCTTTGCGAAGACCCCGCTCGAGCGTGCCGCTGCGCCGCTGGTTCGCATCGTTCGGGAATTCCGCCCGCACGTCATCTTGGCCTACGACGAGAACGGCGGGTATCCGCATCCCGACCACATCATGGCCCACAAGGTCGCTGCTGAGGCGTGGGAGGCCTCGGGCGACCCGCGCCGTTACATCGCCGAGGGGGACGCGTGGGAACCGCTCAAGCTCTACTACGACCGTGCCTTCGACGTCGATCGGTTCAAAGCACTGCATGAGGCCCTGGAAGCGCGAGGTATGCACTCGCCGTTCGCCGAACGCATCGCCCGGTTCGCCGAGTCGGAGCCCGAAGGAGCGCCGCCGGTGTCCCGCCACCAGACCACGACCCGCATTCCGTGCGCAGACTGCTTCGACGTGCGTGACCAAGCCTTGAAGTCCCACGTGTCACAGGTCGACCCGGACGGTTTCTTCTTTGCCGTCAGCAACGACCTCCAGCGCGAAATCTGGCCGTACGAGGACTACGTACTGGCCGCAAGCAGGGTCGAGGCGAATCTCCCGGAGTACGACTTCGCCGAGGGCATCGACTACCGCCAGACACCGGAGACTCGCAGAGGAAATGACCAGACCGCATGATGCTCGTCAGCCACACCGTTCTCAACGCAACCGCAGGGATTCTCGCCGACGGTGAGTCCCCGAGCCTCAAGCCCGGTCTTGACGCCAACCAGGTCTCGCCGGGGGTCATTGGCTTTCTGCTGACCCTTCTGCTGGCGGTGCTCATCATCTTCGTGGCGCTCGACCACACCCGACGCCAGCGGCGGCTGAAGAACCGATTCGACTACGCCATGGCTCGTGAGCAAAAGGAACGCGAAGCCGCAGAGAGCGAGGCGGCAACACACGGTGACCGATCCGGCGACGCTTCCGAGACTCACACCGCGGGCCCCGCCCAGGATGTTTCGGCGCGTGATGACTCGGCCGACGATTCACCGCACGACGACGCCGCGAACAGCACGGGCCGCACCCCGACGGACTGACACGAGCCCGCGTGGCGCACGCGAATCAGGCGTACAAGGAGAACACCACGCCGGTGTAGTGACTCGCGAATCCCAAGATCGTGCATGCGTGGAACAGCTCGTGGAACCCGAAGACCCTGGGAGAGAGCACCGGTCGTTTGAACGCATAGAAGACCGCGCCGGCAATGTAGAAAACGCCCCCTGCGCAGATCAGGAGCGTGGCCACGGGGCTCACGGACCAGAAGTCTCCGAGGAAGAACAGCGCCATGAGGCCCATCACCACGTACAACGGGGTGTAGAGCATCCTCGGAGCGCCGGTCCAGAACACGCGGAACACGACGAGCAACAGCGCACATCCCCAAATGGTCCAGAGCAGAATCACCGATTTCGGCGGACTGAGCATCGTGACGGCCAACGGTGTGTACGTCCCCGCGATGACGAGAGAAATATTGGAATGGTCCAGTCTCTTGAAGAACATCCGTGCCCTGTCCCGCCAGTAGCCACGGTGGTACATCCCCGAGACGCCGAAGAGGACCACGCTGGTCAGGGCGAAGACGGCGCATGCGGCCGAGCGGGCGCCTCCGCCTGCGAGAACGATCAGGACGATGCCGGCCGCGAAGGCCACCGGGGCGAACGAGGAATGGAGCAGCCCCCGCCACAAGGGCTTGCGCTCAACGGCTTCATGGAACCGTTCGGCCGTCGTATTGGCGACGCCCCCGGCTTTGTCCGTGGCCGACCGCACGGTGGAACGGTGCGAGGAATCCATGGCTGCTGGGGTCCTTTCAGGAGCGGGCTGGTGATATGCAGTCTATGAGGAACGGTTGCGAACCACCTGTGAGGCTGTGGACACGGATCTCGGAGCCCATCAGGAGAAGGTACGGTTAAGTCACCAAGGGACTCCGCCCAATTATCCCCGTGGCAAGGGATCCCAGCATATGCCGCCTCGGACAAAGGACCATTATGAAGCTAGTCAAGCCTCTGTACAGCGTGTACGAGCGCAACCTGGCGGCTTCGATCCCTTCCGAGCGCTTGCCGCACCACGTCGGAGTGATGGTGGACGGGAACCGCCGGTGGGCGGCCCTCATGGGCCAGACCACCAAACACGGTCATCAGAAGGGTGCCGAGAGGATCATCGAGTTCCTCGGGTGGTGTCGTGAACTCGGTATCGACGTGGTCACGCTCTACATGCTCTCGACCGAGAACTTGAAGCGCCCCGCTTCCGAACTCGGTGACCTCGTCGGAGTGATCGACGATCTGCTGCGTGAACTCGGGAAAAGCAGGATCGCACGGCTCCAGCCGGTCGGGGCACTGAACCTTCTCCCTGACGGGCTTCCGGAGACGGTGGCGAGCGTGACTGAGCAGACCGCCGACGTCGAGGGCCTGCACGTGAACATCGCGGTCGGCTACGGCGGACGGCAGGAAATCGTCGACTCGGTCCGCGAACTCCTGAGCGATGCTGCGCGGGAAGGCCGCGACATCTCCGATGTGGCCGAAAGCCTCACCGCGGATGATATTTCCAGTTACCTCTACACTCGCGGTCAACCGGATCCTGACCTGGTGATTCGCACTTCGGGGGAGCAACGGCTGTCCGGATTCATGGTGTGGCAGTCCGCATACAGCGAATTCTATTTCTGCGAGGCGCTCTGGCCCGATTTCAGGCGGGTGGACTTCCTCCGCGCGCTGCGCGACTATGCAGGACGGCAACGCCGCTTCGGCTCGTAGACCCGTGGTCGCGCTGATCGGCTCATGGTGGCACGAAGGGGCGCACGGCGTCCTGCCGGCCTCCCTGGGATCGGCCTGCGTGATCATGTACTTGGTTTCCGTCGCCAGGCTGAGCCTGGTCGACGTCCTTCACCACCGGTTGCCCCGGGTATGGGTTCACCAGTTGTCGCTGGTCCTGGGCATTGGCCTGCCCGCTTCCGCGCTGTGCGGGGGAGAGCCTGCTCGTGTGCTGACCTCGGCGGCCGGGGCACTGGGGACGAGACTTCTCTATGGCACGGTCAGGGCCCTGTCGCCGGCCTGGCTCGGCAGGGGAGACGTCCGCCTGGCGCCTGTCCTTGGGGCGGCCTGCGGTTTCGTGTCGCCGGTCCACGCGGTGGCGGCCGTGGTGCTGACATTCGGCGCGTGCGGGGCCTGGGGTACGTTCCTCGTGCTCAGTCGCCGTGCCCGGCCCCACGATCGCATCGCGATGGGTCCATGGATGAGCGGATGCTCGACCCTGGTCTGGCTCGCTCTGCCGCCGACCTGACGTGGCCTCCCGCGGGTAAGGTGGGCACGAATGCCGACGTCGCCGCCCAAGGAGTGCGTACCCATGCCCACACCGGAATTCATTCTGTCCCTGCGCGAGAAGATCGGGCACGACCCCCTGTGGATGCCGGGCGTCACGGCCGTGGTGTTCAACGAAGTCGGTCAGGTGCTGCTGTGCCGTCGGTCCGACAACGGCGCCTGGACCCCGATCACCGGCATTGTCGATCCGGGGGAGGAACCCGCGGTGACGGCCGTGCGCGAGGCGGAGGAGGAAGCCGGCGTCGTGATCCAGGTCGAGGGACTGGCCTCGGTCAAGGCCAACCCGCCGCAAACCTTTCCCAACGGGGACCAGGCGCAGTTTCTCGACCTGACCTTCCGGTGCCGATACGTCTCCGGCGAGGCACGGGTGAACGATGAAGAATCGACCGACATGATGTGGGCTGATCTCGACGACCTGCCACCGATGAACGACCGCATGCTCGACCGGTTGCGGTCGGCATCCTCATTCTCGGGAAGGACATGGTTCTCGCTCGATGGGCTGGATACCTGACCGTCGGGGGACCTCTCCCCGCTCTCTTCCGCACGAGGTGCCCGAGGAGGCCAGATGGTGTAACTGATCGTGATGATGAGGTCGATGACGACGGGCGAACTTCCGGTCGGCCCAGGTGATCAGCCGTTGACCGTAGGCCACGGAGAATCCGATGGAGAAGGCGGACAGGGCGTGGGCGGAGGCGGCATGGCCGCGGGAACGCAGGTCCACGACGTTTGCACCCAGCAGGTCCAGGCCCACGAGAGGAGCCATGGCGACGAGCGCCGGACCCCATGCGGGTCGGCGCGCAAGATACCGCAGCGCCGGGCCGGACAGGAGAAACACCCAAAACCCGGTCTCGCAGGCGATGATGATGGCCAAGGACACGGTTCCCCTGTGGTGGTACACCCGTACCACCCAGAAAGTAGCACATATGTACTACCATCGGGAACGTGCCGAAGAGAATCGATGTGCAAGCTCGCAAGGAACAGCTGGCCGCAGCCGTGTGGGACACCATCGTCGAGAAGGGCATTGGAGCGGTCTCGGTGCGTACGGTCGCCGAAGCGGCCGGCGTCGCGGTAGGTTCCCTGCGACACGTATTTCCCACCCGTGCAGAATTGATCGAATTCTCCGCCCGGCTCATGATCGACAAAGTCTCTGACCGTGTGGCCGGCCTCCAAAGGACCGGCGACGAGCGCACCGACGTCGTGGCAATCCTCTCCCAGTTCTTGCCGTTGGACGCACAGCGGCGTGCCGAGCTCGAGGTCAACCTCGCCCTGATCGCCGAGACTCCGGCCTTACCGGAACTGCAGGGCATCCGCGACGATGCGACCCGGGCCCTGCGGGCGGCCTGCGTCCGGCTGGCCGAGCGGGTGAGGGGAAACGCCGTGAGTTTCGAGGATGCCCTGGCGGGGCAGGGCGACCAGCGTCGGGGCGCGACGCTTCACGCGCTGGTCGACGGCCTGGCGCTGCATCTGCTGGTGGATCCCGCCGCCGAGGAGGAGGCTCTGGCCATCGTGCGCGCTCAGATCGATACGCTGGCCGAGACGTAGGGAGACGGGCGGGGCCGAGTCCTCGCTGCTCGGGGAGCGACGCGCCTACCGTTGAGGGAGAAGCGTACCCGATGACGGCGTCCCGAACACACGAAATCCCGGCCGCCCCCCGAGAATGAACTCGGTTGCCGACCGGGACTGTGCGCTTTCTGAGGGGGCTACCTCAGCGCGTTGATGTTGCGCATGTTCGAGCGTGCCATCGACACGGCCTCGCCCGCACCGCGGTTGAACACGATCTTGGACATTGCCGTCGCGAATCCGAAGACCATGCTGTTGTTGATCTGCGGCGGGATCGACAGGGCCTGCGGATCAGTGATGATCTCGATGACGCTCGGGCCCTTGTGCGCCAGAGCGTCTTCGTAGGCCTTCTGCAGTTTCTTGGGATCGGTCACCCGTACCCCGTGGAAGCCCATGGCCTTGGCCACATCGGCGTAGTTGATGTCCGGAACGTCCACGCCGAAGTCCTGGAGACCGTCCATCATCATTTCCATCTTGACCATACCCAGCGTGGAGTTGTTGAAGACCACGATGTTCAGGGGCAGCTGGTACATGGACGCGGTCGCGAGCTCACCCATCAGCATCGAGAGACCGCCGTCGCCGGACATCGAGATGACCTGACGATTCGGGAATGCGACCTGCGCGCCGACGGCCTGCGGCAAGGCATTCGCCATCGAGCCGTGGAGGTACGATCCGAGCAGGCGCCGGGTTCCGAGCGGGTTGATGTACCGAGCGGACCAGACGTTGCACATGCCGGTGTCTGCGGTGAAGATCGCGTCGTCGTCGGCGACCTGGTCAAGCAACGAGGCCGCATACTCCGGGTGGATTGGCTTGTGCTTCTCCACGTTGCGCGTGTACGCGCCGACGGCCTTGTTCATGATCGTGTCGTGGCGCTTGAGCAGCTTCTCGAGGAACTTGCGGTCCTTCTTCCGTTCGACCAACGGGAGGAGCTTCTCCAGCGTTTCGAGGACACTGCCCTCGATTTGCAGGTCGACGTCGGTGCGGCGACCCATGTGCTCCGGCGCGATGTCGACCTGAATGGTCTTGGTGTCCGGCAGGAACTGGTCGTAGGGGAAGTCCGTGCCGAGCATGATCATCAGGTCGGCGTCGTGGATGCCCTCGGCGGCCGCGCCGTACCCCAGAAGACCGGTCATTCCGACGTCGAACGGGTTGTCGTACTGGATGAAGTCCTTGCCACGGAGCGAGTGCCCGATGGGGGCCGCGACCTTGTCGGCGAATTCGACCACGGTGTCGTGAGCGCCCTTGGCACCGGCACCGACGAACAGTGCGATCTTGGACGCCTTGTTCACCTCGGCGGCGAATTCCGCGATCGTCGCCTCGGAAGGCACCTTGGGCGAGCGGCGCAGGGTGCCGATGGCGGGAGCGTCGACCGATGCGTCCTCATCGGCAAGATCACCTGGGAGCGTCACCACGGAGACGCCCGAACGACCGACGGCGTAGCGAATGGCGGTCGAGAAGACCCGCGGAGCCTGATCGGTTGTGGAGACGAGTTCGTTGTAGACGCTGCACTGTTCGAACAGGCGGTCCGGGTGGGTCTCCTGGAAGTAACCCTGACCGATCTGTGCACTGGGAATGTGGGAAGCGATGGCAAGCACGGGGGCCTGCGAGCGGTTGGCGTCGAAGAGTCCGTTAATGAGGTGCAGGTTGCCCGGACCGCAGGAACCCGCACACACCGCGAGCTCACCGGTCAGCTGCGCCTCGGCGCCGGCAGCGAATGCGGCGGCTTCCTCGTGGCGCACGTGAACCCAGTCGATACCGCCCTTTCGTGCACCGCCCGTGGCGCGCACGGCGTCCACGATCGGGTTCAGAGAGTCCCCGACGATGCCGTAAATGCGGTGAACACCGGCCTCGATCAGCTGTTTCACGATCTGTTCTGCGAGTTTCACTGTTCCTCGATTCCTTGTCGATCGGATTCGACCTAACTCAATCACGCTTCTGCACAATTCAACCAGGGCCCAAAACGCACTATTCCGCTTTTTCCGCGCTTGAGTGTGGAATCACAGGGGGATGTGAACCGGAGCCATCGTGGTGATGCTCGGGGCGTCAGCCGGCGGTCTGGCTGCTGGCCGAGCGTCCGACCCACGGGGCGCGAGGTGGCAATCACGTGCGGCCCGGTGGTGCGAGGTGGCAATCACGTGCGCCTTTCGCGCGGAATACTGCACGTAGTTGCCACGTCCAGGGTCCCGACGACGTCGCGCGCTGGTGGGTTGCTCTGGCGGTGCAATTTTGCGTGGGGGTTACCCGAATCGGAGGCGTTTGCCCCTATGAGGAGGCGGTTTAACCGCCACCCAACGCAGGGAAACGCCACGCCAGCGGGTAACCGCCACCGAACTTCCGCCCAATCTCCGCGTCCGTCCAGGTTTTCGTGCCGGCAACCCCCTCTGAATCGGGCAACCACCACGGAACCGTACATCGGCCCCATACGGAAGGTCCGCACCAGAACCGGAACCAGAATCAGCACCAACGTCAGGCCCCACTGTGAGGTGAGGTGTGTCCGCGCCCCCGGCACCCGCAGGCCACAGCCCCCGCCCAAAGGCCCCCGCCGTCGCCCCCGCCCCCACGGAGGCGACGGTCAGGGAGGTGAAGGAGCGGCCAGGACGCTCCTCCTACCCTGAGTGGTGCTCGCTCTGCTCGGCCGGAGCGGCGTGGCGCGGCCGGTACCCGACCGAACCGTCGGAGGCGTCGGCTCGACCATCGGCGTCCGCGTGCGAATCGCGAACCTTCGCGTCCGAACCATCGGCTTCCGTCGAAGCATTTGCCGGTTGCCCCTCCGGATCATCGGCACGAGCGTCGTCGTCGGAGGAGTGGATGATCGGCTGCGACGCCGTCACGACGGGGAAGCCTCCCGTGGCCAACTGCTGGTAGGCGGCTTCCGCCTCCTCGCCGTCGACGGCTTCGCCACGAGCGACCATGCCTGATACCGAACGGAGCGGGATTTCCTTGAGGAAGAACGCCAGGACGAAGGCCAGAGCCATGAACGGCAACAGGTACCAGAACACCGGTGCCAAGGAATCGGCGTAGGCCGTGACGATTCCGTCCCTGAGGAAATCGGGCATGTCATCGAGCATTTGCGGGGTCAACGACGACGCCGAGTCGGCTCCTCCGCCCTGAGCGGCCGCTGCCTGTGCGGCCTGCGGCGGTAGCGAGTTGAAGACGTCGGTCAACTTGGTCGACAGGTGAGAGGTGAACATGGCCCCGAAGATGGCCACGCCCACCGAGGACCCCATCTCGCGGAAGTAGTTGTTCGCACTCGTCGCCGTGCCCAACTGGGTGAACGGAACCGAGTTCTGTACGACCAGGACGACCACCTGCATGATCAGCCCGAGTCCGAATCCGAAGCAGAACAGCATCGAGCAGACGACCCACACCGGGGTGTCGGCGCTCAACGTGGTCATCCAGACCATGACCATGGAGGTCACCAGAGTACCCACGATGGGGTAGGCCTTGTATTTCCCGGTCTTCGAGATCAGATTTCCGGAGACGATCGAGGTCAGCATCAGACCGGCCATCATCGGGAGCATGAGCAGGCCCGAGGCCGCGGCGGAGGTTCCTGTGGACATCTGCAGGAAGGTCGGGATGAATGCGAGGGCCGCGAACATGCACATGCCGAGGAAGAACCCGATGGCGGTGGCCACGATGAAGATGCGGTTCGTGAACAGGGAGAGCGGAATGATGGGGTCGCTCGCCCTGGACTCGGTCAGCACGAAGACGACCCCGGCCAGAAGCGCTCCGGCGCCCCACATCCAGGTCTCCATCGCCTGCCAACCGTGGCTGTCCGATCCGCCGAAGTCGGTGAAGAAGATCAGGCATGTTGTGGTGATCGAGAGGAAGATGACGCCCAGAATGTCGATCCGGTTCTCCGGCCGATGCGACGGCAGACGCAGGAAAACGATTGCCACGAGCAGGGCGAGAACCCCGAGCGGCACGTTGACATAGAAGCACCACTGCCAGCTCAGGTGGTCGACGAAGAAGCCGCCGAGCAGGGGAGCAATCACGGCAGACATGCCGAAGACCGACCCCATGACACCCATGTACCGGCCGCGTTCCTTGGCGGGGATGATGTCACCAATGATCGCCTGGGCGAGGATCATCAGCCCGCCGCCACCCAGGCCCTGGATAGCGCGGAAGATCACGAAGAACCAGAAGCTCGTGGCGAGGGAAATGACGAGAGACGCCCCGGTGAAGATCACCAGCGCGATCAGGAAGAGATTGCGTCGCCCCAAGGTGTCGCCGAATTTGCCGTAGATCGGCATGACCAGGGTCGAGGCGAGCAGATAGGCCGTGGTGACCCAGGTCTGGTGTTCGACTCCGCCCAGGTCGCCGACAATGGTCGGAAGGGCCGTCGACACGATGGTCTGGTCCATGGAGGCCAGGAACATGGCCACCAGAAGTGCGGCGAAGATGGTCCAAATCCGCCGTTTGGTCAGCAGGAACTTGCCGTCGGCATTCGTCAGTTTCTGATCGCGTCGCGACGTCCTGCCCGCCGCCGGGGCCGCGCTCTGCGCGGAGGTACTGGTCACTGTGTCTCCTGTGAGGTCTTATTCGTCGCGTCGTCCATGGGGAGGAAACCCATGCGGGCGACGTCGTTGTAGGTCTGGATGAGCTGGTCCGGTCCGTATCCCGCGGTGTCGGCCAGATGTTCTATGTAAATGTGGTGGACCGCTTCGACGGTCTTGAGCGCGATCGCGCGCTCCGCGTCCGTCAGGTGTGGATGGCGCTGCCTGAGAAGCTCCGAACGCTCCTGGAAGTTGGCTTCGGCCCGTTTGACGAAATGGTCGATCAGTTTGGGATTCTCGGTCAGGACGGTACGGATACGACGCATCAGCGCAGGCCGCTCGGAGTCCAAACGAGATCGCTCGATGTCCGCACGCAACGCGATGATCTCGCCAACCACCGAGCTGTCGGGCGATCGGTACGCCCCCGCCAGGTACTTCTCCCGGTAGCTGTCCTGGATGGCCTCGCCCTCCAGGTCGAAGATCGCGTCTTCCTTGCTCGAGAAGTAGTTGAAGAACGTCCTGCGCGAGATGCCTGCCCGGGCGGCGGCCTCGTCGACGGTGAATCCGTTGAGTCCGTGCTCCTCGGTGAGATCGAGGCATGCTTCGTGGATCGAGCGACGCGTTTCTTGGCGTTTGCGTTCCCGGAGCCCTTCGGTCCTGGAATCCTTGTCCGAAGATTCACTTTCTGTCACAAAGTGTATTTTTGCACTGCTCGACCGGTCGTGCAATCGGATGGTCTGTGATTTATGACTACGCGTGCAGGTGGGCACAGACGACAAAGGGCCGGCGTCGTCGTGGGAAGTGGGAAGTTCACGACGGCGCCGGCCGGGTCGCGCGCAAAGGCGCGTGTCTTGGAGCCTAGTTGTTGCCGAGCATCTTGGTCACGTCGAGCGCCTCGTCGAGCTGCTCCTCGGTCACCTCGCCGCGTTCGACGTAGCCGAGTTCGACAACGGCATCGCGCACGGTGGTCTTGTGCGCCACCGCGTGCTTGGCGATCTTCGCCGCGGCCTCGTAACCGATGAGCTTGTTCATGGGCGTCACGGTCGACGGTGATGCCTCGGCCAGGAAGCGGGCACGCTCTTCGTTGGCCTCCAGCCCATCGATCATCTTCTCGGCCATGACCTGGGTGGAGTTGCTGAGCAGACGAATCGACTCCAGCAGGTTCGCGGCCATGACGGGGATGCCGACGTTGAGTTCGAAAGCACCATTGGTCGAGGACAGCGCGACGGCGGTGTCGTTGCCGATGACCTGGGCCGCAACCTGGATGACGGCCTCGCAGATCACGGGATTGACCTTGCCGGGCATGATCGACGAGCCGGGCTGCAGATCCGGAATGCGAAGTTCTCCCAGGCCGGTGTTGGGGCCGGAGCCCATCCACCGGATGTCGTTGCACATCTTCATGAGCGAGTACGCGATGGTCCGCAACTGCCCGGACGCCTCCACGAGGCCGTCGCGGTTCGCCTGGGCCTCGAAGTGGTTGCGCGCCTCGGTCAGGGGCAGGCCCGTCTCTTCCGCGAGCAATTCGATCACGCGGGCCGAGAAGCCGTCCGGAGTGTTGATGCCGGTTCCGACTGCCGTGCCGCCGAGGGGTACCTCCGCGACGCGGGGGAGGGCCGCATCGATGCGTTCGATTCCGTAACGAATCTGTGCGGCGTACCCGGAGAATTCCTGCCCGAGGGTGACGGGGGTGGCGTCCATGAGGTGGGTGCGACCGGACTTGACGACGTCCTTGAACTCTTCGGCCTTCTTCTCGAGCGCGGTGGCCAACTGGTCGAGGGCGGGCTTCAAATCATTGATGAGGGCGCCCGTCACGGCCACGTGCACCGAGGTCGGGAAAACGTCGTTGGAGGACTGCGAGGCATTGACGTGATCGTTCGGGTGGACCTCGATGTCCTGGGACTCGAGGGCACGTGTTGCCAAGGTCGCCAGGACCTCGTTGGTGTTCATGTTGGAGGAGGTGCCGGAGCCGGTCTGGAACACGTCGATCGGGAAGTGGGCGTCGTACTCGTGGGAGATGACTTCGTCCGCGGCGTTGCGGATGGCCTCTGCCCGGTCACGATCCAGGACGTCGAGTTCCAGGTTCGCCTGGGCCGCGGCTTTCTTGACGCGCGCGAGCGCGGCGATGTGGGCCGGCTCCAGAGTCTTGCCGGAGATCGGGAAGTTCTGTACGGCACGCTGGGTCTGCGCGCGGTACAGTGCGTCGGCGGGGACGCGGACTTCACCCATGGTGTCGTGTTCGATGCGGAATTCTGTATTTTCAGCCATACCGCCAGTTTAGGACGCCGACGCCTGTATTACCGCTCCGAACGAACGAGCAGGCAAGATGCGTCTACGAATCCAAATCGTGTGAGGAGAAGACGAGCTCGGCCTTGCCATCGCGCAGGTTGTAGAACATGCCGACGACGGCCGTGCGGTTCTCCTCGACGGCGGCCGAGATGACCTTCGACTGGTCGATCATGCGCTCGGCGACCTGGCGGGTGTTCGTACGAACCATGTCGTTGAGCGAGGCGTCGTCGCCTGTCGAACGGCGGGTTTCGATGACGGCCGGCATGATCTCCTCGACGAGATTGCGGACGAATCCAGGCGGCATGTCGCCCGAGTCGTAGGACTGGTTCGCGGCGGTCACCGCACCGCACGAGTCGTGTCCGAGTACGACCATGAGGGGCACATCCAGTTCCGCGACGCTGTATTCCAGCGAACCCAAGGATGCGCTGCTGAGAACCTGGCCAGCGGTGCGGACCACGAAGGTGTCCCCGAGACCGAGGTCGAAGATGATCTCGGCGGCCAGCCGGGAATCGGAGCATCCGAAAATCACCGCGAAGGGGTTCTGCCCCTCGGCCAGGGACTCGCGTCGCGTGGCGTCCTGGTTCGGGTGATTGGGCCTGCCCTCGACGAACCGTGCGTTGCCATCGGCAAGGCGCTTCCATGCTTCCTGCGGACTGATACGAGCCTGGCTGTCGGACATGTTTCGCGCGGCCTTTCGTGGTGTGGGTGCGGGGGATCCGTGTCGGACCTACGCCTTGGACCATATTAGCCCGGGTCAGCCGTCACTCTGGGACGGGCTCTCGGTCGGTGAGGCCGCACCGTCGTCCTGGAGGGATGCCACGGACTCATGGGCGAGCTTCGCGAATTCGTCCTTTTCCGCGTCGCCCGACAGGATGAGCGTGGTTCCATTGACCTCACCCACGTAGGCGGTGGTTCCGTCGCCATCCTTCTTGTCCTGCTTGACGCGGGTGCTCCAGGTGATGCCGTCGATATCGGTCTCACCCGTGGGAGGCGCCGCATCCGTCTTCTGCGAAACCCAGGTCGGGTTTTCCTTATTGGTCTGGGTCACAGTGATGAAGCCCTGTGACGGGGTCACGAACCCGGCCTCCCAGAACGGGACACCGTCCGTGGACCCCGAATTCCATCGAGCGAAATTCGCGTGCCAGTCGTCATCCAGGCGGGGAGCGACCACGGGGTAACCGGCCGTCTCGCTGGCTTCCCGGGCCGTCTTGGTGAGGTCGACGTCGGGACGGTACGTGTCGTTGTCCGGCCTGGGTACGAGCCACAGGAAGGGAAGCAGAATGAGCAGGAGAGCGATCATCGAGAAAACCATGGCCCTGACCGGCGTGTTGAGCCGTTTGACCTGTGACTCGGTGAGTTGAGGCGTCACGGGCAGGTCGTCACCGGCGGCCGTGGACCCCGTGGACGTCTGCCGGTCTGACGTGTCTTCGTGGTTCTCGTGGTTGGATTCGCTCACCTGGCCATTCTGCCGCAGGCGGGATCGTGCTCAAAGCTGACCCAACGAACTCGCGGGATCTTCCACGGTTCTGCACAGTCGTTCTTGTGTCGGCGGACTATCGAACAAGTAAGCTGGGGTGAGCACCCGTGTCGGGCAGAATTGTCCACGGACACCGCGAGGCGCTCCGCAGGACGGTGCGCTGAGCACGACAACTTCGAAGGCGAGGATCTCTGTGTCGGAAGCGAACGAACAGAACAACCAGGCTGACCGCAACCTAGCGCTCGAGCTGGTCCGGGTCACTGAGGCCGCGGCCATTGCGGGAGGCAACTGGGTCGGGGCAGGTGACAAGAACTCGGCCGACGGCGCGGCCGTGGACGCGATGCGCAACATGCTTTCGACCGTCCACTTCAACGGAACCGTCGTCATCGGCGAGGGCGAGAAGGACGAGGCCCCCATGCTGTTCAACGGCGAACAGCTCGGTGATGGGGACGGCCCCGCGCTCGACGTCGCCGTGGACCCCGTGGACGGAACTCGTCTGACGGCCCTGGGCATGAACAACGCCCTGTCCGTGATCGCGGTCGCGGACGGTGGGTCGATGTTCGATCCCTCGGCCGTTTTCTACATGGAAAAACTCGTGACGGGTCCCGACGCCGCGGATCTCGTGGACCTGCGCCTGCCGGTCAAGCAGAACCTGCACTTGGTCGCCAAGGCCAAAGGCAAGCGGATCAACCAGCTGACCGTCTGCATCCTCGACCGCCCGAGGCACGCGCAGCTCGTCGAGGAAGTCCGGGCCACCGGCGCACGGACCCGAATGATTCTGGACGGCGACGTCGCCGGTGCCATCGCGGCCTGCCGGGAGAACACCGGCGTGGACGTCATGCTCGGAACGGGCGGTACGCCGGAGGGAATTGTGGCCGCCTGCGCGATCAAGGCGACCGGGGGCATCATCCAGGGGCGTCTGGCGCCCAAGGACGACGAAGAGAAGCAGAAAGCCATCGACGCGGGCCACAATCTTGACACGGTCATGACCACCAACGAGCTGGTCACCAGCAACAACTGCTTCTTCGCGGCGACGGGCGTGACAGACGGCGACCTCTTGCGGGGTGTCCGTTACTCCGGGAACCGCATCAACACGCAGTCGATCGTCATGAGGTCGAAGTCCGGCACCGTGCGCATGGTCGAAGCCGAGCACATTGCCGAGAAATGGGACAAGTACCAGCGGTAGACCTTGCCACCCGGTCATTGGCGGCCCGGCGGGCCAGGGAGAACCCCTGGCCCGCCGGGCCGTTTCTGTATCCTCAACCCGCCCGCCGTCGCCGGGGGAGGGGACGAGTCCGGCAACCTGGCGGCATAGACCCGTAACCTACCGTTTGACGACGGACCGCAGCCGCTTCACCGTGGCCGAGACGGAGTTCTTGATCGCGGGCAGACCGGTGTCCCGAGCCGAATAGGCCCATCGATAGGCCTTGTAGGGGAGGGCGCGGACGGGGAGATCCCAAGTTCCGGGGAGCGTGACCGGGTACCCGCCGAAGGACTTCTTGAACCCGGTGAAACCTGCCCACGGGTGATTCGGTTCGCCTTCGGGAGCGATCCCGAACATGTCGAATCTCTTCAACCCCTTGGCCTTGGCGTCCAGCATCATCGTGGACACGAGAGGATTGTTGGCGCTGAGCCGGCGATGTTCGAAGGACATGGAGGCGTGCGCGTAGGTCCTGGTGTCCTTCGAGTCGTACACCAGGGCGGCGCCGATCGCTTCGCCGTCGACCCGGGCAAGGTAGAGGGAGGCCGCGCCCAGGGGCATGAGAGAGCGGGCCGCCTGAGTCAGGTAGTCGTCCTTCTGACGATTGAAGCCGACCCGCTCTGCCGTCTTGTTCAGGTATTCCAGCAACACCGATACGTCCGCCGGATCGTGGGACTCCTCGAAGCTGACACCCTTCTTGTGGATGTTCCGGTGCAAATTCCTGTTCGTCGACTTCATCCCCTTGAGGATCGCGTCCTCGTCCTGGGTCAGGTCGACCATCCACGTGTGGCTGGGCTGGATCTGGCGGGGCGCGAAATGCAGGCCTCTCTCCTTGAGGTCCTCGGCCTGGTCCGCGCCCTCCGGGAACATCTCGTCCCGGGTGGGTTCGAGACGGACGAACAGGCACTTCTTGCTCGCGGCCAAGTCGCGGAGGTCCTCGAGGGCGCGCGTGAAACCTTCGGGGGAATCGGCGATCGGTCCGTACGGGCAGTACAGGTACCGCCCTGTGCGGCCTCCCTCCAGGGTGGCGAGGTAGGAGTACCCCTGGCCGTTCTTTTGGAAGACCTCGTGGCCGAGATCGCGCTGGAACGTTGCCCACGCGTCGGACTGCAGAATTGTGCTCATTCTTCCTATCTTAAGAGTCAGGGAACGGAGCAGGTGCCGTTCTCGGTCAGGTCGGCGGCCTGCTGGACGTCCAAGGAGCCGGAAGTGCCCGTGTCGCCGGTGGCCTGGGACTGGCCGCTCAGGCCAAGAACCTGGGCCATCACGAGCGGGTTGACCGAGGCGACGGGTGTCTTTCCGCCACCGGCCCCGTCCGCGGCCTGGGTGTCCGGGGTCTTGCCGTCCTTGGAGTCATGGATGACCTTGTCGACCGAGGAGCGGAACTCATCGTAATCGGGGTAGGTCGGGAAGTCCTCAGGGAAGTACGGCGGGGCCATGCCGTACTGGATGAGGTCGTGATCCTTCGCCTTGAGCCCCAGATCGACGAAGCTCGACAACTGGTTCTCGGGGATATCGGTTTCGATGATCTTCTGACCGGCATCCGAGATGTCCTGGAACCGGGTGAGGACCGTTTGTGGATCAAGCTGCTTGAGCATCGCGGACTGGACACACCTCTGGCGGGCCTCACGGTCGTAATCCGAGGCACCCTCACGGGACCGTCCGTACCAGAGCGCGTGGAACCCGTCCAGGTGCTGTTTGCCCGGTTCGATGTAGCCGTCGATCGGATTCTGTTCGCCCGTCATCTCGTCGTGGCCACCACCGATCGGAACGCGACCGCCCACGTTGATATCGATCCCACCCATGGCGTCGATCAGCTTGGAGAATCCGTCCATGTCCACCAGGACATACGACTGGATCGGCAGGCCAGTGATCCCTTCCGCGGCATCCTTCATGGCCTCGGCCCCGGCGTCCTTCGAGTCCGGGTACAGGTCCTTGTGGTCATTGGCGACATCGGGGTACAACGCGTTCAGGATGCACTCGTCGCCGCAGTTGTAACCGTCCGGGTAGACGTCCCACAGGGGCGAGTCCTTGGCGAACTGGGCGTTCTGCATATTGCGGGGCAGGGAAATCGTGACGGCCTGACCAGTCTTCGCGTCCACGCTGAAGACCGTCATGGAGTCGGGGCGGCGACCGACGCGATCGTCGCCTGCGTCGCCACCCATCAGAAGGAAGTTGTACCGCCCGTCGACGGGTTTCATCTTGGGCCCCTGAGCGAAGATACCGCTGACGGCTCCGCGTCCGACATTGACGAGGTAGGCCGAGTAGCCGACGCCGCCGGCCGTCAAGAACAGGAGCACCACGAAACCGATGATCACGGCCGGGCGCATTCCCTTGGCGAGAAGGACCGGTCTGATCAGTCGTAGCGTGTCGAAGAAGAGCAACGCCCAGAAGATCGCGAGGGCGATGAGCACGATCATCAGGACCAATGAAATGAATCGGCCGGTGACAAGCTCGATGACCCAGGCCCGATGGACCAGCCAGGTGAGCACCAGAAGAATGATCAGAGCCCACACGCACAGGGTGACCGTCAGGGCCACGCGTCCGACCTTCCGGTTTCCCGCGACGAGCTGAGCGGAACCTGGAATCACGGTGGTCAGAATCAGCAGCAGCCAGGCCCTTTTGGTGCGCGTGACCGATCCACCGGACCGGGGGTTGCGCAAAGGATCCGTCATGCGCGAGCCGCCGGCCCGTTCGTCAAGTCCGCGGGCTGCCTCGATGTCGTCCGAGGGGTCGTGGTTGCTTGGGGGAGTAGTCATGATCGACCCGATCTTACAGTCTGACCAGCGAAAACACGTGGCTTTGCCGGAGGAGTTGGGGGAAGTCTGAGCAGGCGCTCAGGTTAGGGAGCGTAGCCGGCCGGAGGATCGTCGTCGTAATCTTCCACGGCCTCGGGCGTGCGGTCCGATGCGGCGTGGCCATCCGGCCCGTCGTTGTCTTGTTTCCGGGACCGTACCTTCTGCGCGAGGGCGACGCCCTTGTCCTTCGCCGTCTGCCTGAGTCCTTCAGCGTATTCGGCCAATTGCCCGCGGAGTTCTTCCGCCTCCTTGGTGTCCCCGGCGCCGAGAATGCGCACGGCGAGAAGACCAGCATTCTTCGCGCCATTGATGGACACGGTCGCGACCGGGACGCCGGCAGGCATTTGTACGATCGAGAGCAGAGAATCCATGCCATCGAGGGTCTTGAGCTGGACAGGGACCCCGACCACGGGCAAGGACGTCACTGAAGCCAACATGCCCGGCAAATGGGCCGCGCCCCCGGCCCCGGCGATGAGGACACGGATGCCGCGCTCTTCCGCGGTCTTGCCGTACCGAATCATGTCCTCAGGCATCCGGTGCGCCGAGACGACGTCGGCCTCGTACGACACGCCGAAGTCTTCGAGGATCTCTGCGGCCGGCTCCAGCGTCGGCCAATCGGAATCGGACCCCATGACCAGACCGACGAGAGGGCTATCCAGGGACTCATTCATTGTTTCTCCTTCACGCTGATCGACCCGTTGCGGGTTCAGGCGTTCTTTGCGGCTCCACGGTCTCTGATGACCGCGGCCGCCTCGTTCGCTACACGGCGCAAGCGATCAATGGACTCGGACGGGCCGGTCACGTTGACGTGACCGACCTTGCGGCCGGAGCGAACGGACTTGCCGTAGAGGTGCACCTTGGCCTCGGGATATTCGGACATCACCTCGGGGAAGGCCCCGTACAGGTTCTGGTTCTCGCCTCCCAGGACATTCTTCATCACGGTGGACTCCGCAACGCGGTCCGTGGAGCCGAGGGGCAGATCCAGGACAGCTCGGAGATGTTGCTCGAATTGGCTGGTCACGGAGCCGTCTTGGGTCCAGTGGCCGGAATTGTGGGGGCGCATGGCCAGCTCGTTGATGAGGAAGCCCGGCCCGCGGCCCGGCGTCTCGAACAGCTCAGCGGCCATCACGCCGGTCACGCCGAGCTCCGAGGCTATGGTCAGAGCGGCCTGCCGGGCGGACTCGGCGATGTCCGGGTCGAGGTTCGGCGCCGGAACGATGACCTCGTTGCACACCGAGTCGACCTGAATGGACTCGGCAACGTCCCAGGCCCGGGACTCGCCCTCCGGCCTCCGGGCGACCAGGGCGGACAGTTCGCGGGAGAATTCAACTTTCTCCTCGGCCAGAAGCGCGCCGCCGGTCCATCCGGCCTCGACGGCCTTCTCGAACCATTGGAGGACCTCGGCGGAATCCGTGGACTGCTCGTCCACGAGCATGACTCCTTTGCCGTCGTATCCACCGCGGGGAGTCTTGAGGACCACGGGCCACCCGGCCCGTTGGCCGAAGGCGCGAAGCTCTTCGGGGCTCGTCACGGCCTCCCACAAGGGATTGGGCAGTCCGAGGCGATCGACGGCGCGTCGCATTTCGATCTTGTCCTGCGCGTGGACGAGGGCTTCCGGTTGGGGGTTCACGGCCACGCCGTCGGCCATGAGCGCACGGAGGTGTTGGGTCGGCACGTGTTCGTGATCGAAGGTCAGGACGTCGGACTCCCGCGCGAAGCCGCGTAGCGTCTCGAGGTCTGTGTACTCGCCCACGGGGGAGTCCGGGACGACCTGCGCCGCGCACACCTCAGGAGATTCTGCGAGAACTCGCAGATTTATTCCGAGTTCGCTGGCCTCAGGGGCCATCATGCGGGCCAGTTGCCCACCGCCAACTACACCGACAACAGGAGCTCTACTGGGAGATTTCACCCCTTCAGCGTACCCGGTGATCACCCGACGAGTGACAGTTTTACCGCCATTTGTGCATTCGAATCGGGCAGCACACGGGTAGACTCGCAGACTGGGCCACACGCGCCGCATCCGTGATGCGATGTCTTCGCGGACGGCGCCACTTTGTTCCCGTGCGCCGTGCGAATGACGCGGCGCCTTCCCCTGACCCCGAATCCGTGGAGTAATGAGTGTCGACCGTTGCTGAGAAAGTCCGTGGGCTCTGGGACCTATTCCTCAAAGAGGTTCTGAAGTTCGGGATCGTCGGTGCGCTCGCGTTCGTCGTCAACGCGACCGTGACCCTGCTTCTGATGAACACTTGGTTCCAGGACGAGGGGCACGCCAAGGCCAAGTTCATTGCAGGCGTCGTCGCCACCCTGTTCTCGTGGATCGTGAACCGTCTCTGGACGTTCCGTCACAAGCGCCAGGAAAACAAATTCCGCGAGGCCATCCAATTCGCGGTCGTCAATCTGATCGGGATCGGCGTCGAGTCCGGCTGTGTCATGTTCACCTTCTATGTCCTCGGACTGACGTCCAAGGAAGCCTCCTTCGTCTCGGGGACGATTGTCGGCACGGTGCTCGGAACGATCGTCAGGTACTTCGCCTACCGGTACTGGGTCTATGGCGGGCAGCAGCGCGAGGATATCGACCAGGACCGGGACCACATGACCCGCGAGGAACAGGTCGGCAGATTCGTCACGGAAGCCACGGAAATTGTCACAGGGACCCTCGACGCGGACGAGGTGGTGCGTCGCTCGAAGAGCAGAGGCCCCTCGGACGCATCGCCTGAGGAATAATTCACGACGCTCCACATCCCCGCTGCGGGGGAGAGGCCTCGGGGACCGATGACCGACGCCGCACGGTCCTTCGAGTAGTCAGCCCGTGGCTCCGCCAGGCCATTGCGTTGCCAGCACATCCCGCCGTCAGGCCATCGCGCCGTCAGACCATTGCGCCGTCAGACCGTCGAGACCGCTCGTTCGTCGACCGAGATGCTCGACAAGCTTTCCGCGCTCTTCGCCACCTGGCGATCCACCAGAATCACGGCCTTGCCCGCTGCCATGATGCCGCAGGACCTGGCCAGGACGTCCAGGCCGAGAGGTTCGGCGGACGGGATCACGACGACGCCGTCCGTTTCCTCGCCGAGTCCGCTCGCGCGATCGCACCACGCGGCGACTTCCTCCATCCACTGGCTCAGGGTGACGGCAGTGGTCTGACCGTCCGTCGTCGCCATCCCGATCTCATGGGATCCGGGGACGGTGTCGATCGGGTCGAAAAGATCGCCGAATGATCTGATCTCTGCGCAGTAGTCGATGGCATCGTCGGGCCAATCACCGGTGCCGCGACCGTATCGGGTGGCCAGAGCCGCGCGGTCCATGACCACGGCCACCTCGGCCTGATCGGCGCGCTCGTCGATCTCGAACCCCAACCAGAAGGTGGGCCGGTCGATCTCGGAATCGATGACACAGCCCGCGCGCAATGCGCCCAGAGCGGCCACGATGCTCCGCCAGTGTTGGGTCGCGGCCAGCCGGATGGAATCGCCATGGGTGGCGTCGAGTTCGTCCACGAAGAGGTTCGCGGACTTGGCGATCCAGTTCTCCGTGACCTTCCCAGACAGTTCGACCCGTTCTCCATCTGTTCCGTACCAGATCAGGGCGGGCCTGGGGGAAGAGGCCAGGAGGCGGCTGAAGGTTTCGAGATTTGCGAAATTCTGGGACGCAACGGTACGTGTCATGACGCCGAGTCTAACGACGACGCCCCGAGACCACGACATGCCGCCGTGAGCTGGACAACAACGTTGGTCCTTGACTTTTGAACTGCATTCGAGCTTGACGTCACGGGCTTACACCGTTGTAATTATGAGTGGAATTCTCACGAGTATCGCGCGGCAGGAAGCGCAAGGAAGGACGAGCATGGGCGAAGCACTGCGGCGCCGAGGCACATCACCCGCTTCCGACGAGAAGGGCATCAGTTCTTCCGTTCCGTCCGACTGGTACGTAGATCCTGCCGATTCTGCCGGACGAGGTCAAGGTGCCTCGTCGTCTTTGGATGATCAGGCCACGGCATTCCTCGAGGCGGCAGAACGCAGGGAAGCGGCGCATTCCTCCCCGCGCGAGTCCGATGAGGGCCGTGTGGACCTCTTCTCTTCCGACCCCGACATCCTGAAGATGTGGCAGGCCGCGGCCGGCCAGTACGGAACGGACGATGAAGAGGGCGAGCTCGCGTGGCAGGCAGATGCTCTCTGCGCTCAGACCGATCCCGAAGCGTTTTTCCCTGAGAAGGGAGGCTCGACCCGCGATGCCAAGCGCGTGTGCTCCGAGTGCCCGGTCAGCGAGGCATGCCTTGACTACGCCCTGGCCAAGGACGAGCGTTTCGGAATCTGGGGCGGGCTGTCCGAAAGGGAACGCCGTCGTCTTCGCAAGAGAGCAAGCTGAGCGGCTCACACCGCCCTCACAGCCGGTGAGAGTATTTTTGGGATCCCATGACTGAGAAAATTCGTATGTGCTCGCGCATGATGTGCCGTCGCGAAGCCTCATGTACCTTGACGTATGCGTATTCGCAATCCACCGTGGTCATTGGCCCTCTGGCCACCAGGGTGGAACCGCACGCGTACGACATGTGCACTTTTCACGCGTCCAAATTGACGGCTCCCCGCGGCTGGGACATTGTCCGAGTCGACGGCGAAGGAAGCCCGGTCATGTCCGAGGGAGAGGGCATCACCGAGACGTCTCCGGTCGGAATGGACAATGCCGCCCCGGTGCCGGACAATGTGACAAATCTTCACTTCTTGCGCGGTCTTGGCCCGCGCTCTTAATAGCAAATTGAGGGCCGCGTCGGGGGACGCGGTAGACCGCTCGCGCCGCACGTCGGAAGGAATATTGTAAGAGTGACCGAACCTACTCCAAAGAACCACAGGTCTGGCTCCGGCCGGACCACACAGGACAGAACCGCCCACAGCGATGGGGCGTCCTTCGGTCTTACACGGCGCCGAGCACTCGCAGGAGGCGCCCTGGGTGTCTTCAGCGCAGCGGTACTGAGCGCCTGCTCCGGAAACGATCAGGCGTCCAAGGATTCCTCGGCGAGTGCGTCACCGTCCAAGACCTTCACCCCGCAGGTCACGGTCACCCCGGAGGCCAATGCCAAGGAGGTCAATCCCGTCGTGCCGGTGAGTGTCACGACCGCCGAGGGCAGGATGTCCGAGGTCGAGATCACTGGCGGCAAGGAAGACGTCAAGGGTCACGTGTCGGAGGACGGCAAGACCTGGACCTCGGACGGCGATCTCGAGTTCGATACGAACTACACGATCAAGTACAAGGTCACCGGAGACAAGGGCGAGCACGAGTCGCAGAGTTGTTTCGCGACCGTCGTGGCCGCCAATGAGGCCGACGCCAAGCTCAACGTCCAGGAAGGGAAGACCTACGGCACCGGACAGGTCATCCAATTCGATTTCTCGGAGCCCGTGACCAACAAGGGCGATATCGAGAAGTCCATCACGGTCACCGGGGGCGGGGCCGCACCCGGTCTTTTCCGCTGGTACTCGGACACCATGGTCCGGTATCGCCCGCAGGACCTCTGGGCGCCCAATTCCGAGGTGACCATTGAGGCGAACATTCTGGGGAAGGATCTCGGCAACGGCCAGATCGGCAACCAGAATTATAAGGTGACCTTCAAGATCGGCGAGAAGCACTATGCCTTCGTGGACAACAACACGAAGAGTATGAAGATGTATGTCAACGACAACATGGTGCGAGAAGCGCCGGTGACCTTGGGCAGCAAGGACTGGCCGTCCGTGACCGGCAAGCTGGTCATCCTCGAGCAGGCCAAGAAATACAAGTTCGATGCGAAGACCCTGGGACTCAAGAAGGGCGACGAGCATTGGTACGAGCCCTTCGAAGCGACCAATACCAGTCGCCTGACGAATAGCGGCGCATTCGTTCACCAGGCGGAGCCTTCGGCCTACAATGTGGTCGGTGTCGCCAATATTTCCCACGGCTGTATCGGTCTGCTGCCCGACGATGCCGAATTCTTCTTCGACACCTTCGAGGTCGGAGACATTGTCGAGACCCAGAACACCGACTATGGCCAGGCCAACCCCGACAACGGGTACGGGGACTGGAACATCCCGTGGGAGCACTACACGGATACCAGCTGGCACGGAAACTGGTGACCCCCGGCAGCCAGGGCGCGTGAGGACCAGGGTTCCGAGCGTGTGAAGTCTGCCGACCGCCGCATATCGAGTAAGGAGAAGCATGTCCTCCACGTCCCGGCCCCAGGGAGAAGACACACCGTGGGCGGAGTCTCCCGAACAGGACTGGGACAATCTTCTTCCCGCGGTCTCCCAGGAGGCTGCGACGGATGCTCCCGAGGCACGGCGGTCCTCCGAAAAGCAGGTGGCCCCTGAACAGCAACGGCCCTCTGAACAGCAGGGGGCCGCGGCGGTTCGGAGGAGCGCTGGGTCTACCGGGAGCGAAGACCACCGTGGCAACGGGCCCTTGGAGCCCGGAGGTCATGACGATACGACACGGCAGGGTCGGGCTCAGACTCAACGGGGAACGGAACCCCGGACCAGGACTGCCCGCGACGCGGCGATCGAGGACAAGCCCCGCGCCCTCGGATTGCGCCGAGCTCTGATGACCATCGCGGTTCCGTTGGCTACCCTCATGCTCGGCGTCCGTGCGATCGCGACCCCGGCCTTCCTGTGGTTCGAGTACCATCGGCCGGGATTTCCGAAGGACTCCTTCGGGTTCTCGACCGACGACCGGATGACCTACGGGTCCTACGGGCTGGAATACGTTCTCAATGCGGCGCCGAGCCGTTACCTCGGCGACCTGACGACGTCGGACGGTCAGTCAATCTTCACCCCGGCTGAGGTCTCGCACATGACGGACGTCAAGCACGTGATGTTGTGGGCCATGGTCGGCGTCGTCCTGTTCTGCCTCGTTGCCCTGGTGGGAATGAAGGGCCTCAGGCGCCGTGCCCCAGGGGCGATCCGCAAGAGCATTTTCTGGGGCGCCTGGTTGACACTGGCCGTGCTCGTGGTTCTCGGAATCTTCGGGGCGTTGGGCTGGCAAGCCTTGTTCACGGGCTTCCACGAGGTCTTCTTCTCCGGAGGCAACTGGGCATTCCGGGAGTCGGACAGTCTCATCCGATTGTTCCCCGAGCAGTTCTGGGTCGACGCCGCCGTGGGGATCGCGATCTTCGGCGTCGTGGTCAGTGCCGTGCTGCTCATCAGCACGTGGCCCACGGCCTACCGGCGCCAGCGCGCGCTCAAGTCCGTCCACGACCGGCAGGAGATCCGCGACCGCTTGAGCCGCTGACTCACCACCTTCTTCGGCCGGCTCGCCGATGCGCGGACACGAAGGACCTGGGCTCCCCACGGGGTTCCGCGCGGCGCAGGATGCACAAAATTGCCACTTCGAGGCGAGATGCCCGACGCTCCGCGCCCGCCGGCCCGCCCGCCTGACGCTCCGCGCCCGCCGGCCCGCCTGACGCTCCGCGCCCGCCGGCCCGCCCGACGCTCCGTGCGAGCCGGGTGCCCGCTAGATCCAGGCGTCGAACCACATGCGCCACCGCCAGTGCTCGTACGGAATCATCTGCCCGCTCCAGATGGGCCAGAAGAAGTTCGTGATGAGCAGCGCCGCGACGAGGAACGTCCCGACCACGACCAGCCCGAGACGGCGTCGCCGCACCGTGTCCCCGGGCCTGCCGAGGCCGAGACCCAGGACGGCTGTCAGACCCAGAATCATCCAGGGCAGGAATGACAAGGCATAGAAGTAGAACGTGGTGCGATCCGGATACGCGAACCATGGAAGGTAGCCGACGGCGAAGACCATGAAGATCGCACCCATGCGCCAGTCCTTCTTGATGATCCACCAGATCAGAACGAAGAGCATGGAGGCGGCGGCCGCCCACCAGATCAGGGGGTTGCCCACGTTCAGGATGGCCTCCGAGCAGCGCGAGGCAGCGCAGCCGGCTTGGCCGGAATCGTAGGACTCGTAATAGTAGGACGTCGGGCGCCCGAGGATGAGCCACTGCCACGCCGGGGACATATACGTGTGAGGCGAATCCAAATGCGTGTGGAAACTGTAGGCCTGCCCGTGGTATTCCCACAGGCTGCGCAATGCAGGAGGCAACCAGGTCACGCCCTCGCCCGGGTGTTCTTCGGCCCAGTGCCGGTCGTAGGCGTCGTTGGAAACGAACCATCCCGTCCAGGTGACCAGGTACGTGACGAGTCCGATGCCCAGGACCGAGAGGGCGGCGGGCCACGAATCCTTGAGCAATGCGCCGGTGAACCATCCGCGTATCCCGACGACGCGTCGTGCGGACACGTCCCACAGGACCGTCAGGATACCGAACACGGCCACGAAGAACAGGGCGTTCCATTTCACTCCCACGGCCGCGCCGCAGGCGACTCCGGCGGCGATGCGCCACCACCTGATCCCGAGCCAGGGGCCGTAAGCAAGGAACCGTGAGGAGGGGGCACCGGAAGGGCCATGGCCTCCGGCACGACTGACCGCATGCGCGAGCTTGCGTCGGGTCGATATGCGGTCGGCCACCAAGAACGCGAAGGCCAGGACAAGCCAGAACATCAGGAAGATGTCCAACAGGGCCAGGCGGGACTGGACGATGTGGAGCCCGTCGATGGCCATCAGGAACCCGGCGATACTCGCCAGGGTGATCGACCGGAACATCATCCACGCGACCCACATGAGTAGGCCAATGGAGAGCGTTCCGAAGAGTGCGGCCGCGAACCTCCACCCAAAGGGGTTGTCATCGCCGAAAAGCATCATTCCGAGGGCGATCATCCATTTGCCCAGGGGAGGATGCACCGCATACTCGGCCATCGCCGAGGGGCGGACGGGGTCGCCCGAGAGGAACGAGGCATTTGCGTCCCTGGGCCATTGGCGCTCGTGGCCGAAATGCAGCAACGAGTAGCCGTCCTTGGCGTAATAGGTCTCGTCGAAGGCCATGGCATTCGGGTGTGCGAGGCCCACGATCCGCAGAAGAGCGGCCAGGATCAGGACGACGGCGGGCGCAACCCACCAGTACCGGGGCAGATGGACAGGAGCCACCCGGAGCCGATCGAGAAGAGCATCGAGGCGGAACGCACCGCGTGGGAACACCGGGTCGCGGTCGCCGTGACGGTGCGCGGAAGCGGTGGATCCGGGGTCCGTGGTCACTGAATCGGTGTTTCTCACCCGACCCATGGTACGGGAGCAACCCCAGGAAAGGAGGACTCCACGACGAGGCCCGGCAGGCGCCGGCCACTCGCCGCGGCCGCGTATTGGCTAGTCTGGACGGGTGAACACGAAACCGGAAGTCTCCGAAACGTCCCCGAGCACATCCGACGCAGGGATCCTCGTTCTGGCCGCCACGCCCATCGGCAATCTCAAGGATGCCAGCGAGCGACTCAAGGAGTACCTGACCAGTGCCGATGTCATTGCTGTGGAGGACACCCGCAAGCTCCGCAAGCTCACGAGCGGGTTGGGAGTGAGTGTCCGCGGCCGAGTCGTCACCAACCACGACCACAACGAGCAGCGTCGTGCCGAGGAGCTCGTCGACGCCGTCCGTTCAGGGCAGACGGTTCTTCTCATGTCGGATGCCGGGATGCCCACCGTCTCCGACCCGGGATTTCGGGTGGTGGAAAGAGCCGTCGAAGAAGGCCTGACGGTCTCCTGTGCCCCTGGGCCTTCGGCCGTCCTCTCCGCGCTCGCGGTCTCGGGCCTGCCCTCGGACCGTTTTGCGTTCGAAGGTTTCGTTCCCCGCAAGGTGTCCGAGCGCCGGGCTCGGTTGGCCGAACTGATCGGCGAACGCCGAACCATGGTCTTCTACGAGGCGCCGCATCGGCTCGCCCCCATGCTGGGCGCGCTGGTCGAGAGCTTCGGGGACGAGCGCCGCGGCGTCGTCGCCCGAGAACTGACCAAACTGCATGAGGAAGTCATCCGTGGAAGCCTGGGCGAGTTGTTCATGTGGGCCGACCACCACCAGGTGCGAGGCGAGATCGCTGTGGTCGTCGAGGGTGCCCCGGAACCCGAGGCCGAGAGCGCCGAATCGTTGACCGACGAGGCAGAACAGCTCGTGGCCGACGGCGTTCGTCTCAAGGAGGCCGTGAACCAGATCGCGGCCACCCACCAGGTCAGCAAGCGAGAACTCTACGAGGCCGTGCTGGCTCGCCGCGCCGAGGACGACGCCTGAGGCCCCCTCCCCATCCTCAATCACCAGGAGCAACACCACCCATGTGCACGCATGCCAATCCCACGTGGCACGATCTCGCGCCCGACGCGAAGGAGCTGATCAGATCCCTCTGGCCGGAGCCGAGCGCACGCCCCAAATTCGTTCCGGGGGAGACTCCACCGGCCTACGAGGCCGAACGGTACACGGGTATCGCCGATGAGGCATCGGGGGAAGGCACGCGACGTCGGAGCGCCTCGGGGGACGACGGTCGCTCCCGAAACCTGATTTTTCCTCCGGCCCCAGAGCCCCTGCCTTCCCCGGTCGTGGACGATCACACCCATATGGATCTGCTCGACGGCGAGGTCGAGATCTCCGCGCTGGACGCCCTGGACACCGGGGCGGCGGCGGGTATCGGTGCCATCGTGCAGGTCGGTTGCGACCTGAAATCCTCGGCATACGCGGTCACGGCCGCGGAGAGCGACCCCCGTGTGCTCGCTGCAGTCGCGATCCACCCGAACGAGGCTCCCGGGTTGGCGGCCCAGGGCAGGCTCGGCGACGCCCTGGGCACGTTGGAGGACATGGCGGGATCGACCAGAGTCCGCGCCATCGGCGAATCCGGGTTGGACTATTTCCGTACCGACGAGGACGGACGCGACGCCCAGCGGGAGAGCTTCAGGCTCCACATCCGGCTCGCCAAGAAGCTGGGCCTGGCCCTGCAGATCCACGACCGGGATGCGCACGATGACGTCGTCGCGATCCTTCGAGAGGAAGGAGCCCCGGACCGGACCGTTTTCCATTGCTATTCCGGAGGCCCGGACCTCGCCGAGATCTGCAACCGGAACGGGTGGTACATGTCCTTCTCCGGAACCGTGACGTTCAAGAACTCGCGCGGGATCCAGGAATCCTTGGAGATGGCCCGGCCGGAACTCGTCCTGGCCGAGACGGATGCTCCTTTCCTGACCCCACACCCATACAGGGGCCGACCGAATGCTTCCTACATGACCAATTACACGGTGAGGTACATGGCCGAGCGTCGGGGAGACGATCTGGCCGCCCTGTGCGACCGCATTCGCGAGAATTCCCTGGACGTCTACGGATCCTGGGGCATTCCCGGCTTTGGCAGGGACCGCTGAGCTCCCGACGGCGAAGCCCGGGAACCGATGACCCGCGACGGGGCACCTGTAGAATCCTTCGGGTGAACGAAACAGCTCTCCTGGGTGCCTCCGAGATCCGCGACCTCGCGGACCGGGCCGGTATCCGCCCGACCAAGACTCTCGGCCAGAACTTCGTGATCGACCCGAACACGATCCGAAGGATCATCGCGACCGCCGAGATCGGTCCGGAGGAGACCGTGCTCGAGGTCGGCCCCGGGCTCGGTTCGCTGACTCTGGGCATCCTCGACGTTGCCGAACGCGTGGTCGCCGTCGAAATCGATCCGCCGTTGGCCGCGCAGTTGCCGGACACGGTCGCCCGCTACCGCCCCGAGAGCGCGAACCGGCTCGACGTCGTCCTCGCCGATGCGCTGAAGGTCCGAGAGCTGCCCATGGTCCCGGACGCTGTCGTGGCGAATCTTCCGTACAACGTTGCCGTGCCGGTGCTGCTGAACCTGCTCGATCGATTTCCGTCGATACGGCACGGACTCGTGATGGTCCAGGACGAAGTTGCTGACCGGCTCGCTGCTCAACCGGGTTCCAAGATCTACGGTGTTCCCTCGGTCAAGGCCGCGTGGTACGCCAGCGTGCGAAAAGCGGGAATCATCGGGACGAACGTCTTCTGGCCCGCCCCCAAGATCCGTTCCGGCCTCGTCTCGTTCACCCGCCGTGCGGAGCCCCTGGCCGACGTCGACCGGACCGTCCTCTTCGCCGCGATCGACGCCGCCTTCGCCCAGCGTCGCAAGACGCTTCGGGCCGCGCTCGCGGGCTGGGCCGGATCTTCGGAGCGTTCGGGCGAGATTCTGGAGGCCGCCGGCATCGACCCCGGACTGCGAGGGGAAAAGCTGGGCATCGAGGAATTCATCCGGATCGCCCAGGCCGCGGAATCCCCCTCGATATGATTCTCTGTTCGAGGCAGAGGACCGGCCTTCAGATCAGCCGACGATGTCGGATAGCTCGAGCCAGCGCATCTCCAGCTCGTCGACCTCGTCCTGGATCTCCTGGGCGCGCCGCCCGAAGTCGGCGAGTCCTTCGTAATCCGACTGGTCGTGTGCGGCCATTTGTTCGTGGAGTTCCTTCTTCGACTCGCTGAGGCGCGCCAGCTTCCGGTCGATGGCCTTCATCTCCTTCTGTGCCTCCCGGATCTCGGCACCGGACCGGGCGGGCGCGGTCGTGGCGGAGGAAGAGGCAACCGGTGTGGGCTTCTCACGGTGTCTGGACTCGGCCTGCTCCTGCTCCCGCAAGTACTGGTCGATGCCGCCCGGCATGTGTCGGAACGAACCGTCCATGACAGCGAACTGTTGATCGGTCACGCGCTCCATGAGGTATCGGTCGTGGGAGACGACCAGGAGCGTTCCCGGCCAGGTGTCCAGGAGGTCCTCCATCGCGGCGAGCATATCGGTGTCCAAGTCATTGGACGGCTCGTCCAGGATCAGCACGTTCGGCTCGTCAAGCAGGATCAGCAGGAGTTGCAACCGACGCTTCTGGCCGCCGGACAGATCGCGAACGGGCGTCGAGAGCTGGGCATTCGTGAACCCCAACCGTTCGAGCAACTGCCCCGGCGTCATTTCCTTGCCATCCGCGACGTAGCTCGTGCGCTTGCGCCCGATCACGTCCGAGACCCTGTCGTTCTGGATTTCCTTCAGCTCGTCCAGCTGCTGGGTCAGAGTGGCGACCCGGACGGTCTTTCCGTGCTTCACCCGACCCGATGAGGGTGCGACGTCGCCCGTCACGAGCCCCAGCAGAGTCGACTTGCCGGCACCGTTGACCCCGAGGATCCCCGTACGCTCGCCCGGGGCGATGAGCCACGTGACATGGTCCAGCACGGGCTTCTCCTCACCGGAGGGGAGGGGGTAGGAGACCGAGACGTCCTCGATGTCCACCACGTCCTTGCCCAGACGCGACACGGCCATCTGGGAGAGCTTCACGGTGTCCCGGACCGGCGGGACGTCGTCGATGAGCTCGTTCGCGGCATCGATGCGGAACTTGGGCTTGGAGGTGCGGGCCGGTGCGCCGCGGCGGAGCCAGGCGAGCTCCTTGCGCATCAGGTTCTGCCTCTTGGCCTCGGCGGCCGCGGCCTGGCGGTCGCGTTCGACGCGTTGCAGGATGTACGCGGCGTAACCGCCCTCGAAGGGCTCGACGACGCCGTCATGCACCTCCCAGGTTTCGGTGCAGATCTCGTCGAGGAACCACCGATCGTGCGTCACGGTCAGCAATCCACCCTGAGACTTCGGCCACCTGTTCTTCAGGTGGCCCGCGAGCCAGGTGATGGCGCCGACGTCCAGGTGGTTCGTGGGCTCGTCCAGCATCAGGACGTCCCAGTCGCCCACGAGCAGTTCCGCGAGTGCCACGCGGCGGCGTTGTCCGCCGGACAAGGAATTGACGGGTGCATCCCAGTCGAGGTCCTGTACGAGACCGGAGATGATGTCGCGGATCCTGGAGTTGGAGGCCCACTCGTATTCGGGGGTGTCGCCGACGAGGGCGTAACCGACCGAGTGGTCATCATTGAGGACGTCGGACTGATCCAGGTAGCCGATGCGGACGCCGGACCGCACCGTGACTCGGCCGGAGTCCGGCTGGATGCGTTGGGCCAGCAGGGACAGGAGAGTGGATTTGCCGTCTCCGTTCTTTCCGACGACGCCGATGCGGTCGCCTTCGGACACGCCGACCGTGACTCCCTCGAATACGGTCCGGGTGGGAAATTCGATGTGAAGCGCTTCGCCTCCAAGTAGATGTGCCACGGTGTTAAGCCTACGTGCTCCCTGACTCGCGCGAAGAACCGCGCGCATGCTTTGATACGATAGAAAACCGTTCGAGGGGCCGCGCCCCAGGGAACAATCCGCCTTGGTGTAATGGCAGCACAGCGGCCTTTGGAGCCGTTTGTCTAGGTTCGAATCCTAGAGGCGGAACGAGTTGGCGCATCCGCGCCGGCAGCCTCCACAACAAGGAGTCCACTTCTCTTGACCTCTGGTATTCAGGAAGCGCCCTCAGCGGTCATCGTTCTGGCCGCCGGTGCCGGCACTCGTATGAAGTCCTCGTTGCCCAAGGTGATGCACTCGATCGGCGGCAGGTCCATGGTCGAACACGCGATCGCCACCGCCCGTGAACTCCAGCCGGACCACCTCGCCGTGGTCGTCCGGCACCAAAGGGACCGTGTCGTTGAACACGTGACCGGATTCGACGAGAACGTGCTCGTGGTGGACCAGGACGAAATCCCCGGGACGGGCCGGGCGGTCGAGGTCGCCGTCGATGCCCTGGACGGCTTGGGCCAGGGCGAGATCGAGGGCACCGTCGTCGTGACCTACGGCGACGTCCCCCTCCTGACCTCGTCGACTATCGGCGATTTGACCACGTACCACCGCGAACAGGGCAATGCCGTGACGGTCCTGACCGCGAACCTGGAGGAACCAGGTGGCTACGGCCGCATCCTGCGCAACGAGGGCGGCGAAGTGACCGCGATCGTCGAGGCGAAGGACGCGACCCCGGAAGAATTGGCCATCACCGAGGTCAACTCGGGGATCTACGCTTTCGATGCCGCCGCGCTCCGGGAGTCCCTCAAGGCGGTCACCACGGAGAACGCTCAGGCCGAGAAGTACCTGACCGATGTCCTCTCCATCGCCCGCGTCAACGGACGCCGCACCTCCGCCCTGACGGTCGAGGATCGTTGGGAGGTCGAAGGAGCGAACGACCGCGTGCAGCTCTCGGAACTGGGGCGCGTCCTCAACCAACGCATCACCGAGAAGCACATGCGCAACGGCGTCACGATCGTGGACCCCGCAACCACCTGGATTGATACCACCGTGCAAATCTCCAATGACGTCACGATCCTTCCCGGGACGCAATTGCACGGGCAGACCGTCATCGAAACGGGGGCCACCGTGGGCCCGGACACCACTCTGACCGACGTCGTGATCGGCGAGGACGCCAGCGTGGTCCGGACACACGGCTCGGGCGCACGGATCGGTGCACGGGCGAATGTCGGTCCCTTCGCGTACCTCCGGCCGGGGACAGTCCTCGGAGAAGAGGGCAAGATCGGCACGTTCTGCGAGACCAAGAACGCCGACATCGGTGACGGCTCCAAGATTCCGCACCTGACCTACGCCGGTGACGTCGAGATCGGCGAGAACTCGAACATCGGTGCGGCTTCGGTGTTCGTCAACTACGACGGCGTCAACAAGCACCGCAGCGTCATCGGGTCCAACGTCCGCATGGGATCCGACAACATGTACGTGGCCCCTCTCCATGTGGGTGACGGTGCATACTCGGGTGCCGGAACGGTGATCCGCAAGGACGTCCCGCCGGGCGCCCTGGTCGTCAACGAAGCTCCCCAGCGCAATGTCGAGGGCTGGGTCGAAAAGAAGCGTGCAGGCACACCGGCGGCGGAAGCCGCGCGGAAAGCGCGCGACACCGATGCGAACAGCAGCGAGGAAGGCTAGAGCCCATGACCCAGACCATGACGAACCCAGGAGAAAAGAAGCTCGTCCTGGTGACGGGAAGGGCGCACCCCGATCTTGCGGAGTCCGTGGCCGACGAGCTCGGATGCGACCTTCTTCCCGCGTCGGCCTATGACTTCGCCAATGGTGAGACCTACGTCAGGTTCGAGGATTCCGTGCGGGGCGCGGACTGCTTCGTGATGCAGTCCCATCCGGCACCGATCAACCAGTGGCTCATGGAGCAGATCATCATGATCGATGCTCTCAAGAGGGCTTCGGCCCGCAGGATCACGGTCATCGCTCCGTTCTATCCGTACGCTCGCCAGGACAAGAAGCACAAGGGTCGCGAGCCGATTTCGGCCCGCCTGATCGCCGACCTCTACAAAACCGCAGGCGCGGACCGCATCATGAGCGTGGACCTGCACACGGCCCAGATCCAGGGCTTCTTCGACGGCCCGGTCGATCACCTCATGGCGATCCCGCTGCTGGTCGGATACGTCAAGACGCGTGTGGACCTCAACAACGTCACCGTGGTCTCCCCGGATACCGGCCGTGTTCGTGTGGCCGAGCAATGGTCGGAGATGCTGGGTGGGGCGCCACTGGCCTTCGTGCACAAGACACGGGATATTTCGGTGCCGAACCAGGCCATGTCCAAGACGGTCGTCGGAGACATCGAGGGCCGCTCGTGCGTGCTGATCGATGACATGATCGACACCGGCGGAACCATCTCGGGCGCCGTGAAGGTCCTGCAGGACGCCGGGGCCAAGGACGTCATCATCGCAGCGACGCACCCCGTCTTTTCCGGCCCCGCCTGCGAACGTCTCGAGAACTCGGGCGCCAACGAAGTCGTGGTGACCAATACGCTCCCCGTGCCGGAGGAGCGCCAGTTCGAAAACCTCACGGTGCTCTCGATCGCGCCGATGATCGCGCGCGCCATCAAGGAGGTCTTCGAGGACGGCTCGGTCACGAGCCTGTTCGGCGGCGTCGGCTAGGAAACTCGACCGGTGTCACGGGATATGGGCCCGTTCCGCCGGTACTGATCATGTGATGGTGGGGAACATGCACAACGAGTGTGTCCACGGGGGATCTGGGCACGGGGGAGCGGCCTTTGACCGGCCGGAGCCATGGCCGTAGGCGTGCCGCGGGCCCTGTGGATTGTTCCCGTACCGGAGTACGGGGGAGTGGCCAGGCACGTGCTCGACGTCGCCCGGGTGGGTCTGCCGGGATGGGACGTCACGGTGCTGTGCCCCGAGGGGGAGCTGGCAGCCCGCCTGCGCAATCAGGGGGCGCACGTCATCACCGGCGCATTCGGTCCCCGAGCCGGCGTCCTCCGTTCGGCGCGAACTCTGCGCCGCATCGTCCGTGGCCTCCGGCCTCAGGTCGTCCACTCTCACCTCGCCTATGCCGACGTCGTCGCCGCGGCCGTGATCGGCGGGATGAAGATCGCCGCGGTCATGCCCGGGGTCCCTCCTGCGCCGGCACTCGTGTCCACCGAACACGGCATAGCGCCCGGGGACACGACCTATCGGACGTCGGTCCGGCGGGCACGCATCATGAACCTGCTCCACACTGCCAGACTGCGTGTCACCGATGGGGCGATCGCGGTCTCCGCATCGACTCGTCGCCTCATGGCCGACACATGGCGGGCGCGTCACGTTCGGGTGGTGCGCAACGGCGTCGACGTCGCCTCGGTCCGTGAGGCCGTGGACCGCGAGCGCGCTCGGACCCCGCGCGCCCGCGGACCCCGATATCTGACGCTGTCCAGGCTCGCACCTGAGAAAAGGATCGACGCCGTGATCCGGGCCTTCGCGGTCGTCGCGGCCCAGGAACCCACCGCGGTGCTTCGCATCGCGGGAGAGGGGCCGGCCAAGGACGACCTGGTGGCACTGACCCAGGACCTCGGCTTGGATAGATCTGTCGACTTCATGAGGTTTGTCGAGCCCGAGCATGCGCTGGCCTGGACGGATGTGCTGGTGCAGGTCTCCGAATGGGAGAACTGCTCCTACACCCTTCTGGATGCGGTGGCGGCCGGGGTGGCCGTCGTCGCGACCGACGTCGGGGGCAACCGCGAGATCCTCGACGACGACGCCCTGATCCCGCCCGATATCGTCAGCGACGCGTCTGCCGATCAGGGGTGGCTGCTTCCGGACGCTCTGCCCCGGACCGCGGTGTCCCGTGATGACCGCCCCGCATCGGTCCACGAGATGGTGAGCGGAATCGTCGCCGCCTACCCGGCCCGGAGCCGGGCGGAGGCCATGACGAGGAACCGGGCATCCGGCCGGCGTCTCTTTCTTGCGACGAATAACGGCGATATTTCCGGTGGAGAGACCATGTTGTTCCACATGGCCCGGGCGGCACGCGACCAGGGTCGCGAGGTCGTCGTCGTGGCGCCGACCTTCCCGCGCGATGTCCTGGACCGTGCCGTGCGAGAAGGATTCCCCGTGCACGGGATTACGGCGCGGAATCGCGTGCAGTACATGCGGGGTCTCGCGAAATTCGGACTGACGCATCGACTCGACCGGATCTGGTGCAACGGTCTGGTGCCCTCGTTCGCGCTCTCAGGTCACCCCCGACGGATTGTGCACCTGCACCAGGTCCCGCTCCGCATCCATCTGCCGCTGTGCGCAATCGCGAAAGTGGGGGCAACGATGTGTCTCACGCCGTCGCCCTACATGTCGGAACGCGTGCCCGGGAGCCGGATTTTCGACAACTGGGTACCGGAGGTGTCGTGCCGCGAGCGACGTCCTCGTGCGGACGGGACGATCCGGGTCGGTCACATCGGGCGAATCAGCCCGCGCAAGGGAGTGGTGACATTGGCGGATGCCTGCGTGCGGCTCATGGAAGAAGGGAATGACCTGGAACTGCACCTCGCGGGCGGCCAGCGACACGTGAGATGGGGCGAGGTGGTCGCAGTCGAAAGGGCGCTCGCGCGCGTACCCCGGAACAGACTGCATCGCACCGGAAATGTCCCGGTCGAGGAGTTCTTCGACCGCGTCGACCTTCTGGTCTGCGGCTCGGAGCTTCCGGAAGCATTCGGCCCCGTGGCGGCCGAGGCCATGAGCGCGGGCCTTCCCGTGGTCGTCAGTGACGCCGGAAGTCTGCCGGGCGTGGTGGGGGAGAGTCACCCATGGATTTTTGCCGCGGGCAACGTCGATTCTCTCGCCGAGACCCTGCGCCGCGCGATTCACGCGCTTACGGCCTCCGACGAATCCTTCCCGGCCATGATCGCGGCCGGCCGTGAACGGTGGCGTCGAAAGTATTCACCGGAGGCTGCCGCGGTCCGGATGCGCCAGGTCCTCGACGACCTTGACGCACTCGGCTGAAGTCGCTGCGTCGGGAGACACGATGAACCCCTTGACCACCGCTCGGTCGTCATCGCATGGGGGAGCGGATCGGCTCGCCACGCGCGCCGCACATCACCTCGCGGGAGGCTACGAGGTGAGGTACAAAAGATACGGTTGGGAGGACATGTGCACGGGATGCCGGCTGATCGGAAAGGGAGCCGCCGCTCGTCCCGGTCCGGAACTGACTGTGAGCTTCGCCGGAACGCTGCACCCCGCCGCACACGCCGAAATTTCTAGGAGTATCGATGTATCGCACCATGGCACGTGTGGCCGAACATCTGATGCCCGGAAGTCGGAATCCGGACTGTCCGCTGGCCATAGCCCACGATTACCTGACCCAACGCGGCGGAGCCGAACGTGTGGTTCTGGCCCTGCATCGGATCTTTCCCGAGGCTCCGATCTACACGACGCTCTACGACCCTGAGGCCACTTTCCCGGAGTTCAGGGACGCGGACATCCGAACCTCGGCGCTGAACAAGATCGGACTGCTCCGGAGGAATCACAGACTCGCGTTGCCGTTGCTGCCTCTGGTCTCGACGCTGTTCCGTGTGCCAGCCCGTCTCACCATGGTCTCCTCGACGGGGTGGGCGCACGGATTCAGAGCCACCGGCAGAATGGTGGTGTACTGCCACAGTCCGGCCCGGTGGTTGTACCTGAGCGACCAGTACATGGGGGAGGGTGCGGCGGCAAGGGCCGTCGGATTGTTTCTGAGAGTCCTGAAACCGTCGCTCATCAGATGGGACAAGTGGGCAGCGCGACGACTCGACCAGCCGTATATCGCCAACTCGACGGTGGTGCGAGACCGTATCCGGGCGGCCTACGGCGTGGTCGCCCCCGTTGTTCACCCGCCGCAGAGCGTGGACTCCCAAGAAGCCCAGACTCCGGTTCCGGGATTCGACGCCGAGGACGGCGGATTTTTCCTGGTCGTTTCGCGATTGCTTCCGTACAAGAATGTCCACCGCGTCATCGAGGCGGTCCGGGGCACCCACCATCGTCTGGTCGTGGTCGGCACGGGGCCTCTTGAACAGGAGCTCCGCTCGCGTGCCCCGGCAAATGTTCGGATGCTCCACAACCTTGACGACGCCCAGATGCGGTGGTGCTATGCGCATTGTTCGGCCGTGGTCGCGGTGTCCCACGAGGATTTCGGAATAGCGCCCCTGGAAGGTGCCGCCTTCGGCAAACCGACCATTGCACTGCGGGCCGGCGGTTTTCTGGATACGGTCGGGTCGGGGGAGACGGGCGCCTTCGTGGACTCTCCGACGCCGGCCGGCATCCGACGAGCCCTGGACCAGTTCGACCCCTCCCGTTTCGACGGCGAGGTACTGCGTCAGCACGCAGAAGAATTCGGCCAGGCGCGGTTCGAGGAGCAACTCCGGTCAATTCTGAGAGACCTCGGCGAGGAGGTCTAGCTCCCATTGTCGGGGCATCAGGGCCGTCCATGCGAATGCTGTGGCGCCGAAGCGATGGCTTCCGCCGGCGCCTTCACTCGCTGAGGTACCCTCCGGCCTCCAGTTTGCGGAACAAACGCTCCGACTCGGGGCGAATATCGGCTTTGGAAACCTCGTAGAGGGCCGACATTTCTTGGATGCTCTCTTCAAGGCTCCTTCCGTCCGCCCAGGACAACCACAGGTCGATCGCTGTGCCGGACAATTGGAGCGGTTGGTGGTCCGGAACCCGGGCGACGAGGCAGTGCGGCCCGTCCGGTCCGTTCGCGAGCACCCAGGCCACGTCGTCCGAAATCCGGGTCATTGGCTTCCTCGTCCTTTCGAACCCCCCAGGCCCCCACGCACACGATGCCCGATGTCGGCGCCCGCCCGACGCATGCGGCGCACCCATTCCGCGACCATGTCGGCACGGGACGGCCGGCGCCCGAGCCGCATCGACAAATGGTCCTTGTTCACCAGCAACGACGAAGCGGCAACCCGTGCCTTGGCGCGGAGCGTACGTGCCGCCGCGTACCGGGCAATCCATTCGTCGATCCTGGAACCTCCCACAGTCATGTACTTCCACAGCAAGTAGTCCGGGTGGTTCCTGTACTCCTCAAGTTCCCCCAACGAGGCGGCCAGCGCGATCTCCGCGCCGAACTCGGCGGCCCTGCGTCGCATCCGCTCCAGGTCGCGTGCTGACAGGACCCTGCGCAAGTACTCTATGTCCTGGGTCCCGCGCCACCCATCCCGACCCGCGTGAAGCATGATCAGCAGAATCTGGTCGGCGTCGGAGGGGACGGTGCACGGGTAATGGGCTATGGGCAGAGACTGCCGCTCGGCCCACAGGCGATCGAAGTTGTCCTCGGCGTGGACATCCATGCCGGGAAAATAGCGATGGATGTCCACCGCTCCCCACCACGGGTGGCGGAAGGTTGCCGCGTGCTGGAAAGCCGACCCGGACGAAAAATCTGCCACTTGTTCCCATCCGCCCGCGACCAACCGATGCGTGAAGGTATCGACGTGGCTCGGGCGTACCAGGATGTCCGCATCGGTGCTGTGTCGATTGCTGCGGTAGAAGCCTTCCGTCGCGGCATACCCCTTGACGTGCAGGATATCGGCTCCGCACGCGTTCGCGACGGCCTGCAGGCTGGCGTGAGCGAGGCGGATGCGGCCACCCAATTCGACGGCGTCCATGATCCCCTCGGCCCTAGGAACTGCGGCCGGTCAGGACACTCGCACCGGGGCCTGGGCGTCGGCCTGTTTCTTGGCCCCGTGCAAGGGCGGCTCGAAGCGAACCGGTACAGCGCAAAAGAATGTTTGCACTGGTCAGCCTAATAAATCTCGATATTGTCATGTGATTCCTCAAGGGTAGCCCCATCTGCCCAGAAGGGATTTCGCGCGGTACATCCGAAATAGGGAGTCGAGCAGAATCCTGAACGATTCTCGGGAACCGGGAATTGGCGATACCAAATCTAGCACCGCAACGGGGGAACACGTGCGCTCATCTGCACTCCTGGCGTCGAACAGGCGGGATATCGGTCACGGCGACGTGCTGCGTACCGTCCGCAGATCCGCGATGACCGTGCTGGCTGGGCTCCTGATGATCGCGGCATGGTGCTTCTTCTGGCCCGACGGGTCTCTCATCGGAGGGATACTGGTGAGCATCTGGTCGTGGTTGACGCCGACACCGTGGCTCCACGACCACATCGGGCCCAGGGTCGTGGAACAGGGGATGAATGCCGCGGTCTTCGTGCCGTTGACCGCGTGCCTTGTTCTGGCATTTCCGCACTTTCGAATCTGGGTGTGGTGGATTCTCTCGGCGCTCTGCTCCTGTTCGATCGAATTGTTCCAGCTGCTCTTTCTTCCGGGGCGTGTGTTCGATCCCGTCGACGCCGTATTCAATTCGATCGGGGGCATTCTCGGATCAATTCTGGGCCTGATGCTGCTGCGTCGAATTCTTCGGGCACGCGCCCGTGGGGACTCTCGAAGGGCACCTGTTCTGGGAGGGCGTCGTCGAAGAGTCCCAGGCAACGGGTTTCGTGCCGCGAGCCGATCGCATCGCGCCCAGGAGACACGTGAGGTACGTTGCGGGATCCCGGGCTTGCCCGGAAGCCGGGGAAGACCGCATAATTGAACGGCATGCCAAGGCGAGGGAGGAATGATCCTCCGTAATCGACGATGGCTGGTCTGCGAAACACCGTGGGAGATATCCCGTCCGGAACCGCGCCAGTTCCAATCAACTTGGCGCACATCAGAACCGTTCCGATACGAAAGGTGATTCAGCATGGCTGATCGCACAAAGATCTCCGCGGAAAACCGCAACGAATTCGGCAAGGGCGCTGCCCGCCGCATCCGCCGCGAGAGCAAGATCCCCGCCGTGATTTACGGTCACGGGGAAGACCCCATCCACATCGTCCTTCCGGGGCACGCGACCATGATGGCCGCGCGTAACCCCAACGCTGTCCTTTCCCTGAACATCGAGGGCAAGAGCCACCTCGCCATGATCAAGGACATCCAGCGCCACGCGATTCGTCCGGAGATCTACCACGTCGACCTGCTGACCGTTCGTCGCGGTGAGCGCGTTGAGGTCGAGATCCCCGTCACCGTCGAGGGCGAGGTCGCGCCGGGCAACCTCTGGACCCAGCCCGAGCAGGTCGTCGTCGTCGACGCCGACGCTCTGGATGTTCCCGAGGAAGTCCTCGTGTCGATCGACGGCCGTTCCGACGGCGAGCACGTGACCGCCGCCGATCTCCTTCTTCCCGAGGGTGTCAACCTCGTCTCCGAGGAAGACCTGATCATCGTGAACGTCTCCCAGGAGGTCGAGCAGGACCTCGGCGAAGAGACCGACGAAGAAGCCGAGGGCGAGGAAGCCGAAGAGGGAGCCTCCGAGGACAACTCCTCCGAGGATTCCGACGAGGACAGCGAGTAACACTCGCCGAAACCTCGCGAAAGGCCCGTCGATGCGCATCGACGGGCCTTTCCCTTGTCCGTTGCCCGTGAGCGAATCATCGCCACCGGGTCCATCCGCACAATGACGACGCCGGGCGCCCCGGCCTGGAGGAGAACATCATGGCCGAAACCTGGCTGGTCATGGGACTGGGAAACCCCGGCCCCCAATACGTCAATACTCGCCACAACGTGGGACAGATGGTCGTCGATACCTTGGCCCGCAGCATGCAGGCCTCGTTCAAACGCCACAAGACCGGTGCCGTCGTCGTCGAGGGCCGGCTCGGAATCGGTGGGCCTCGCGTGGTCCTGGCCAAATCCACGGGGTACATGAACACCTCGGGCGGCCCCGCTTCGGCCCTCGCGAAGTTCTACGAAGTCGATCCGGACCACGTGATTGCCGTGCATGACGAGATCGACATCCCTTTCGACACCGTCAAGCTCAAACAGGGCGGGGGAGAAGGCGGCCACAATGGACTGCGGGATATTTCGAAAGCACTGGGGACCAAGGACTACCTGCGTGTGCGCGTCGGTGTGGGCCGCCCACCCGGACGGATGGACACTGCCGACTACGTGCTGAAGAATTTTTCGTCTGCCGAGGCCAAGCAACTGCCGGCTCTCCTCGAGGACTCGGCGGATGCCGTCGAGCTCGTCATGACCCAGGGCCTGACCGCGGCCCAGCAAAAATTCCATGCACGTTAAGCCGCAAGGCACCCCGGCGGATATCCGCGAGCACTGGTCCTAGGATGGGGGCCATGAGCAATTCGACCCGCCAGAATTCTCCTTCCGCCACCGGCCCCCTGGACGACGCGAAGGTTCGGAGCCTGCTCCGGGACTTTCCGATACTCGCCAGGCGAGACGGTGAGGACCCGTTGGTGTACCTCGACACGGGGGCCACGAGCCAGAACCCCGCTCCCGTGCTCGATGCCGAACGGGACTACTACGAACACAACAATTCGGCCGTCCACCGCGGGGCCCACAGCCTGGCCGTGACCGCGACCGACGCGTTTGAGGATGCTCGCCGCACGGTGGCCGATTTTGTGGGCGTCACGGAGAACGAACTGGTCTGGACGTCGAACGCGACCGAAGCGATCAACCTGGTCGCCTACTCGTTCTCCAACGCTTCCGCCGGGTTGGGCGGACCCGAAGCCGAACGATTCGCGCTCGGCCCGGGGGACGAGATCGTGACCACCGAAGCCGAACACCACGCCAACCTCATCCCATGGCAGCAACTGGCCGCCAGAACCGGTGCGACGCTGCGCTACATCCCGGTGGGCGAGGACGGGCTGCTGGACGAGGACGCCGCCGAGGGCATCGTCGGACCGGCCACCAGGATCTTCGCCTTCACTCATGTCTCCAACGTGCTCGGATCGGTCACCGACGTCCGGACATTCGTCCGGCTGGCCAAGAAATACGATGCCCTGACGGTCCTGGACGCATGCCAGTCCGTCCCGCACATGCCGGTCGACTTCGCCGACCTCGGAGTGGATTTCGCGGCCTTCTCCGGGCACAAGATGCTGGGTCCCACCGGGATCGGTGCCCTGTACGGCCGATACGACCTTCTCAAGTCCATGCCGCCATTCCTGACCGGCGGATCCATGATCACCAAGGTCACCATGGATGAGGCACAATTCATGGAGCCGCCCATGCGGTTCGAGGCCGGCACACAGCGCGTCTCGCAGGCCGTAGCGCTGGCCAGTGCCGTCCGTTACCTGGACGAGATCGGAATGGACAACGTGCACGTGTGGGAGGCCGAACTCGGGCGGCGGCTCGCGGAGGGAGTCTCACAGATCGACGGCGTCCGTCTGCTCGGTCCGGAACCCGGCGCCGAACGTGCGGGGCTCGTGTCGATCGACGTGGATGGGGTCCATCCCCACGACGTCGGGCAGCTCCTGGACAGCAAAGGTATCGCCGTTCGGGTGGGGCACCACTGCGCCCAGCCGCTGCACCGGCGGTTGGGGATCACCGCCTCGACTCGGGCCAGCGCGTACGTATACAACACGACCGCGGACGTGGACCGGTTTCTGGACGCCCTGGGTGACGTCCGGCCCTTCTTCGGGCTGGGCGGCGCCTCCGACGGAGGACGGTCATGAGCGATCTCGACCAGTTGTACCAGCAGGTCATTCTCGACCACTCCCGACGCCGTACGGGCGAGGGGCTCGAATCCGGCGGTACTCGACACACCGCCGAGAACCACCAGTACAACCCGACGTGCGGGGACGAGATCAACGTGCGCGTGAGCCTGGACGACGCCGGGAACCGGGTGGAGAGCCTCACCTGGGAGGGTGACGGCTGCTCGATCTCGATGGCCTCCGCATCCGTGCTCTCCGAGATGGCACCCGGCATGAGCATGGGGGAGTTCGCGAACAGGGTCGACGAGTTCCGGCAGATGTTGCGGTCGCGCGGTCAGATCGAACCGGACGAGGAATCACTCGGGGACGCGGCAGCGTTCGCCGGGGTCTCCAAATTCGTGGCGCGGGTCAAATGCGCCATGCTGGCCTGGGTCGCGGCGGAGGAAGCCGCGAAGGAAGCGGCCCTCTGACCAGCCCCGAGGCCTCTCGTCCGGGGAGCCCCGGCCGCTCGGGACCGATTCAGGATGACGCAGGGTCGTCCTGAGACCGTGCCTGCGTCGCCTCGGATTCGTCCGGGGTGGCGCCGTCGTAGGTGTCCACCGCGACGCCCTGAGCACGAAGACGCTTGTAGTGGGTGTTGCGCATGCCCAGCAGAATTCCGCCCAAGATCGCCGAGAGCAGGGAACCGGTGAGCACACCGACCTTGGCGTGGTCGTCATGGATCGTGCCCAGACCGAAGCTCAGCTCCGCGACGAGCAGCGCGACGGTGAAGCCGATGCCGCCCATCATGGCCAGTCCGAAGACGTCGATCCACTTCATGTCCTCATCGATCTCCGCCCCGGAGACTCGCGTCAGAATCCACGTCGACCCGAAGATTCCGATGGTCTTGCCGGCCACGAGTCCCACGACGACGCCGATGGCGACGGGGTCCGAGAAGGCATCCACGATCCCGGGCCATCCGCCCACGGCAACGCCCGAGGCGAAGAACGCGAATACCGGGATCGCGATGCCGTTCGACAGCGGCGAGAAACGATGGGACAACCGGGGTGCCAAGCCGATCGGAGCCTCACCGGCCTGCGGTTTGGAACGGCGAAGCACCGGAACCATGAAACCGAGCACCACGCCGGCGATGGTCGCGTGGATGCCTGCCGAGTAGATGAGCACCCAGGTCACCACGCCGATCGGCAACAGGATGACCCAGGGAGCCCACCGGCTGTGGGCGAAAAACCGCGGCCACCGATGGGTCAGGATCCAGAACAGGGCCGCGGGCAGGATCGCGAGCCCGAGGTACAGGAAATTCACGCCCTCCGAATAGACGAACGCGATGATCACGATGGCGATCAGGTCGTCGACCACGGCCAAGGTCAGCAGAAAGGTCCGCATGGCCGTCGGCAGCGCGGAGCCCACGACCGCCAGGACGGACACGGCGAAAGCGATGTCCGTGGCCGTGGGAGTGGCCCACCCTCGCAGGGTAGCGGCGTCGCCCCAGATCAGATTGATGGCGGCGTAGATCAGGGCCGGCATGGCCACGCCACCGAAGGCGGCAACAACGGGAACGATGGCCTTCTTGATCCGACGCAACTCGCCGTCGACGAACTCGGACTTCAGCTCGAGCCCGGTCATGAAGAAGAACACGGCAAGAAGGCCCTCGGAGGCCCATTCGCCCACCGTGTGGAAAGCGCTGTCGACCGCGGGTATCCCGAGGTGGGCGTCGCGCAGACCGAAGTATCCATCGGCCATGAAGGAATTGGCGAACAGGAGCCCGAGGACCATGGCCGCGATCATCAGCAGTCCACCGGTGTTGCCGTTGCGCAGCTTCGAACCGAACGTGCTCTGGTGGTAGCCCTCTTGCTCGAGTGTTGTCGTCATGTCTTCCTCAGTGTGCGGGATCGTGGGGGTCCGCTCTTACGCTAACGGCGCCTCCCGGTCTCCACCGAATCCTCGTGACGACGAGGCTGTGTGGGACGGCCGGGAGGCGCCGCAGGCGAGGGGCCGGGATCAGCCGTGGTTCTTGATCCAGTCCTCGGCGGTCGTGCTCTGGAGGGACAGAGCCTTGCCGATGTACGGCTCGGCGGCGGCGGAGATCTTCTTTCCGACCAGCGGAATATTGGCCTTGACCTCGCCCTCGACGTCGACGACGGTCTGCTCGCCCTGGGATGCGAGGTCCTGGTGCGCGCTCGCCGAGACGGGCATTCCGGCGACGTCGATCGACGTGTCGACGCTTCTCGAACCGTTCTCCTGCGGTGCACTGTACTTGTCGACCTGAGTCAGCTTGACCCCGTTGCCGACGAACTTCTGGGCGACGCTGGGGACCTTGTCCGCTCCGACACCGCGAACGGTGGTCACGGTGAAGGCACCGGAGGTCTCGCCCTCGACCTTCAACGACTCGAATTCGACGCCGGCCTTCTTGGCCACGTGGCGGGCGAAGTCCTCCGACGTGAAGGCCTCGAGGACCTTGTCGATCGGCGCGTTGATGGTGTGCGATTCTTTCATGGCCATGGATGTCTCACTTCGTGTCGTCGAATGGTTCAGGCCTCAGTCTAGCGGGCAGGAGCCCGCCGACCGCGAGGGTTTCGCGGTGGGGTTAAGCCGGGAGCATGCGGGCGTGGAGCCCACGAGACGACCGGCGTAATGTAGTATCCGTTCGGCCCGAGACCGAACGTGCCCGCGTCCGGAACGGAATTCGGGCGCATTTCTGCGTGCCCGGAAACGGACGCGATCATCGCCCCCGACCACTCAAGGACCGTCATCTCATGAGCCTCACTGGGTTGCGCAAAGCCCTCGACCAGGAACCCACGTTCGCGAATGTCCTGGCGCAGGCATCCCGATCGGCGTCCGAACGGTCCTCCGAAACCGTGATCGGGGCGGCCGAAGGGCTCAGGGCACCCTTGCTGGCACAGATTGCGGACGGACTCTCGACCGCCGCGTCCGCCGGTCGCGCGGGACGGGAGGGCAACCACGCTCCGATCGTGCTGGCGATGACCGCGACCGATCGCGAGGCCGAGGACCTCGAGGCAGTTCTGGGATCGTATATCGATCCGCGCAGCGTGACCCGGTTCCCCGCTTGGGAGACCCTGCCCCACGAACGCCTGTCGCCAAGGTCGGACACCGTGGGCCAGCGTCTGGCCGTCCTGCGTCGCATGTCCGAGGCGAACGACGACGTCCGGGTGGTCATCGCTCCCGTGCGCTCTGTCCTCCAGCCCATTTCGGCCAGCCTCGAATCCATGAAGCCGGTCCGACTGGAGGTGGGGGAGGAACACGACTTCGAGGGAACGGTCGAGGCGCTGTCCGCCGCCGCGTATTCCAGGGTCGATCTGGTCACCAAGCGGGGCGAGTTCGCCGTACGCGGCGGAATCATCGACGTCTTCTCTCCCGTCGAGGACCACCCGGTGCGCATCGACTTCTTCGGCGACGAGATCGATACCATGAAATGGTTCGCGGTCGCCGATCAGCGCACCTTCACACCCAAGGACGAGGAAGACCCCACGGAGCTGATTGCCCCACCGTGCCGGGAAATCCTCATCACCCCCAACGTGATGTCCCGAGCGGCAAAGCTCAAGGACACTCTTCCGGGGGCCGAGTCCATGCTCGAACGCATCGCGGGCGGCATCTACGTCGAGGGCATGGAATCTCTTGCCCCATTGCTGGTCGACGAGATGACGACGCTGATCGCCTCCCTTCCTGACGACTCGATGACCGTGCTTCTCGAGCCCGAGAAGATTCGGGCCAGAGCGGCCGACCTGGTTGCCACGAACGAGGAATTCCTCCTGGCCGCGTGGGAGCAGGCGTCCAACGGACAACAGGCTCCCATCGATATCAACGAGACCGGCCTCGCGCAGGCCAGCTTCATGGCCGTCGCGGACGCGCGCCACGAGGCCTTGGACCGGGGGCACGGCTGGTGGTCCGTCACCTCTCTCGGTGTCGACGAAGCCATCGAGGACGAAGCCGACAGCCTGACGATCGCGGTCCGAGCTCCCCTGACTTTTGCGGGGAATATCGACGCCATGCTCGAGGTGGTCGGGGACCACGTGCGCAACGGGTGGCAGGTCGTCGCCGTGACCGACGGGCCGGGCCCGTTGAACCGGCTCGCCGAACTCTTCCAGTCCGCGGACCTGCCGGCCGCCCGGAGGGATGACCTGACCGAGGAGCCCCAGGCCGGAATCATCGAGTTGACCACGGCACCGCACGGGACCGGTTTCGTCCTCGAGGATGCCAAAATCGCCCTGCTCACCGAGTCCGACGTGCTGGGGAAGGCGAGCCCCTACACCACGCGCGACATGAGGAAGCTGCCGGCGCGGCGTCGTCGGAATGCGGTGGATCCTCTTGCTCTGAAGCCCGGGGACTACGTGGTCCACGAGCAGCACGGCATCGGCCAGTTCGTGGAACTGATCCAGAGGCCGATCGCAGGGGCCATGATCAAGCCTGGGCAGCCGAAGCCCATGAAGGAGTACCTGGTCCTCGAATACGCATCCTCCAAGCGTGGTGCGCCGAGGGACCGGCTCTTCGTGCCGACGGATCAACTCGACCAGGTCACCAACTACGTCGGTGGCGATGCACCCACGTTGTCCAAGATGGGCGGATCGGACTGGGCCAAGACCAAGTCCAAGGCCCGCAAGGCCGTCAAGGAGATCGCGGCCGATCTCATCCGGCTGTATTCGGCGCGTATGGCCTCGCGCGGTCACGCCTTCGGCCCGGACACCCCGTGGCAGCGAGAGCTCGAGGAAGCATTTCCCTATGTCGAGACTCCCGACCAGTTGACCACGATCAACGAGGTCAAGCACGACATGGAGCGGGAGATTCCCATGGACCGCCTGATCTCCGGCGACGTGGGTTACGGCAAGACCGAAGTCGCCGTGCGTGCGGCCTTCAAGGCCGTCCAGGAGGGAAAACAGGTCGCGATCCTGGTCCCGACCACCCTCCTGGCCCAGCAGCACTCTGAGACCTTCACCGAACGTTTCAGCGGTTTCCCGGTGCGCGTGTCCACGTTGTCCCGTTTCCAGACGCCCAAGGAGTCCAAGGCCGTCGAATCGGGGATCTCGGACGGAAGCATCGACGTCGTGATCGGAACCCATCGTCTGCTCTCCTCGGACATCACCTTCAAGGATCTGGGGTTGGTGATCATCGACGAAGAGCAGCGTTTCGGCGTCGAGCACAAGGAGAAGCTCAAGACCCTCCGGACCAACGTCGACGTCCTGGCCATGTCGGCAACCCCGATTCCCCGTACGCTCGAGATGTCGCTGACGGGTATCCGTGAGACTTCTACCCTGGCGACGCCGCCCGAGGAAAGACACCCGGTGCTGACCTTCGTGGGGCCGCACACGGAGAAGCAGGTTGCGGCGGCGGTCCGACGCGAGCTCATGCGCGAAGGCCAGGTGTTCTACGTGCACAACAGGGTTTCCTCCATCGACCGCGTCGCTTCCGACCTGCAGAAACTCGTTCCCGAGGCACGTATCGCGGTCGCTCACGGGCAGATGAGCGAGTCCCGCCTCGAGCAGATCATCGTCGACTTCTGGGAAAAGCGGTTCGACGTGCTGGTCTGCACCACGATCGTCGAGACCGGACTGGACATCTCCAACGCCAATACCTTGATCGTCGACCGCGCCAACAACTACGGCCTGTCCCAGCTTCACCAGCTCAGAGGGCGCGTGGGCCGCGGGCGCGAGCGGGCCTATGCGTACTTCCTCTACCCGTTGGAGAAACCGTTGGGCGAGGTCGCGCTCGAGCGTCTCAAAGCCGTTGCCGCGCACAACGAACTTGGCGCAGGAATGCAGTTGGCGATGAAGGACCTCGAGATCCGTGGTGCCGGCAACCTGCTCGGTGGTGAGCAGTCGGGCCATATCGCGGGTGTCGGTTTCGACCTGTACCTGAGACTGGTCGGCGAGGCCGTCGCCGACTACCGCGGTGAGGACCAGGAAGAGGCCCCGGCCGAGATGAAGATCGAGCTTCCGGTGGACGCCCACCTCCCGCACGACTACGTGCCGGGGGAGAGGCTTCGCCTCGAGGCGTACCGGAATCTCGCGGCCGCCGCGAGCGATGAAGCGGTGGACGACGTCGCCGCGGAACTGCGGGACCGTTACGGCGAGCTGCCGCAGCCCGCCGAGAACCTGCTCAAGATCGCCCGCCTGCGCATCAAGGCGCGGGCGGCCGGTCTCACGGAGATCATGGTCATGGGACCGAAGATCCGTTTCTACCCGGTCGACCTGGCCGAGTCGCGGCAGATGCGACTCGACCGCATGTATCCGCAGTCGATCACGAAGGTCGTCCAGGGCACGGAACAGAAGCAGATCCTGGTTCCCAAACCGAAGTCGGCCCCGGTGGGCGGCAAGGACCTCGTGGACGACGAGATCCTGGACTGGGCCGAGGCGTTCATCGACGCGATCCTGGCGTAGGGCGCAAGGCCCGAGTCTCTTGGGGATCAGGTGCGGCTCAGCCTCGATCGCGCAGAAAAGCGCCCCGCCCCGGGCAAACCGGGGCGGGGCGCTGTCTACGCGGTGCGGGTTATTCTCCGCGGCGTCTAGAGCTGAGTGAGTTCCTTGCCCGAGGGGGAGCCCTTGGCGGTCTTGCTCCTCAGGATGTTGAGCGGAACCATGAAGGTCAGTCCGTAGAGCACGATGGCGATCGCAAACGGCAACCAGGCCTTGGAATCGGAAATCCACAGACCGAAGCAGTAGAACGACGCAACCAGCAGAATCATGCAGAACACGAAGTTCAGCAGGTTGGTCACCAGATGGCCCTCTCCCGAGTGGCTGCGTACCTTCTGGTTGGTCTGGTACTGCTTCGAATTATGAGCGGGCCCGGACGCGCCGTGCCTGAACGCCGATTCTTCTCCGTGGGTCATACGGTCCTCATTCCTCAAGGTTGGTCACCCGCGCACCACAGCAGACGGGCACACGGTCGGATGACGAGTCCATTCCAGTATAGGAGCTGTGGGACTATCTCGCGTCCCGAACGATCTCGATGCCTTTGGACGCCCCGATTCGGGTCGCCCCGGCCGCGACCATATTGAGCGCGTCCTCGCGGCTGTGGATTCCGCCAGAGGCCTTGACGCCGATGTCGGGCCCCACGGTCTCGCGCATCAGCTGGACGTCGGCGACGGTTGCGCCGCCGGTCGAGAAGCCCGTGGACGTCTTGACGAATTCGGCACCGACAGCCACGGCGGCCCTGCACGCGAGCACTTTCTGGTCGTCGTCGAGCAGGCAGGCCTCGATGATGACTTTGAGCACGCCCTGTCGGTCGTGGACCGCGTCGGCCACGGCACGAATGTCGGCGACCAGGGCCTCCTCGTCACCCTCGATGGCCGCCGCGATATCGATGACCATGTCGATTTCTCGGGCGCCGTCGGCGAGGGCCGTTGCCGCCTCGAAGACTTTCGCGTCGGTCGTCGTCGCGCCGAGAGGGAAGCCAACCACGACGCACGGCACGGGGTCATGCCCCTCGAGCTCGTCGGCGACGAGTTTGGCCCAGATGGGATTCACGCACACGGAGGCGAATCCGTGCTCGCGCGCTTCGCGGCACAGGCGAAGGACATCCTCTTTCCGCGCATCCGGGGCCAGGATCGTGTGATCGATCATGCCGGCGAGGTTCGAGGGAAGGTCGGTGGATTCAGTCATGAGCTCTCCATTCGGGGTGACCGTCCGCGGCGGAAGGGACGGCAAAGACGCGGTGCGGGGCAGCGGCACTAGGACTCCGAGTCCACGCCCAGGGCAAGGGCGATGTCCTCGCGGAGCGCCGTGAGGCGACGGTTCGCCATGCCACGAGCCTCTGCGAGGGGCGTTTCCTTCTCGACCGGTACCACGGCCTCGAGGTAGCACTTGAGTTTGGGTTCCGTGCCCGACGGACGCACGATCACGCGTCCCCCGTTTTCGGTCAGGTACACCAGGGCATCGGTCGGTGGAAGGTTCTTGGAGCCCTGGGAGAGATCCCGGACCTTGGTCACTGGTGAACCACCCAGCTTCTCGGGCCGAGTCCCGCGCAACCGGCCCATCATGGCCGTCATCCGGTCCAGGTCCTCGACTCGGACGGACAACTGGGACGTCGCGTGGACCCCGTGCTGTCGGGCGATGTCATCGAGAACGTCCGTGAGCGACTTGCCTGCGTCCTTGAGCTTGGCGGCATAGTCGGCCACGATCAGTGCGGCAGAGATCCCGTCCTTGTCCTTGACCAGGTCGGGAGCCACGCAATAACCCAAGGCCTCCTCGTACCCGTAGACCAGCCCCTGGACGCGGGCGATCCACTTGAAGCCCGTCAGGGTCTCACGGTGTTCGATCCCGTGCGCCGTCGCCATGCGCCCGAGCAGACTCGAGGAAACGATCGAGCTGGCGAAGTAGCGGCGCGAACCGCTCGTCGCCGGAAGACGCTCGAGCATGATGCGTCCAATGATCGCCCCGACTTCGTCGCCCGTGAGAATTCTCCAACCATCGTCCGCTTCCGCATCCGGCACGGCGAAGGCGACGCGGTCGGCGTCGGGATCGTTGGCGACCACCAGATCCGCATCCCGGTCCCGGGCCAATCCGATCGCGAGATCCATGGCACCGGGCTCTTCCGGGTTGGGGAACCGGACGGTCGGGAACTTGGGGTCCGGCAAGGCCTGCTCGGGAACCACGTGAAGACGGTCGAACCCTGCCCGGGACAGGACGAAGGACATGACCTCCCCGCCCACACCGTGCATTGGAGTCAGAACCACGGAGAGGGACCGAGAGGATGGGGCGATACCCGGGATCAGGGAAGTGACCTCGTGCTCGTAGTCGCGCGCGAGCCGCTCCGGGAGCATCGTCCAGCCGGAATCCGCTCGCTCGATGCGATCGACGGAGGGGGCGTCGGCGATCTTCTCGGCGATCTCGGTGTCGATCGGCGGAATGATCTGCGCGCCGCGGGCATCCTCACCGACGGCCTGGCCGCCCAGGTAAACCTTGTAGCCGTTGTCGGACGCTGGATTGTGCGAGGCCGTGACCATGATGCCGACGTCGGCCTTCAGCAAACGAGTCGCCCAAGCGAGCACGGGCGTGGGAAGGGGTACCGGCATGAGGAAAGCGTCCAGACCGGCCGCCGTGAAGATCCCCGCCGTGTCCCGGGCAAAGGCGTCGGACTTGGTCCGGGCGTCGTAGCCGATCACCGCTCGAGGCGTTGCCGTCCAATTCTCCTTCGCGGCCCTCTCCTTGAGGTAGGTTGCGACGCCATAGGCCGCCTGGGCCACGACGGCGCGGTTCATGCGCATGGGTCCTGCACCGAGCGCCGCGCGCAACCCCGCCGTTCCGAACTGGAGCCGCCCGGAGAAGCGCTCGCGCAGGAGGGCCTCGCCTTCCTCGGTTTCGGCGTGGCTGATCATCTCCAGGAGCTCGCGCTGGGTCTGGGGATCCGGGTCGGCCTCGACCCATTGCATTGCTTCGTTGATCAGTTCCGTCGTCATGGATAAACCTCGTCGTTTTCCTGAAGTGCCGTGGTGCTAGTGGTCCAAGCGGGCAATGATCTGCGCCAGCAACTCGGAGATGCGCGGACCGGCGTTCCGCCCCTCTTCCAGGACTTCGTGGTGGCTCAGCGGGCTGTCGGAAATTCCCGCAGCGGCGTTGGTGACCAAGGATATACCGAATACTTCCAGGCCGGCGGCGCGGGCCGCAATGGCCTCGAGCGCCGTGGACATCCCCACCAGGTCCGCGCCCAGGGTCTGGGCCATGCGGATCTCCGCCGGAGTTTCGTAATGCGGTCCGGGAAGCTGGAGGTAGACCCCTTCCTCGAGGCTCGGGTCGATCGATCGGGCGATCTCCCGAATGCGGGGAGAATACAGATCCGTCAGATCGACAAAATGCGCTCCGACAAGAGGGGAACCGCCCGTGAGGTTGATGTGGTCCTTGATCAGCACGGGCGTGCCGGGGCGATACGTCGGTTGCAGACCGCCGCACCCGTTGGTCAAAATCATGGTCGAGCACCCGGCGGCCGCGGCCGTACGCACGCCATGGACAACCTGCTGGATGCCATGACCTTCGTACAGGTGGGTCCGCGCACCGATGACCAGTGCCCGGCGGCCCTCCGGCGTCCTGACGGAGGTGAGGGTTCCGGCGTGGCCCGCAATCTCCGAGGAACGGAATCCGGGAACGTCGTCGGCGTTGAGGACATGCGTCGCCTCACCGATGAGCTCGGCGGCGCCGCCCCACCCGGACCCCAGGGTGAGGCCATAGTCGTGGCGCTTCACGCCGGTCTGTTCGGCGATGTACTCCGCGGCGCGCTGGGCCAAACGATGCGGTTCGAACCCCATGCTCGAGGAGTTGTTCGGAAGTTCCGCGGGAAGTGTGTTCTTGCTGGTCGTCACGCTCCAAACCTAGCAGGATACGTTCGACGATGGGGCTCCTGGCCAGGTCTGACAGGTGAAAACGGTCCTCGGCGACGAGGCAGGAGGCTCCGGGACTTGGATCGGTTCGGATCTGTGGGGAACAATGAGGACCGTGAGCGAAGCTATTGCATTTACACCACAGAGGATCATCATCATCGGAGGCGGCCCCGGCGGCTACGAGGCCGCGCTGGTTGCCGCGAACCTTGGGGCAGACGTCACCCTTATCGAGGAGCAGGGCTTGGGAGGCTCGGCGGTGATCACCGACGTCGTGCCCTCGAAGACCTTGATTGCCTCCGCGGACACCATGAACAGGTTCAGCGAGGCGCCCGCCCTGGGCATCCGCACCCGGGCCGGGGACGAGCTCGTGGAACTCGAAGTCCACATCGAGAAGGTCAATCGTCGCCTGCTGAACCTGGCCCAGCAGCAATCCAAGGACATCCGTCGGAGTCTCGAGAAGGCCGGGGTGAAGGTCATCGACGGCACAGGGCGGATGCTCGATGAGCACACGGTCGAGGTCCGGGACAAGCAGGGCCTGACCTATGAGCTCGATACGCACGCAGTGCTGCTCAGCGTCGGTGCCCACCCACGTGAGCTGGAGACCGCCAAACCGGACGGGGAGCGCATCTTCAACTGGAAGCAGTTGTACCAGCTCAAGGAGGTCCCTGAGCACCTCATCGTGGTCGGCTCCGGTGTGACGGGTGCGGAGTTCGCCTCCGCTTATCGTGGCCTCGGTGCGGAGGTCACCCTCATCTCCTCGCGAGACCGGGTTCTTCCCAGTGAGGACGAGGACGCCGCGAAGGTTCTGGAGGACGTGTTCGACCGGCGAGGGCTGAATGTCATGCCTCGCTCGCGCGCCGCGTCGGTCGAGCGCGAGGGCGACGGCGTGATCGTGACCCTCTCCGACGGACGCAAGGTCTCCGGTTCGCATTGTCTCCTGGCCGTCGGCTCGATTCCGAACACCAAGGACCTCGGACTCGAGAACGCGGGCGTGACCACGACCGAATCCGGCCACATTGTGGTGGACGGCGTTTCACGCACCACCGCGCCGAACGTGTATGCGTCCGGAGACTGCACCGGCGTGATGCCCCTGGCCTCCGTGGCCGCGATGCAGGGCCGGATCGCCATCGCGCACCTGCTCGGAGACTCCGTGTCGCCTCTCAAGAAACACCGCGTGGCCTCCAACGTGTTCACGTCTCCCGAGATCGCGACTGTGGGCGTTTCCCAGGCCGATATCGAGAGCGGCAAGTACCAGGCGGACACCGTCATGCTGTCCCTCTCGACCAACGCGAGGGCCAAGATGATGGCCGTGGAAGACGGCTTCGTCAAGGTCTTCGCCCGCAAGGGGTCGGGGACGGTTATCGGCGGCGTCGTCGTCGGTCCTCGTGCCTCCGAGCTGATCTTCTCGATCTCCTTGGCGGTCAACACCAAGATGTCCGCGGACGATTTTGCCGACACCTTCTCGGTCTACCCCTCGTTGACGGGATCAATATCCGAAGCGGCCCGACGGTTGCACAAGATGCCTGTCTAGGCCCGAAGCGGACGACGAAAGACGCCGCCGCGCCCACCGTGAGAAGGTGGGCGCGGCGGCGTCTTTGTGCGGTGAGGCCGGGGGCCGCGTCTAGGAGGCGTCGGAGCTGATCGAGGCGAGATCGACGTCCCTGGTTTCCCGGGAGATGAGCAGAGCGATCATCGTGATGACCGCCGCACCCGCCAGGTACCAGCCCACGGCGCTGACCCCGCCCCAGGCGTTGAGGGACACCGCGATGTACGGGGTGATGGCCGCACCCAGGATCGATGCGACGTTGTAAGCGATTCCGGAGCCCGTGTACCGAACGTTGGTGGGGAACAGCTCGGGCAGGAACGCGGACATCGACCCGAAGGACAGGCCCATGATGGCCATGCCGATCGAGATGAAAATGATCAGGCCGGGGATGTTGGCGCCTGTCCCGGTACCGATGGTCGACGGGGCCATGAACAGACCGAAGCTGAGACCGAACGCGAGGATCAGTACGTTGGTCACGAGTTGCTGACGGCGCCGTCCGAAGCGATCCGCGAGCCAACCGGAGACCGGAACGAAGGCCGCGAAGAACAGTACCGAGACGAGCTGAACCTGCAGGAACGTGTGATACGGGATGCCCAGGCCTGCGCCCTTGGACGGTTTGCCGATGCCATAGGACAGGATCCAGGCTGTCATCAGGTAGAACAGCACGTAGCAGGACAGCATGATGAAGGTTCCGAGAAGCATCGGCTTCCACGCCGTGCGGAAAGCGTCCACCAGGGGAGTCTTGACCTTTTCGCCCTTCTGGACCGCCTGCTTGAACACCGGGGTTTCCTCGAGCCGGACGCGCACGTACAGTCCCAAGGCAACCATCAGCACGGAGAAGAGGAACGGGACGCGCCATCCCCAGATCAGGAAAGGCGAGTCAGTCGCGGCCGCATCCTTGGTGGAGTCGAAGTTCATCCACGTGGTCAGGAGGAGCACGAAACCGTTGGCCAAGATGAAGCCGATGGGGGCTCCCAGCTGGGGCCACATTGCGGCACGCGCTCTCTTGCCGGGCTTGGAGTACTCGGAGGCGAGCAGGGCCGCACCGGACCACTCACCGCCAAGGCCCATACCTTGAGCGAAACGGAGGATCGTGAGCAGCGCCGGGGCCCAGAAGGAGATCTGGTGATAGGTGGGCAGCAGCCCGATCAGAAAGGTCGCCACCCCCATGGTCAGCAAGGCGCCGATCAGAGTCGCCTTGCGGCCGATCCGGTCACCGAAGTGGCCGAAGACCACCGAACCCAAAGGTCGCCCGAAGAACGCTGCGGCAAATGTGGCCATCGACGCCAGAAGCTTGGTCGTATCGTCCTGGCCCGTGAAGAACAACGCCGGGAAGACGGCAACGGCGGCGGTCGCGTAGACGTAAAAATCGTAGAACTCGATGGTCGTGCCGACGAGGGAGGCCGTGATGATGCGGTGTTTCGGCACTCGCTGTTCCACGGGCGGGGCTTCGGCCGGAGAAGAACCGGTCGGAACGGACGTGTCAGGAAGTGACATCGAGGCTCCTCATGTTGTGAACGACGGCTCGCACGGCCGCCATGGTGCGTGATCGTCTTCTCACCATAAAGTCGGCATCTACATGGTGGACAAACGTTCCAAATATTGAGAAGACGTGAGGGCTTCGTTCCGCGTAGTGGCGTTGTTGTGGGGTTGCGGCGGCCACAATTGCACGAGAGTGCCACCTGGCGGTGGGGTGCGGGTCGCGGGCCGCGGGCCGCGGGCCGCGGGTGCACGGGGTTGCCTTCTCGTGGGGGGGGGGCGACGTCGTCGTTGTCTGGGGTGATGTTGTTGGGTGGGGGGTTGCCCGAAGGGGAGGAGTTTTCCGCCGTTAGGCGGGGTTTTAACCTCCACCTAACGGCGGTGAGCGCCACCGAATCGGGTAACCACCACCCAATTTGGGCATGGCAGGAGGGACCCCTCCGGGTAACCGCGACGCCATCGCGCCGGGCCGCCGAACCAGGCCCGCCGAACGAGGCCCGCCCGACCAGGGCATCCGCGCCGCCGTCGTGTACCGGGCGACGCGCCGCGTCACACGGCCGGGCGCCGCCTCAGGCCGGTCCGTGACCGGCCCGGAGACACGGCGGGCGGCGTCGTACGAAACGACGCCGCCCGCGCAGGTGTCTGCGAACCCGAGAGACTACTTGATCGTTGCGATCACGGAGCCGGCCGTGACTGTGTCGCCCGGTTTGGCCTTGAGCCCGGTGACCTTGCCCGACTTGTGGGCCGTCAACGGTTGCTCCATCTTCATGGCTTCGAGGACCACGACCAGGTCGCCTTCGCTGACCTTGCTCCCGTCCTTGACCGCCGTCTTGACGATGGTTCCCTGCATCGGCGATGTCAGGTCGTCACCGCTCGTCGCCGACGTGGCCGAACCGGACCGGTTCTTGCGCTGTCGCGTCTTCGAGGACTTGGAGGACGACGACGCGGCGCCGCCCACGTTCGGGATCAGCACCTCGAGCCTCTTGCCATTGACCTCGACGACGACCTTCTGACGATCGTCGTCCTCGCTGTCGATGGAGCCCGGGTTGCCGCCGTAGGGCTCGATGCTGTTGTTGAATTCGGTTTCGATCCAACGGGTGTGCACCGAGAACGGTTCGTCGCCTTCGGGGGCAAAGGCCGGGTCGGAGACCACGACACGATGGAACGTGGTCGCGGTCGGCATGCCGGTGATCTGCAATTCGGCCAGGGCGCGCCGTGAGCGTTCGAGCGCCTGCTGGCGGGAATTGCCCGACACGATGAGCTTGGCCAGCATGGAGTCGAAATTGCCGCCGATGACGTCGCCGCCGACGACGCCCGAATCCCAGCGGACACCGGGGCCGGAGGGGACCGTCAGCGTCTCGACTGTCCCCGGGGACGGCATGAAGTTGCGGCCCGGATCCTCACCGTTGATACGGAACTCGAAGGAGTGGCCGCGCAATTCGGGATCGCCGTAGCCCAGTTCCTCACCGCGAGCGACCCGGAACTGCTCCCGGACGAGGTCCAGTCCGGAGACCTCTTCGGAGACCGGGTGCTCGACTTGGAGCCTGGTGTTGACCTCGAGGAAGCTGATTACGCCGTCCTGGCCGACCAGGAACTCGCACGTGCCTGCGCCCTGGTACTCGGCCTCGCGGAGAATGTCCTTGGAAGATTCGTAGAGCCGTTCGAGCTGCTGGTCCGAGAGGAACGGGGCCGGTGCCTCTTCGACCAGCTTCTGGTTGCGGCGTTGCAATGAGCAGTCGCGGGTCGAAACGACGACGACGTTGCCGTGCGCGTCCGCGATGCACTGGGTCTCCACGTGGCGGGGTGCATCCAGGAATCGTTCGATGAAGCACTCGCCGCGCCCGAAGGCGGCCGTGGCCTCGCGAACGGCCGATTCGAACATCTCTGGGATGTCCTCGCGTTCGCGGGCGACTTTGATGCCGCGTCCGCCGCCTCCGAAGGCTGCCTTGATCGCGATGGGGAGACCGTGCTGATCAGCGAAGTCCAGGACCTCCTGCGCGTTGGCGACGGGATCCTTGGTACCAGGAACCAGGGGAGCGCCGACCTTTTCGGCGATATGGCGTGCGGCAACCTTGTCGCCGAGTTCGGTGATAGCAGCGGGGGAGGGACCGATCCATGTGAGGCCGGCTTCCTGGACGGCGTGGGCGAATTCCGCATTCTCCGAAAGGAATCCGTACCCGGGGTGGATGGAGTCGGCGCCCGAACGTCGGGCCGCATCCAGGATTTTGTCGATCACGAGGTAGGAGTCGGCGGCGGTCGAACCTCCCAGGGAGAAGGCTTCGTCCGCGAGCTTCACATGGAGCGCATCGCGATCCGGGTCCGCATAGACGGCCACGGTCTGCAGGCCTTCGTCCGCGGCCGCACGGATCACACGAACCGCGATTTCACCACGGTTGGCGATCAGCACCTTGCCGACCGGACCGCTGGTGTAACGGGAATCCGCTCTGTTCTTCTGCTCTGACTCAGTGCTGGTCACTCATCCACTCCTTATAATCCTCCCGTGAGCTTAGTAGCAAAAACGCCATTTGCCTAAGTATTCGGCCTCCACAATTCTGCTATGCGCCGGCCACGTTCTTCGAGCAGATCTTTCAATGCATTGACGCTCAGTCCCAGTACCGTATGGGACTCTCCCCGAATCCCTGCGATGAATGCCGCACCGTAGCCTTCGATCGTGAACGAACCCGCGACTTCCAGGGGCTCTCCCGTGGCCACGTATGCGGTGATCTCCTCATTGCTCATGACGTCGAAGGTCACTTCGGCGGACCGAATCCGGCCGGCCCCCGAAGGCTTGTGGCCGGTGTGTTCCGTATCCGACCGATCGACCAACCAGTGCCCGGTGTGCAGGATTCCGGTGGAGCCGCTCATTCTTCGAATGCGGGAGATGGCGACGTCGGGCTCGTGCGGCTTTCCGTAGGGTTCGCCCTCGAACTCGAACACGGAATCGCATCCCAGAACGAAACTTCCGCGGGTCTCGGGCAATGCCGCGACGGCTTCCGCCTTGGCCCGGGCCAGGACCAGTGCCGTGTGGTCAGGAGCCAATGGCCCACCCTGGTCGGCTTCGGCGGCGGACAAGGCCGCGTCTTCGTCGACCCCGGAGACGATGGTCCGGAACCGGATTCCCGAGGCGTTGAGGACCGAAGCCCGAGCGGGGGACTGGGAGGCCAGGACGAGATCGAGGTCGGGCACGGCGCCGGGGGACGCGGCCGCGTTCGACGGAGGGGTCTGTTCGAATGACTTCGGAGTGCACACGTGACCCAGTCTAGGCCAGCGGTGTGCACCCCGATCGTCAGGAGGGGCGTGGAATCAGAAGAGTCCGGTCGGCTCCTCGGAGTAGGAGACCAGCAGATTCTTGGTCTGCTGATAGTGGTCGAGCATCATCAAGTGATTCTCTCGGCCGTACCCGGATTTCTTGTAGCCACCGAACGCGGCGTGGGCCGGATACGAGTGGTAGTTGTTGACCCACACGCGTCCCGCCTGGATCGCGCGACCGGCCCGGTAGGCCGTGTTCTGGCCGCGGGTCCAGACGCCGGCCCCGAGACCGTAGGCGGTGTCGTTGGCGATCCGGATCGCGTCGTCGTAATCCTTGAAGGTGGTCACGCCGAGCACGGGCCCGAAGATCTCTTCCTGGAAGACGCACATCGAATTGTCTCCGCGGAACACGGTCGGCTGGATGTAGTAGCCGCCCTTCAGGTTCCCGTCGAGCTCGAGTGACTGGCCTCCCAAGAGTACTTCGGCGCCCTCTTGCGGGCCCTTCTCCAGGTACCCGGAGATCTTGTCGAACTGCTGCTTTGAGGCCTGGGCACCGACCATGGTTTCGGTGTCCAGCGGATTTCCCTGCTTGATCTTGCGGGCGCGTTCGAGGCCGTCGGCGACGAACTGGTCCGCGATGGATTCCTGAACGAGGGCACGCGAGGGGCAGGTGCAGACCTCGCCCTGGTTCAGGGCGAAGGACACGAATCCTTCGAGAGCCTTCTGATAGAAGGAATCGTCCTGGGATGCAACGTCCTCGAAGAAGATGTTGGGGGACTTTCCGCCGAGCTCAAGGGTTGATGGGATGATGTTGTCCGCGGCGGCCTTGGCGATTACCGATCCGGTGGTGGTCTCACCCGTGAAAGCGATCTTGCGAATCCGGTCGGACCCGGACAGCGCAGCGCCGGCTTCCTCGCCGAAACCGTTGACGATGTTGAGTACGCCGTCCGGCAGGATGTCCTGGAAGATTTCGGCGACCAGGAGAATCGAGGCCGGGGTTTGCTCGGCCGGTTTCAGAACGACCGTGTTCCCCGCGGCCAGGGCGGGGGCGATCTTCCACGTGGCCATCAGAATCGGGAAGTTCCACGGAATGATCTGGCCGACGACGCCGAGCGGCTCGTGGAAGTGGTACGCCGTGGTGTTCTCGTCGAGCTGCGAGAGGCGGCCTTCCTGAGTGCGGACGGCCGAGGCGAAGTACCGGAAGTGGTCCACGGCCAAGGGGATGTCGGCGGCCAGGCACTCGCGGACGGGCTTGCCGTTGTCCCAGGTCTCCGCGACGGAGATGCGTTCGAGGTTCGCTTCCATGGCGTCGGCGAGCTTCAGAAGAACGGCCGCTCGCTCGGTCGGGGAAGTCTTGCCCCAGCTGTCGAAGGCCTTCCATGCGGCGTCGATGGCCAGGTCGACGTCTTCCGCGGTGCTGCGTGCGACCTCGGTGAAGACCTCACCCGTGACCGGTGATTTGTTCTCGAAATATTGACCCTTGGTCGGCGGGACCCAGGATCCTCCGATGAAATTCTCGTAGCGGGAACGGAACGCGGTGGGCGAATCGGGTGTCCCGGGCTGTGCATAGACCGTCATGGTGTCTCCTTCGACGTCCAAAAAAACGTGACATACACAATACTAACGACTGCGGGGCGAGAGGGTCACCCCTCCCGCCCCGCAGTCATTGGGATCGGACCGTTGCCCACGGGTCAGCCGACGCCGGCTCCCGAAACCTGTCGCTCCGGACTGACCTCCTCGTCGGCCCCGGCGAATTCCTCGGCCGAGAGGTCGGATTCGAACCAGTCACTGGACCGCTTGGCGTTGTACAGGTCCTCGTCCAGAATTCCCTCCCTCTTCGAAATGATGGCCGGGATCAGCGCCTGACCGGAAACGTTCAGCGCGGTGCGCCCCATGTCGATGATGGGATCGATGGCAAGAAGCAGGCCGACGCCGTCGAGCGGGAGGCCCAGCGTCGACAGCGTCAGGGTCAGCATGACGGTCGCGCCCGTGGTTCCGGCAGTAGCCGCAGACCCCAGGACGGAGACGACGATGATGAGCACGTACTGCGCGATGCTCAGGTCGATCCCGTAGAACTGCGCCACGAAAGTCGCCGCCAGCGCCGGGTACACCGCCGCGCATCCGTCCATCTTGGTCGTGGCCCCGAATGGGACCGCGAAGGATGCGAAGGCCTGTGGGACACCGAAGTTGCGTTCCGCGACCCGCTGGGTCACGGGCATGGTCCCGATGGATGACCGGGAGACGAAGCCGATCTGTGCGGCGGGCCAGACGCCTGAGAAGAACTGTTTGACGGACAAGCCCTGGGTTCGCGCCAGAACGGGGTAGACCACGAATCCGACGATCGCGAGCCCCACGTAGAGAAGGATCACGAACTTGGCGAGCGAGCCCATCGTGGTCCAGCCGTACGTGAAGACGGCGGTCCCGATCAGGCCGAGGGTTCCGAGCGGGGCCAGGCGGATGATCCACCACAGGACCTTCTGGATGATGGCCAGGGCAGAGCGGATGAACGCGAGGAAGGGCTCGGCGGCCTTGCCGACCTTGAGGGCAGCGATGCCGATGGCTCCGGAAATGACCAGGATCTGGAGGACATTGAAGGTTGGGGACGAGGTCAGATCGCCGTCCGCCTCCTCGGTGCTCACGGTGAGGCCCAGGAAATTGGCCGGAATGATGCTGGTGACGAAGGACAGCCACGATCCCGTGGTGCCCGAATAGGCATCCGGTGCGGACATGCCGGTGTTGGCGCCGGGGCGGAAGATCGCACCCAGCAGGATGCCGATGACGACGGCGATCAGCGCCGTCCCGGCGAACCAGAGAATCGTCTTCCAAGCCAGCCGTGCAGCGTTCGTGACCTGGCTCAGATTCGCGATCGAGGAGATCACCGCCGTGACCACGAGCGGAACGACCGCGGCCTTGAGCAGGGAAACGTAGCTCGAACCGATCGTGTCCAGGGTGGTCATGAGCCAGTTGGGGTTCTTCTCCGCGTCCCCGCCGAGGGCGAGGGCCAAGAATCCGAGGGCCACGCCGAGGACCAGGCCCATGAGGATCTGGAGACCGAAGTTGGTCATCCAGGAGGGGAGCCGGCGAGTGCGGGGAGGGGGTGCAGATGCGGGAGTATCCGGCGTCGTGGCGGAAGGGCGAGTAGACATGACCTCAACCCTAAGGCGTCGAGCAATAACACAGAAAAGGACTGAGAAGAAATATTACGGGAATAAATGTGTCCTGTGGCCTAGATCATCGCCAAGGGCAGGCCTCACCGTGACACAGCGCGACGGAGAGTGTCGAGACCCACCGAACCGACCTTCAGGGCCCTGGTGTGGAAATCCTTGATGCTCTCACCCCGAGCCAGCGCCTCATCGCGCAACTGCTCCCAGATGCGCTGGCCGACCTTGTACGACGGAGCCTGACCGTACCACCCGAGGTAACGGTTGAACTCGAAGTCCAACTGCCCCTGGGGGATATCGAGGTTCTGCTTCAGGAATTCGTACCCGATCTCGGGGGTCCACGGGCCCGGCTCGACGCTGAGTTCCTCGGCCCACCGGCCGGGGATCGGCAGTTCGCAGTGGACGCCGATGTCGAAGACGACCCGTGCGGCACGCATCCGCTGCCCGTCGAGCATGCCCATCATGTCACCCGGATCGTCCAGGTATCCGAGTCCGGCCATAAGGCGTTCGGCGTAGAGCGCCCACCCTTCTCCGTGCCCTGAATACCAGAGGCCGTGGGCTCTCCACTTGTTGATGGACTCGGCCATCGCGGTCGACGTGGAGAACTGGAGATGATGACCGGGCACGCCCTCGTGATAGACCGTCGAGGTCTCGCTCCACGTGGTGAACTCCCGCTCCCCCTCCGTGACCGACCACCACATGCGACCCGGCCTCGAGAAGTCCGCAGAGGGGCCCGTGTAATAGATGCCGCCCTCCTGGGTCGGGGCGATCATGCATTCGAGCCGGCGCATGGGCCCATCGATCACAAAGTGTTCCCGCGAGAGGCCTTCGACCGCCCGGTCCGAGAGGTCCTGCATCCATTCTCGAAGAGCGTCCTTGCCCTCGATCCTGCGCGAGGGGTCCCGGTTCAGCAGTTCCTTGGCCTCCGCGATCGTGGCGCCCGGGCTGATCCGACGGGCGGCCTCCTGTTGCTCGTCGATGATCCGGTCCAGCTCGTCGATTCCCCAGGCGTAGGTTTCGTCCAGGTCGATCGTCGCGCCGAGGAACTCCCGAGAGCGGAGACGGTAGCGCTCGCGGCCGACGGCGTCCCGTTCGGGGGCCTGGGGGAGAAGTTCGTCCCGGAGGTATTCGGCCAGTTCGGCGTGGGCCGCGCGGGCCTTTTCTGCGGAGGCTCGCCCCTTCGCGTCCAGGGTCGGATCGGATGCGGCGGCGTCGGCGGCCAGGCCATCGAAGAATCCACCGGGTTCGGCGTAGGCTGCGAGCTGGTCGGCCAGGATGCCGACCTGCCGGGCTGCGGCGACCCGGCCCTGACGCGCGGCATCCGCCAGTGTGTCGCGGAAACCCTGGAGGGCTCGGCGAACGTTCTCCATGCGTCCGACGATGTGTGCCCAATCCTGCGGGGTGGCTTGCGGCATGAGATCGAAGACCTGACGGACGGCGTGCGCCGGGGTCTCGATGTTGTTCAGCTCCCAGTCGCCCAGGCCCGCCTCATGCATCTCGACGACGAGCCCGAGGCTCTCGCGCAACGCGTCCAGGGTCACCCGGTCGACGTCGTCCTGTGGTCTGAGCCCCTCGGCCTCGGCCAGCGTTCGGCGGGCGAGTCGCACATGTTCGAGCGCGCCCTCGGGGGAGAGGTCCCCGTACTCGGTCTCGCGGCCCGGGATGCCTTCTATCGTGGCCGCGGCCGGATCCAGGTCCATGAGGGAGTCGTAATAGCGGTCGGCCAGGCGGTCGACGTCGCTGGTCCGCCGATCGAGACGCAAGGATTCGGGCAACTCATTCGTCATGGCACCATCCTAGACCGTGATGACAGGGATCACAGGGGCGGGAAAATGGAAAAGCCCCCACCGGCCGCACGGGTCGGTGAGGGCTTTCGTGGAGCGCGGGGCTTACCTCGGTTTGGCGCGGCGCCAGGAACCCGGGCCGGGAGGGAGGCTCGCACCGATGCGCTGGCGTCGTGACAACAGGCGGCCGACGTCGGACAGCGGCCCGTTCGTCTGCCTCGATCTCGGCTCGGGCTGTCGTTGCCGTGACTGGAGCACGGCCACGGTCAGCGCGGCGATCTCTTCTTCGGTCGGGGACCCCTTGACCACCGAGAACATAGGCTCTTCGGGCGTGGATGCTTCGTTCTGCACAGCCATGATTCCTTCCCCTAGAGCGGGATGTTGCCGTGCTTCTTGGCGGGCAGCGCGGCTCTCTTGTCGTGCAGGGCACGGAGGGACTTGATGATGTTGACGCGGGTCTCCGACGGCGGGATGACCGCGTCGATGTAGCCGCGCTCGGCCGCCTGATACGGGTTGAGCAACTCTTCCTCGTACTTCTGGATCAGCTCGGAACGCAACGCCTCGACGTCCTCGCCGTTTTCCTCGGCCGTCTTGAGATCGCGACGGTACAGAATATTGACCGCGCCCTGTGCACCCATGACGCCGATCTGGGCCGTGGGCCAGGCGAGGTTGATGTCCGCGCCGAGCTTCTTCGACCCCATCACGATGTACGCCCCACCGTACGCCTTGCGCGTGATCACGGTGACGACCGGGACGGTGGCCTCCGCGTAAGCGAAGATCAGCTTGGCGCCACGGCGGATGATGCCGTTGAACTCCTGCTCGGTGCCCGGGAGGAACCCGGGGACGTCCACGAACGTCAGGATCGGGATGTTGAAGGCATCGCAGTGGCGCACGAACCGCGCGGCCTTCTCGGAGGCGGCGATGTCCAGGGTTCCGGCGAACTGCATCGGCTGGTTTGCGATGATGCCGACCGTTCGGCCTTCGACCCGTCCGTAGCCCGTCATGACGTTGGGAGCGTACAGGGCCTGCATCTCGAGGAAGTGGTCGTCGTCGACCACGGACTCGATCACCGCCCGCATGTCGTAGGGCTGGTTGGCCGAATCGGGAATCAGGCCGTCGAGGTCGAGGTCGTCGACCGTGATCTCCGGATCCTGGTCGTGCTCGACGAGGGGACCGTCCTGAAGATTGTTGGACGGAAGGAATTCGAGGAGTTCCCGCAGGAAATCAAAGGCGTCCTCTTCGTCCTCCGCGAGGTAGTGAGAGGTTCCGGTGACCGAATTGTGCGAGTTCGCCCCGCCGAGGGTCTCCATGTCGACCTCTTCGCCGGTCACGGTCTTGATGACGTCCGGTCCGGTGATGAACATGTGGGAGGACTTGTCCACCATGATCACGTAGTCCGTGAGGGCGGGGGAGTAGGCGGCGCCGCCGGCGCACGGGCCCATGATCACCGAGATCTGGGGGATGACGCCGGACGCGCGAACATTCATCCGGAAGATGTCCGCGAACATCGCCAGCGATGCCACACCCTCCTGAATGCGGGCGCCGCCGCCGTCGTTGATGCCGATGACGGGGCAGCCGTTGCGCAGCGCAAACTTCTGGACCTTGACGATCTTCTCCCCATTGACCTGGGAGAGTGACCCGCCATAGACCGTGAAGTCCTGGGCGTAGACGGCCACGAGCCGTCCGTCCACCGTGCCGTAGCCGGAGACCAGGCCGTCACCGAGCGGCCTCTTCTGGTCCATGCCGAAGGCGGTCGTGCGGTGCGTGGCCAGGGCGTCGAATTCCACGAAGGAGTCTTCGTCCAGGAACATCTCGATGCGTTCGCGCGCGGTGGATTTGCCGCGAGCATGCTGCCGTTCCACGGGCCCCGGGCCGGTGGGCATCCACGAGGCCTCGCGGCGCTCGTAGAAGTCTGCGATCTTGCCGGCAGTCGTGGTGAGATCCGGGCCCGACTCGTTCTGCGCGTGGTCGGAGTCCTGGCGGGAGAGATCTTCGGTCATCTTGTCCTCTGTACGAGTCCGGGGTCCCGGTGCGGAAGCATGCGAGTCCCGGCTGGAATTGCGCTGTCTGCCTGTCGACCCAAAGTAACAAAGGGCGACGGGCGGTCCGTGGCGCCGTGCCGACGAACCTGGGGACGGGGTATGTCCCGGTCTACCCTACCGACCCGAGGACCGGATTCCACGCACGAACTTCGTGCGCGGTCACGACGCCGTGGACGACCATGGGGTCCTTGGCCAGCAGAGACTCGACGTCGTCGGCGGTCTCGGCGGAGAAGATCAGCAGGGCACCCTCGGCGCCATCGTCGGTATACGGGCCGGACGCCAACAGATGGCCCTGGTCCAACAGGCTCCCGAGGTATTCGCGGTGTTGGCCTCGATGGGCGGCCTGCTGGTCTGCCGGGCCGTACGAATAGTGGACGACGAAGTGGGCCATGGTGTTCCTTCCGAGCGGAGTTGGCTTTCCGCCTCTAAACTAGCTCACAACACGTCACCGCAGGTGGCGTACCGGACGCCGATCGAGAGAGAGCATCGCTGTATGACCACGAGGAGCGCGAAGCCCCTGGACGCCGAGCGGCTGTTGCCGGGTCCCGGGCAGGACTACCGGCTCATCGGCGCCCCCGTCGAGCTCGTGGACGAGATCGGATCCACCAACGACGAACTGGCGCATCGACTGACCCGTTCCGAAGACGTCTCCCACCTCGCGGCCCTCCTCACAGAACACCAGGTCTCCGGCAAGGGCCGGAGGGATCGAGTGTGGACCGCGCCCAAATACAGTTCGGCCGTGGTCTCCTTCGCCGTGCGATCGCACGCGGGCGAGCAGCCGTTGCCAAATGATTCCCTGCACTGGGTCACACCGTTGCTGGCCCTGGCGGCACGCACGGCGATCCGGCAGACGACCGGGCTCCCCGTGGACATCAAATGGCCGAACGACCTGTTGATCAACGGTCGCAAGGTTGCCGGGATCCTCGCTCGCGTGGTCCCCATCGGGCCGGAGACACTCGACGTCGTTGTTGGCATCGGAATCAACGCCAACATCGATGCCGACCTGCTCCCAGTCGAGACCGCGACGTCGTTGCGCGCCGAGCTCGGGGGCGACGTGGACCGGACCGAGATCCTGATCAGGGTCATCCGCGAGTTCCGTGCCTCGGTCCAGGAATTTTGTGCGACCGGCGGTGACCCGGCGCTGCCCCGCGGCGCGAAGCCTTCCCTCGTGGCCGAGCTCCGTGAGGAACTGGACACCCTGGGCCGTCGAGTCCTCGTCCAGATGATGGATCCTGCCCCGGACTTCACGGGTCTCGCTCACGACATCGACGAGGACGGTTCCCTCCTCGTCCGCTGCGACGACGGAACGGACAGAACCGTCGCGGTCGGCGACGTGGTCCATCTCAGGCCGGAAAACGGGTCCTGGGCCGACGTCGCCGGAACGGGGATCGCGTGAAATTCCGTGATTCCCTCGACCCGGGTGAGCACGTCATTACGTGCAACCGGGCTCACGCCCTCAAACTCCTGAGACCGGCCATCGTGCTTCTGATCGCGATCTTCGCGACGAACTTTCTCCAGGTGGTGACGGCTGGGCATTCGGGCTGGACCGCGGTCGGGCCGATCATTCTGGTGGCCGCGCTCGTGTACGTCGTCGTGCGGTTCATCAAATGGGCCACGACCGGGTACGCACTGACCAACCGGCGTATTGTCGTGTTCCGCGGCGTCGGTGGGGGCGGGCCGGTGTCGATTCCCCTCGAGTACGTCGCCGGGGTCGTCGGGCCCAAGGGTGGGGCTCGCCTGACCGGTTGCGGCACGATCCGGATATCGGCCAGGGGCCAGACCTTCGAGCTGACCTGCCAGAAGGATCCGGGGCGATTCTCGGACCTGTGCTATCGGGCCCACCTGCGCCGAGTAAACGCTCTGCGTTGACCCTGAGTCTCCGGGGAATACTACCGGGAACGGCCCTGTGATCTGTAGCATGAGAACGAGGTGTGAAACCTCGGGGACAGTCGAGCGCGCTCTGCGCCAGCGAGCCCGCAGCCAGCCATGAGTCAAGGAAGGTGGAGCACGCTAGTGCCGCAGGAGGAACCCGAAGGCAATCCGGTCTATACAGGACCTCAAACGAGTCAGCTCAACCTCCAGAACCCGGCTCAGTTCAACCTGTACAAGTCCGACGACGCCAAGGCCGCCGTCGGTGCCCTTGAGCGCGCCCTCCTGGGGGAGAACCGCTCCATGACTCGCCGCGAGGCCGCCCGCGGGGGCGACGTCTCGCTCCTGTCCGCCCGGAAGATTTGGCGGGCGCTGGGGATGCCGAATCTCAAGGACGAGGACGTCTACTTCACCGGCTCGGATTCCGAGGCCCTCGGCACCGTGTCGGCCATGGTTCGCAGCGGGCATGTGACCGAGGACGGCATCCTCTCGATCGTGCGCTCCGTGGGCCAGATGATGGACCGCATGGTCGCGTGGCAGGTCGAGGCCCTGGTCGAGGACATGGTCGCCCACCAGGGCATGAGCGACGCCGAGGCTCGGCGCGAACTGCTCAACGTGCTCCCGGAGCTGCTGAACGAACTCGAGGACCTCATGCGCTACGGCTATCGGCGGCAGCTCAATGCCGCCGTCGTGCGCTTGGCCCTGAAGGCGGAGAAGCCCGTGGTCGGCAACGACGACGCCGTCACCGACTACCGATCGCTCCCGCTCGTCCGCGGCATCGGTTTTGCGGACCTCGTGTCCTTCACATCCCTGTCCCGTCAGATGAGCGAGAAGACACTCGCTAGCCTGGTCCAGCACTTCGAGCAGCGTTGCGCGGAGGTCGTGGCGGTCGGGGGCGGCCGCATCATTAAGACTGTCGGGGACGAAGTCCTGTTCATGACCGAATCTCCGGAAGCCGGCGCCCGTATCTCTCTGACGCTGTCGCAGATCATCCGTGAGGATCCGAATCTCCCGGAGGCGCGCGTTGCTTTTGTCTGGGGGCGGATTCTGCCTAGGCTGGGGGACGTATACGGTCCGACCGTCAATCTCGCATCGCGTCTCGTCGCGCTCGCGGAACCTGGTTCGGTCATGACCGATGCATCTACCGCCAACGTGCTCGAGGGCGACGAACGTTTCGTGATGAATCCCCAGGGGGTGCGCAACGTTCGCGGCTTCGGAGACGTCCGCCCCGTGTCGCTCGCTCCGGGCGTGGGAACCGAATTGGAGATTGACTTCGAATGACCGAATCGCTCGACCTCGCAACGTGCGTTGGGGCCACGACCAACAAGGGCAGTCATCGTTCCAACAACGAAGACTCCTTGGTGTCCATTGGCAATCTGTGTGCCGTGGCCGACGGTATGGGTGGGCACGAGGCCGGTGAGGTGGCCAGCGCTATGTGCGTCAATACCCTGGCCGAAGCCGAGCTCTTTCGTACGTTGTCCTTCGAGGTCGAACCCGCGGAGGTCCATGCGGAGGATTCGAAGGGACTGTTCAAGCGGCGTCGTCGGGCCACGTCGAACCTCAACGCGAAGATCATGGAGATCCTCAACGACATCAAGGGCGTGATCGGCGAGGCGGACGAGAGCATCAAGTCGGCAGCCGCCATGCGCGCAGGCACAACGCTCACGGGAGCCTGGCTCGTCAAGATCGGTGGCCAGAATATGTGGATCATCTTCAACGTCGGGGACTCGCGCACGTATCGACTCCGGCGGGACACCGACGAACCCATCAGCGACACGCCGACCTCCGTCTCGCAGACGCCCATCGAAGGCGTGAGCCTCGAACAGATCACGGTGGACCACTCCGAGGTCCAGTACCTGGTCGACACGGGGCAGATCACGGCCCTCGAGGCCCTCACCCACCCGAGGCGCAACGTGATTACGCGCGCCTTGGGAACGGGCAATTACTGGGAACCCGATTTCTGGGTCATCCCTGCGAAACCGGGCGATCGTCTGATGATGTGCTCGGACGGCCTTTCCGGAGAGCTGTCCAATGAATACATGGCCAGGGTCCTGTCGACCGTCGTCCACCCCAAGGACGCTTCGGCTGTTCTCCAGGCGGCGGCGATCCGCGCGGGCGGGCGGGACAACATCTCGGTCATCGTCGCCGACGCCGTGCAGGCCGGTTCCTGTCAGAACCACGGGTGCGACGGCGACACGGACGGCGTGGACCGTGCCGAGAGCGATGACGGCGTGATCGACCTGGACAACTGGCACGCCAACGACCTCAGCGATCCCGAGAAGACCGGCGACCGCCCGGACGGCCCATTGGCCACGAACGAGAAGCTACCCGGCGCCGACGACGAAGACCGGTAGGTCTTTCCCACTCGCGCCGGCGCTGGGGCTGGCGTTGGGTGCCGGGCTGGGCGTCCGGGCTGGGTGCGTGCCCGGGCTGGGCGTCCGGGCTGGGTGCCGAGGCGGCAGTTTCGAGCGCCATCTGCCTGCGAGATGGCAGTATTGAGCGATTTTCGCCGCTGGAACCGCTCGGTACTGCCACGTCGTGCTGAGTCTTGCTCACAGTTGCCACCTCGTCCTGGATGTCGCGCGGGATTGTCACCTCATGGGCGCCTGGCCAGGGTCGGGAGGACGTAGTCGGCGTCGCAAGTCGTGTTGAGTGGTGGTTGGCCGATCGAGTGCTGGTTACCCGACGACGTCGTGCCCTAGCGGAACCGTGTTGGGAGGCGGTTGCCCGATGGTGAGGTGTTTTCCCGCCTTGGGTGGGGTTCTAACCGCCACCTAACGAGGGCAATCGGCTCGGAATCGGGTAACCGCCACCTAATAAGGGGAGGCCAAGGCACGGGTGGGGTCTCGCGTAGCAGGCTAAGCGCCTCCGAATCGGGTAACCGCCGCCCACCGGCGGCATCCGGGCCTCCGTGAGATACCTGGCTTCTCAGGATGCGGCGAGTTACCTTGATCCCGCCCCGCCCCGCCCCGCGCAGACCCCGACCTCCGGTGTCCTGGGGCGGCGGACGATCGGCAGCCATCCAAGAAGTCAGCGGATCGGCGCATCCGCCGACGGCGAGGGCGAAGAAGAAGCAAAGGGAGCCAAAACGCGGATTGTGCGGAACAATGGTCTTCCGTGAGTAGCGCTGAAGAACAACGAGCACAGCAGGCCACCGAGGAGAGCCACCGCGAGGTCCCGGCCGAGGATCTCAAGGAACGGTATGCCCAACTGACCCAGCGGGTCAGGGACGCACGCGTCTCCTATTACGTCGAGGATTCTCCGACGATCTCGGACGCGGAGTACGACGCGCTCTACCGGGATCTCGAACGGATCGAGGCCGAGCATCCGCAACTCAAGGCGAACGACTCACCGACGCAGGAGGTCGGCGGTGAACCTTCCGAGGCCTTCGCGCCGGTCCAGCACCTGGAGCGGATGTACTCTCTCGAAGACGTGTTCTCGATCGACGAGCTCAAGGCGTGGCTCGACAGGGCCGAAGAGTCCATTCAGGAAGTGAGGCCCGGCCACGAGAATGCATGGCTGACCGAGCTCAAAATCGATGGGCTCGCGATCAACCTGCTCTACCGGAACGGTCGATTGACCCGGGCGGCAACCCGAGGGGACGGGACCACCGGGGAAGACGTCTCACACAACGTCGCGACCATCGACTCGGTGCCACAAACCCTCGAGGGCACGGGGCATCCCGAGGAGATCGAGGTCCGTGGCGAAGTGTTCATCGCTTCCGCGGACTTCAAGGAGCTCAACGAGGCCCTCGTCGCCGACGGCAAGGCCCCCTTCGCGAATCCGAGGAACGCGGCGGCGGGATCGCTCCGTCAAAAGGATCCCCAAGTGACGGCCCGGCGCAAGCTCTCGATGTTCGTCCACGGCATCGGTGCTCGCGAGGGGCTGTCCGCGCAGTCGCAGGCGGAGACCTACGATCTCCTGAAGTCGTGGGGGCTTCCCGTCAGCCCGTACACCAAACTTCTGTCCGGCGGCGAGGAAATCCTCGAATTCATCGCCGACTACGGCGAGCACCGGCACGATCTGGTCCACGAAATCGACGGGATCGTGATCAAGGTCAACGACTTCCGCACACAGCAGCTTCTCGGCCACACGTCACGGGTTCCTCGGTGGTCGGTGGCATACAAGTATCCGCCGGAAGAGGTCAATACCAAGCTCGAGGACATTCGGGTCAGCGTCGGCCGGACCGGGCGTGTGACCCCCTACGGCCTGATGGACCCGGTCAAGGTCGCCGGCTCGACCGTCGAGATGGCGACGTTGCACAACCAGGACGTGGTGCGGGCCAAGGGCGTGCTGATCGGTGACACGGTGGTCCTGCGCAAAGCGGGAGATGTGATTCCGGAGATCGTGGGACCAGTGGTCGCCCTGCGAGACGGTTCGGAACGTGAGTTCGACATGCCGACCCACTGCCCTTCCTGCGGGACCGAGTTGGCTCCGGCCAAGGAGGGCGACGTCGACATCCGTTGCCCCAACGCCCGGTCATGCCCCGCCCAGCTCTGGCAGACGCTGTTCCATACCGCGGGACGCGGGGCGTTTGACATCGATGCCCTGGGGGAGGAAGCCGCAAGGGCCCTGACTCAGCCGGTCGAACCCGAGACCCCGCCGCTGACGAGCATTGCTGGTTTGTTTGATCTCGTACCTGAGGACCTGGCGGACGTGCGTATTGAACGCGAGGTCAGGAAGAAGGGGGCACCCACGGGGGAGACGGAATTGGTCCCCTACTTCTACACGCGAGGGACGGCGAACAAGCCTTCGGCACCTTCTGCGAACACGCGCAGAATGTTCGACCAGATCGAGGAAGCCAAGTCCCAACCGTTGTGGCGAGTCCTGGTCGCCCTCTCTATTCGGCACGTGGGGCCGACGGCGTCCCGGGCATTGGCCACCGAATTCGGATCGATGCAGGCGATCCGCGACGCCGATGAAGAGAGACTGGCCGACACGGACGGTGTCGGGCCGACCATCGCGCGAGCGGTCAAGGAATGGTTTTCGGAGGAGTGGCACCGCGAGATCGTCGACCGGTGGGCCGCGGCCGGTGTCCGGATGGAGGATGAGCGGGACGAATCCGTTCCCCGCGTTCTCGAAGGGGTCACGATCGTCGTGACCGGCACTCTGGAAGAGTTCACCCGCGACTCCGCGAAGGAAGCGATTCTGCAACGCGGAGGCAAGGCCTCCGGATCTGTGTCGAAGAACACAGACTATCTGGTTGCGGGCGAGAACGCCGGCTCAAAGCTGGACAAGGCGGAAAATTTGGGCGTGACGGTGCTCAAGGGTGAAGACTTCAAAATTCTTCTCCAGGAGGGGCCGACGGCGCTGGATCGTGATGATGGCGCGGAAGACGGTCACGAAACGGTCACGGAATAGTCACATGCTTGTGACGCGGAACATGTCGGGGAGGGTTGCATCGCCTCTGGCCGGCTCATAGGCTGGCACGCGTGCCTACGGACCTGGCTGGTTGCCGGGTAGGGCACCAACCAAAAAAGTTTCGCTTCCATCGAGAAATTGGTTGCAAACTCCAAAATCGTTACTGTATCGTTATAAACAGTTCGTCGCCGAGAGGTGACTCCTGGGTTCACGCAGACTTGCGAGAACCCCTCCTGAACAATGCTGGGTGCTGCCGTAACACCGGACGTCGTCTAAAGGGCAGACACCTGAAACTTGACCTAAGACATCTATAGGTAGACGACGGCGCGAGGAAGTCCAGGGATGGACGGAGCGTAGGTGGCCTGAGGAGCATCGTGAACAATACTTCCACTTTCCGACGCAATGCCCGCCGCGGTGCAGCCGCCCTCGTGATCGGTGGCGCCGCCGCCGGTGCGCTGGCTACCGCTCCCGCAAATGCCGATAGCCTCGACTGGGACGCCGTCGCACAGTGCGAGTCCGGCGGAGACTGGTCGACTTCGACCGGTAACGGCTTCTCCGGTGGCCTGCAGTTCACCCCGAGCACCTGGGCAGCCTTCGGCGGCCAGGGTGACCCCCAGAGCGCTTCCAAGGATCAGCAGATCCAGGTTGCCGAGAAGGTTCTGGCTGAGCAGGGTCCCGGCGCATGGCCGAACTGCTCCGCTCAGGGTGCCGGTGGGGACTCCGGTTCCGATCAGCAGCAGGCTCAGCCGCAGCAGGACGTCCAGGCTCAGTCCCAGGATGTCCAGGAGTTCCAGGCCCCGGCCGAGCAGGCCCAGCCCGAGCAGGCTCCCGTTGAGCAGGCTCAGCCCGAGCAGGCTCCCGTTGAGCAGGCCCCTGTTGAGCAGGCTCCCGTTGAGCAGGCTCAGCCCGAGGCTCAGCAGGTTCCCGAGCAGCAGACCTACGAGGCTCCCGCCCAGGAGCAGGTTGCTGCCCCGGTTCAGTCCTCCGCTGCAACTCACACCGTGTCCGTTGGCGACACCTTGAAGTCGATCGCCGATCAGTACGGCGTGTCCGTGGATGCCCTGGTTCAGGCCAACGGCTCCGTCGTGACCAACCCGGACCTGATCTTCCCGGGCCAGACCCTGGAGATCCCGGCCGCGTAAGTGAGGCCTGTACAACTCACTGCGGTGAGTCCGTACACTTCTTGAGATCGTGCCCCGCCCTGTCCACAGGGCGGGGCACGATTGTTTTAACCCGTTCTCGGCCATGACTAGACTGGTACGGGACCCGCGCGTTCCCGCCCCAGGAGTCGCGCAGGGAAGAGACACCGCCAACGGAGCAGGAGAATTCATGACTGCCATTACGCGTGACCAGGTCGCACACTTAGCGGCCTTGGCTCACATCGAGATGGACGAGACCGAGCTGGAATCGATGTCCTCGGAGCTCGACGGGATCGTCGGAGCGGTGCAATCGGTATCGGCAGCGCCGATTGACGACGTCCCACCCACATCGCATCCGCTTCCGCTGTCCAACGCCTTCCGGGAGGATGTCGTGGGAGAAACCCTGACCAACGATGAAGCGCTGAACAACGCGCCCGATGCCGAGGACGGTCAGTTCAAGGTCCCGGCCATCCTGGACGAAGACTAGGAGGGCGCGATCATGACCACGAATCAGAACGCACTGATCACACTCAGCGCATCCGAGGCCGCCGAAGGCCTGCGCAACGGCGACTTCACCTCGGAGCAGCTGACCCAGGCCCACCTGGATCGTATCGAGACCACCGAGGGCACCGCCGTCGACGCCGAGGACCGGTCGCGCGGCAAGACCGGCCTGAACGCGTTCCTGCACGTGAATGCGGAGCAGGCATTGGATGATGCGAAGCAGGTGGATGCTGACCGCGCCGCTGGAAATCAGTTGCCTCCGCTGGCCGGTGTCCCGATCGCCGTCAAGGACCTCATCGTCACCACCGGGCAGCCCACCACGGCCGCTTCCCGGATGCTCGAAGGATGGATGAGTCCCTACGATGCGACCGTCGTCCAGAAGATCCGTGAAGCCCGGTTGCCCATCCTGGGAAAGACCAACCTGGATGAATTTGCCATGGGTTCCTCGACCGAGCACTCGGCATTCGGATGCACGCGGAACCCGTGGGACCTCGACCGCATCCCGGGTGGTTCCGGTGGCGGGTCCGCTGCCGCAGTGAGCGCCTTCCAGGCTCCGCTGGCCCTGGGCACTGACACGGGCGGGTCCATCCGTCAGCCGGCATCCGTGACCGGCTCGGTGGGAGTCAAGCCCACCTATGGATCCGTTTCTCGGTACGGCGTGATCGCCATGGCGTCGTCCTTGGACCAGGTCGGCCCGGTGACCCGGACTGTTCGGGATGCGGCCGCGCTTCACGAAGTCATCGGCGGGTACGACGCGCGCGATTCGACCTCGATCAACGAACCCGTGGGACCGTACCTGGCCGAGGCCGAGAAGGGCGCCTCCGAGGGAGGCCTCAAGGGGCTGAGGGTCGGCGTCGTCAAGGAACTGACGGGTGACGGTTTCCAGAGCGGCGTATCCCAACGTTTCCAGGAGTCCTTGGAGCTTCTCCGTGCCGCGGGTGCGGAGATCGTGGAGGTTTCCACGCCTCACTTCGACCATGCACTGGGCGCGTATTACCTGATCATGGCCTCGGAAGTTTCCTCCAACCTCGCGAAGTACGACGGCGTTCGCTTCGGCTTGCGCACGCTGCCCGCGGAAGGCCCCGTAACCATCGAGCGCGTCATGTCCGCGACCCGCGCCGCAGGATTTGGTCCTGAGGCGAAGCGGCGCATCATCCTGGGTACCTACGCGCTGTCCGCGGGGTACTACGACGCCTACTACGGTTCCGCCCAGAAGGTCAGGACCCTGGTGCAGCGTGACTTCACGAATGCTTTCGAGCAGGTGGACGTTCTCGTGTCGCCGACGTCGCCGACCACGGCGTTCAAACTCGGTGAGAAGACGGATGACCCTGTGTCGATGTACCTCAACGACATCGCGACGATCCCGACCAACCTCGCGGGCGTCCCGGCCATTTCGGTGCCAGCCGGGCTTGCTCCGGAAAACGGACTGCCCGTCGGGGTCCAGTTCATGGCCCCGGTCAAGGAGGACGCGCGGCTTTATCGCGTGGGCGCCGGTCTGGAAGCCGCGCTCCAACAGCAATGGGGCGGAGGCCTTCTCGACCAGTTGCCCGAGACCGAGTCCCTGATCGCCGCCCGGACGCAAGGAAGTGCCAAGTAAATGTCAGACGAGATTTTGTCCTTCGACGAGGCAATGGCCAAGTACGACCCCGTACTGGGTTTCGAGGTGCACGTCGAGCTGAATACCAAGACCAAGATGTTCGACGACGCCCCGAATGCGTTCGGTGACGAACCGAATACCAATATCACCCCGGTGTCCCTGGGCCTTCCGGGAGTACTTCCCAAGGTCAACGGAACAGCGGTGGAGTCGGCGATCAAACTGGGTCTGGCCCTCGGCTGCGACATCGCGCCGGTGAGCCACTTCGCCAGGAAGAACTACTTCTACCCCGATACGCCCAAAAATTTCCAGACCTCACAGTACGACGAACCGATTGCCGAGAACGGTTCGGTGGATATCGAGCTCGAGGACGGTACGCAGTTCACGGTCGAAATCGAGCGGGCGCACATGGAGGAAGACGCGGGCAAGCTGAGCCACAAGGGTGGCGCAGGCCGCATCCAGGGCGCCGAATACTCCCTGGTGGACTACAACCGCTCGGGCGTACCTCTCATCGAGATTGTGACGCGTCCGATCTGGGGCGCGGGGGAGAGGGCTCCGGAACTGGCCAAGGCGTACGTCAAGGCGATTCGAGAGATCGTGAAGAACCTGGGTATCTCGGACGCACGCATGGAGCGCGGCAATGTTCGCTGCGATGCCAACGTGTCGCTGAGCCCCAAGGGATCCGAAACCCTCGGCACCCGTACCGAGACCAAGAACGTGAACTCGATGCGCGCCGTCGAGCGTGCGGTGCGCTACGAGATCTGCCGCCACGCGGCGGTTCTCGATGCAGGGGAGCAGATCGTCCAGGAGACCCGCCACTGGCACGAGGACACCAGGGAGACGACCTCCGGCCGTCCCAAGTCCGACGCCGACGACTACCGCTATTTCCCCGAACCGGACCTCGTACCGGTCGTGACGAACGCGGAGTGGATCGAGCGGTTGCGGGCCGAGCTTCCGGAACCTCCCGCCGAACGTCGTCGTCGGCTCCAGGCCGACTGGGGCTACTCGGACGAGGAATTCCGGGACGTCGTCAACGCCGGTGTGATGACCGAGATCGAGGAAACCATTGCCGCGGGCGCCAGTGCGTCGGTCGCCAGGAAGTGGTGGATGGGGGAGATCTCGCGCCTGGCGAAGGTCCGCGAGATCGATCCCGGTGATCTGGGCGCGAGCCCCGAGACCGTCGTCGAACTGGACGGGCTCATCCAGGAAGGGAAGATCAACGACAAGATCGCCCGCCAGGTGCTCGAGCACGTGGTAGATGGAGAAGGGACCCCGGGGGAGGTCGTCGAGAAACACGGCCTCGCCGTCGTCTCCGACGAAGGCGAGCTCTCGAGCGCGGTCGACGACGCCTTGGCCAACATGCCCGACGTCGCCGAGAAGATCCGCGGAGGCAAGGTCCAGGCGGCCGGTGCCGTGGTCGGCCAGGTCATGAAGGCCACCCGCGGCCAGGCCGACGCCGCCCGCGTGCGTGAGCTGATCCTCGAAAAGCTCGGCGTCGAAGGCTGAGAACGTGCTGTCTGCAAAGCCGAGGGGCGCCCGGTGGCCTAGCTGGTCGATCGGGCGCCCCTCGGTCTTTGTCCGGGTCGAGGCAAGCCCCCGCCGGAGAGCCACAGCCGTCGAGTTGGCAATTATGTGCATTTCCGCCGGCGAGGTGGCGGTTTTGGGACGAATCCCGACGTTTTCGGTCCCACAACTGCCACCTCGTGACGCAAGGGGGCCTGGGGCTCGTGGAGACACGTGGCGGTTACCCGATGCGGTGGCGAAAACCCACGTCAGGAGGGGGTTGAACCGCCTCCGAACGGGGGAGATCGGCTCCGCATCGGGGTAGTGCCACGCAACCTTGTCCGGGGACAGCCACGGTGCGCCCAAGAGACCCGCCCACCGGATCCCGCCCGGGGGGGGGCTAGGAGTCGATACCGAGACAGTTGAGCAGGAAGGCGTACTCCCAGGCCGTGTCCTCCCACTGTCGATACCGTCCGGATCCGCCACCATGACCGCCGTCCATCTCGATGCGCAGCAGGATCGGGGCCGTGCCAGTGGTGAACTCTCGGAGCTTGGGGACCCACTTGGCGGGTTCCACGTAGAGCACCCGGGTATCGTTCAAGCTCGTCACCGCCGCAATGGGCGGGTAAGCCACCGGACGGACGTTCTCGTAAGGGGCGTAGGAAGTCATGTACTCGTAGACTTCCTTGTCCTCGATCGGGTTGCCCCACTCCTCCCACTCGAGAGCGGACAGGGGCAGATCCGGATCGCTGATGCTGGTCACCGGGTCAACGAACGGGACCGCGGCCAGGACACCGCAGTACTTTTCAGGGGCCATATTGACTATCGCGCCCATGAGTAGGCCGCCCGCCGAACCGCCATAGGCGGCGATGCGGGACTCGTCCGCCCACGGTTGCGCAGCCACATGATCGGTGACCGCGACGAAGTCGGTGAACGTATTGGTTTTCTGCAATTTCTTGCCCTGCAGATACCAGTCGCGGCCGAGCTCGCCGCCACCCCGCACGTGAGCCACCACGTAGACCACACCGCGGTCGAGCAGGCTCAGACGCGATACCGAAAACCCCGGATTCGAACTGGCCTCGTAGGATCCGTATCCGTACTGGATCACTGGGTGAGGGGTCTGCAGGTCGGCGTCGGCCCGGTGGATCACCGAGAGCGGAACCATCGTCCCGTCGGGGGCGTGTGCCCACTCGCGATGGGCGACGTAGTCCTCGCTCCGGAAGCCGCCCAGAACCGGGGTCTGCTTACGGAGTTCGAGCTCGTCCAACCCGGGGAAGTAGTCGTACTGCCGCCACGGCGTCACATACGAGATGTAGCCCAGACCCACGACGGGCGAACGCAACGCCATCGCCGTGATCTTGGCGGTATAGAGCTCCTCGCCGGAGAAGGGTTCCACGGGTTCGGGGAGGTCGCCGCCCTCGAGTGTTTGCCGAATCGCGTCCAGGCTGATGAACCCGGCCTTCTCGAGCCCGTCCTCACGCAGGCTGGCGGCCAGGTGGGTCTGGTTGAAATGGAAGCCATTGAGTCGTCGCGTCGACGACGCCGGCACCACTACGGTCCACGCCGAGCGCAACTCGTCCATCGACAGGCCCGAGAGCGCGGATTCGTAGTCGACAGCGGTCAATTCGCCATTCGGCGCCTGATGGTCATGGCACAGCAGAACATAGGAACGACCATTCAGATCGATCGGTTCGGCCGAGTACAGAACCCGTTCGTCTCGGGGGATGACCACGTGGGCGACGGGTGCCCGTCCCGACCCGGCGGCCTCGAGGTCGGCGAGAGCCAGGAGTCGCGTCTCGTTGTACTCCGAGCACCCGACGTCGATGCACAGATGCTTCTCGTCCGCGGTCGTCTCAGTACCCAGCCACAAGGCGACATCCTCCTCGTGGTGAAGGACCAAGTCCTGACCCACGGGCGTGCCGAGCCGGTGCGAGCGCAATTCGTAGGGGCGCCACGAGTCGTCCACCAGGGTGTAGATCAGATGCGACCCGTTCGGCGTGAGGAAGCCGCCGGCGAATACCCCCTCCACGACGTCGGGCAGGAGCGAGCCCGTGGTCAGGTTCTTGACGTACTGATCGAAGCGCTCGTCGCCGGAATCATCGACGGAGTACGTCAGCAACCGGCCGTCCTCGGTGACGTGGAAGGACCCGAGCGCGAAGAAGGGGAGGCCTTCGGCCAGCTCGTTGCAGTCGAGGAGAACCTCCTCGCCGTCGAGGGCGGCGTCCGCAGGAACTTCGGGCGGGGTCCAGTCCGCGCGCAGATCACCGGTGTTCAGGGCGGGGACACGGCAGAAACTCGCGTAATTCTTTCCCTCGACGGTTCTGCGGAAATACCACCAGTCGCCGAGCCGGTTGGGGACCGACAAATCGGTCTCCTGGGTTCGGGATCTGATCTCCCCGAAGATCGAGGAGCGCAGCGTCCCGAGCCCCGAGGTCACGGCCTCGGCATAGGCGTTCTCCCGCTCGAGGTGTTCGATCACCTGGGGGTCGTCCTTGGCTCGAAGCCACTCGTAGTCGTCCACGACGTCGTGTCCGTGCATCGAGCGCGTGGTCGGCGCTTTCCGGGTCTCCGGGGGCACGGCGTCGGTATTCCAGGTGGGGCGTGCGGTTTCACGAGAACGAGGTGAAGTCATGCATCCCAGCCTACGTTCGAAAGCACCGGCGCCGCCGCCCCGGACGGACGTTCCTACCGAATCTCCGTGGTGTCGACGGCCTCGCGCGTGCGACGAGTCAGGGGGTAAGCGAGGGCCAGGAGGATCACCCACACCGCCCCGATGATGAGGGACATGCGAGTGTCCTCGAAGAACCCGAGAAGCACGACGACGCCGATCATGAAGGCCAGCGCGAGCCAGGAAGCGGCCGGCCACCAGGGAGTCGGGAAGCGGGAGGGCCCCGAGCCCTCGCGGGAGCGTCGGCGTCGCATGGCCAGGTGCGTCACCAGGATCATGACCCAGACCAGAACCGTAGCGAACGTCACCAGGGTTGCGACGTAGAGGAATGCATTCTCGAAGAAGTGATTGACCAGCACCCCTGCCACGAGCACGATGCCCATCGCGGCCACCGTCATGCTGGGAGTGCCCCGCGACGATACTCGGCTGAAGGAGCGCGGCGCGAGACCGCGTTGGGCGAGACCGTACAGCATCCGCCCGGCCCCGTAGATGTCCGAATTGATCGCAGAGACGGCAGCCGTAAGAACCACCACGTTCAGGATGTGGGCGGCCGCCGGGATGCCCAACCCGGAGAAGATCTGTACGAAAGGAGAGCCTTCGTCGCCGATGCTGCTCCAGGGGTAGAGGGACATGATCACGCCCATCGTGAGGACATAGAAGAGCAGGATGCGCACCGGGACGGTGTTGATCGCCCCGGGGATGGATTTCTCGGGGTCTTCGGCCTCGCCCGCGGTGATTCCGATGTTTTCCACGCCCCCGAAGGCGAACATGACCACGGTGAAACAGGCCAAGAAACCGGAGAACCCGTGAGGGAAGAAGCCACCCTGTTCCCACAGGTTCGTCACGGACGGCTGGATCTCCTGGTGCAACTGAACACCGAAGACGATCAGTGCCAGGCCGCCGACGATCATCGCCACGATGGCACCGACCTTCACCAGGGTCAGCCAGAACTCGACCTCGCCGTAGACCTTCACCTTGGTGAGGTTGACCGCCATGATGATCGCGACGACCGAGACGATCCATATCCAGCTCGGCGTGGTCGGGAACCAGAACTTCATGTAGAGGGAAAAGGCCGTGACGTCTGCGACGGCGACTAGCGCCATCTCGAAAGCAAAACTCCATCCCGTGACGAATCCCGCCCAGCGGCCCAAATATTCGGTCGCATAGTCGGCGAAAGAGCCGGGGACCGGGTGGACCAGGGCCATTTCGCCCATGGCACGCATGACCATGAACACCGCCGCACCACCGATGACGTACGCCAGAAGCACCGAGGGGCCGGCGAACTGGATGGCGTCCGCGGACCCGAGGAACAGGCCCGTGCCGATGGCCGAGCCGAGGGCAATGAAGCGAATGTGACGCAGGGTCAGCCCGCGCCTGAGCGACGTCTGCGGGTTGTCGGCGACGTCGCCCGCGGTTCCCGTTCCGCCCCTTCTCGGGGACGGGTTTTTCTCCTGGCTCACGGTCTTCCTTCGGGGCGGTCGATGATGGTGCCGCCCGGTCCGACACCGGACGACCATGAGACAGGGTACGCAATGGTCTCGCTCACGTCATAAATGTCATGACGTTTCACGTGGGTGCAGTATGACGCCGGTACTTGACGCGCGCTCCGCCCATGCGAAAACCTTGTATCGGGTCAAGAGAGCCAGCGCAAAGCCCCAGCTTGCTGGCCGGCAACCCTCCAACCGCGGTGGGGTGCCCTGGGTGAGGACCTGGTGGTCGCGAAACAGCGATCGCAAGCGCGGGCGCGGTGTGCCCGGTCGTCTCGATCAGTGAGACTCGTATTCCCCGGTGAACCAGAGGGTTCCGGGTCGACCCGGGTGCTGATGGATCGGAAGACGGCCGGTCGCTCCATGCCCCTCGACATTGACAGGAGCAAAAATGAGCACTCAAGGTCTTCCCACTCCTTCCGCACCGCAGGGCTGGAAGTTCGAGACACAGCAAATTCACGCCGGACAGGATCCGGATTCCGCGACCGGTGCGCGGGCATTGCCGATCTACCAAACGACGTCCTTCGTGTTCGACGACGCCGAGCAGGCGGCCAACCGCTTCGGGCTGAAGGAACTCGGCCCCATCTATTCGCGCTTGACGAACCCGACCCAGGAAGTCGTCGAGAACCGCATCGCTGCGCTCGAAGGCGGCGTCGGCGCCCTTCTGGTCGCGTCCGGTCAAGCAGCCATCACCATCGCGATCCTTAATATCGCGAGGGCCGGGGACCACGTGGTCGCGAGCCCCAGCCTTTATGGCGGCACGTACAACCTCCTCAAGCACACCTTGAGTTCCTACGGCATCGAGACCACATTCGTGGAGGACTTCGACAACCCGGAGGCCTGGCGTGCCGCGGTCCGGCCGAACACCAAGGTTTTCTACGGCGAGACCGTGCCGAATCCGCGTAGCGACGTGTTCGATATCGAGCCGTTGGCCGAACTCGCTCACGAAGTCGGTGTGCCGTTGGTCGTGGACAACACGGTGCCCACCCCGTACCTCGTCAAGCCGTTCGAATGGGGCGCCGACGTCGTCGTGCACTCGGCGACCAAATACCTCGGAGGGCATGGAAACAGCATCGGGGGCGTGATCGTCGATTCCGGCAATTTCGATTATTCGAAGTACCCGGACCGGTTCCCGCAGTTCAATACCCCGGATCCCAGCTACCACGGCCTGGTCTTCGCCGAAGACCTCGGCCCCAACGGCGTCTTCGGGGTCAATCTCTCCTACATACTGCGGGCACGTGTGACCCTGTTGCGTGACCTCGGTGCCTCCATCTCGCCGACGAACGCATTCAATATTTCCATCGGCCTCGAAACTCTTTCCCTTCGCGTGGAGAGGCACGTCGAGAACGCTCGCAAGGTCGCCACATGGCTTGAAGCTCGTCCCGACGTGACGCGCGTGCACTATGCGGGTCTCGAGTCCTCGCCCTGGTATGACCTCGGCCGGAAATACGCGCCCCAGGGCGTCGGAGCGGTCGTCGGCTTCGAACTCGAGGGGGGTGCGGAGCCGGCCCGGACCTTCGTGGATTCCCTCCAGCTTCACTCCAACGTCGCCAACATCGGGGACGTGCACTCGTTGGTCATCCACCCCGCCTCGACCACGCACTCGCAGCTTTCGGAGAAGGAGCTTCGCGATGCGGGCGTGGCTCCCGGATTCGTCAGGCTTTCCGTGGGGCTGGAGCACATAGACGACATCCTGGCCGATCTCGAGCACGGTTTCGACGCGCTGACATCCGCGGACGGCGCGACCGTATCCGCAGAACCTGTATCCGCGAACGGGCAATAGACGAACGAGGAGCAGACGTGACGATCGTTGGTACCGGTGCGCGCAAGGCCGAGACCAGGGGAGACGGCGTAGTCAATTACTACGACGTCGGCGACCTTCTGGTGGACTCCGGCGCCGTGATCTCCGATGCCACCATCGCGTACGAGACCTGGGGGACGTTGAACCAGGACGCGTCCAACGCCGTCCTGGTTCTTCACGCCCTGACCGGGGACACGCACGCGGCGCACGGTGAGGCCCCGGAGGGGGCGAGTGATCTCGAGCGCCGGGCAGCCGAGGAAGAAGGCTGGTGGGAAGGGCTCATCGGACCGGGTGCAGCGATCGACACCGACCAGTACTTCGTTGTGTGTCCGAACATCATCGGCGGCTGTTACGGATCGACCGGGCCGTCGTCCCCGGCGCCGGCGACGATCGATCCGGAGCGGCGTCCGTGGGGATCCAGGTTTCCCCTGACCACGATCCGGGATTCCGTGCGGGCCGAAGCCGTGCTGGCGGATGGCCTCGGAATCGACCAGTGGTCCCTGGCGATCGGAGGCTCGATGGGCGGAGCCCGTGCGATCGAGTGGGCCGTGACCTTCCCGGACCGGGTACGCCACTGCGCCACGATTGCTGCTGGGGCCGAATCGACGGCGGAGCAGCTCTCCTGGGGCCAGGCCCAGGCGCTCGCGATCCGGCAGGACCCGAATTTTGCCGGGGGAGACTACTATTCGGGGCCCTTCCCGATCGATGGCCTGGGGCTGGCCCGCCGCATCGCCCATATCACCTATCGATCCGCGACCGAACTGCACTACCGTTTCGGTCGTCACCCACAAGGCGACGAGGACCCTTCGGGGCCGTGCGTGAACACGCGGGGTCGTTACCGGGTCGAAAGCTACCTGGACCATCAGGCGTCGAAGCTTGCGGGCCGATTCGACGCGAATTCCTACCTGTGCGTCAATGACGCCCTCATGAGCCACGACGTCGCCCGAGGCCGAGGCTCTCTGAAGGAAGCCCTCGCACGGGCGACGTGCGGATGGACGATTGTGGCCGTGGACTCGGACCGCCTGTTCTACCCCCGGGATTCGGAGATACTTGCGCGCTCCCTCCCTGAACCCGTGGAAGTGGGGTATATCAGCTCACCGAGTGGCCACGACGCCTTCCTGATAGAGACCTCCCAAATCAGCAAGTTCCTCCGTGCGGGCGATGCGCTGCGGGACGCCCCCTTGGGGTCGTCGGGCCGGGACTGACGAGGAACCCTTCCGGACGGCGGCGTCGTTGACCCGACACCGGCAACGACGTCGGGCGGTGGGCCGTACGGCCCTGGATCGTGAATAGGATGGGACTCATGACTCCACATCCCACCGTCGAATTCTCGCGCCCTGAATCCGAGCGTCCCGGGACGCACCTCGTCCTGATGCTTCACGGCTACGGTTCCCACGAAAAGGACCTCCTGGGGCTTCTGCCGGCTCTTCCCCAGGATGGCTTCACCTACGCGGGAATGAGAGCACCCGACCCGGTCCCGGGCGGCGGGCCCGGGTACAGCTGGTTCGCCCTCCAAGGCACGTTTGGCCAGGACATCACCGCCGACGTCGAAGAAGCCCAGCAAGCGGCCGCCGACGTCGTCGCCTGGATCGAGAACAACGCTGAGGGCTACTCGGACGTGACCCTTTTCGGGTTCTCCCAAGGAATGGCCGTCGCGACCTCCGTGTTGCGTCATCGCCCGGATCTCGTCCGCGCCGTCGTCGGGTTGTCCGGATTCGTTCTGGACGCCCAGAGCGACTTCCTCGACGACGCCGCACTGTCGTCTCTGTCCCCGAAAGTTCCCTTCTTCTACGGGCGCGACCAGGAGGATCCGGTGATCCCGTCCGACATGGTCGCCTTCAACCTCGATTGGCTACGTGACCACACCCAGGTGACCAAGGTCCTGTACGCAGGCATGGGCCATGGCGTGAACAACCAGGAGATGAAACACGTCTCCGAATTCCTGCAGTACTCGCTTCGGTAAAACTGGGGGCGAGGCGGCTTCGTTCCGCGTGGTGGCGTTGTTGTGCGGTTGCGGCGGTCAGAACTGCATGAGAGTGCCACTTGGCGGTGGGGTGCGGGTCGCGGGCCGCGGGTGCACGGGGTTGCCTTCTCGGGGGGGGGGGGGGGGGGCGACGTCGTCGTCGTCTGGGGTGATGTTGTTGGGTGGGGTGATGTTGTTGGGTGGGGGGTTGCCCGAAGGGGAGGAGTTTTCCGCCGTTAGGCGGGGTTTCAACCTCCACCTAACGGCGGTGAGCGCCACCGAATCGGGCAACCGCCACCCAATTTGGGCATGGCAGGAGGGACCCCTCCGGGCAACCGCCACTCAACTCGGGCACGGCAGGAGGGACCGATCCGGAAACCCGCCGAGGCCCGAGAGCGCCACCCCCACGCCCCGATGCCCGTGCCGCGCGTCGTGTCAGGCGCGCTCTATGCGGAGGGTCGCGTCACCGAGAGCGACGACGTCGCCCGGATGAAGCTGCTTGCCGCGCTGGTATTCCGGTTCCCCGTTCACGGAGACGAGGCCCTCGGCGATAACCTCCCGGGCCTCGACGCCGTCCTCGACGAGGCTGGCGAACTTGAGCAGTTGGCCCAGCCGGATCATGTCTTCGCTGATTTGGACGGTCTGATCGTCTGAAGTGGTCATGGTGTCCAGCCTATCGACATGGGATGGGTGCCCTGGGCCGGAAACCGGTAGTCTGGTAGGAGAATCGACCCCTGCGCGCGTCGCACTCCGGCGGCGCGCGATGATTGATGGAGTGAGCAATACCTATGGCACCAAAGTCCACGCTGGACAACGTCATCACGCTGGCCAAGCGCCGCGGATTCGTTTTTCAGGCCGGTGAGATCTACGGCGGTTCCCGGTCGGCGTGGGACTACGGCCCCCTCGGAGCCGAGCTGAAAGAAAACATCCGCCAGCTCTGGTGGCAGAATTTCGTGCGGTCGCGCGAGGACATGGTGGGGCTGGATTCCTCGATCATTCTTCCCACCCCGGTGTGGGAAGCATCGGGCCACGTCGAAACCTTCACGGATCCGTTGGTCGAGTCCTTGCACACCCACCGCCGGTATCGCGCGGACCACCTGATCGAGGCCTATGAGAAGAAGCATGGGCATCCTCCGGCCAATGGCCTGGCGGACATCAACGACCCGGAGACCGGGCAGCCGGGCAAGTGGACCGAACCGCAGCAGTTCTCCGGTCTGATGAAGACCTATCTGGGCGCCGTCGACAACGAGGAAGGCCTCCACTTCCTGCGACCCGAGACGGCCCAGGGCATCTTCGTGAACTTCAACAACGTGGTCACCGCCGCCCGCAAACGGCCCCCGTTCGGCATCGGACAGATTGGTAAGGCCTTCCGGAACGAGATCACCCCCGGAAACTTCATCTTCCGGACCCGTGAGTTCGAGCAGATGGAAATCGAGTTCTTCACCCATCCGGATGACGCGCCGAAGTACTTTGATACGTGGGTCGAGGACTGCTGGAACTGGTTCGTCGACCTGGGGATCAACCCGGACAATATGCGGAAGTTCGACGTCCCGGAGGACGAGCGGGCCCATTACTCGGCCGGAACCATCGACATCGAATACAAGTTCGGTTTCCAAGGCAACGAATGGGGCGAGCTCATGGGCGTGGCCAACAGAACCGACTACGACCTCGGCGTACACAACGAGAACTCGAACACCCGCCTCGAATACTTCGACCAGGGGACCGGGGACCGTTACGTGCCCTACGTGATCGAGCCTTCCTTCGGGCTCACCCGTTCCATGATGGCGTTCCTGGTTGACGCGTACACGGAAGACGAGGCGCCGAACACCAAGGGCGGCGTCGACACCCGCACGGTGCTCAAGCTCGACCCGCGCCTGTCGCCGGTCAAGGCGGCGGTTCTTCCGTTGTCCAAGAAGGAGACCCTGACGCCGACCGCGGAAAGGCTGGCCGCCGACCTCAGGAAGAACTGGAACGTCGACTACGACACGTCCGGCGCTATCGGCCGTCGCTACCGTCGTCAGGACGAAATCGGTACACCGTTCTGCATCACGGTGGACTTCGACACTCTGGAGGACAACGCCGTCACGATCCGCGAACGCGACACGATGACACAGGAACGCGTCAGTCTCGATCAGGTCAAGTCCTACCTCGCGGGCCACCTGATCAAATAACCCAGAGGGGAGCGGTATGGCGGACTACACGATCCGTGACTGGCACGAGGGCGACGATCTGCAGCTGATGCAGATCTGGCCCGAGGCCGAGAACACCCAAGCGGCCGTTTTTCGCGCCAAGTTCGGCCCCGACGCCGAGCAGCCGTGGCAACGGACCGTCGTGGCCGAACACGACAGCGTGCCCGTGGCCGCGGCAACGGTGTACGAGACGTCGTTGCACTCCTCCAGGCTCTGGGCCTACGTCGAGGTCGCTCCCGATCACCGTCGGGCGGGGCTCGGTGGGCGCCTGATGCAGGCCCTGCGGGATGCGGCCGAGACCGCGCCGTCGGGCGTGGTCTCCCTGCGAAGCAAGATCGAGCCCGGATCGGCAGGCGCAGGGTTCGCCCAGTGGGCGGGTCTCGGGTCGATCCAGCGCACTCGCATGATCAGGGTCGACGCCGGCGCCCTGCCCCAGCGCGCCCTGCGCGAGGACCAGGACGGCAACCTGGACCAGGCGATCGAGGACCTTGCCACGGGGTCCCTCGAGCTGACCCAGGCCGTCTGGGACTTCTATCGACGCGTCCACGAATGGGACCCGCCCGCGGAGCAGTCTCTCGGTCGGGTGAACCGCCTGTTCCTCTCGGACGAGGCCGAGGCCTATGGCGCGATCGTCATGCGCGACGGCGTGATCGAAGCCCGGAAGAACGGTAAGAACGCGCCGATCGCGGCCTTCGCCGTGAGCTACCGGCCCTTGGACGCCGATGCTCCCGGGCGGGAATTCTCGGAGGAAGAGCCGACCGAGGTCCTTCTCGGCTACGACGTCGACCGCGTGCGGTCCGGCGGGGACGTCGAGCAGCTGCTGGCTCTTCTCGTCGCCCAGTACCCCGTGGTGATCGAGGTGGACGACTCGATGAGCATCCTGACCGAACTCGTCGATGCCCTGTTGGACCGGGGCACGGCCCACCTCGAGGAAGAGACCCTGGTGGTCGCGGACCGCTAGGCGCTCGCGGGACACCAGCGATGGACGACGTACGGGTGGAGAGGATTCTGCGGGCCGTGGAATGCGTCCCGGAAGGCCGAGTCGCAACATACGGCCTGATCGGTCGAGTGGTCGGGGAGGTTCCGCGCGTGGTCGGGTACACGATGTCCCGTTGGGGCGGCAACGTCCCGTGGTGGCGCATCGTCAACGCCCAGGGAGTGATTCCCGGGCACGAATCCACGGCCGTCCCGCACTGGGAACGCGAAGGGCTCCTGAACCGTGACGGTGACGGTCTCTCGACATCGAGCGCGGCCTCAGGCCTCCGGGTGCGCCTGAGCGAGGTTCTGGCGGACGAGGACATGCTGGCCCGGGCGTGGGCGGAAGCGGTCGCGGGCCTGCCGGAGACCTGAATCGCTCACCCGGTCAGCGCGCTCGCGGGCCAGGTGAAGGCCATGACGCCGCCATCGACCGTGATCGTCTCGCCCGTGACGAAGGAGGAATCGTCCGAGGCCAGGAAGGCCACCACCGCGGCCACCTCTTCGGGCTTCCCGAGGCGTTCGAGCGGTGTGACGCGAGCCTGCTGCTCCCGGAAGCTCTTGCCCTCCGCATCGGCCGACCCCACCAGCTCGTCGACGAGCGGCGTTTCAATGGTGCCCGGGCAGACCGCGTTGGCCCGAATGTTGCGGGACCCGTAGTCGGTCGCCGTCGCTCGCGTGAAATTGACGACGCCGCCCTTGGCCGCGTTGTAGCCCGATCGATCGGCGTCCGCGGCAAGCCCTGAGAAGGAAGCCATGTTGACGATGGCTCCGTGTCCGGCGTCGAACATGAGCGGCACCAGATACTTGGTCACCAGGAATGTCCCGCGCAGGTCCACCGCGATGATCCGGTCGAAGAGCTCGGTCGGATATTCGTGGACCTTGCCGCCCTTGTTGTCGACGCCCGCGTTGTTGACCAGGGCGTCGATCCCACCCCATACATCGCTGACCTGCTGGGCCAGATCTCGGACGGATTCTTCGTCGGCGACGTCGACGACGAAGCTCTCGACCTCGGCACCCGCGTCCCGAGCCGCCTGGGCCGCGGTCTCCAGGTCCTTCTGGTTGACGTCCACGAGCCCCAGAATCGCTCCTTCGGAGGCAAGACGCTGAGCCGTGGCACGGCCGATGCCGGTCGCGGCCCCCGTGATGACGACTCGACGGTTCTCAAAACGTTTCATGGCGTGCTGTCCTCCGTAATACCTGGTCAGTCCCGGGCGAGTAATTCCCGGTACCCCAACGGTAGAAATCCCGCGGGCGCGGAGTCGAGGTTTTCGGAGGAATTCATGCCATGGAAATATATAGAGTTGGAAGACCGCCCGAAGAACGGCCGGTTACGGAGAGGGGATCCCATGAGCACACCAGGAACTTTCGTCGCGGGTGTTACCGACGCCGACATCGAGGAAGGCCGCCGCGCCTATCAACAGGATCGGGACCACGTGTTCCACTCGTGGTCAGCGCAGGGGACGGTGGACCCGATGACCGTTCTCCGCACGGAAGGCTCCTACGTCTGGGACGGCGAGGGGCGCAGGCTCCTGGACTTCTCCTCCCAAATGGTGAACACGAATATCGGGCACCAGCACCCCGCCGTGGTCCGGGCGATCCAGGACCAAGCGGGAAAGATCTGCACGATCGCGCCGTCTCACGTCAACGCCGCGCGCTCCGAGGCGGCCCGGCTGATTGCCGAGCTGACGCCCGGAGACCTGAACCACGTGTTCTTCACCAACGGGGGAGCGGATGCCAACGAGCACGCGATCCGTATGGCCAGGGTGCACACCGGTCGCCACAAAGTTCTCTCGGCCTACCGCAGCTATCATGGCGGCACGGACCTTGCGGTCAACGTGACGGGCGACGCCCGTCGATTCGGCAACGACCATGCCGGGGCGGGTGTGGCCCGCTTCCTGCCTGCATATCCCTACAGGTCGTACTTCGACTCGACCAGCGAGGAAGAAGAAACCAGCCGGGCCCTGCGCCACCTGGAGGACGTGATTCTCCTGGAGGGGCCAGAGAGTATCGCCGCCCTGATCCTGGAATCCGTTCCGGGCACACCAGGAATCTACGTTCCCCCGAAGGGTTACATGCAGGGGGTGAGAGACCTCGCGGACAAGTACGGCATCGTCTGGATCGCAGACGAAGTCATGGTCGGATTCGGGCGAACCGGTGAGTGGTTCGCCGTGGACCACTGGAACCAGCGGCCGGATCTGATGACCTTTGCCAAAGGCGTGAATTCAGGGTACGTGCCGCTCGGCGGCGTCGCGATCTCGGACGAGATCTACCAGACCTTCGAGGAGCGCCCCTATCCCGGCGGACTGACCTATTCGGGCCACCCTCTCGCCTGCGCGGCAGCCGTAGCGACCATAGAGGCGATGAAGGACGAAGGGATGGTCGAGAACGCGCGGCGCCTCGGCACAGATGTCTTCGGCCCCGGCCTTGCAGAGATCGCGGAGAAACACCCGTCGGTCGGTGATGTCCGAGGCCTCGGATGTTTCTGGGCCATCGAGCTCGTCAAGGATCGGCAGACCAAGGAGCCCCTCGCGCCGTACGGCGAATCCTCTGCCGCCATGGGAGAACTCATCGGGGAGCTGAAAGCAGGCGGCATGCTGCCCTTCGCAAACTACAACCGGATCCACGTGGCTCCGCCCCTGAACATGTCGACCGAAGAGGCCTGTGAAGGGCTCCGCATCATCGACGAGGCGCTCTCCGTGGCCGACGCTCACACCGTCTGAGACCCCTCCGCGCTTGCGGCACACTGCTTTGGCGGGCCGAGTGATGTGAGTTCGCTCTTCCTCGGCCCGCTGGTGGAGCAGCGTGTGAGAAAATCGCAACGTGACTACTGCCATCCCGACTCGCCTGTCCCTGCCTCCGCTCCAGCTCGGCCACCTCACGGTGGACGTGCCGGTAGTCCTCGCCCCCATGGCGGGCGTGACCAACAGGGCCTTCCGCAGACTGTGTCGGGAATACGGTGGGGGACTGTACGTGACCGAAATGGTCACGGCCCGGGCGCTCGTAGAACGTCGCCCCGAGTCGCTGAGGATCATCGATCACGACGACGATGAGAAGGTCCGCTCGATCCAGATCTACGGGGTCGACGCGGTCAACGTCGGCAAGGCCATCCGCATGGTTGCGGAGGAGGACCGGGCCGATCACATCGATCTGAACTTCGGGTGCCCGGTTCCCAAGGTGACCAAGAACGGCGGTGGTTCGGCCCTTCCGTGGAAGACCGATCTTTTCGAAGCCATCGTCGGTACCGCCGTCCGTGAGGCGTCGCGGGCCGACATCCCGGTCACGGTCAAGATGCGCAAGGGCATTGACGATGACCACATCACCTTCCTCGACGCGGCCAGGACGGCTCGCGACGCCGGGGTGGCCGCGATCGCGCTGCACGGCCGAACCGCGGCACAGCACTATTCGGGCCAGGCTGATTGGGACTCGATCGCGGAACTCCGGGAAGCCGTCCCGGACGTTCCGGTCCTCGGCAACGGGGACATCTGGTCCGCGGAAGACGCCGCCCGCATGGTCGAGCAGACCGGCGTGGACGGCGTCGTGATTGGTCGCGGGTGCCAGGGGAGGCCTTGGCTCTTCGGCGATCTCCAGGCCGCGTTCGAAGGCCGTGATGACCGTTTCCGTCCTGGAGTCGCCGAAGTCATCAAGATCATCTATCGCCACGCGGAACTGCTCGTGGAGACTTTCGGGGAGGAGCGCCGAGGTATGCGCGAAATCCGCAAGCACATCGCGTGGTACTTCAAGGGGTATCCGGTCGGCGGCGAGCTCCGCGCGCAGATGGCGCAGGTCAGCACGCTTGCGGAATTTCGGGATCTGCTGGGCCGACTCGACCAGTCGTTGCCGTACCCCGGCGCGGACGTCGAGGGGCCCAGGGGACGTGCGGGATCGCCGAAAAAGCCGCATCTTCCGGAGGGGTGGCTCGATTCCCGCATCCTCGGCGACGCCGAGCGGCTTGGGCTCGCGGACGCCGAACTCGACGTGTCCGGTGGCTGACTCGAGGCGGCAGGATTCCCCGCCGTCGTCTTCTGTCACCGTCTTCCGCGCCATGGCGCGGTAGCCTGGGTACGACTCGTTTCCCCGACAAAGGCGAACCCCCACATGACTTCTCCGACCGAACCCCGTCAGCCCGGTTATTCGCCCCGGGACGCTGACCGCTGGTTTCCGGAGCATCACAAGAATCTCTATCGCAGCCAATTCGAGCGCGACCGGGCCCGAGTTCTGCATTCCTCGGCCCTGCGCCGGCTGGGATTCAAGACGCAGGTCGTCTCTCCGAGCTCGGACGACTTCATACGGACCCGCCTGACCCACTCGCTCGAGGTCGCACAGGTCGGTCGGGAGGTGGGCCGGATGATCGGTTGCGACCCCGACGTCGTCGACGCGGCCTGCCTGGCCCACGACCTCGGTCACCCTCCGTTCGGGCACAACGGCGAGGCCGCCCTCGATGCGATCGCGGCCGATGCAGGCGGGTTCGAGGGCAACGCCCAGACGCTCAGGCTCCTGACGCGCCTCGAGCCCAAAGTCATCATGCCCGACGGGCGATCCGCGGGGCTGAACCTCACGAGGGCCTCGCTCGACGCAGCATGCAAGTATCCGTGGGCCAAGGAGGACGCCCCTGTCCGTCACGGGACCAAGAGCCGCAAATTCGGCGTCTACGAGGACGATCTCCCGGTCTTCGACTGGTTCCGGGAAGGCGCCCCGGAAGGTCGAAAGTGCCTGGAGGCCCAGGTCATGGATCTCGCGGACGACATCTCCTACTCGGTCCACGATGTCGAGGACGCCGTCTTCGGCGGACACGTGCAACTGGGGTGGATGGACCGCGCGGCGGACCGTGAACGTGTCCTGACGTGGACCCAACGCTGGTACATGCCGGACACGGACCCGCAGGAACTCGACGACGCCCTGGCGCGCCTCCAGAAACTCGACGAGTGGCTGCCTCTCGTGACCGGTACCCGTGCCTCCATGGCGGCTCTGAAGGCGTTGACGAGCCGGTTGATCGGCCGCTTCGCCGGCGAGGCGATCGCGGCCACGCGGGCGGAATACGGCGAAGGGAACCTGACCCGCTATGCGGCCAGGCTAAGGATTCCTCGGGACACCATCACCGAGATCGCCGTCATGAAGGGCATCGCGACCGCCTACGTAATGGCGGTGAGGGACCAGGAACCGCTGTACGACAATCAGCGCGAGATGCTCGCCGTCCTGGTCCAGGCTCTCCTCGACACCGACGGGATCTTCCTTGATCCCGTGTTCGCCGCAGACTGGCGGGAGACCGATCGTCACGACGACGTCGCTCGACTGCGTCTCGTGGTGGACCAAGTCGCATCGCTCACGGATTCCTCTGCCGTGCGCCTGCACGACCGCATCACGGGTCTCAACTGGCGGGTCGGGGACAAGCCCCTGTGGTGAGTCGTCCACGTTCGTCGGCCCGGGGCGGTCCGGATTTGTCAGGGCGGATAAACTGGCCCACGTGGCTGGTTTGATTCGACGCGAGGACATTGACGAGGTGCGCTCCCGCACGGACATCCGGGAGGTCGTCGAAGGCTATGTCACGCTCAAGTCCGCAGGCATCGGGTCCTACAAGGGGCTCTGCCCCTTCCACGACGAACGCACGCCGTCCTTCCACGTTCGACCCCAGATGGGCACGTACCACTGTTTCGGGTGCGGTGAATCCGGGGACGTGATCTCTTTCGTCATGGAGATGGACCACACGTCCTTCTCGGAGACCGTGGAGCGACTGGCCGCCCGCGTCGGGTACGAACTCCATTACGAGCAGGGCAGCGGCCCGTCGAAGGAGGAGAAGGGACGCCGGCAGCGACTCATCGATGCGCACAAGATCGCGCAAGAATTCTTCGAGAAGGCCCTGTACACGCGGCAGGCCTCGGCGGCCCAGAATTTCCTGGGCGGCCGCGGGTTCGACGGAGACGCCGCGCGGAAGTTCGGCGTCGGGTATGCGCCCCAAGGGTGGTCCACCCTGCTCAAGCACCTTCGGGACCGCGGGTTCACCGATGAGGAGCTCAAGGCCACGGGAATGTTCTCCGAGGGCCAGCGCGGTCTGTACGACCGCTTCAGGGGGCGCCTGATCTGGCCGATTCGGAACCTCACCGGTGAGACGATCGGCTTCGGCGCCCGAAAGCTCTTCGAAGACGACAAGGGTCCGAAGTATCTGAATACCCCTGAAACCCAGCTCTACAAGAAGTCCCAGGTGCTCTACGGGATCGACCTCGCGAAGAGGAAGATCGCGCAGGGCAAGCAGATCGTGGTCGTCGAGGGGTACACCGACGTGATGGCCGCACACCTGGCCGGGATCGAGACGGCGGTGGCCACCTGCGGCACGGCCTTCGGGACGGAGCACATCAAAATCGTCCGGCGCCTGCTCGGTGACGACGGCTCCGGCGGGGAAGTGGTCTTCACCTTCGACGGGGACGAGGCCGGGCAGAAGGCGGCCCTCCACGCATTCCAGGAGGACCAACGGTTCAGCGCACAGACGTATGTGTGCGTGGCACCGGAGGGAATGGACCCCTGCGACCTGCGTCTCAAGCGCGGGGACAAAGCCGTACGGGACCTCCTGAAGGCCAAGCGCCCACTCTTCGAATTCGCGATCCGGGTGACGCTGAGGGACTTCGATCTGGAGAGCATCGAGGGCCGCATTCGCGCCATGAGGGTTGTTGCTCCGATGGTGGCGTCGATCAGGGACTCGGGTCTGCGCCATGCCTACCAGCGCGAGGTCGCACGATGGATCGGCGTCGAACTCGAGGAACTCGATGGCGCCGTGCGAGGGGCGGCCCGTCAGCCGGTCGAACGACGTCGCGAAGACATTCAGGCGGCGTCGGCCGGCCCGGAAGATCGCCCCAAGCCCCAGGTCGAGCTGCCGGACTACACCAACGATGCCGCCGCCCGCCGGGAGCGCCAGGCACTCGAGGTCCTGGTCCAAGTCCCGGATTTGGTCGAGCGGTCGCAGTGGGAGGCGTTGCCGTCGATCCGAGTGAGATACCGGGTGCACCACGAGATTCTTCGGGGCATCCTCGCTGCTCATGACGAGATCGACGCCGTCCCCGGGGGACGCTGGGTCAACGGGATCAGAAACCATACCCATGAGGCCGCGCACTCGCTGTTGGCCGAGCTGACCGTTGCCCCGTTGCCGGCGACCACGCAACGGCAGGTAGAGAACCATGCCGTCTCGATCCTGAACAGGCTCCTCGCCCAGGAACTCAGCGTGCGCCAGCGCGACAAGGTCCGCGAGCTCGAACGGGTCGACTCCGTGGTCGAAGCGGATCGGTTCCGGAGCATCCAGCGAGAGATCCTCGACCTCGAGTCCAAGCGACGCCAACTCTCTGAGGTGCGGTGACCATCGTCACCGAGGGGCCGTTTTGCGTCGTGTCAGCGAAGCCTGTAGAGTTTAGTGCTGTTGCGAGCGTTGAAGAACGTCAGTAGCGGTCCCCCGTAGCTCAACGGCAGAGCATTCGACTGTTAATCGAAGGGTTACTGGTTCGAATCCAGTCGGGGGAGCCACAGGAGCCCGGAATATCAGGCAAGTAGCCAGGTATTCCGGGCTTTTTTCGTCAGACACCGCCCGGAGCCGCTTCGGGGCTCCTTTTAAGGGGTTGCCGCTCGAGGGCCGGCCGGGCCCGGGATCCGATGTTGCCTGGAACCCGCTGCTCGACATCACAAGAGCCGAGATGTGCTGAGGGGGTCGACTCCAACAATGGGCAATGAAAGTGCGATTCACGGTGCAGATCGTGACGACGTCGTCGTTCCCTGAAATTCTTTCGGCGAGTGACGCAATCGAATTTCGGAACGTTTCCTCTTCTCGTTCGAAGGGGTTCTGCAGACGATGGACGCCGCGCGAGCGGGGGCGGTCGAAGCCGCAGTCTTGCCAACCGGCGGGCGGGCGAGGGCGCCGTCCCGCGGCTCCGGCTCGGACCGGCACGTGGTACGGATCTGAAATAGTTCGAGGTATTCGGTTCGTGAGCAGGTTCCCCAGAAGAACAAAAAAACTCAGAAGCCCGTTCTCACGTGGCACAACTCTCTATGTCGCCCCAGAAATGATAGGTTTGGCTGTGAAATTCAATGACATTGACTAGGGAGGCTTGATGTCTCACTCCATCGACAACGGAGAGACCACTGACCAGCAGAAGCCCCGTTCATACCGGGGAGGCGTCAGCTCTCTGAAGGCTGGGGCCAGCCAGGTCCTGGGTATCGGCAAGGTGGCCTCCCGCTTGGGCCCCAAGCAGATCAAGGACGAAATCCAGATCGCCAAGCTGGAGATGAAGGACAAGGGCGTCAAGCTCGGCGTGGGTGCCGCCTTCGTCGTGGTCGGCCTCGTCTTCCTGCTCTTCGCGACCATTGCTCTGATCGGCGCGGCCATTGCCGGTCTCGCGACCGTGATGCCGCTGTGGCTCTCGGCGCTGCTCTTTGCCGCCTTGTTCATTGTCTTGCTGGCAATCTTCGCGCTCATCGGCCTGTTGAAGATCAAGAAGCAGCTTCCGCTCAAACCGGAATCCGCGATCTTCGGCTTCCTCTACGACCTCGGGGTTGCCAAGGAAGGCTCGTCCTACACCTCCAGCCGTGTGCGTCGTGAGATGCAGGAGAAGCAGGAGGCCAAGGCCGACGAGAAGCAGAAGGCCAAGGAAGAGAAGAAGAACCAGGAGAAGTCCGGTCAGGCGCCGGAGAATGCGCAGCCCACCCAGGATCAGCTGGAGCAGCGGACCAAGGCCCGCCGCGACCATCTGAAGTCCCTCCGGGACGACTTCGGGAATCAGTTCTCCTCCGTCCAGTCCTCCGCGACAGGACTCGTGGACAAGTCCAAGTCCGATGCCCAGTCGGCTCCGGACCGGGCGAAGTCGGCGGCCTCGAACTTCACCGCCAACGTGTCCGACCCGGAGAACATCAAGGCTCGGTGGAAGCCGTTGACCGCATTCGCCGTATCGGTCGGAGCATTCTTCGTGTTCCTCGGCCGCCTGTTCAAGAAGAACTGACTCGGCTCACGAGTTACCGGCCTCAAGCCGAAGAAGACGCCCGCTCACCATCTGGTGGGCGGGCGTCTTCGCATGTTCCCTGGCGAAGACCGGTCGAACCATGAAATACGCCTCACCCGAAGACGAGGGACAGCTCGCCCTCGGTCGGTAGACTGTGGGGGACCGCGTGGACGCCACGACCCACCAAGCAGACGACGGAACGCGACCGAGCTATGACTACCAGACCCTTGAAGATCCTCATCGGCGCGGACACCTATCCGCCGGACATCAACGGTGCCGCACAGTTCGGGCACCGGTTGGCGGAGGGCATGCGGGATCGCGGTCACGACGTGCACGTGCTTGCGGCGCGGACCACCAGCGGGCCTTCGTACGACATCGAGATCGATGGCATCACCGAGCATCGGCTGCGTTCCCACCACCCGCCGACACACCCGTACTTCCGGTTCTGCTTCCCCTGGGAGATGCAACGGAGGGTCGGCCGGTTGCTCGAGGAGATCAAGCCCGACGTCGTGCACATCCAGTGCCACTACATCATTGGCCGCATGCTGTCCTGGGAATGCAAGCGGCGGGGCATCCGGTTGGTGGCCACGAACCACTTCATGCCGGAAAACCTGAACCCTTTCCTCCCGTTCCCGAAGCTCGCGCTGGACGTGATTGCGAAGTGCTCCTGGATGGACATGGAGCGGGTGCTCGGTCGGGCCGATCACGTCACGACGCCGACGCCGATCGGTGCGAAGGCCATGCACGACCACGGTTTTGCGACGCCCGTCATCCCCGTGTCCAATGGCATTGACTCTGCGGTCTACGAACTGGGTCCGGGGGAGGAGATCGACAAGCGCGACCACCCGGTGATTTTCTTCGCCGGTCGCCTGGCGGTCGAGAAGAACATCGACGTGCTGATCAAGGCCCTGGCACTGTTGCCCGAGGAGCTCGACGCGCATCTGGAGCTCGCCGGCAGCGGCGAGATCGAGGACGATCTCAGGGCGGTCGCCCGTCACGCCGGGGTTGAGGACCGGGTGCATTTCCTCGGGTTCGTTTCCGACGCCGAGCTTCGTGCCGGATATCTCCGGGCCGATGTTTTCTGCCAGCCGGGGACCGCCGAGTTGCAGTCGCTCGTGACGCTCGAGGCCATGTCGGCCTCGAAGCCCGTGGTCCTCGCCGATGCTCTCGCCCTGCCGCACCTTGTCCGGGCAGGAGAGAACGGATACCTCTTCGAGCCGGGCAACGAGCAGGACCTCGGCGAGAAGTTGGCGCGCGTGCTCTCCGCGACGCCCGAAGAGCGACGTCGCATGGGAGAGGTCAGCCACACCATGGTCAAGAAGCACGATGTCGACAAGACCTGGGACGTCTTCGAGTCCATGTACGACGGCTCGTACAGCGGCTCAGAAGGCCAGTGATTCGAAGGCCGCGCCCCGACCGACAAGCGGATGGACGTTCGCTGCCGCGGGATGCGGTATCCTGGATTGCCGGTCTGTCCCGTTGTCTGCGGGATCCAGACCCTGCATTCGGGGGGTTAGCTCAGCTGGTCAGAGCAGAGGACTCATAATCCTTTGGTCGCGGGTTCAAGCCCCGCACCCCCTACCACCAGGCCCGCCCGGCCCGGAACGATCCGGGCGCGGCGGGCTCTCGGCCTTCCCCCGACCCCTTCCGAGCGACGGACCGGGCGTGTGCAGGGGGGCATTGCGGGTTCATTTTCCCGTGCGTGACCAATCGACGTCGCGACCGATGGTGGGAGCCCATTTCTCGATGGTTTCGGTCTTCCAGCCGTACCATTCGGACGTCTTGGACCCGTGCAGTATCGCGTCGGGCTTCGGCATGGTGCCTGCATTATGACGCTGTTGGATAGCGGCCGGAGTCATGCCCAGGGCCACTGCGATCTTGTGGCGGCTGACGTAGTGAATGGTCACGAGTGATGGATTCCTTCCGAGCCCGCAGGCTCTGAGTCGGGCACTGCACCATCACCCTAGGCGATTTCGGAATCCGCGGCAGAGTGTGGTTCACAGCGTGGAACGTGCCAGTGCGCCACGGCCCCGCCCAGGCTCATCCGCTAGGGGCCGGGGCCACGAGACCGCGGCAGGAGGACGGAGGGATGCAGCGCTCCCACCAGGCTCAGCGGGTTGATGTATTCGTCTCCGTCTCTGACGCCCCAGTGCAGGCACGAGGCGCAGCCTTCGTGCCGCAGCTCGGGATCACGGCGAGCTACGACGGTGCCCGCGGTGACGTGTGTTCCTCTCGGAAGTTGGTCGATCACGGGCTCGAAGCTGGTCCGGAGTCCGTCGTCCGTGGTGATGGTGATGACGCCACGATCCACGACCCAGCCCGAGTGGGATACGGTCCCGGATGTGGGGGCCCGTATCTCCTGGGCCTTGGCGCAGTCCAGGTCGATGCCGCGGTGTCCCGCCGTCCATTTCTGGACGGGTTTCGCGAAGGGGCGAACAACAGGTGGCCTCGGGGAGAGGGGCCAGCTCCACGATGGGACGCGGAGGGGTGTCGCAGACGGTGCGGTCCAACCTGCGGACAGGACCGTGAGCGTGGTCAGAACCAACGCGAGACGTGAACGCATGACGTCAGTACATCGCCGCTCACGGTTCGGGTCGGCGTCGTGCGAGGGGCCCGCTCGTTGTCAGTGGAAAAGTGTGATTGATATCGGTGAATATTTGGTCGGTGGACAATTCGCGCGTGCTGTATAGTTGCCGTAGCAGTGGACGATCTGTGTCCGCTGACTTCGCGTGACCTGTGCGTCCTTCGGCAGACGCAGGACGGTGCCAGCCAACGGTCCGCCACCCGCACGGTGGCGGTAACGGCCGGTTCAGGACCCGCTCGGGGCCTCCCGGCGGGGAATCGCAGATCGCCAGGAATGCGGTGGGCTTGTGTCCACCCGAGACAACCGATAACTACGAGGACGGTGCGTGACCCAGAAGCACGTGGGGCGTACCGCACCAAAGGAGACGACATGCCCGTCGTAACTATGCGCCAGCTGCTCGATTCCGGTGTCCACTTCGGTCACCAGACCCGCCGCTGGAACCCGAAGATGAAGCGCTTCATCTTCACCGAGCGCAACGGCATCTACATCATCGATCTGCAGCAGTCGCTCGAATTCATCGACCGCGCGTTCGAGGCCGTCAAGGCAACCGTTGCACACGGTGGAACCATCCTCTTCGTGGGCACCAAGAAGCAGGCCCAGGAAGCCATCGCGGAGCAGGCAACCCGCGTCAACATGCCGTACGTCAACCACCGTTGGCTCGGCGGCATGCTCACCAACTTCGCCACGGTCTCCAAGCGCATCGAGCGCATGAAGGAACTCGAGCAGGTCGACTTCGACGACGTCGCCGCTTCGCAGTACACCAAGAAGGAGCTCCTCCTCCTCCGTCGCGAGTTCGAGAAGCTCGAGAAGACCCTGGGCGGTATCCGCAACCTGTCCAAGACCCCGTCGCTGCTGTGGGTCGTCGACACCAAGAAGGAGCACCTCGCGGTCGACGAGGCACAGAAGCTCGGCATCCCGGTCGTTGCGATCCTGGACACCAACTGCGACCCGGACGAAGTCGCCTTCCCGATCCCGGGCAACGACGACGCGATCCGCTCCGTGAACCTGCTGACCCGCGTGGTCGCCGACGCCGTGGCCGAAGGCCTGCTCGAGCGCAACAACAAGCAGGCCGGCAAGGCGGACGCCCCCGAGGAGCCCATGGCAGAGTGGGAGAAGGAACTTCTCGAGCAGCACGAGGCCCAGAAGTCAGAGAAGGCCGCCGACGCTGAGACCTCCGAGAAGGCAGCTGATGCCGAGACCTCCGAGAAGGCTTCGGAGCCCGAGGCATCGGAGAAGACCGAGGCTCAGGAATCCGCCGAGGCTTCTTCCAACTAATTCCCAGTTGACCGGTCCGCGCACGATCGGACCGCACAGCAACCGCAGGGCCGGGCCGCACCGGCCCGGCCCTGCGTCGACGTGCTCATCACAAAACCTAAGGAGTTCAGATGGCGAACTACACTGCAGCCGATATCAAGGCGCTGCGCGAACGCACCGGTGCCGGCATGCTCGATGTCAAGAAGGCTTTGGACGAGGCCGAGGGCGATCAGCAGAAGGCCATGGAGATCATCCGCGTCAAGGGTCTCAAGGGCGTCACCAAGCGCGAGGGCCGCGCAACCGCTGAAGGCCTCGTCGCCGCGCGCGTCGAGAACGGCGTCGGCTACCTCGTCGAGGTCAACTCGGAGACCGACTTCGTGGCGAAGTCCGCTCCGTTCATCGAATTCGGAAACGACGTTCTCGAGGCGGCCGTGAGCGCGGACGCCGGCAACCTGGAGGACCTCCTGAAGGCCACCTCCAAGGGCAAGACCGTGGAGGAGCAGGTCACCGAGGCCGGCGCCCTGCTCGGCGAAAAGGTCGTCGTGCGCCGCGTCGCACGTCTCGAGGGCGACAACGTCGCCGTCTACCTGCACAAGACCTCGAAGGACCTGCCCGCACAGGTCGGCGTCCTCCTCGCCGTCGATGGCAAGGACGCCGAGGAAGTCGCCCACGACGTCGCCGTCCACATCGCCGCCATGGCACCGAAGTTCCTCGACGAGTCCGCGATCCCGGCCGAGCAGGTCGAGTCCGAGCGTCACATCGCCGAAGAGACCGCTCGTTCCGAGGGCAAGCCCGATAAGATCATTCCGCAGATCGTCCAGGGCCGTCTGAAGGGCTTCTTCAAGGAGAACACCCTCCTCGACCAGGACTTCGCCAAGGACTCCAAGAAGTCCGTCGGCCAGGTTCTGGAAGAGGCAGGCGCCCAGGCGACCGGGTTCGTGCGTTTCCGCGTCGGCAACTGACAAACCCAGTGATTGAGGGAGCGTCCACCGAGAGTGGGCGCTCCCTCTTTGCGTAAGCTGTTTGCGACAGCGCAGACCAACCACGACCAGCAGGGCCGGGAGCCCAGGAGGATCAATGTCCGTCAATACCACCCCCTCAGCCGCACCCCACCGGCGTCGCGTCTTGCTCAAACTCTCTGGAGAGGTTTTCGGCGGCGGCCGCGTCGGCATCGACACCGCAGTCGTGCGCAAGTTCGCCGAGCAGATTGCCTCGACCGTTGGGCAGGCGGAAACCTCGATCGTCGTCGGGGGCGGCAACTTCTTCCGGGGGGCTGAACTCTCCTCGGCCGGTCTCGATCGCTCGCGCGCCGATTACATGGGCATGTTGGGCACCGTCATGAATTCCCTGGCCCTCCAGGACATCCTCGAACAGAGCGGGGTGAACACCCGCGTGCAGTCGGCCATCGAGATGGCCCAGGTCGCCGAGAACTACATCCCTCGGCGCGCCATCCGCCACATGGAGAAGGATCGCGTGGTCATCTTCGGCGCCGGAGCGGGTCTCCCGTACTTCTCGACCGATACCGTGGCGGCCCAGCGAGCCCTCGAGATCGGTGCCGACGAGGTGCTGGTGGCCAAGAACGGCGTCGACGGTGTCTACACGGCGGATCCGAAGGTTGAGCCCGACGCCGAGATGCTGGCCCACCTGACGTACGGCGAAGCCCTTCACCGCGACATCCGTGTGATGGACCAGACGGCGTTCAGCCTGTGCAAGGACAACAACGTGACCATGCGCGTATTCGGCATGCAGGGTGAGGGCAACGTTGCACGCGCGATCCTCGGTGAGGAGATCGGCACGCTGGTTACCGCCTAGTCCTACGGGTACGGCGGTTAGCCCCGTCCGGAGCGGGGTGGCTAGACTGATTCAGGAGACTTTCGCCGACGTCGCGACCGGTCCGTTCGGGCCGGTGCCACGTTGTAGCGGCCCGGCCGGAACAGCCGGGTGCACAGAGAATGAGGAGATCGAAGTGATCGAAGAAGCCCTGTCCGATGCCCGTACCAAAATGGGCAAAGCCGTCGACGCCGCGAAGGAAGATTTCGCCGCCGTGCGCACCGGCCGCGCCAACCCGTCGATGTTCTCCGGCGTGCTCGTCAGCTATTACGGATCCCCGACCCCCTTGCAGCAGCTGGCTTCCTTCCAGAACCCCGACGCCCGCACGCTCCTCATCACCCCGTTCGACAAGACCTCCCTCAACGACATCGAGAAGGCCCTGCGCGATTCCGACCTTGGCGCGAATCCTGCCAATGACGGCAACGTGATTCGCGTGGTGATGCCCGAGCTCACGGAGGAGCGTCGCAAGGATTACGTGCGCATGGTCTCGGGCAAGGCAGAAGATGCCCGCGTCTCGGTGCGCAACATCCGGCGCACGGCCAAGACCTCGATCGAAAAGGCCGTCAAGGACGGCGAGACCGGCGAAGACGAGGGCAACCGGGCCGAGAAAGAGCTCGACGCCATCACGAAGAAGCACGTCGAGCAGATCGACGACCTGCTGAAGCGCAAGGAAGCCGAGCTGCTCGAGGTCTGATGTCGTCTCCCGCAGACCCCTCGACCTCGCCCAAGAAACAGTCCAAGGCCGGCAGAAATCTGCCGGCCGCCATCGGCGTCGGCGCGAGTCTGGTCGTCGTCGTCATCATCGGACTGTTCTTTGTCCCGCTGGTGATCGTGGCCCTCGCGGCCCTCGCGGCCGCCGTCGGCACGTGGGAAGTCGGTCGGTCCCTCAACCACAAGAGGGGAATGCGGGTCCCACTCGTGCCCGCCGTCGTGACGGGCGCACTGTTTCCCTTCGCCGCCTATTACGGCGGGGGAGAAGCCCTGATCCTGTCGGTCCTCGGAGCGGTGGTTCTGCTGACTCTCTGGAGGGCCTTCGGGCGAAAAGACGGAATGCTCCAGTCCATCATGGGCGGGATCTTCGTGATGAGCTGGGTTCCGTTCATGCTGGCCCTTGCGGTCCTGATCTTTCGTGAGGACAATGGGGCCGCCAAGGTATTCACGATCGTGCTCATGGCCATCGGCAACGATACCTGGGGGTACGTCGCGGGCGTTCTGTTCGGGAAGCACCCCATGGCCCCGAGAATCAGCCCCAAGAAGACGTGGGAAGGATTCGCGGGCTCGATGGTCGGTTCCATGGTGGTGGGAGTGCTGTGCGCAGTCTTCCTGCTCCACGGGCCGTGGTGGAATGGGCTGGTGATCGCCGTGTTGCTCGTCATCGCTTCCACGGTCGGGGACCTCGCGGAATCGATGGTCAAGCGCGAAATCGGCATCAAGGACATGAGCAACATCCTTCCCGGCCATGGCGGAGTCATGGACAGGTTGGATTCGATCGTCTTCGCCGCGGCCATCGGCTACGTCATCTTCGCCGCACTGCTGGTCTGACCCAACCCGATATTCACTGGAGGAAGCCATGCCCGGCTCATCGGTCCGAGAGCCCAATGACGCCGCCGTCACGGCGACGCAAGAAACCCATCGCATAGGTCGGGTCCCGCGCAAGCACAAGGGATACTCGACCTACCAGGTTCGGCAGATCCTTGACCGGTGCGGCCAGCAGGCCGAATCCCTGCGCGCCGGCAACCCGGAGCTGACGATTACCGCCGCCGAGATCCGAGGCACGGAGTTCGACCAGGAAAAGGGCGGCTACCGGCCGGCGGATGTCGACCGGGCCCTGGAATCCTACGAGGACCATTTCGCCGAGGTCGAGAAGAACGACGTCCTCCGGAATCAAGGACAAGATGCCTGGCACGACCACGCATCAGGCCTGGCAGACCTCGTGATGGGGAGGCTCAAGCGACCCGACGGGGAACGGTTCCGGCGCCCCGCCAGGCGCCGCACCGAAGGGTACTTCGTGGGCGACGTGGACCGTCTGTGCAGGGAGCTGCTGGACTACTTCCGCAACTCCGACGACATCTCGCCGGCCAAAATCCGCAGCGCTTCGTTCAGGCCCGCAACCACCAAACACGCCTACGACGAGGCTCAGGTGGACGCGTTCCTGGAACGAGCCATCCAACTCACTCAAGCATTGCGCTGATTTCGCTTCGGCGGTCGACGACCGCGGACGCTGATCACACCGTCCGATGACCGCCGTGCCCCCTTCCGACATCGCGGCGTCGTGCTCTGGAAGGAGAAGACTATGCGCAGCATTGCTCGCATCATGAGGGCCACCGGCTCGCTCTGGCCCTTCTATCTCGGCATCCTGATCTGTTCGGTGCTCACCGCGGTCGGATCGCTCGCCACACCCTTCGTGCTGAAGTTCGCGACCGACGCCGTGGTCGCCGCTCTCAACGGGCACGGCGAGTCGACCGTCCGCATCATTTTTACGTTCGCCGGGCTGTACCTGGTTATGCAGCTGTTCAGCACGTTCATCTCGAATTACGGCGGCTACCTGGGCGACATCATGGGGCAGCGCATGCGGTCCCTTCTTTCGACCCGGTATTTCCACAAATTGTTGAGCCTGCCGCAGAGCTACTTCGACACCCAGCTGACGGGGTCCGTGGTCTCCCGCCTCAACCGGTCGATCGCGGAAGTCACGTTCTTCATCAAGTCGATGTCGAACAACTTCTTTTCGACCATCATCACGACGATCGCGGTGCTCATCATCATGTTCGTCTACTACTGGCCGCTGGCCATCTTGTTGCTCGTGATCTATCCGACGTATTTGTGGCTCACGGGTCTGACCAGCCGGAAGTGGCAGGTCTGGGAACGTGACAAGAACGAGCACATCGACTTGGCCGGCGGACGATTCAACGAGGTGATCTCGCAACTGCGGGTGGTCAAGTCCTTCGGCACCCAGGCCCGGGAGCTCGCGGCCTTCACCCGGCACTTCACGGATACCGTGTCACTGACCAAGGACCAGTCGCGGCATTGGCACCGCATGGACAACTTCCGCAGGTCGGCGCTGAACATTGTCTTCTTCCTGATGTACCTGTTGATCTTCTGGAAGACCCTTGAAGGCGACTTCTCCCTCGGCGACATGGTGCTGATGATCCAGTTGATGGCGATGGCTTCCCAACCGGTCGCGATGCTCTCGTGGATCATCGACTCGGCGCAGCGTGCGATCGCCGGATCCCGCGAGTATTTCGAGGTCATGAACCTGCCGGACGATCCACGGTCGGGCTCCGTGGTGGCCCCGACGGTGACCGCCACGATCAACCGAGTCTCTACTGACGGGCGCGACGAGCCGGCCTCGACGTCGAATTCGTCGGAGAACCTGCCCGACCCGGTCATTACCTTCGAAGACGTTGCCTTCGCCTACGACGGCGAGCAGGCCGTTCTCCGGGACATCAATCTGGCCGTGTCCAGGGGCGAGAAAGTGGCCTTCGTGGGCGAGTCCGGGGGAGGGAAATCCACCCTGATGTCCCTCCTTCAGGGGCTGTACATGCCCACCGAGGGCAGGGTTACGGTCGCGGGATTCGACACCTCGACCTCGACCCTGGGGCAAATGCGCGCGGCCATGGGCATGGTGTTCCAGGATTCGTCTTTGTTCTCCGGGACCATTGCGGAGAACATCGCCTATGCGAGGCCCCAGGCCACGCGGGAGGAGATCGTGGAGGCCGCGACGCAGGCCAACGCTGATGTCTTCGTCCGGCAGTTTGCGGACGGCTACGATTCCCTGATCGGCGAGCGCGGTCTCAAGCTCTCGGGCGGACAGAAACAGAGGATCGCGGTCGCCCGTGCGATTCTCAAGGACGCGCCGATCCTGATCCTTGACGAGGCGACCAGCGCGCTGGACACCCGGTCCGAACGCGTGGTGCAGGAGGCGCTGGACCGGTTGATGATCGGGAGAACCAGCCTGATCATTGCGCACCGGCTGTCGACGATCTCCGCCGTGGACCGCATCGTGACGCTCGAGAACGGGAGGATCAGGGAAGTCGGCACGCCGAGCGAGCTCGCGACCTCGGGTGGCATCTATTCCGAGCTCCTGGAGCTGCAGCTGTCCGCCACGGCCGCCGATCGGCAGCGACTCAAGAAATTCGGCATCGTCGGCTAGGCCGCACCGCGATAGGGCGAGGTGTCTCCGGTACCGTCGGTATCGCCGATTGTCGAAAGGATCACCATGAAGCTCTCCCGCACGGTCATCGTCTCCGGGCTCCTGGGCACCAGTGTTCTGGGCCTCGCGGGCCCGGCGGCCCAGGCATCGGAGGCGACCACGGCCTCACACGAGATCTCGCCGTACCTCAACGTCAGCGAGTCCAACGTCCACACGTTGCAGGACAACCAGGCAGCTACCGGCGTGTCCGCGGCGACCCTGGCATTCCTCAACGCGCGTCCCGGAAGCTGCGATCTCCAGTGGGACGCGGCCGCCGGGCAGGGGCCGGGGTATCTTCAGGAACAGATCGCGCAGTATCAGCAGGCCGGTGGCGCTGCCACGATCTCCTTCGGGGGCGCGGGCAACCGGGACAACCTCTTGGCCCACACGTGCGACGACGTCGGCCGCATCACCGAAGCCTACAGGCAGGTCGTGGACACATATGGGGTCACGCACCTCGACTTCGACCTCGAACAAGGGGCCCAGAAGGATGACGCCGCCAACCAGCGCCGCAACCAGGCCCTGGCCCAGCTCCAGCAGGAACGGCCCGAAGTCACGGTCGACTACACCTTCCCGGTCGAGCCGAGAGGGCTGGGTCCGGACGCTCAGGGTGTGCTGTCCGATGCCGCGACCAAGGCCGTGGCGGTCAATACCGTGAACATCATGACGATGGACTTCGGCAAAGAACAGGACACCGTCCGTTCCGGAAAATACGCAATCGACGGGACCAATGCGCAGCTGGCGGAGCTGTACGGCGAGCAACGTCCAGGACTCGGAGTGACCTTCAGTATGGGCGAGAGCGCCAACCAGCAGGACTTCACCCAGGACGACGCCAGGGAGCTCCAGAGCTATGCCGTCCAGCAGGGAGCGTCGAAACTGTCATATTGGCAACTGGCCAAGGACGCCGAGACCGATTACAGCTATTCCCGGACACTGGCCGGCCTCGGATAGGTCACCCGGACGTGGTCGGGCTGTCAGGCCATCCTGTGTACTGCTCGGCCAGGAAGGCCCGACCGTGCACGGAATCGACCAGGGATCGCAGCTCTCCTCGATGCCTCGCGGCGGCGAAGGGGCCCTCCTCAGGATCCTGGTGCAACATCCCGGTCATCCAGTAGGAGAAATTCTGCGCCTTCCAGACCCGTGCGAGGGCGGTCGAGGAATACTCGTCCAGCAAACCCGTGTTGCCTCCGACCGCGGAGGCCAGCGCCGGAGCGAGGACGCGAACATCGGCGAGCGCCAGGTTGAGACCCTTGGCCCCGGTGGGCGGAACCGTGTGAGCGGCGTCGCCGGCCAGGACCAACCGCTCATATCTCATGGGGTCGCACACGAAGGACCGGAATTTGAGCACTGTCTTCTCGAAGATGGGGCCGGTTTTCAGTGTCAGGTGATCCGGGCCTTCGACGCGCTTTTGGAGCTCGTTCCAAATATCCTCGTCACTCCACGCTTCCGGGTCGGTGTCCGGGTCGCATTGGAAATACATGCGTTGCACGTCCGCGCTGCGCTGTGAGATGAGCGCGAATCCGTGCGGGGACCGAGCGTAGATGAGCTCAGGGGCGCTCGGGGCCGCGGTGGCCAGGATTCCGAACCAGGCAAACGGGTAGGTGGTCGACGAGTGCGTGCGCCGGTTCTCCGGAATAGCGTTGCGGCACACGGATCGTGACCCGTCGGCACCCACGACGTATCGGGCACGGACCACCCGGCTGGAGCCGTCCGATTCCACGAAGCCTATGCCAGGGTTCTCGGAGTCGATGTCCAGGGGGCGGGCCTCGGACACGTCGTAGCGGACGTCCATGGCGTGACGGTGCGCGGCCGAGGCGAGGTCGTGGAAGACCTCGTTCTGCGGATACAGCCAGACCGATTCGCCGACCAGTTCGCGGAAATCGACCCGATGGGATTCTCCGTCGAAACGCAGATCGATGCCGTCGTGCCGGTGTCCTTCGGACAGCACCCGTGACCCGAGGTCTTCGTGGGTGAGCATCTCGACGGAACCGTGTTCCAGAATCCCTGCCCGGTGCGTCCGATGGATCTCGTCCTCGCCCCGGGAATCGACAGTGACCGTGGACAACCCTTCGCGGCGCAACAGGTGGGCAAGCATGAGGCCGGCAGGGCCTGCCCCCATGATGGCGACGTCCACCGACTGATCGGACATGGTTCTCCCTTCGACGATTGTTCCAGCTCACATCGGATCGGTGAGATCGCACAATGCTCGTTCGCATGCCGAACAAGCTGCCGCGAGGCCAGGCATGGAACGGTATGCTCCGCACGGTCGTGCCCCTCCGACGACCGGGCGAGTGCCACTTAATGCATTCCGAGGCGAAGTGTCTCTGCTGATACGGTGACTTGGGCCTCGCCACCCATCGTTTCGCATGAGGAGTCCGGCATCCGCCTTCGGGCGTCGAACCGACTGAACTCTTCCCTGCTTCCGGCGAATGGTCCTGAACGGCCCTCACCTTCTTCGACGCTGACTTTGGAGAGATTCTTGACTCTGCCCCAGACCGTTTCCCTGGTCCTTCTGATCCTGATCCTGATCGGGGCCGTGTGGAAAAAGATCAACATCGGGATTCTGTCCTTGTGCGCGACATTCGTGCTGCTCATCGTCTCCGGAGCCTCCCCGGACGAGGTGTACAAGAGCTTCCCCGCCGATTTGGTGGTGCTGATCATCGGCGTCTCCCTGATGTTCAGCCACCTGGAGCTCAGTGGGGCGATCCGATGGATCATCAACGGAGTCTTCAGACTGGTCGGTCCGCGCCATGGCTTGATTCCATGGGTCGGCTTCCTGCTCGGCGGATTCCTCTCGACCGTCGGAATCTTCAGCACGGGGCCGGTAGCAATTCTGGTTCCGATCATCGCTTTCGTTTCCGTGACCTACCCCGGCACATACTTGATCAACGCCTTGGGCGTGATCATGGGAGCTATCGGTTTGGGGATGTCACCTCTGAACCCCACAGGAGCCACGCTCCAACACCTGGCGAGCAAGGCCGGCGTCTCCTACTCCGGCTGGGGCCTGTGGGTCGTGGCGGTCGTGGTCACCGCCGTCGCGCTCGCTGTGCTCCAGGTGCTCTTCCGTAACCTGGCCAAGCGAGGCAAGGCACTCGTAGAACCACGCGCCTCACAGGTCGAGGAAGGTTCCGACTCCAGCTCCGCATCGATCAACACTGCCTATGCGGTGGCATCGATCATCGGTCTGGTTCTGTTCGTGGTGTGCGTGATCGCCTTCGGCTTCGACGTCGGGCTCACGGCCATGGCGGTCACCGCGGTGCTGCAACTGATTTTCCACCCGCAGCAGAAGGACATGCTGGGGCGCGTCCCGTGGGGAGCGACCCTGCTGATCGGGGGCCTACTGACGTATCTCGGTCTCCTGGAATCCGTGGGAACCATCGACTCGATCCAGAACTCGATGAGCGGCGTGGCCTCAGGGGCGATTCTCCTCCTGGTCCTGGCCTACCTGACCGCCGTCCTGTGCAATGTGGAGTCCTCCGCCTTGGGTGTGCTGAGCCTGACCATGCCCCTGGTCTTCGGTTTCTTCGCGGATTCCCCGCATATCTTTTGGATCGTGGCGGCGGTTGCGGTCCCTTCGGGGCTCATGGTGATGAACCCGATCCACATCGCTGGCACACTCGTGGTCGCCAACGCGCAACAGGACAAGCAGAACGACGTCTTCAGGATGTTCCTCGCGACCTCGCTGGGTCTGACGATCGTCGTGCCCGGGCTCCTCGCCGTCATACCTCTGGCGCTGGGCCTCTGAGAGGGTGGTCACCATGACGACCGACGGATTGCCCGTATCCATCGTCCGCGGTGGGACCAGCCGCGGCGTATTCCTCAGAATTCGCGATCTGCCTCGCGAGCCCTCGGAGAGGGACGCGCTGTGCGTAGCGCTGATCGGCAGCCCCGACCCTTTGGCCGTCGACGGTCTGGGCGGGGGAGCTTCCTCGAACAGCAAGATCATGGCCGTGGACGTGCCGGAGGTGATCGCCGGCCTGCCCGGAGCGAAGGAGTGCCCGGACGACGTCGACCTGGTGACCTTGTTCGTCCAGGTCGATCCTCGGAGGCCCGACGTCGATCTGAGCGGCAACTGCGGGAACCTGAGCGCGGCCGTGAGTGCCTACGCCCTGTCTCGTGGCCTGGTCCGTGGCGTGGGCGAGCGTTTCTCGGTTCGGGTGTGGAACATGAATACCCAGGCGGTGTACGAGCTCGAGCACGTGCTCTCCGGGGGAGTCCTTCCTCGGTCTGGCGACTTCTCGATGCCCGGGGTGCTCACCGCCGGACCCCGGATTGATATGCGATTCGAAGCGCCCGGGGGAGAGCAGACCGGAGCCGCCCTGCCGTGCGGACCCATGTCCTTTCTTCCCGAAGCCGGCCTCGAGGCGAGCTTGGTCGATATCACGAACCCGCTGGTCCTCGTTCGGGCGGAGGACCTCGGACTGCCCGTCGGGGCCACGCCCGAGGAGCTCAACGTGCGGACCGAAGTTCTGGATCGTCTCGAAGTCCTGCGGAAGGAAGCGGGACGCCACATGGGGTTGCCCGCGAGCGCGGCGATACCCAGGGTCTCCTGCTTGGATCATGCCGAGGGTCCGCATGAGGTCGGAGTCTGAACGACATCCCTGGGGGTTTTCCACCATGCGATCCCCGTGACGGCGGCCATCGCGCTCGGCGGGGCGTCGGCACTCGGAGGCACCTTGCTCGATGAATGTGCCGACCCGACGCCGGACGGAGACCTGCTGATCAGCCAGCCCCAAGGCACCGTGACGACGACGGCACGCGCGTCCCAGGGGCGGGTGCAATCCGCCGGAATCGCTCGTAACGCACGAATTGTCGCCGATGCGGTGGTTCATCCGGCCTGAGGCCGGGCCCGTCCCAGCCTGGACTCGCGCACGGCACGGCGCGGAGCGACCGGGAACGTGCCGGGTGCTCGTAGAATCGAGCTCGCGGGCGATGACCGGTCCGCACAAGAAATGAACGGGAGACTGTGTGGATCTTTCTCAAGTCCTGGGCGGCTCGTGGCTGATGTTTGTGGTCGGTGTGCTCGTCATGGCGGTGGGCATTGCTGTGTCCATCGCGCTGCACGAGGTGGGGCACCTGATTCCGGCCAAGCTGTTCAACGTGCGTGTGACCCAGTACATGATCGGATTCGGAAAGACCTTGTTCTCTCGGCGCAAGGGGGAGACCGAGTACGGGATCAAGGCCATACCGCTCGGTGGATACATCTCGATGATCGGAATGTACCCGCCGGACAAGGACGGCCGCAGGATCACGAGCGACTCCACGGGACTCGTCCAGCAGATGGCGGCCGAGACCCGCAGCATGGAGGCGGAACGCCTGCAACCAGGTGACGAGAACCGGCAATTCTACCAGTTGCCGATATGGAAGCGGATCGTCATCATGCTGGGCGGGCCGTGCATGAACCTTCTGATCGGCGTCGTGTGCCTGAGCATCGTGGTGCTCTCTTTCGGCACCAACGAGCCGACGACCAAGGTGGAGTCGGTCAACGAGTGCATCCACAAGGTCCAGGCCGGTCAGGACACCCAGCGAACCGATTGCGGACCCGATGACCCCGCGGCCCCGGCCCACGATGCGGGAGTGAAGCCTGGCGACCGGATCGTCCGCTTCGCCGACCAGGACATCGAATCCTGGGACCAGTTGACCCGGTTGATTCGCGAGCACGGCGACCAGGAGGTTCCGGTCGTCGTCGACCGGGACGGCAGGCACGTGCAATTGAGCATGACCCCGATGATCACGCAACGTCCGGTCACCAACGCTGCCGGCGTTCCGGAGACGAAGGCGGACGGGACGCCCAAAACGGAGGACGTCGGCTTCGTCGGCATCGGGCCGGAACAGGAATTGCGCGATGGAACGGTGGGGGACATCCCACCGGTCATCGGGCAAACCTTCGGCCAGATCGGGGGAGTGATCATCAAGCTTCCCGTGCGCGTGTGGGATGTCGGCGTCGCCCTCTTTACACAGAAGGAACGCCCAGCCGATTCTCCGATGTCGGTGGTCGGTGTGGGCCGAGTGGCCGGCGAGGTGGCATCGACCCAGGACATCCCGACCTTTGCCAAGGCCGGGTACATCGTGTCCGTCCTGGGCACCCTGAACTTCAGCCTCTTCGTGTTCAACCTGATCCCATTGCTTCCGCTCGACGGCGGACACGTCGCGGGCGCCCTCTGGGAGGGAATACGCAGGCTCTGGGCCAGGTTGAGAAGAAAAGCGGACCCCGGACATTTCGACCCCATTCGCTTGCTGCCGCTGACGTACGTCGTGGCCGTGGCCTTCATGGGAATGTCGGTTCTGCTGATCGCCGCGGACATCTTCGACCCGGTGAAAATCTTCTGACCCCGGAAGCAGTGACGTCGTGAAATTCTTGGCACAGCGAGGCGAACGCATCTCGGGCCCCACCGTGCGTCCACTGACCGTGGACGACGACGCCGACCTCCTCTCCCTCATCGGGCGCAGCCCCCTGGCGAATCTGTTCCCCCTGGAACACTACGAACGCATTGGCCTGCCCAGGCCATCGTTCCTGACCAGGATGCATTCGGCCTCGCCCTTCGTCGGTGTCTTCGAACCCGCCGAACGTGGCGCAGAGGCCGGTCTCCCGGTCCTGGCGGGAGCCGTCTGGCTGGGGGCCAATCTGGTTCCGATTCACCTGGAACGGCAGCATTTTTCCCGGGTCGCGGACTATGTCCTGCGGACCCACAAACAGCCGGCGTCCGTCTTCGGGCCGGCCGACATGGTCATGCCCCTGTGGGAGAGAATTCGCGGAAACATGCCATTGCCTTTCGACGTCCGCCCCGACCAGCCCTTCATGAGTCTGGCCGATCCCGAGGCGGCCCGGCGGGCAGCGCAGCGGGAAACCGCGCGTGGTCTCTCGCCCGTGCGGTGGGCCGAGGCCGAGGACCTGGACGCTCTCTTGCCCGCGAGCGTGTCGATGTTCACGGAGGAAGTCGGGTACTCGCCCATGGATCGCAATCCGCAGGGGTACACGGACCGAGTCCTCGATTCGGCCAGGACGGGGCGCACCGTGCTCGCCACGGACCCGGAGGGGAACGTGATCTTCAAAACGGACCTGGGGCTGACCGCGGGGGACATGTGCCAGCTGCAAGGTGTGTGGTTGGCCCCGCGTCTTCGGGGACGAGGCCTCTCCGAGGCGTTCCTGGCTCAGGCCTGCGAACTCATCGCTCCCCGATTTCCGCGCATCAGCCTCTACGTCAATGACTACAACGGCCCTGCCCGCGCTCTCTATCGGGCCGTCGGCTTCGAGCGGATCGGTACCTTCTCCACGATCCTGATGTGACGGGGGAGAAGGCCCGAGCCGGTATGTACCAGGCGGTCGGCTCCTTTAGACTTGTCGGAGACAATCGGCACTCCAGAGAAACGGACACCATAGTTGGCCATTCGCCTTTCCTCGCTCTTCCTCCGCACCCTGCGTGAGAATCCCGTCGACGCGGACGTGGACAGCCACAAACTCCTGGTGCGCGCCGGGTATATTCGCAGGGCCGCACCCGGAATCTACTCCTGGTTGCCGCTGGGGCTCCGGGTGCTGAACAAGGTCGAGACGATCGTGCGCGAGGAAATGGACGCGATCGGCGCCCAGGAGGTCCACTTCCCGGCGCTGCTCCCGAGGGAGCCGTACGAGACCTCCAATCGGTGGGCCGAGTACGGCGACAACCTCTTCCGGCTCAAGGATCGCAAGGACGCCGACTACCTTCTGGCACCGACCCACGAGGAAATGTTCACGCTCCTGGTCAAGGACATGTATTCCTCGTACAAGGACCTCCCGGTCACCTTGTACCAGATCCAGACCAAGTACAGGGACGAAGCCCGTCCGCGGGCAGGTCTCCTGCGCGGCCGCGAGTTCATCATGAAGGACTCCTACTCCTTCACCGTGGACGAGGACGGACTCGAGGACGCCTATCAGGCGCACCGTGCTGCTTACCAGCGGATCTTCGCACGCTTGGGGCTCGAGACCGTGATCGTCCAGGCCCAGTCCGGAGCCATGGGCGGATCACGATCCGAAGAATTCCTCCACCCGACCCCGATCGGCGAGGACACTTTCGTCCGCTCCGACGGTGGGTACGCGGCCAACGTCGAGGCCGTGACGACCGTGGCTCCCGACCCCATGGACGCGGAAGGTCTGCGGACTGCCCACGTCGAGGAGACGCCGGATTCCCCGACGATCGATACCCTTGTGGCGCAGGCCAACGCCCTGCACCCGAGGGAGAACGCGTCCTGGACCGCAGCGGACACCCTCAAAAACCTGTTGGTCACCGTGGTGTTGCCGAGCGGCGAGAGGCAGATGGTCGCCGTCGGCATTCCGGGGAACCGTTCGGTCGACCTCAAGCGCCTGGAGGTAAGCCTCGCCGACGCGCTGGAGGTCGGTGGGGAGATTGAGGTCACCCAGGCGGACGACGCCGATCTGCGCAGCTACCCGATGCTCGTCAAGGGGTACATCGGACCGGGCCTCAGCCTGGACGCCCAGACCCTTGGCGCCGATTCGACCACGGGAATCCCGTACTTCGTCGACCCCCGCGTCGTCCCCGGCACTTCGTGGATCACGGGCGCGAACCTGCAGGGCCGCCACGTCTTCGACCTCGTGGCCGGACGGGACTTCTCCTGGGACGGCGTCGTGGAGGCGTGCGAGGTCCGCGCGGGCGATCCGGCCCCGGACGGCTCCGGCCCGTTGAAGACCGCCCGCGGAATCGAAATGGGCCACATTTTCGCCCTCGGACGCAAATATGCCGAGGCCCTTGGCCTGAAAGTTCTCGACTCGAATGGAAAGCTCGTGACCGTCACGATGGGCTCCTACGGGGTCGGCGTCACGCGGGCGCTCGCCGCGATTGCGGAGTCCAACCACGATGAACGCGGTCTGATCTGGCCGAGGAACCTGGCCCCGGCCGACGTCCACGTGGTGGCGGCCGGCAAGGGCGAGGAGATCTTGGAAGGCGCCGAGAGCATTGTCGGCCAGCTCGAGTCCGCAGGATTCGAGGTGATCTTCGACGACCGTCCCAAGACCTCGCCCGGGGTCAAATTCGGTGATGCGGAGCTTCTCGGAGTTCCGACCGTGCTGGTCGTGGGTCGTGGCTACAAGGACGGCACCGTGGAGATCAAGGACCGCGCGAGTGGTGAATCCCGCGAGGTCGAGATCTCGTCGGTGGTCGAGGAACTCACACGAGAGATGGGATCCTGACCATCCGGTGCCGTGACGCCGCCGCATAATGGCCGGAATCGAATCGTTGGACCCGGGAGTCCTGGTCCTGGTGCTGCTCGGCGGCTTCCTGGCGGGATGGGTTGACGCCGTCGTCGGCGGTGGCGGACTGATCCAATTGCCCGTCGTGCTGATGGTCCCGGGCATGACTCCTGTCCAAGCCCTCGCGACGAACAAGCTCGGATCCCTCTTCGGGACGAGCACGAGCGCGATCACCTACTTTCGGCGTACGACGACGCCCCTGAGGCCCTCGTTGCCCATGGCCGTGGTGGCCTTCTGCGGGAGCTTCGGCGGGGCCATCGTCGCCTCGTCCCTGCCCCAAGCCGTGTTCAAACCGGTGATCCTGCTCGCTCTGGTCGCCGTTGCGGCATTCACGGTGTTGCGCCCCGACGCGGGCCAATTGCACCAACCGATGACCAACGAGCGCACGGCGTTGTTGCGCTCGACGGCCCTCGGGCTGGTAATCGGCTTCTATGACGGAGTCCTCGGGCCAGGCACCGGGTCGTTCCTGATCATCGGCCTGATCACGCTCTTGGGGCAGAGTTTTCTGAGGGCCAGTGCGCAGGCCAAAGTCGCCAACATGGCGACCAATCTCGGGGCGCTCGCTTTTTTCGGTCTCCACGGTTCGATCCTGTGGACCCTCGGTCTTCTCCTCGGCGTGGCCAACATGGCCGGTGGCTACACCGGAGCCCCGGAGTGCCGTCGCCAAGGGAAACGGGTTCGTCCGCGTCGTGTTTCTGGCGGTCGTGTCCGTGCTGATCATCAAGACCGGTTGGGACGTGTGGCACGAGCTGGTGCTCGGGAAGAACTAGCCGCACGATGTTCGCCCCGGCGGCCTGTGCCGGCGGGCCGAGGCGCCGAATGCAGGATCAGGAGATGCCCGGCAGGGCCGGGATGTCCCCGCTGACTTGGGAGGACACGACCGTATTCAAGGCCAGTGACCGCGCGCCCCACGCCGTCCACGACTTCGTTCCGTGGACGTCGGATTTGCCCGGGTCCTGCGTCCTGATCAGCGCGATCGATTCGTGGGCCAGGTGGTCCGCCTGACCGGTCATGACCTTTCCGGGATCCTTCGTGTCGTCGGGAAGGTCGTAGGCCGCGTGCGGCTGGGGGACCGACTCGCAGGCCTGGTCCAGTCCGGCGCGCAGCTGCTGGAGTTGCGAAGAATGGACCGTGGCCGCGACGTCGAGCCGCTGAGCAGTGGCCTCGGCGGTGCCGTCGACGTCTTCCCGGGCCTGGAAGTAAGACTCGGCCCAGGAAGATGAATAGAGACCGGTCAGGATGTCGGAGAGCTCCTCGGAGTCCTCCGAAGCACCACGCTTCGAATCCCCGGAGGCCGACCCCGCCGAAGCCTTGTCCTTGGCCTCGTCGGACATCGCCGGGCACATCCCCGTAGCGTCCAACGCCTGGTTCTGCCCCAGACCCGTCATGTCCTTCAGCTGGGCGCTCGCTGTCGACGACGCATCACCCACCTCGCCCAGGGAACCGTTGAACAGCTGGACGGTGCCCCACTGGTTCACAGCGATCGAAACGAGCGTGGCGGATTCGTCCGAGCTCAGGCCGTCGGTCGAGGCGAGGTCGTAGACGGTCTTCGAGCTGCGAGTGATCTCATCGGTCAGCCCGCGAAGATCGGTAGGGCGGCGGGAATCGTCCGCTTCGGCCTTGTCGACGGCCGTGCGGTTGAGGGCATCCAGCTGTTCTTCCACGTCGGACTCCAGATTCTCCTTCTGGAACCCGGAGACCCCTGAGCTCGCGATGCCGGCCCGGAGGGTCTTCAGCTCGGCGGCCGCCTTCTGCTGTGCATCGACTCCGCTCTGTCCGTGTGACGTCCGCCACCAGACGAAGGCCGACGCTGCGAGGAGCACCAGGAGAACGACCAACACGATCACGAACAGGGTCTTGGCGGCTGCAGTCTTCATGCGTTTGTGGTTCCTCTGGTGCTTCGGGTTCCTGGCTCAACTCACCATCATGGCACGTCACCGGGCCCTCTGGGCGCGGTACCCTGGACGCAGGACATGACATGACCATCACAGGAGTTCTCTTGGCCAACAACGGCTCGAACCGCAAGACAGGTGCAGGCAAGAACAATTCCCGCGAGCGTCGCAGAATTGCGCGTTCCAAGGCCGACGCGGGCTACTCCGACCAGGCTCACCCGCGCAATTCCCTGTCGGACACTCTGGATCTCGACGCCCTGCGCAGCGTCGTCGAACCCGTCGTCGCCGAATTCGGGCTGGTGCTCGAAGAATTGGTCGGTCGAGGGGCCGGGCGGACCCAGACGGTGATGGTCGTCGTCGATCTCCAGGAGGACGACGAGGGAAGTGTTGGTCTCGACACGATCGCGGAGGTTTCGACCGCGGTCTCTGAGGCGCTGGACCGGACCGAGCAGGACCCCGAGGAAACCTACATGCTCGAGGTCTCCTCGCCCGGGGCGACTCGGCGCCTCACCGAACCCCGCCACTGGAAGCGCTCGCGGGGGCGTCTGCTGAGAATCAGGATGTCCGACGGCCAGTCGTTCCTTGGCCGCCTCGAGGAGACCGACGGGACAACCGCGACCATCGCCCGCAAGAAGGACACACCCAAGGGGGTTCCTGCCAAATACCTGGAGCCCGAGGACCTCGCGATCTCGGACGTGAATTCCGCCCAGGTCGAGGTCGAGTTCAGTGACTGAAGGATCCCGGCTAGAATAGGTCGGAATGCAGGGGCCGACCAGGACCAGGTCCGGGCCCAGCCGGGTGCCGGGGCGCGATTGCGTCCCGGTGCTTTGGCACATGGAGCAAGGAAAGGCCAGCAATGGACATCGACATGAGCAACCTCCGCCTCCTGGAGAAGGAGCGCGACATACCCGTCGATCAGCTGATCCGGATGATCGAGTCCGCTCTCTTGCTGGCCTACGAGAAGAACGCCGGGGCGATCCGCAATGCCCGCGCCGTGGTGGACCAGGACACCGGGCACGTGAGCATCGTGGCGCCCGAGATCGACGAGAACGGCGAGGTCATCGGGGAGTTCGACGACACGCCTCGGAACTTCGGCCGTATTGCGGCGGCCACCGCGCGTCAGGTGATCTTCCAGCGCCTCCGCGAGGCGGAGGACAACCAGGTTCTCGGCGACTTCCGTGATCGTGAGGGTCAGCTCGTCTCCGGCCAGATCCAACAGGGCGGACGGAACGACATGGTCCAGATCGACCTGGGCACCGTGGAAGGGGTGCTTCCCCCGCACGAGCAGGTGCCCGGCGAAACCTATTCCCATGGTGCGCGCATCCGGACCTTCGTGGTCGAGGCCCGGCGTGGTTTCAAAGGACCATCCATCACTCTGTCCCGGTCCCACCCGGATCTCGTGCGTCGCCTCTTCGAGCACGAGGTCCCGGAGATTGAAGACGGGTCGGTCGAGATCATGTCGATCGCCCGCGAGGCCGGGCATCGGACCAAGATCGCGGTTCGCGCAACCCAAGAAGGCATCAATGCCAAGGGCTCGTGCATTGGAGAAATGGGTTCCCGAGTCCGCGCCGTCACCTCCGAGCTGAACAACGAGAAGATCGACATTGTCAGTTACTCCGAGGACCCCTCGGCCTATATTTCCGGCGCCCTGAGCCCGGCCAAGGTCGCATCGGTCGAGGTCGATCCGCAGGGCAGGTTCCAGGCCAGGGCGATCGTCCCGGATGACCAGCTGTCCCTGGCGATCGGCAAGGAAGGGCAGAATGCCCGACTGGCGGCCAAATTGACCAACTGGCGCATCGACATCGTCTCGGAGTCCAAAGCTCGGGCAGCCCACACGGCCGAATAGCGTTCCGCATTTGTGTGGGCATCCTCACAGCTAGAGGTGTGTTTCGGCCAATCTTTGGGGGAAACACACCATCGGGGGATACACTGGACTCCGGTTATCGATTGCGCTCGACGCCCGGTATGAGCACGAATGGTCGGAAGGGGATGAGATTTTGTCTTCTCCCCCCGGAATCCGTACGTGCATAGGGTGCCGACGCTCCGATGATCGAACCGCACTAGTTCGTGTGGTCCTCCAGAGGGCGCAGGGAGATCGAACGGGCGAGATCGTCCTGGACCGGAATCGGTCCATGAAGGGGCGAGGAGCCTGGTTGCATCCCGATCGTCAGTGTTTGGACCGGGCTCTCGGAACGAAGGCCTTTGCCAGGTCGTTCCGGTGTCCCGTGGATCCGAAACCTCTCGAACGCCAATGGGCCGCGGAGGAAGACTCCGTGCCGCAACGCTGTGATCCGCGTGAGGACCGCCCCCTAGCTCAATCAACGGGTGCGAGTACACCTGAAGAAAGCGAGTAGAAAGCCGATGGAAACCCGATGAGTGCCGCGCAATGAGTACTTCACTGTGCTCGGCCAACGGCGAGTCCCGAGGCAACCGCGTGGTTGCCGAGAGCCTTATACGGAATTAAGCGGTTTGTGCCTGTTTCGGCGCAGACCGAGACAGGAGTAATGTGGCAAAGCCCCGCGTTCACGAGCTCGCGAAAGAGCTCAACATCACCTCGAAGGAAGCGATCGCCAAGCTTCAGGACTTGGGCGAGTTCGTTCGGGGAGCATCGTCCACGGTGGAACCCCCCGTGGTGAAGAAACTGCGCGCCGCCTTCGCGGACCGTGCGCAGGCCCCCGCAAAGGGAGGCCAGACACCCAAAAAGCAGTCGACCGGCAACGAAACCGGTTCGAAGGCCCCGGAAGCATCGACCCCCTCGGAGCCCGAGGCCACGACGCCGAAGAAGGATGCCCCGAAGCCGGGCGCACCCAAGCCGTCCGGCCCCACGCCGGCGACCGCGGGCAAGCCGACGCCCAAGCCCGGTGCCGCGAACAAGGCCGAACCGAAGCAGAACGCTTCCACGGGTCAGGCCGAGCCCGAGGCTTCGAAGGACAACGGTCAGGAACAGCCGACCCCTGCTGCGCCCGAGGACCAGGCGCCTCAGGAAGACACGCCCAAGGCACAGGCGACCAAACCCGGTGCGCCGAAGCCGGGCGCACCCAAGCCCGGTGCACGCCCCGGAAACAACCCCTACACGTCGCAGCAGGGCATGCGCACGGACTCGTCCGCGCCCAAGCCCGGTTCCGCACCGACTCCGGGGCCCCGCCCCGCATCGGCACGCGGCAATGCGCCGAAGCCCGGTGCACCCCGTCCGGGCAACAACCCCTTCAGCTCCCAGCAGGGCATGAGGGGCGCCAACGGCGGCAACCGCCGCGGCGGTCCGCGGCCCGGCCAAGGTCAGGGTCAGGGCCAGGGAGGCCCGCGCCCGGGTCAGGGCCAAAGCGGTCCTCGTCCCGGTGCCGGTGCCGGTGGGCAGCGCGGTAACGCTCCGAGGCCCGCGGCCCCCGCGGGCAACCGACCGAGCCCCAACATGATGCCGGCCAAGATGCCGTCCAACGTGGGCGGTCGCCCCGGTGGAGCAAGCCCCGGCGGCGGCAACGGTCCCCGCCGAGGCGGGCCCAGCGCCGGCGGGCCTCCGCGCGGCGGCGGTCGTGGACGCGGTAACGCCCAGGGCGCCTTCGGACGCGGAAACTCGCGGCGCAAGCAGCGCAAGTCGAGGCAGGCAAAGCGGAACGAGATGGAGCAGATGCAGGCTCCTACGGCCGGCGGCGTCGTTGTCCCTCGCGGCAACGGCGAGACGGTCGTCCGTATGCGCCGTGGTTCCTCGGTCATGGACTTCGCGGAAAAGATCAATGCGAACCCCGCAGCGTTGGTGACCGTGCTCATCCACCTTGGTGAAATGGCCACGCAGACCCAGTCGCTGGACCAGGACACCTTCGAGCTCCTGGGCGCCGAGCTGGGCTACAAGATCCAGATCGTCTCGCCTGAGGACGAGGAGCGCGAGCTGCTCGAATCCTTCGACATCAATCTCGACGCCGAGCGTGAGGCAGAGACGGATGAACAGCTCGAGGCACGTCCTCCGGTAGTCACCGTGATGGGTCACGTCGACCACGGCAAGACCCGCCTGCTCGACGCGATTCGCCACACCAACGTGATCGAAGGCGAGGCCGGTGGCATCACGCAGCACATCGGTGCCTACCAGATCACCACCACCGTGGACGACGAAGACCGGCTCATCACCTTCATCGATACCCCGGGTCACGAGGCGTTCACCGCCATGCGTGCCCGTGGTGCCAAGGTCACCGACATCGCCGTGCTCGTGGTTGCCGCGGACGACGGCGTCATGCCCCAGACCGTCGAGGCGTTGAACCACGCCCAGGCGGCGGACGTGCCGATCGTCGTCGCGGTCAACAAGATCGACAAAGAGGGCGCGAACGCGGACAAGATCCGTGGTCAGCTGGCCGAATACGGTCTGGTCCCCGAGGAATACGGCGGCGACACGATGTTCGTCGACGTTTCGGCACGTCAGCACCAAAACATCGAGGACCTGCTCGATGCCATCTGCCTGACCGCGGACGGGGCCCTCGAGCTCCAGGCCAACCCGGACAAGGAAGCTCGCGGCGTCGCCATCGAAGCGAACCTGGACAAGGGCCGCGGCGCGGTGTGCACCGTCCTCGTCCAGTCGGGTACGTTGCATGTTGGCGACAGCATCGTCGCGGGCGTGGCCCACGGCAGGGTTCGTGCGATGTTCGACGAGAACGGTCAGAGCGTCAGCGAAGCCGGTCCGTCCCGGCCCGTCCAGGTCCTGGGCCTGTCCACGGTTCCCCGTGCGGGCGACACCTTCCTCTCGACCCAGGAGGAACGGACCGCACGCCAGATCGCCGAGAAGCGCGAGGCTGCGGACCGCAATGCTCAGCTGGCCAAGCGTCGCAAGCGCGTCACGCTCGAATCCTTCGACGAGGCCGTGGCCCAGGGCAAGATGGACACGCTCAACCTCATCATCAAGGGTGACGTCTCCGGTGCCGTCGAGGCTCTGGAGGACTCGTTGCTCAAGATCGAGGTGGGCGACGGCGACGAGGTGCAACTGCGCGTGATCCACCGCGGCGTCGGTGCCATCACCCAGAACGACGTCAACCTGGCCACGGTCGACAACGCGATCATCATCGGATTCAACGTCCGTCCGGCAGAGCGAGTCACGGAACTCGCCGACCGCGAGGGCGTGGAGATGAAGTTCTACAGCGTCATCTACCAGGCCATCGACGAGGTCGAGCAGGCCCTCAAGGGAATGCTCAAGCCCGAGTACGAGGAAGTCGACCTCGGCTCGGCGGAGGTCCGCGAGGTCTTCCGTTCGTCGAAGTGGGGCAACATTGCCGGTTCGATCGTGCGCAGCGGGCTCATTCGCCGCAACGCGAAGGCCAGGCTGGTGCGCGACGGCACGGTGGTCTCCGACTCGCTGACCATCGAGTCGCTCCGCCGGTTCAAGGATGACGCGACTGAGGTCCGCGACGGATACGAATGCGGTATCGGGCTCGGATCCTTCAACGACATCCGTGAAGGCGACATGATCGAGACGTGGGAGATGCAGGAGAAGCCCCGCGACTGATCTCGCGCGAGCATCCGGTCATCCACAATCGATGATCTGACGAGCACGGGCCGGTGCCCAGGGGTAACCTGGACACCGGCCCGTACTTCACGGAGCACACTTTTTCGAGCGTCCCTTCGCGGGGCGCACTGACTTGAGGAGAGATCATGGCTGACGCAGCTCGTGCGGCTCGCTTGGCGGACCGGATCAAGGTCATCGTGGCCCAGGCTCTCGAGCGCCGGGTCAAGGACCCGCGTCTCGGTTTCGTCACGGTCACGGATGCCAGGGTCACCAACGACCTTCAGCACGCGACCGTCTACTACACGGTCTATGGAACCGAGGAGGAACAGGCCGGAACCCGTGCGGCTCTCGAATCCGCCAAGGGAATCCTCCGGTCGGAGGTGGGCAAGAACATCACGGCCCGCCTGACTCCCACGCTGACTTTCGTCCCGGACGAGGTCCCGGTCAACGCCAACCACCTCGAAGACATCCTTCGACAGGCCCGGGCCCGTGATGCGGAACTGGCCGAGGCGGCGGAAGGCAAGACCTTCGCGGGCGACGCCGACCCGTACCGTCGGGACGATGAGGCCGCTCCGGAGGGGACGGAACAACAGGAGAGCACGCCGCACACGGACGCGGCTCGCGCGGACCTCGCGGGCATGCGGGACGGTTACGACCCGGTCGACGAGGACTTCGGGAAGGGCGCCCACTGCGACCCAGACTCGGGCACCACCCAGATGCGCGAGGCCCAGGAGGGCACCGAGTAAGTGGCACGTGATCGTTCGCGCCAGGACGGGCCCTCGGGGCTCGTCGTGGTGGACAAGCCCGCGGGGATGACGAGTCACGATGTCGTCGGCCGCATGCGAAGAATCGCCGGTACCCGTCGCGTCGGACACGCCGGAACCCTGGACCCGATGGCCACGGGAGTGCTGATCCTGGGCATCAACAAAGCGACCAAGCTGTTGACCTGGGTCAGCGGCGAGTCCAAGACGTATTCGGCGACCATCCGCCTCGGGCAGTGCACGCTGACCGATGACGCGGAGGGTGAAGTGACGAGCCACGCGTCGGATTCGGTTCTCGCCGCGATTGCCGACTCGGCGGTGCATGCGGCGGTCGGTGAGTTGAGGGGCGAGATCATGCAGGTCCCCTCGGCGGTTTCCGCGATCAAGATCAACGGCGTGAGATCCTATGCGAAGGTGCGTTCCGGCGAGGAGGTCGAACTCGAGGCCAGGCCCGTGACCATCCACGCCTTTGAGGTCCTCGGTATTCGACGAGCTCACGCACCCGAGGGAGAAGCAACCCAGCCCGTCATCGACGTGGACGTTGAGGTGACCTGCAGCTCAGGTACCTACGTGCGGGCCCTGGCCCGAGACATAGGTGAACACCTTGGTGTCGGTGGCCACCTGGTCCGTCTGCGGCGACTGAGCGTGGGGGAGGTCGGGATCGACGATGCGGCCACGCTCGAAGACCTCGCGACCGCCAGCGAGCGCGGCGAGGCACTACCGATTTTGGCGCTCGAACGCGCCGCGGAACGGCTCTTCCTGCGCCGCGACCTCGACGACGAAGAAGCCACCGCCATCTCGAACGGTCGCTGGATCGCTCCGAGCCCCGACCGCGCGGTTCCCCCTGGGGATCGGAGCGACGATTCCGGGGCCAGGCGCACGGACGACATCGTGCCTGCCCGTGAACTGACGGCGGCCTTCGCTCCGGACGGGACCCTGGTCGCCCTGGTGCAGAACCAGCGGCGCCAAGGCAAGCAGGTCGGGGTCCCGCATCTCGTTTTCGTTTCGGGCACCCGGTTTCCGATCGACCGAGAAAATGGGGGAGAGGCGTGATTGCGGGCTACGACCTGTGGTTCTGGATTGCCTTGGTACTCGGTGCAGCATCCGCGCTCGTGTGCCTCGTGCAATTTTTGCGCGGACGGGCCACGGACGATCTGTCCCAGGGCTCGGTGCTGATTCTCGAGGCCTTTCTGGTGGTCTACCTTATTGGCTCGATCGTCATGCAGACCATCACCGACGGCCCATCCGGCGATGCCTGGGAATACTACGGCTACCTTCTGACCGCGATGCTGATTCCGGCCGGAACCTTCGTTTGGTCCATGACGGAACGGACCCGCTGGTCCACTTTGGTCCTGGCCGTCGCCGGTCCCATCATCATCGTGATGGTCCAACGCATGAACGTGCTGTGGTACTACTACTGAGTCTCCACCATCCGACCCACCAGAGAGGTCAAGACTGACATGAACGACGTCGAGGCGAACGACGCGCGGCAGACCCCGGGCCCGTCGGCCAAGTCGAAGGGCCCCGGGATGATCCTGGTCGCCGTGTACGCCCTGTTCTCCCTGTCCGCGGGGGCGCGGGCGCTCTACCAGATCCTTGCCAAATTCGACGAGGCTCCGGTCTCCTTCGTGCTCTCCGGCGTCGCGGCCGCGATTTACGTTTACGCCACGATCTCGCTGGCGCGAAAGGGCATCGGTGCCTATTGGTCTGCCGTGTGGGCCATCCTGATCGAATTGCTCGGGGTGATTGCGGTGGGCATCTTCTCCTACGTGCGGCCCGACATGTTCCCCTTGGCCTCGGTCTGGTCCCACTTCGGTTCCGGGTACGGTTATGTTCCCCTGGTTCTGCCGATCATCGGGTTGTTGTGGTTGTACCGGAACAGGCCGTTACGTCGCGTGCCCTCGGCGAGCTGAAGTGCCCGCCGAGACGTGCGGTCCTAGAGTGGTATCAGGAAGAGACGATCTACCCGAACGGAGCCGATCATGACCGACCCCTCGTCGTCCGAAAACAACGCGAAGGGCCCCGAGGGCCGTTCGACGAGTCCTTGGGAAGCGCCTCACTCCTCAGGCCAGCCACGGCAACCGGAGCAGCCCGGACAGCCACGACAGCCGCAACCATCCGCGTCCCAGCGTCCGTCTGCCGACCGGCCGAATCGCCCCGGAGCCCCGCAGAAAGGCTCCCGCGGAGCGGCGACATCCGCCGCCGACTCCCCCCGGAAGACCCGAGGAAAGGGCAAGGCGGCGCAGGGACAGGCCACGACCACGTCGAGTGGTAAGCCGGGCAAGCAACAGGATTGGGGTTTGTTCCGCGCCGTCGTCGCCCTCTACGGGCTCGTGATCATTGCCTACGGCGTGTGGCAGATTTTCGCGGGGACGGCGTCCCTGCCCGGTGAGTCAACCGGCTCGAGCGCCACGGTGGCCGCCTCCTACGGGGCTCTCGCCGCAGTCTTGTGCGGCGTTGGTGCCGCATTCGTGGCGATCGCCGTCAAATTCAAGTGGGCCAACGTCTTGTGGTTCGTGTGCCTCATGATCTTCCTCGGCGGAGTCGGCCGGATCTTCTCCTGGGCAATCTTCGGTCTGCCGCACCCGCTCATGATCGTGCTCATGGTCCTGGACCTCGTGATCCCGCCGTGCCTGCTGGTCTGGCACGCATGGATCCGCAAGGCGAATCGAATCCGCAGCGAGATGACCCAGGGCGGCACGCAGCCCGCCGAATCGAAGAAAGCGGGTAAGAAGCGTTCATAACAGTGGTCGCCGGACGGCGGCCCACTGGCACAAGGACTAGACTGATGGCCGCGGCTCGAGAACCGTGCCGCGGTCTGGTATGAGGAGATTCGTGGACTGTTTCAGGAGCCTGGACGAGATCCCGCAGGGATACGGCCCCACAGCGGTGACGATCGGGAATTTCGACGGCGTCCACCGGGGCCATGCTCGGGTCATCAGGACCGTCGTGGCGGAGGCGCACTCCGACGGGCTCAGGGCCGTCGCGATTTCTTTCGACCCGCACCCCGCCCTGGTGCACCGGCCGGACGTTCCGCACTTCCCCATTATGGGTTTGCGGGACAGCCTGGATCTCCTCGACGAGTTGGGACTGGACGCGCTCGTCCTGCTGCCCTATTCCCTCGAGTTCGCGCAGGAGACCCCCGAGGACTTCGTGCGCACCACGTTCGTCGAAGGCCTCGGCGCCAAGAAGGTCGTGATCGGTGCCGATGTCCGCTTCGGCCGCAACAATTCGGGAGATCTCGACGCGATGAAGCAGCTCGGACAAGAACACGGCTTCGAGGTGGCCGTGGTCGAGGACCTCTCGACCGACAACGATCTCACCGAACTGGACGCCGAGGACGAACACCGCCGATGCTCGTCGACCTGGATCAGGGAGCTGCTCGCCGCCGGCGACGTCGATTCGGCCGCGCACTTGCTGGGCAGGTACCACCGCATGCGGGGGGAAGTGGTTCACGGTGCGGCACGGGGGCGCGAGCTCGGATTTCCTACGGCCAACATGGCATCGAATTCGGACGGCTTGATTCCGGCCGACGGCGTCTACGCGGGGTGGCTCCACGACGAAACCGAGCAACGGTGGCCCGTGGCGATCTCCGTGGGGTCCAATCCCACGTTCGAAGGGGTGTCGCGGCAGGTCGAGGCGCACGTCATGGGTCGCCCTCACGAGGAGGTCGAGGACTTCGACCTCTACGGGCAGAACGTCATCCTGGAGTTCGTGGCGCACCTGAGGTCCATGGTTGCTTACGAGGGGATGGACGCTCTCATCCGCCAGATGACCAAGGACGTCGACGACGCCTGGCGGGCCCTGGGATACGATCCCGAATGACCTGAACCACACGGGCGCCGTAACGGCCGGCCGGAGTGCAGGAATACGGCGCCCAGGACACCAAGCGCGCAAAACCTGCTGGGTCAACCCGGTCGAGCCAACCCCGGCAGACGAGAGCACTGGGCCCCGGAGAGATGACTACTCTCCGGGGCCCAGTGCTCGCTCACGAGCCTAGAATTCCTCGTGCTTGCGAGGGTCGAATCCCTTGTAGGCAATGCCCGTATGGAGGCGTTTGATGACCTCCATCTGCTCAGGGCTGAGCTCCCAGTCGAAGACGTTCAGATTCTGCTCCATGCGCTCCGGCGTCGACGTCTTGGGGATCGGCACGATCTTGTTCTGGACCATCCACCGCAGAACCACCTGCGCGGGAGTGACCCCAAGGGTGTCGGCGATGTCACCGAGTTCGGGAGTCTCATCCAGTCCCTGCATGCGCCCGAGGGGAGACCATGCCTGGGTCACGATCTTTTTCTTCTCGTGGTATGCCCGCCACTTCTCCTGCTGCTCGCGGACCTGGAGCTCGATCTGGTTGACCACCGGGATCTCGCTGGTCTCTTCTCCGAGACGGTCAATGTGTTCGGGCAGGAAGTTGGACGTGCCGATCGAGCGCACCAGACCCTCCTCCTTCAACGCGATCATGGCCTTCCACGACTCGACGTACAGATCCACCGACGGATTCGGCCAGTGAATGAGGTAAAGGTCCAGGTAATCCAGGCCCATGGTCCGCAAGGACTCCTTGGCCGCGGCAATGGTGGGCTCGTATCCGTGATCTTTTCCGGCGAGCTTGGTCGTCACGAAGATCTCCTCGCGATCGACGCCGGAATTGCTGACGCCGCGTCCAACACCCTTCTCGTTGCCGTATTGGGCTGCGGTGTCGATCAAGCGGTGTCCGCGCCTGATGGCCTCGGCAACGTTCGCCTCGGCTTCGGCGTCGGACATCGGGTAGGTTCCGAACCCGACGGCCGGGATCTCGTGGCCGTCGCGCAGCGTGTGGGTGTGCATCGTGGTCTCCTGAATTCTGTGGTCGTCTGCTGTGGCGAGTTTACGCGGGGACGCCGTCGGTCGCTCTGATCACGGCGAGGACGGCGTCGGCCGACCTGCGTGCGACGATCTCCACGGACATATGGAAGTCCTGGTCGGCGGCCGGCCCGCACAGGTCGGACACACCTCGCACGGACAGGAACGGGACGTTGTGGCTCGTGCAAACCTGTGCGATCGCCGTGGTCTCCATGTCGGTCGTGACCGCGTGCGGGAAGGCTTCGCGGGTGTCCTTGACGTTACTCTGCGTCACAAACGATCCGCCCGCGAGCATCTGGCCGACGTGATGGGTTCCGTCTTCCGCCACGAGTCTCCGGGCGGCGTCGAGGAGCCCACCGTGGGGTGCGTAGTCGACCGGCATCCCGGGGACCTGGCCGCGTTCGTATCCGAAGGCCGTCGCATCCGCGTCCGTGAACGTGTAGGAATCGCCCACCGCGAGGTCGCCGACCTCGACGTCCTGCCGGAGCCCGCCCGCGCTGCCGGCCGAGAAGACAGCACGGGGACCCGACGCCGCAATCGCCGTGGTCGCGGCGCTCGCAGCATTGACCAGCCCGATGCCGGACCTGACCAGAAGGATGGACCGCCCTTCATGGCTGAGCGGGGAGTACCGCGCACGGCCGAACTCGACGTCGGGCCCGATGCGCTGGCAGGAGTCGAGGAAGGGGGCGGCCTCTTCGTCCATGGCCACCTGCACCACCACGCCGCCGTCCACCTCTTCACGAACTTCGGGGGAGAGCGGCGCCACCGGTTGGGGGCTCACGCGTACACCTCGCCCCAGGCGTCACGCTGTTCGAGGAAATCGGAGACGGCGCCCTGGGCCCCGGACAGGGTGTGGTTGCTGCCCCAGCCGCACTGGGTCTCGTTGGCCGCGGGCACCTCGCTCGCACCCAGAATGTCCCGGAAGGTCTTCTCGAGCACGGTCAGGAACTCGTCCGGTTCGAGGCCGAGCGTCAGAGCGTAGAAGCCCGTTTGGCATCCCATGGGCGAGAAATCGATGAGCGCATCGGTGTGGTTGCGCATGTGCTCGGCGGTCAGGTGCTCGATCGAGTGGACGACCGGCATGTCGAGGTGCCCCTGATTCGGCTGGGCGAAGCGGACATCGTATTTGATGAGGGTGTCACCGCCGGGAAGTTCTTTCCGGTCTGCGATACGCACGTACGGTGCCGCGACCTTGGTGTGGTCCAGGTTGAAGGATTCGACGTTCATCTTCTGCATGCATCAATTGTTGCGCACATGTGCACGTTAAGTCAGGGTCGCCCCTCGCTCACTCGTCGACGCCGTCATCCGTTTCGTCGGGCCACAGGGCCTTGAGCACTTCTTCGCGCGGGATCTCGAGGATCGCGACGACGCTCATCAGGGAACGCAACTTCGGATTGGATGGATTCCGGGTTGCGCGATCGCTGTAACCGTACTCCATCTGCTGATAGTGCTGGCGTGATATGCCCGCCGCGAGTGCGACCTTCTCCTGGGTGATACCGAGGTCCGCACGATGTGATTGCAGGAGGCTCCCGAGGCGCTGTGCCGTCTGGCGATCAAGGGAGTCTGAAGTCATTGATCCAGAATCCGAGCGCGCTCGATTCTGGTCTACCAAGTACACTTGGCAAACTCCGATATCCTCGATGATGCAAAGTGTACTCGGCATGGGGTGGGGGACGCAATGGATCCGAGCGCAGGATTATCGGGGCCTGAGGGGTGGCCCGTTCGGTCAGGGCCGTGGGCGGAGCCCTCCGAAACCTATGGGCTGACCTGGCCGGGGAAGCGGGCTGCGCGATGTCTCGCGGAGGCCCCGACGCAGTCCCGGTTCGTGTCCATGGACGGTCGAGAGATCGAACCGGTGTCGATTCGCCAGAATCTGGTGATCGAAGGGGACAGCCTGGAGGCCCTCAAGATCCTGAAGAGAACGCACCTGGCCTCCTTCGACGTCGTCTGCATCGATCCGCCGTACAACGGTGGAACGACCGCCGACTACAGGGACAACTTCCACAGACCACAAGCAGAAGAAGACCGAGCCGCAGGACTGGTCGGCAGTCGGGGCCGGGGCGCGTCGGCGGGGAAGAGTGCGGGGCGGCGACATTCCCTGTGGCTGGACCTGATGTACCCGAGACTGCACCTCGCCCGTGAACTGATGGCGCCGACCGGCGTGATCGCGGTGTCGATCGACGACGTCGAGGCACCCCGTCTCAGGATGCTCCTGGACGAGGTATTCGGGGAGGAGAATCACTGCGCGACCATCGTGTGGGAGAAGAAGTATGCGCCTGCGAACGATTGCCGATCTTTCTCGGTCGTCCACGACTACGTGATGCTGTACTCGGCATCCCCGGCCTTCCGCAGAAGGCTCCTGCCCCGCAGCGAGTCCGCGAATCGGCCGTACCGTCACGACGACGCGGACGGTCGTGGACCGTACCGAGCCAGTGACCTCTCCGTGCGTACCTACCACCCGGCCAACGACTACCCCCTGGTCAACCCGTTGACCGGTACCGAGCATCGCCCGCCGGCGGGGAGGTGCTGGGGGTATGACCGAGCGTCGATGGACAGGTTGATCGAGAACGGGCGCATCTACTGGGGCGCGGACGGGACCCGGTCCCCGCAGCTCAAGAGGTACCTCTCGGAAGTCCAGGACGGCATGGTTCCCACAACGCTGTGGACGCGCGACGTCGCCGGCCACACCCACACTGCCCGGGCCGAGCTCAAGGCCCTCTTCGGGACCACGGCGGTCTTCGAAACGCCCAAGCCGGTGCGGCTGATCCGACGCCTGCTGCAGGTCTCGGCGGACAAGGACGCAATGGTGCTCGACTTCTTCGCTGGATCAGGAACCACGGGCCACGCCGTCATGAGACAGAACGCGGAGGACGGCGGCCACAGGTCCTGCGTGCTGGTTCAGCTGGACGAGCCCATCGACGGCCGACGAAAACCGGAAGTCGCGAGGGAATTCGGGACCATCGCCGAAGTCACCCGACAGCGAGTGCGACGCGCGGGAGAGGCCCTGCGAGCGGAGTTTCCCGCGCTGGATCAAGGCCTGACTCGGTTCACCGAGGTAAGGATCGAATGACCAGGCGTTCCCGCTTTGGAGAAGGGCCTGGGCGTGCGCTATACCGGAAAAGATAGTTTTCCTCCCAGGAAAGGTGGCCCAATATGTCCGCTCTTGCCCCCACGCTCTTCTCTACGGCCGGATTGCTCGGCGGATACAAGGTGGCTCGCTCGACCGGAAATCGCCCCTTGGGCGGGGCAGTCCTGGCCGCCGCGGGTGTGGCCGCCTTCCGCGGGTGGAAGGCGAACGCGGGGACCGGCACGGCCGCCGCGCTCACCGGCGTCTATGTCCTGTCCTTCGGCCTCTCTCATCCGCTCGCCAAGAAGATCGGCGCGTGGCCCAGCGTCTTCGCCGTGACCGCGGCAACCGGTGCGGCGTCGGCCGTTCTGGGGCGGGACCTCGGCAAGGGCCGGGGGACCGGGCGGTGAGTCACGCGAATCCGACTCCCGCCACGGGGTCGGAATGCACGCGCTGGAACCCCGAGAGCTATCTCGAGTTCGGCGACCAGAGATCCCGGCCGCTGACCGATCTCCTGCGCCGCGTGCCCTTGTCCCGGGCCGAAAGCGTCGTCGATCTCGGGTGCGGACCCGGCAATGACGTGCCGGTGATCCAGCAGATCTGGCCCGAGGCCGTCGTGCACGGCGTGGACAGCAGTCAGGACATGATCGACGCCGCCCGGGCGGCCGGGGCCCCCGGAGCGGATTACGAGCACTCGGACGTCCTGGACTGGCTGAGGGCGCGGCAGGAGAACGGCTGGACGCACGCGGAGCCTCGGCTCATCGTCTCCAATGCGCTGTTCCAGTGGGTCGATGGACACCTGGACTGGCTGCCCGAAGTTGCCGATCTCGTTCCTGAGGGCGGCGTCTTCGCTTTCCAGGTCCCCGGCAACTTCGATGCCCCCTCGCACACCCTCCTCCGGGAGACGGCCGCGCAGCCTGCCTATGCGCCTCACCTGACCGAGAAGCTCCGCGACACCGTGATCGGAGCACGGGAGTATCTCTCCGTCCTGTCCCGACCGGGATGGTCGGTGGATGCGTGGGAAACGACCTACTTGCATGTCCTGCCGGGGGAGGACGCCGTGTTCCGGTGGATTTCATCGACCGGCGCGCGCCCGGTGCTCAATGCTCTTCCCGAGCCGGAGAAGTCCGCGTTCGTCGAGGAGTACAAGGCTGCGCTGCGCGAGGCCTACCCGGCCGAGTCTTGCGGCACCGTCCTGCCGTTCCGCCGGATTTTCGTGGTGGCCGCACGGCTCGCCGAGCGCTGAGGTCCCGGGGACGCCTCGCGCCCGGAGCAGAATGTGAGGCACCGACCAATGCAGATGACACGCGGAAAGTAAGGACCATGACAACGGGACAGCACGAATTCACCCCACGCCTCGCGCACAATTTCTCCGATACGGAGGATTCCCCGGTCAGGGCCCTTCTCGATCTGGTCAGCCGTCCCGGCGTCATTTCTTTCGCCGGTGGCGTGCCCGACCCGGCCTACTTCGATCTCGATGCCATCAGGTCCGCCTACGATGCAGCCCTGTCCCGGCCTGATCGTGCTCTCCAGTACTCCTCGAGCGACGGTGAACTCGAACTGCGGGAGATCATCGCGGCCAACCTGACCGACGAAGGCATTCCCTCCCAGGCCGGGGACGTGCTCGTGACCACCGGGTCCCAGCAAGGGCTGACCCTGATGGGGCAGGTCATGATCGACCAAGGCGACGTGATCTTGGTCGAGGACCCGACCTACCTCGCCGCGCTCCAGACCTTCGGGCTCGCGGGCGCGCACTTCGTCGCCGTCGACTGCGACGACGACGGAGTGGTTCCCGAGGCGCTCGAGAAAGCCATCGAACTGCACCGACCCAAGCTCGTGTACCTCATCCCGAGTTACCAGAACCCGAGCGGACGGACCATGCCGGCCCAGCGACGTCGGGACGTGGCGGATATTCTGCTCAGGACCCGGACCATGCTCATCGAGGACGACCCGTACTCGAGCCTGCGTTACTCCGGGGAGCACCTCGAGCCGATCTGCGCGATCGAGGGCATGGCCGAACAGACCGCCCTGCTGCAGACGCTGTCCAAATCGGTCGCCCCCGGAATCCGGCTCGGGTGGGCTCGCGTGCCCGCATCGGTCCGCGACGCACTGATCGTGGGCAAACAGGCGATCGACCTGCACAGTTCGACGGTCGACCAGTACGCGGCCGCTCACTACCTGGCCCACCCGGAGACGCACCAGTCGGATGCGGAAAAGCTCGAGGTGTACGGCCAGAGGCTGCGGACCATGGTCCGTGAGTTGCCCCGGGCCCTGCCCGAAGGCACGCATGTGACGTCGCCGTCGGGCGGAATGTTCCTGTGGGCAGAGCTTCCCGAGGCATACGACACGGATGCACTCCTGCCGTACGCGATGCGGGAAGGCGTCGGTTTCGTCCCCGGCAGTTCTTTCCACGTCGACACGAGTATCCGGAACACCATGCGAATTTCCTTCGTGACCAACGCGGAGAGCGAGATCGTCGAGGGTGTCACCCGGCTCGCACGCGCCGTCGAGGCCTACGAGGCGGAACAGTTCGCGGCCTGACTCCCTACTCGGCGCCCGGGGCCCGGGTCGGGAGGAGGGCCGTGCGTCGGGATCGGGGTGAGGTCACCGTCGGATCGTCCGGGATCCAGAACCTCAGGGGAGCGTCGACGTTCTTGCTGATGCCAATGCGGCGTCCGCGCACGAACTCAACGGGGGAGCGGGCGGGCTCGATCCAGAACCCGTCGCTCGGGGCCTCGTCCGCCGCACCGGAGTGCACCTGATGGACGGGGCTTCCGTTGTCCACCAGATCCAGGCCGAGGGCAGAACCCAAATTTCCCGGACCGCGAGCCAGGTTCGCGTCCGTGGAGGCGAGGCCGCGACGTCGACGGACCTCCTCGTGGCCCGACAGGACCTCGCCGGCACGCATGAGGCAACCGGAGGCCGTGCCGTCCGGCGAACAGACCAGATTGCCGGCCCGGTGAATCCCGTAGGAGGCGTAGACATAGAGATGGCTCGGTTCGCCGAACATGGTCGCGCACCGAGGGGTGGGGCCCTTGTGCGCGTGGGACGCGGGATCGGATGTTCCGAGGTACGCCTCGACCTCGGTCAGTCGGATCGCGACGGAACCTCGATGGATCACGGCACCGAGCAGGTGCTCGGCCACGACGTCGGCCGCTCGGGAGAAGTCGATCATGGCACCATCGTTGCACGCCGCGTAGCACGTCTCACACTCGGCCACGGAGGTCCGCGACGAGGCAATCTTCCGGCGGAGGACTCGATCCGTTAGACTGGGGAGCACGTCTGGCTGCAGTCCGTGGTTGCCAGTCGCCCCGAACACGTGATCCTCAGGCGGCTCAGCCCGCCCGGGACTGTCCGCGGTGTTCCGGGGTTCCCGGCGGCATTCGCCGTATCGGGCCGTTCACGGCACTGACTCTAGGAGTTAATTCAGTGGCACTGGATCCCGCTGTCAAGCAGGAAATCATCAAGGAGTACGCAACCCACGAGGGCGACACGGGTTCGCCCGAGGTCCAGGTTGCGGTTCTGACTCGTCGCATCAGCGACCTGACGGAGCACCTCAAGTTCCACAAGCACGACCACCACTCGCGTCGTGGTCTCATGATCCTCGTCGGTCGCCGCCGCAACATGCTCGGCTACCTGCGTCGGATCGATATCGAGCGCTACCGTACGCTGATCCAGCGTCTCGGAATCCGCCGATAAGGACGACAAATGCGAGGGGCGGCGCCGCCTTCCGGAATCCGGCTTTCTGACATGGGAGACTGGTGACCGGACGGCAGCGCCGCCCTCTCGCTGTTCACCACGAAACGGCGAGGTGCCCGGCGTGAGCCGGGAACAACGAGAAAACACCGTGCGAGGCCCAGCCTCTCCTTGCGGTCCTCGGTAGTGGCCCCCGGATGACACATCCGTGGGCCTCGATCGAAGACCGAGTCGAGGCGGGCCCGCGCGAAGAACAGAAACGGAGGTGACCCTTGGAGGGTCCCGAGATTCAATTCGCAGAAGCCATTATCGACAATGGCAAGTTCGGCAAGCGCACCGTGCGCTTCGAAACCGGTCGGCTGGCCAAGCAGGCAGCCGGATCCGCATTCGTCTCGATCGACGAGGACACCAGCATGCTGTCGGCCACCGCCGTCGGCAAGCACCCGCGCGAAGGCTTCGACTTCTTTCCGCTGACGGTCGACGTCGAAGAGCGCATGTACGCAGCGGGCCGCATCCCCGGGTCGTTCTTCCGTCGTGAGGGACGCCCCTCGACGGACGCGGTCCTGGCGTGCCGCCTGATCGACCGCCCGTTGCGCCCGGCCTTCGCCAAGGGCATCCGCAACGAGGTGCAGGTCGTCGTCACCGTGCTGACGATCGACCCGGACGAAATCTACAACACCGTGGCGATCAACGCCGCGTCGATGTCCACGACCCTGTCCGGTCTCCCGTTCCAGGGGCCGGTCGGCGGAATCCGCATCGCCCTGATTGACGGGCAGTGGGTTGCTTTCCCCAAGCACTCGCAGCTCGAGAACGCGGTCTTCGACATGGCCGTGGCCGGTCGCGTGGTGACCAAGTCGGACGGAACCGAGGACGTCGCGATCATGATGGTCGAGGCCGAGGCCACCGACAAGTCGTGGGACCTGGTCCAGTCCGGTGCCGCCGCTCCGACCGAGGACATCGTGGCCGAGGGTCTCGAGGCGTCCAAGCCGTTCATCAAGGCCCTGTGCGACGCCCAGTCGGACCTGGCCGAGCGCGCCGGCAAGCCGACCATGGAGATCGAGCGCTTCGGCGGCTACGGTGACGACGTCGCCCACGCCGTGGAATCCAAGTTCTCCGGCAAGATCAAGGACGTCTACTCCATCGCCGGCAAGCAGGACCGGGAGATCGCTTCCGAGGACCTGCAGAAGGAGATCGCCGAGGAGCTCGCCGGTGAGGGCAAGGAATTCGAAGGGCGTCTGGACGAGGTCAACGGGGCTTTCAACGCTCTGACCAAGCAGACGGTGCGCCAGCGGATCCTGACCGATCAGGTGCGTATCGACGGCCGCGGGCTGACCGACATTCGGCAGCTCACCGCGGAGGTCGAGGTCCTGCCGCGCGTGCACGGATCCGCGATCTTCGAGCGCGGCGAAACCCAGATCATGGGTGTGACCACGTTGAACATGCTCAAACTGGAGCAGCAGATCGACTCCCTCTCCCCGGTCAAGTCGAAGCGCTACATCCACCACTACAACTTCCCGCCCTACTCCACGGGCGAGACCGGTCGTGTCGGTTCCCCGAAGCGGCGCGAAATCGGGCACGGTGCCCTCGCTGAGCGGGCCATCACCCCGGTTCTGCCGTCCCGCGAGGAGTTCCCGTACGCGATCCGTCAGGTCTCGGAGGCGCTCGGATCGAACGGCTCGACGTCGATGGGCTCCGTGTGCGCATCGACCCTGTCGCTGCTCAACGCCGGTGTTCCGTTGCGTGCACCCGTCGCGGGCATCGCGATGGGCCTGGTTTCGGACGAGGTCGACGGCGAGACGCGATACGCCGCGCTGACCGACATCCTCGGGGCCGAAGACGCTCTCGGCGACATGGACTTCAAGGTCGCCGGCACGTCCGAGTTCGTGACCGCGATCCAGCTCGACACCAAGCTCGACGGAATTCCCGCCTCGGTGCTGGGTGCTGCGCTCAAGCAGGCCCGCGAGGCGCGGCTGCACATCCTCGATGTGCTGACCTCCGCGATCGACCAGCCTGACGAGATGAGCGAATTTGCCCCGCGCATCATCAGCGTGCACGTGCCCGTGTCCAAGATCGGTGAGGTCATCGGCCCGAAGGGCAAGATGATCAACCAGATCCAGGAGGACACCGGCGCGGACATCACGATCGAGGACGACGGGACCGTGTACATCGGCGCCGTCGACGGACCGTCGGCCGAGGCTGCACGCTCCGCGATCAACGCCATCGCGAACCCGCAGGTCCCCGAGGTCGGCGAACGCTACCTGGGAACGGTCGTCAAGACCACGACCTTCGGTGCCTTCGTCTCCCTGACCCCGGGCAAGGACGGCCTCCTGCACATTTCGGAACTGCGCAAGCTCAATGACGGCAAGCGCGTGACCGAGGTCGAGGACGTCGTCGGTGTCGGGCAGAAGGTTCAGGTCGAGATCACCAAGATCGACGACCGCGGCAAGCTGTCCCTGGCACCGGTGGTTTCCGAGGAAGACGCCGCCGCCCAGAGCGACGACGAGGAGTAATCTCCGCGTAGCCGTGAGAGAAGGCCCCGGTCGGGATCCTGTGAGGATCCCCGGCCGGGGCCTTCTGTCGAATTGGACCCGGTCCACGATGGTCCTAGACTCGACGCCGGGCCGGTCTACGCCGTCGGCCCCCAGAATGACCGCCCGCAGTGAGGAACTGACTGTCGCCATGCCATACGCATTGGGTCTCGATCCCGAGCAGCTTGCCGAAGAATTCGACTACGAGCACGGACGCCTGGTGTGCGCGACCGAGGGCGGCAACGAGGTGAGGCGATCCGTACTGCCCGGCGGAGTCCGAGTCCTGACCGAGCGGATGCCGGGCCAGCGCAGCGTCGCGCTGGGATTCTGGCTCGGCGTCGGATCCCGCGACGAGACGCAGGGCATGTACGGTTCGACCCATTTTCTCGAGCACCTCCTCTTCAAGGGCACGCCCTCGCGCAGCGCCCTGGATATCGCGGAGGAGTTCGACGCCGTCGGGGGAGAATCCAACGCCCTGACGGCCAAGGAGCACACCTGCTACTACGCCAGGGTTCTGTCCGAGGACGTCGGTATGGCCGTGGATGTCATCGCCGACATGGTGACCTCGGCCAGCATCGATCCCCGCGAGCTCGAGCAAGAGCGTGGAGTGATCCTCGAGGAAATAGCGATGGACCTGGACGACCCAACGGACGTTGCCTTCGAGAACTTCACCGCGAAGGTCATGGGGGAGCACCCCCTGGGCCGGCCGATCGGCGGCACTCCGTCCGAAATCACCCAGGTTGCCCGCGACGCGGTGTGGGAGCACTACGCGAAGTACTACACCCCGGACCGCCTGGTCATTTCCGCCGCAGGCGGACTCGAGCACTCCACTGTCGTGCGACTCGTGCTCGACGCGCTCGAACGGGCCGGATGGGAGCTTCCGGAGAGAACAAAACCCGCGCCGCGGAGGGTTCGCACCCCAGCCGTCCTTCACCCCGAATTCGGAGACCACACCGTTGACCGAGCCTTCGAGCAGGCCAACGTGGTGCTGGGGAGCACCGGCCTGATCGCGGGGGCACCGCAGCGGTATGCGATGTCCGTGCTCAACGCCTGCCTGGGCGGAGGCATGTCCTCCCGACTGTTCCAGGAGATACGGGAGAAGCGTGGGCTGGCCTACAACACGTTCTCCTTCGGTGGCTCCTATTCCGACGCCGGATACTTCGGGATGTACGCGGGGTGCACCGCGGACAAGGCGCCGGTCGTGGTCGACCTGATGCGGGCGGAACTTGACCGGCTCGCCGAGTTGGGTCTGCGCGAGCGTGAGTTGGACAAGTTCACGGGGCAACTCAGCGGGGCCACGATCCTCGGGAGCGAGGACCCGGGTTCGCGCATGTCGCGACTCGGCCGGTCCGAGCTGGACACCGGACACTTCACCGATCTGGACGAACTCCACGAGAACATCAGGGCGGTCACGGCTCAGGATGTCCAGGACCTGGCAGCGGACCTGGCAGAGCGACCGACCGTGACCACGTGGGTCGGCACGGGCGCGGCCTCGGCAGCGAACGCGACGGCGTCGTAACAGCTATGTTTTGAATGTGACATGGGTTAAAGTTTTTGCATGTGTTCCTCGATCTTCGTGACAGGAGAGGCGAAGTCCCCGTCGAACAACCCGATCACCTCCAAGTTCGGGCTTTTCTTCATCGGGCTCGTCGTCGATACGGACACGCACCGAATTCTCGATGCAGAATGCACGGCGACGTTGGCGCTGACGAACGCGTTCGTCAGGAGCTTGATCGTCGGTGCCGGCATCGATGAGGAGGAAGACCTGGTTGAGCGGATCTCCACCAGGTACCACGGATCGTCCCAACGGGCTCTGATCACGGCGTTGCGCAATGCGGCGTCCAAGTACCGTTGCGCGACCGACAACACACGTTAGGCACCTGATTGCTTGGTCCCTCCCCGGGGACCGGACCCAGTCGGAAATACCGGACCAGACTGTCCCGGTGTTTCCGACTTTTTTGTACTCAGGGTGCAGAAAGGAAACGAGCATGATCACCGACGGCTTCCTCTTCTTGGGGGTCTTGCTTGCGCTGGCTGCTGTCATCGTCTACTGCGAGAAACGCTCTCGTTTGGCATTCTTCCGTTATGTGCCGGGCTTCGTGCTCATGTACATCCTCACCGCACTGCTGAACACCGTGGGGGTGTTCAGCCAGGGCGACGAAGTCCTCGACCTCGGGACAGGGGTTCAGGACGCCCTGCTGCCCGCGATGATCCTGTTGCTGCTGTTCCAATGCGATGTCCGCAAGATCATCAAACTCGGGCCCAAGCTGTTGCTGACCTACGTGGTCACGGCGTTCAGTATCTTCGTGGGCTTCGTCGTCTCGTACCTGATCCTCCACGCCGTGTTGGACCCCGAGGCCTGGAAAGCACTCGGCGCGCTCGCGGCATCCTGGACCGGGGGTTCAGCCAACATGGTGGCCGTCCAGTCGATCCTGCACGCGCCCCAAGATGTCTTCGGATACGTGCTGATCGTCGACACGATCATCTACTCCGTGTGGCTCCTGGTCATGTTCGGCTCGGTCTCGATCTCGGACAAATTCAACAAGTGGACGAAGGCCGACACCCGGTATCTGGATGTGCACGCGAACAATGAAGGGACCGCGGACCAGAAGCCCATCGATCTGACCTCCCTGATCTGCGTAATCGGATTCAGTATCTTCATCTCCGCGGCGGCGTCCAGCATCGGCGGTCTCCTGCCGGAAATCGGCGTCGTGATCACCTCCAGCACCTGGACGATCCTGATCGTCAGCGTTCTTGGCCTGGTCATCGGCTCCACGAAGCTCGGCAACGTCGCGGGGTCCAGCGAAGTAGCGACGGTCATGCTCTACATGATCATCGGGATCATCGCGTCCCAGTCCGACTTCGCGTCGCTGGGACAGGCCCCGCTCTACCTCGTGGCCGGCGTGATCGTGATGATCGTGCACATCGCCATCGTGGTGCTGTACGCGAAGCTGACCCGCACCGAGCTGTTCAGCCTGGCCGTGGCGAGTACCGCCAATATTGGCGGCATCGCCTCGGCACCCGTGGTCGCGAGCGCGTTCAACCGTCAGCTCGTGCCCGTGGGTGTCCTGTTCGCGCTGATCGGCGCATTCGCCGGAACCTTCTTCGGCCTCATGGCCGCACAGGTTCTGGCGCTTCTCTGATGCTCGCCGCCCATACCCTTCGGAAAGGACAATCATGACCACGAACGGACTGAACCGGTTGCGGGACCTCCGCGCCATGCCGTACAGCGGACCGCTCAAGCGGCCGTTCATCACCTCGCGCCGGCGCGTCGAGTCCGTGCAGGGCGTGCTCGTCGAACTCGAGCTGGAGGACGGCTCCATCGGATACGGGACGGCCGCCGAGACGTGGGCGGTCACCGGGGAATCGGTGGCCTCCTCCCTGGCCGCGATCAATGGTCCCGTGTTCGAGGCACTCGCGGGTCGTGACCTCTCCCTGCGGGAGGCCGAGGACGCGATCGCGAGCTGCTGCGTGGGCAATACCAGCGCCAAGTCGGCGGTGGATGTGGCTCTCCACGATGCCTGGGCCACCGGACTCGGCGTGCCCCTGGCCGTCGCCCTGGGCGGACGGCCGGACGCACACGCTCCCACGGACATGACGATCAGCCTGGACGACCCGGAGGCCATGGCTCGCGAGGCCGTCGCCGCCAGCTCGGACGGATTCGAGATTCTCAAGGTCAAATTGGGCGGGGACCCCGCCGTCGACCTCAATCGTCTCGAGTCCGTTCACGAGGCCGTGCCTTCGGCCCGATTCCGGCTCGACGCCAATCAGGGGTGGGGCGCGAAGGAGGCCATCCGTATGATTCGCCGGATCGAGGACGCCGGCATACCGGTCGATCTGGTCGAACAACCCACGCCCAAAGCAAACCTGGAGGCGTTGGCCCAGGTCACGGCCGCTGTCGATACCCCGATCATGGCCGACGAGTCCGTGGCCGACGAACGTGACGCCTGGGAGATTCTGCGTCGAGAGGCAGCGGACCTCATCAACATCAAACTCGCCAAGTGCGGTGGTATCCGCCCCGCGCTGGCCATCGCCGACCTGGCCGCAACCGCCGGAGTCGGCTGCATGATGGGCGCCATGATGGAGCCTCGCGTCTCGGTTGCCGCGGCGGCCCACGTGGCACTCGCGCACCCCAATATTCAGCTCGTCGACCTGGACTCCGCCGAATGGATCCAGGACCCGCGGATCTCCGGGGGGTACGAGCTCGAGGGCTCCCGGCTCTCACTCACCGAGGCACCCGGTCTCGGCATGTCAATGGATTCTGCACTCACCGAAGGGACAGCACCATGAGATTTCACCGTTCTATCGCCACGGCCGGAGCACTCGGCCTGGCCTGTTCGCTGGCTGGTGGCCCGGCACTCGCCGAGCCCGCCGATCAGGGCCAGACTGTATCCCAGCCTGGGGAAGGGATCGAGGCCGGGGACACGGCATTCGTGGACACCACGGTCGCGACCCTGTGGGGCGAACCGGAGCAGACGCGGCCCATGGACGAGCCATCTACGACCAACCCGGTCGATCTCGATCAGTGGAACAAGAATATGGAAAGGACCGAAGACCGTGGGTGGCTGACCGGCCACACGGAGACCCAAGCGGTCTACGGGTCCGAGGTCTCGGTCATCGAGACCAAGGGGGACTGGTCCAAGGTCGCGGTCAACGATCAGTCGACTCCCAAGGACGATCGCGGATACCCGGGCTGGGTTCCCACGGGACAGCTGATCGAGAACCAGTCCTTCGACGAGCAGAAGGATTCCGGTCAACGCGCGGTCGTCACCTCGGACAAGGCGGCTCTGACCGGCGACTCGGGGGAGGACGGCAGCAACCTCAACCTGAGCTTCAACACGGAACTGCCGGTGGTCTCGCAGGATGGTTCGTCGGTGCAGGTGGGCCTGCCGACCGGTGGGACCGGATCGGTCAAGGCGACGGACGTCTCGGTATACGCCCCGGGGGAGAAGCCCGAGCGACCGACCGGTGAACAGGTCGTCGAGACCGGCAAGCAATTCGACGGGCTGCGCTACCTGTGGGCAGGCGTGTCCTCCTACGGGTACGACTGCTCCGGCTTCACGTACAGCATGTACCGGGCCCACGGGATCGATATCCCGCGCGACGCCGACGCCCAGGCGGAGTTCGGCCAGGACGTGGCGGAGGACGACCTTCAGCCCGGTGACTTGCTGTTCTTCGCCCAGCCGGGCGGTACGGGGGCCGTGCACCACGTCGGGATGTACATGGGCGACGGCAAGATGATTCACGCCCCCAACGAGTCGACCACCGTGTCGGTGACCGATTGGAAGCAATGGGATTCCAAGGGCGAGTTCTCCGGAGCCAAGCGGATGCTCTGACCCTCAACATGCTCCCGCCGGGGCCGGACGAGCCGGCCCCGGCAGGAGCAGATTGCGCTGGTAGGTCCTGCCTCAGACGAGGCCGTTGAGCGCGCGCAGAACCGTCCTGAACTTCGAAGCGGTTTCCGCGTGTTCGCTCTCGGGATCGGAACCCGCCACGATCCCGGCCCCTGCGTACAGGGTGATGAACTGCCCCTCGAGGCTCGCGCAGCGCAGCGCGAGCGACCAGCGGCCGTTGCCCGAGGAATCGGTCCAGCCCACCAGGCCGGAATAGTAGCGGCGTGACCCGCCCTCGAGGTCCAGGATCGTGCGTACCGCCGGGCCGACCGGGGTACCGCCCACGGCGGGCGTCGGATGGATGGCGAGGGCGGCTTCCAAGGCCGAGACCTCGGGCGCCAGGCGACCGGTGATCCGCGTGCCGAGATGCCACATCGAGTCCGTTGCGAACAGTTGGGGGCGGACCGGCACCTGGAGCTCGCTCGCGAGGCGGCCGATCGACTCGCGGATGTGCCGGGTTACGAAGCCGTGCTCGTGCAGGTCCTTGGCCGAGGACGAGAGCAGGCGCGTGGCCTCTTCGGCGTCCGGCCCTCCGGGGGAACGACCGAGCGATCCCGCCAAGGGGTGGGTCACGAATCTGGAGTCGTTGACATCCGCTATGATCTCCGGGCTCGCCCCGATCCAGGAGCTGCCGTCCTGCATGCGGACACGGAAGACGTCAGCCCGGCCGCCCACGCCGGACAAGCGATCGAACAGACGTTCCTCGGCTCTCCGGCGGTCCGTTTCCTTGAGCCGCATGGTCGTGGTCCGGGACAGGACCACCTTCTCCAGGGTTCCGGCACCGATCCGGTCCAGGGCCTCGGAGACGTTGTGCCGAAACCGCTCGGACTCGGGCGGGGCCGGTAGCTCCCCGGGAACGACGTCGCCCGAGCCGGTCGCGACGTGAGGGGTCCACACGGCGTCGTCGGTCATGCGCAATTCGGCGGGCTCGGAGAGATCGAAGGGGATCATTCCGCACAGCACCTGGGTCCGTCCGGTGGCGCGCTCTCGCTCCCGCAGATCGCGGATGACCTCCCGGGCCGCCCCCGGACTCCGACCGAAGACCGGCCACAGGACCTCGCCGCCCGAGGCTTCCAGGGTCCACCTGCCGGAGGAGAACGCGAAATCTGCGTTCCCATCCGCAGGAGCAGTCACGGTCGTCGTGGGTCTTTCTTCGAGTAGGGGAGAATTCATCGTTGTGTGGCGCCTCCGTCCACGGTCAGTTCGGTTGCTGTGATGTGTGCCGCCCGGGCCGACACGAGGAACTCGACGACCTCGGCAATGTCCTGAGGATCCGCGACGCGTCCCAGCGGAATTCCGGACCGATAGAGAGCGGCGTCGCCCATCACGGTCTGTGCCGTGCGGTCCACGCCCTGCCACAGGCCCTCGACCATGGGGGTCTTCGTGGTGCCCGGGTTGACCACGGCGCACCGAATTCCCGCGCCGCCGAGTTCGAGCCCGAGACTGCGCGTGTACTGCGCCGCGAATGCCTTGCTTGCTCCGTAGGCGGCGAAGTCGGCGCGCGGACCGGCGCCGGCATTAGAAGCAATGGTGACGATCGAGCGCAAGGGGCGGGTCCCTGGGTCATGGCCTCCCTGGCGGACCATCACGCGGGCCGCGGCCGTGCTCGCGCGCAGCACGCCGAGGGCGTTGACATCGATCATCCGGAGGACGTCGGCCTCCGTGGTCTCCAGTGCGGGACCCGTCGCAATCGTCCCGGCCGCGTTGACCAGCGACCTGATCCGGTAACGAGCCGAGAGGTCTTCGAAGAACGAGGCCACCGCGTCGGGATCCGTCACATCCAAATCCCTGTGCTCGACACCATCGCTCGGCCCGCCCTCGGTTCCGGGCCGGGGAGCACGGGTTCGGTCCGCGGAGACCACCACGGCACCACCGTGGTCCTCGGCGCGATCCCGCAACAAATCGACGACGACTCTGCCGATGCCGCCCGAACCTCCGGTCACGACGATCGCCTGGGGCAGATCCTTCACGAGGCCATCTCCTCGACGCGCCGCCCACCGCTGTCCCGTGAGGGCGCGACCGGACTCCGGACGATCTCCTCGGTCGTGCACACCTGTCCACACCGTCCGGCGACGTACTCGAGCGCCATCCGGTGGTGCGAGAGATCGAAATCGGCTTGGGCATCCGCGACGAAGAACACCTGAATGCCCTCCATATACGCTTCCAAGGCCGTGGTCAGGCACCCGATATGTGAGTAGACGCCGGCGATCACCAGCTGGTCCCGCCCGTGATTGCGCAACCTGTAATCCAGGTCGGTGCGGTAGAACGCGCTGTACCTCCACTTGGTCAGGACGGCGTCCCGCTCATCGGGAGCAAGCTCGTCGATGATGCCGGCGGCGTGCTCATTCGTCAGTCCGGGACCCCAGAAATCAGTCAGAAGCTGGCGATCGGCCGGGTCCTGGGACGGAGGTTGCGCCGTGTAAACCACCGGGGCGCCTGCTTCGTGGAAGAAGTCGCGCAGGACGCGGGACTGCTCGACGGCGGTCTCGATCTGGGAGCCGGGAGTCCGGTCGAAGGCATCGACGAAATGGTTCTGCATGTCGTGGACGAGTAGCAGCGCCCGGTTCGGATCGAACTGCCACTCGGTTCTGTTGGGCCACGGCGACTCGGCGTCGAGGGTGTACGGATCAATACTGGGCAGGGGCAATGGAACTCCTCATCGATGGGTCGAAGAAACTGTCCGAATTCCGCTCTTCGTGCGGTTCGGTCCTCAGCGCTCGGGCCAGGCCGTCGACGACGGCGCCGCGCCACCACGCGAAGTCATGACCGCCGGTGTACATGGTCAGCGCGCTGGACCACCCGGCGTCGAGCATGGTCCGGTGCAGGATTCGACCCCGCGGGACGGTGAGGCCCTCGCGCTCGCCGATCGCGATCTCCACGGACACGTCCTGGGGAGTCGAGGACTGGTACCGCTCGGTGATCCAGTCCATGCCCTCACGGGTCCCGAGATCGTGCGGTTTCGAGGCTCCGTCGGGGGTCCACCAGAGCGAGGGGGAGTGGGCGAGGGCGTGTCCGAAAGCGTGAGGCAGGTCCAGGGCGGCGACCAGCGCAGAGAGGCCACCCAGGCTCTGTCCGGCGATGATCCGGCCGTCGCGTCCCCTGAGCTCGATACCCACGGTCCGGGCGCAGTCCTCGGCCCACTCCGTCGCGTCCTCCGCGACGTCGCGCAGGAATCCCGTGTTCGCCCCGAGACACGCGATCCGGTCAGGGGTGTCGTTGTTGGCGATGCCCAGAACGGCCACCGGAGGAATCCGGCCCGAGTCCGTGGCCGCCTCCAATGCGTAGGGCAACCAGAGGTTTCCGAACCAGTTCTCGGCGTCGAAGATCGTGAGCAGGGCAAGGGGTGCTGCATGGCGCTCGTCCTTCACCGGGGACGGGAGGTACAGCCAGTGGTCCCTTGCGCGGCCCGAGGTCTCGGCGCGGGGAAGAGCCCTGACGTCTCGCACGATGCGCCCGCGCAACGTGCGGGACCTGTGGTCGTCCCATTCCTGTTGGGCCGGAGCCGTGGGTCCGGAGTAGACCGACAGGCCGTGCCGCCCCCGGTCCACCAGGGGCTGCCCGGGGTTGAGAGGGTCGAGCAAGGAATCGTAGGCGTTGAACCGAGGGGGACCGGAGCGTCGCTGCTGTTCCGGGGACATGGGCGTGAAGGCGTAACTGACGCGCAGGGACGGTTCGAGCTCGAGGGTTCGGACCCAGATGTCCGTCCCGGGGACGTGCCGCATCAGTCCGTGGTCGTAGAGGGCCTTGTCCGTCACGCGGTTCATGGCCAGGTGGACGGATTCGGAACCCTCGGCGTCGTCGCGGACGTGCTTGCCCCGCCACAGGAAGGTGACGAGGTCCGACCCGGGGTCCACCATGGGGGTCCCGCGACGAGAGACCTCGGCCCACCACCGTTCCAATTCCTCGCACGTCGCGTTCTTCATGGTTCGGGCGATCGACTCCTCGTCCAGGAAGCCCGTGGTCTCCAGGGCGTGTGTCGGGGTCTTCATCGTCGGAGCTCGTCCTTGCGTATCGGGGTGCACTGTCCTGTGGCCACCGAGTGGCCCATAAAATAAGCTACAGAAATCTAAGCTATTCCATACGGACTCGGGAGGCGCAAGCTGGATGTGCCGTAAGTCTCCGGTATGACGCCTGGATTCGGGAAGGGCGGTAGTCAATGGACTTTGCTTCGGCGATTTGGTTAGGCTCTACAAACGCCGGGCAAAGCCAGGCCAAGCTCCCCCAATTTTGCAAGGAATCCCATGAGAGTTCTCGTCATCGGTCCGCCCCTCTACGGACTCTTGTACCCCGTGATCTCGCTGGCGCAGGGCCTGAGGGCCTCGGGTCACGAGGTCGTCGTGGGGACCGCCGGAGACATGTCGCACCGTGTGGCCGAAGCCGGCCTGGTGTCCTTCGACGCGGCACCCGGCCTGGACCCCGACGCCGAGTACCGGCGTCGTGAGGACGAGCGGAAACAGGCCAATATTGGGACCGCGCCGGGAGACTTCTCCTTCTTCAGCCACGAAATGACGGACCGTCTCGTGGAATTCACCGGTTCGTGGATGCCTGACCTGATCGTCTATCCGCCGCTGGGCGTGGTCGGGCGACTCCTGGGCGCCAGATTCGGCATCCCCACGGTCCTGCAGACCGTGGGCTTCGCCCACCAGCAGAAGCACGTGGACACGGTGACCCACTCCCTCCGCGAGAAGTTCGAGCAGCACGGCGTCGCCGAACCCCGCGAGGACCTGGCCTGGCTCGACGTCGCGCCGCCGAGCATGAGCGTGCTCGACCACCCGTCCGAGCTGACCATGCCACTGCGGTATGTGCCGTACAACGGAGGCGCGATCTTCCAGGACTGGTGGGTCCGGCCGGAGCGGCCTCGGGTGCTCGTCAGCCTCGGCACGCTGAAGCCCATGGTCGATGGGCTCGACCTGATCGACTGGGTTCTCCACCGGGCCGACGAACTCGACGCCCAGGTGGTTCTGCAGCTCAAGGACAACGCCCGGGAAGAGCTCGTGGACGAGCTGCCGAGCAACGTGACCCTCACCGACTGGATCCCGATGGGCGGACTGGTCGAGAACTCGGACGTGTTCATTCATCACGGTGGTGCCGGCAATACGTTCACCGCTCTGGCCGCGGGTGTGCCTCAGATCGTCTTCGGCGAGGGCGCCGACCGCCCGATGAACGCGAGGATCGTGCAGGAACGCGGTTGCGGCATCGTTCCCGGCGACGGCGGTCTCACCGCCGAGACGATCCGCTCCGTCGTTCACGGTCCCGAGTACAGGGAACAGGCGGAAGAAGTTCGGTCCGAGATCCGCGGCATGCCTGGCCCTGCCGAGGTGGCCGATCGTCTCTCCGGCGCGCTGGTGGGGGTGTAGACGATCGTATCTACCACCGAATCCCAGACGGATCGTGAACACGACGAAGGGTACCTCCGGCGCCTGCTGAGGGTTTGTTGCGAATTCCCGGGCCTCGTCGGGCTCATCCTCGTGGTATCCGTGGCGACCATCGCGGCCGTCGTCGCTGGCCCCCTCCTGACCAGGCAAGGCGTCAACGGCGCTATGGCCGGCGACGTGTCCCAGCTGTGGTGGCTCGGTGCGGGTCTGGTCGGAATCGCGGCCTTCGACTTCCTGGGCGATTACCTCCGCCGGTTCACCGCGGGAAAGCTGTCCCTCCGGGTGCAGCACAGGCTCCGCAGCCGCGTCTTCGACTCGATCCAGCGACTCGACGGCCCGGCCCAGGACTCACTGCGCACCGGGCAGGTGGTCTCCAGGACCAATAACGACCTCCAGCAGGTCCAGTCCATGATGCAGATGTGCCCCGTGCCCGTCTCCGTCATCTCCTACTACGTGTTCGGCATCGCGGTCATGCTCTGGCTCTCGCCGAGCCTGACCCTGATCGCCGTCGGCGTGGTCGCCCTGTTGGGCTTCACCGCGTGGCGGACGCGCAAGCGCGTCTTCGAGACCTCGGCCGCCGCCCAGCACGACGTCGGGCAGATCACCGAGAACATCAGGTCCGCCCTGTCCGGAATCTCCGTGGTCAAATCTTTCGTTCAGGAGACGAGGCATATCCGGTGGGTCGAGAAGGCCAGCCGATCGTTGTTCTCGCGCCGCATGCAAACGATGCGTGCGCAGGCGGCCCCGAGCGCGACCATGCTCGCGCTGCCTCCGGCCGGCCAGGCGGCGCTCCTGCTCGTCGGCGGCTGGCAAGTCACCACGGGCCGGTTGGATCTGGGGACCTTCGTTGCCTTCTCCACGTACCTGAGCATGCTCACGGGACCAACCCGCGTGATGGCGTCGTTCCTGGTGATCGCTCAAAGGACGCGCACGTGCGCCGAGCGCATCTTCGAACTGATGGATGCTCGCCCCGAGATGAAGGACGGCGCGGAACACCCGCCCCGCAGCACGGGCCTCCAACTGAAGAACATCTCCTTCGGCTACACCTCGGACGAACCCGTGCTCCACGACGTCAGCCTGACCGTTCGGCCCGGTGAAACGGTGGCCGTAGTCGGCGCATCCGGGTCCGGCAAGTCGACCCTGGCCCTGCTCGCGCCCCGGTTCTACGACGTCACCGGAGGATCGGTGCTGATCGGCGATCCCGCCGCGGGGGAGACGACCGAGACGGACGGCCAGCGCGTCATCCGTGAGCTCAGGCTCTCGGAACTGAGACAGGAAGTCGGCGTCGTCTTCGAGGACCCCTTCCTTTTCCGCGCGACCGTGCGGGAGAACATTGCGTACGGGACCCCGGACAGCTCCGAAGAGCAGGTGCGTGCGGCCGCGATCGCCGCGGGCGCCGATGAGTTCATCGTCCAGATGGAGCATGCCTACGAGACCGAACTGGCCGAGGGCGGTCGGAACCTCTCCGGCGGGCAGCGGCAACGTATCGCCCTCGCGAGGGCTCTGCTCACACAACCGAGAGTATTGATCGTCGACGACGCCACGAGCTCCGTGGACGCGACCACCGAGAGCGGCATCAATGCGACCCTGCGTCGATACGCCAGGTCCGGGGCGGGGAGTCATCCAGGTGACGCGGCGGATCCGGCGTCGTCCAAGTGCACTCTGCTCATCGCCCGCCGTCGGAGCACGCTCGAGATCGCCGACAGGATCGTCGTGCTCGACGACGGCCGAACGGTCGGCGAAGGAACCCGCGAGGAGCTGATGCGTTCCTGCCCGCAGTTCGCCGATCTCATGGCCGGCGGGCACGAGGAAATCGACCGGGTTTCCGGAGAAACGGATCTCTGGCCCGACGCCGAGACCACGGAACCAACGAAGCCCGCGCTCGGCGCCGACATGCCGGAGGACGCGCAGGCCGACCGGGGCGGCTGGCTCACGCGGCTTCCCGACGCCGCGGCGTCGATGGCCGCCGACCCGAAGGTCACCCGCGTGGCCCAGATGCTGAAACCGGTCAAGGGGCTTTTCACGGCGGCACTGGTGCTCATCGCCCTGAGCTCGTTGGCCACCGTGCTGGTCCCGCTCATGATCCAACGCGGGATCGATGAAGGCATCGCCCCGGGCGATCACAGGACCCTGCTGTTCTACGCGATCCTGGCGTGGTCCCTCATCGCCGGAGACTGGATCTTCTACATCGGTCAGTCCTTGTTCAGTGCGAAGGGGTCGGAGTCCGTGCAATACGGGGTCAGGGTGCGCAGCTTCAGGCACGTGCTCGGATTCTCCCTGCCGTACTTCGAGAAGGAACAGGGCGGCCAGGTCATGACGCGGCTGACGGTCGACGTGGACTCGCTCTCGCGATTCCTGCAATCCGGCTTGGTCAACGGGTTGATGTCCCTGATCACGATGTTCGGTATCGGTGTCGCGATGCTCGTGTTCAATCCATTGTTGGCCGTCATCGCCTTGTCCCCGATTCCGCTGGTCCTGGTCGCCACGATCATCTTCCAGCGTCTCTCGACCAAGGCCTACGACAGGGCCAGAGAAGACATCGGGAAGGTCAACAGCTCCTTGCAGGAGAACATCTCGGGCCTGCGCGTGGTGCAGTCCCACGGGAAGCAGTCGATCGCTTCCCAGTTCTTCCAGAAGGTCTCGGACGCATACAGGGTCTCCCGCGAAAAGGCCCAACGGTACATCGCCCTGTACTTCCCGTTCGTGGTCTTTTGTTCGCAGGTCTCGAACGCCCTCGTCCTGGTCGCCGGCGCACGGTTCGTTGCGGACGGGACGGTGACCCCCGGTGTCCTGGCCGCGTTCCTGTTGTTCCTCGGGCAGTTCTACGGGCCGATCCAACAGCTGGCGAATATTTTCGATTCCTTCCAGCAGGCGCGGATCGGGCAGAAGCGCACGGACGAGCTGCTCGCGATACCGCAGGAGGAGGCCGACGTCGTCGACAGCGATCGTACGGCCGCGGATGCGTCCCGGCTTTCGGGTCACATCCGCCTCGACGATGTCTCCTACACGCACGACGGCGCCGTCGAACCCGCCCTCAAGAACGTCGATCTCACCCTGGACCAGGGGTCCAGCCTTGCCGTCGTCGGAAGCACCGGCGCCGGCAAGACCACCTTGGTCAAGGTCATGGCCTGGCTCTACGAGGCCGAGACCGGGCGGGTCGAGATCGGGGACCGGGACAGGGGAGGCCTCGACCGTGAGACGTACCGTCGTCGCGTCGGGGTCGTGGGCCAGGCGCCTCACCTATTCGACACCACGATCGCCGAGAACATCCGCTACGCGCGCCCCGATGCGACGGACGCCGAGGTCGAGGCCGCAGCCCGACGCAGCGGCGCGATCCTGGCCATCGCCCGCCTGCCTCGCGGATTCCGTTACCAGGTCGACGACGGCGGATCGAACCTCGCGCAGGGCCACCGGCAACTCATCGCCCTCGCGAGGGCCGAACTCGCCGGAACCGATCTGCTCCTGCTCGACGAAGCCACGGCGCACCTCGATGCCGCCTCGCAATCGGCCGTCATGGACGCGGTCGCCGCAACCGATGCGACCACGGTCATCGTGGCGCACCGTTTGGCGACGGCGGCCCGGTGCGACCGCATCGCCGTCATGGAACACGGCCGGATCGTGGAGTTCGGAACCCACGACGACCTGCTCGCGCAGGGCGGCCGGTACCGGCGACTCCATGCGTCGGCCGAAGCGGCCGTCGGCGCGCCAACGACCTCGGGCTGACGAACCCTCCGTCAGCCCGCCCAGGAACGGGGCCCCCCAGGCCCCCTGAGAAAAGGAAAGAAATCATGTCACCGCGCTATGAGAATGAACCACACCTCGCCACGACGGACACCGAATTCGCCGGTTCGTCCGAATCCGCCTCAAGGGCCGAGCGGAGGCAGGGACAGATCTCCGGACGACGTCGTTCCGGGTCCGCCGCCGGGGTGATCGCGGCGCTGGGCATCGGCGCCCTCGTGCTGTCGGGATGCGGCGACGCAGGCAGCACCACCTCGGAAGCCGATCAGGCGAGTGCCAGCTCGTCGGAGACGACCGGCGACAGCCAACAGGTCAAGCTGCCCTCGGGCTGGAAGCATGCGGTGGGGACCACCGATTTCCAGGACGTCCGGGCCGAAAGCAAACTGCCCACCACGGTGACCGACGGGACCGGGAGCGAGGTGACGGTCAAGGATGCGTCCAAGATCATTTCCGCCGGTGACGGCATTTCCTCGACTCTGGCCGCGCTGGGCCTCAAGGACAAGATCTATGCGGCCCCGAACAACAGCACCTCCTCCGCGGGCAAGGACGCTCCCGAGCACTTCGAGTTCAGCAAGCAGACCGGCACGGAAGGCCTGCTGGCTCTGGACGGATCGCTGTTCATCGGTGACAACACCAAGCGCCACGGAGACGTCGCCAAGCAGTTCCGCGACGCCGGAACGGATGCAGTCGTCGTCGACGACCAACAGAGCCAGGCCGAGAAGCTCCAGGCCGTCGCCGACTACGTGGGTGCTCACGACGCCGGGACCAAGCTGGTCGACAAGCTGAACTCCGACATGGATGCGGCCAAGAAGAAGGTCGACAAGTCCGACCTCAAGGGACACAAGGTCATCCAGGTGACCGCGACCGGTGCGGGTGGCGCAAACTCCGTGGCAGGAACCGGGACGCCCGGGACCGAAATGATCGAGAACCTCGGCATGACCTCGGTCGGGGCCGACAGCGGGCTCCGCGGCCTGTCCCGTGAGTTCAGCAATGAGGGCATTCTCGCCTCGGATCCTGACGTGATCGTGATGGCCGAATCCGATCTCGAGGCCTGGGGCGGCGAGGACGGCCTGTGGGACGCCTTCCCGACCCTGAAGGAGACGAAGGCCGGGAAAGAGAAGCACATCGTCGTCATGCCCGACGCCCAGATCCGCTACTCGAGCCCGGAGCTGGGAGCCGGTGCCGAAGCGCTCGCCAAAGCGATCTCGGAGTTCTGATCCCGCATGCCGATGACACGCAGTGAATCCGGCGGGACCGACATCCGCCGACTACCGCTGGCCGGGACCCTGATCGTGGGGCTCGTGCTCCTGGCAGGGCTCATGGTCGTGTCCGTCTCGATCGGACCGGTGCGGGTCGTGCTCACCGACGTGGTGCACATCCTGCTGTCTCCGGTCCTCGGCGGGGACGACTCGCTCAGTCAGAGGGACGTCTCGGTGGTCTGGCAGTTGCGGGTTCCCCGAATCCTGCTGGGCGTCATGGTCGGCGCGGCGCTGGCGATCTCTGGGGCGTGCCTCCAGAGCCTGTTCAACAACCCGCTGGCCGACCCCGGCATCGTCGGGGTCACCAGCGGGGCCTCGGTCGGTGCGGTCGGGGCGATCGTGCTGGCCGGCGGCTTCGCGTCCCAATGGGTCGTCCCGCTGGGGGCTTTCGCCGCCGGTCTGGCCGTGACCGGGCTGATCTACGCGCTGGCCAGGCCGGGGCGGACCACCGGGACGGCGCGCATGCTGCTCGTCGGCATCGCGGTCGGCTCGGCGTGTCAGGCCCTCGTGGGTTTCTTCACGTACATCGCCGATGACAGCCAGCTTCAGACCCTGGTGTTCTGGCAGATGGGCTCTCTCGGGCGAGCCAACTGGGCCCAGCTGGTCGGTGTTCTCCCGATCTTCCTGATAGGTCTCCTCCTGGTTCTGCGTCTCTCGAAGACGCTCGATGTGCTGACCCTGGGGGAGAGGCAGGCCCAGCATCTGGGCCTCAACGTGAAGTTGAGCCGGCTCGCGATCATCGTGACCACGGCGCTCCTGACGGCGGCCGCGGTGGCCTTCGCCGGATCGATCGGATTCGTCGGGCTCGTGGTCCCGCACATCATGAGGTTCCTCGTGGGCCCCGGCCACAAGGCCCTGCTCCCGGCCTCCGCGATCGCGGGCGCCGTCCTGGTGGTTGCGGCGGATGCCGCGTCTCGCACGCTCAACCCGCCGACCGAGATCCCGATCGGGCTGTTCACGGCGGCCGTCGGTGCGCCGTTCTTCCTGTTCCTGATCCTTCGTGAGAAGAGGAGGATCTCATGATGCGAGGCAAACGCGGTCGTCCGGAGACACCGGCGTCCGGGGACTCGATGCCAACGCCGCGTGGGCCCCACACACCCGTCGTCGAGGTGCGGTCCGTCAGCTATGCGATCGGCTCCAAGACCCTGATCGACGACGTAGCATTCGATCTGCTTCCCGGCACGGTCACCGCTCTGGTCGGGCCCAACGGGGCCGGCAAGTCGACCATGCTCGGGCTGCTCGCGGGCGACTTCGTGCCCCAGCACGGCCAGGTTCTGGTCGGCGGGCGCGCCCCCGGACAGTGGCGCCCTCTCGAACTGGCCCGCGAACGGTCCGTGATGCTCCAGCAGCAGACCACCCATTTCGGATTCAGCGTTGAGGAAGCCGTGGCCATGGGGCGTCTCCCGCACGACGTCGACGAGGAAAGAGACCGGGACATCGTCGAATCGGCCCTCGAGGAGTCCGATGTCGCGCGACTGAGACGACGGGACGTCACAACCCTCTCCGGCGGTGAATCGGCGAGAGTCGCCTACGCACGAACGGTCACCCAGACCACACCGATCGTGCTCCTGGACGAGCCGACCGCCGCACTCGACCTCCAGAACCAGGAAGCTCTGCTCCGATCGACCCAGCGTCTGGCCGAGAACGGTGCCGCCGTGGTCGTGGTCCTTCACGACCTCAACCAGGCGGCACGATATGCGACCCGCGTGCTCATGTTTTCCCGGAGTCGATTGGTGGCCGACGGGGCACCCCCGGAGGTCCTCACCCCGGAACGGATCGAGGCCGTCTACGGGCAGAAAGTCCATCTCTTGGAGCATCCCCAGACGGGGGCCCCGATCCTGGTGCCGGTGCACGACTGACCGGTAGGCCCGCGCCCCGGCGTTCGCCGCACGCATCCACTGACACGAAGGAAGGAAACCATGACCCAAACCGCCCTGAACGGCCGAACGAGCCTGGCCGAATATCCAGGGATTCCCGAAGAGTTCGCGGCGAAGTACCGCGCGGCCGGCTACTGGATCGACGAGACCTTCCAGGATTTCCTCCTGGACCGGTGCGCCCGATTCGCGGACCGGACCGCGCTCGTCGCCCGCTCGTCACGGGACCCGGAAACGGGCAGCCTGGCGACTCGGCGCTGGACCTACGCTCACTTGGAGGACGAAGCCAGGCGTTCGGCCCGAACGCTCCGGGACGTCGGCGTCGCGCCGGGCGACCGCGTGATCCTGCAACTGCCGAACACCGCCGAGTACATGGCCTACCTCTGCGGGTCGTTCCTGTTGGGAGCGCTGCCCGTCTTCGCCCTGCCCAAGCACCGGGCGAGCGAGCTGGGCCACTTCGCCCGAAAGACCGACGCGGCGGCCCACATCGTCTGCCAGGGGGCCGAAGGATTCGACTACCTCGGTCTCTACCGGGAGTACGCCGACGGCATGCGGACCGAAGGCCTCCAACCCCCGGTCCTGATCGAGGCGAGCGGGCAGGAGACGGAGAGCCAGGACGGCGTCGTCGCCATCCCGGACCGTCCGGAACCCTTGCTCGACCTGCCACGACCCGTGCGCAACCGAGGGGCCGAACGGCTGAGCGAGAACGTCGCGTTCCTCCAGCTGTCCGGAGGGACCACCGGAATGTCCAAACTGATTCCCCGAACCCACGCGGACTACCTCTACTCGGTCAGGGCCTCGGACCCGATCTGCGGTGTGGACCGCGAGACCAGAATGCTCGTGGTCCTGCCCGCCGCACACAATTTCACGATGAGCTCTCCGGGGATCCTCGGGGTGCTGCACGAGGGAGGCAGCCTCGTGTTCGCGGCGGATCCGAGCCCGCAGACCGCGTTCTCCCTCATCGAGCAGGAACGGGTCACGATGGCATCCCTGGTCCCGCCCCTGCTGCAGGCGTGGATTCTCTCGGCCCAGAGGAAGTTCCCGGACCTTTCGAGCCTCACGACGATTCAGGTCGGCGGGGCCAAGCTCGCCCCGAGCGTGGCCGAAAAGGTCGGCCCGGTCCTGGGCGCTCGGCTCCAACAGGTCTTCGGGATGGCGGAGGGACTGGTCAACTACACGAGGGACACCGACCCGGAGGAACTCGTCGTTCGGACACAGGGACTGCCCATCAGCCCCGACGACGAGCTGCTGGTCGTCGACGACGACGACCGTCCCGTGGCCGAGGGCGAAACCGGTCACCTCCTGACCCGTGGCCCCTACACGATCCGCGGCTACTACCTCGAGGACAAGGCCAACCGCTTCGGTTTCACCCAGGACGGGTATTACCGAACCGGTGACATCGTCCGGTTGCATCCCACGGGGCACGTCGAGGTCACCGGGCGGTCGAAGGACCAGATCAATCGGGCCGGAGAAAAGATCGCGGTGGACGAGATCGAGGACGTGACCCTGAGCGCCGACGGCGTGGCCGATGCCGTCGTCGTCGGGATACCCGACGACGACCTCGGAGAACGCGTCGGCCTGGTGGTCCTGCCCCGGGACGATGCCGACTTCGGCCCGGACCCGAGAACCTGGTTCCGCGCGTGGTTCCGGGAACGGGGGATCGCGGAATTCAAGATCCCGGAACGCGTCGAGATTCGTCGGGACCTACCCCTGACCAATGTCGGCAAGATCTCGCGCCGCCACCTCAGGACCGCCCTGGCCGAGGACCTCGCCGCGTCACGGGCCTGACCCCAGGAGACGTCCAACCGGCCGGTTGGACGGCCGGAGGATCCGGTTCCGCCGGAGGCACCGGACCAAGAACCAAACCATTGCCGTCGCGGCGCTCCACCGTCACGGCGCCCCTCATCATTGCCTGGTCATCACCGCACAAGGAGAAAAAATGATCGACGATTCGACACTCAAGTCAGTCCTGGCGCCGCACTTGCGCGAGGAGGGTGCCTTGGACAAGGCATTCCATGACCCCACGGCCAACTTGTTCGACCTGGGTATGGATTCCATCTCGGCATTCGCGCTCCTGGACGACCTCCAGGATCACGGGGTGAGTCTGGAATTCACCGAGTTGATCGCTGACCCCAGCGTCGGATTCCTCCGTGAAGCGTCGGAAAGGGCCTAGTCATCGTGGACCGGAACGACCCTCCCTGGTACCCGCTCACGGACGCGGCGCGTGGAATAGGCTTCGCGACCCGACTCGACCCGGACAATCCTTGCTACAACACCGCCGAATGCGTCGAATTCACCGAGCCGGTGGACGCGGAGGCGCTTCGGTCCGCGCTCAGGACCGTGTACGCGGAGAACGAGGGCTTCCGGGTCGAACTGGATCAACGCGGCAGCGAGCTCGGTTGGCGCCCGCTCGACATCGACCTCGACATCGACGAATTCCTCCGTCGTGTCACCGTGGGACGCAGCATCGGACTCGAGGCCACGCCCGACGAGGCGCGGCGGACGGTGCTCGATTGGTGCGCGGAAACGGTCGGCACGGCCCTCGACGTCGAGCGGGGCCGCACCGTGGATTCCGCGATCATCGAGTGCGGCGGCCGCCAATGGTTCTACCACTGTTTCCACCACCTGGTCGCCGACGGATTCGCCGCATTCGATGCCCTACGTCGGGTGGGACAGGTCTACGGGCGGATTCTCGAGGGTGAGGCCCCCGAGCCGGCTCACAGGCCGGGGCTCGCGGAGCTCCGGGCCCAGGACGCCGCCGACGCCGAGCGTCGCACTGCGGATCTCGAGGCCTGGTCGGAGCGTCTCGAGCACGAGGACACACCGACGGATTACTCCCTCGCGCAACGCGAGGCGGCGCCGTCGGCCACGGCCCACCGTGTTGTCCGGCCGGTCGACGTGAGTCTCCAGGAGGCGATCGTCGAGGTCGCCCGCGGCGCGGAGGCGCAATGGCCGACGGGCGTGGTGGCCGCCGTCGGCTCGTACCTCTCCCGAGCCCTTGGCCTGCCCCAGGCGAGTTTCGGCGTTCCCCAGATGAATCGGGCCCTGGCCGGTGGCCCTCGAGTCGCAGCCCGCACGGGATGCACCGCGGTGAATGTGTTGCCCATCCACGTCTCCGCCCTCACGCGCCCCCAGGACCAAGTGCGGCAGGTCCGAGACCAGATGGTGTTCAACCACGAGCATGCTCTGGCCCGCCAGGAGGATCTGGAAAGGCAGGCTGCGCGTCGAGGCGGTCGGCCCTTCGGGGCCCAGATCAACGTGGTTCCCTTCGACGCCGTCCTGCGATTCGGCCCGTGCCGGGCTCAGGTCCACAACGTGTCCGCGGGCCCGGTTCCCGACATGACGGTGTGCCTGAGAGGCATGCCCGGTCGGGGCCACGACCTCAGCCTCGAACTGACCGCCAACCCTGACTTGTATTCCCCGGAGGAAACAGAGCGGCACGCGCATCGAATCCTGCGATGGATGCATTCGTGGGCCGAGGCAGCAAGCACGAAAACTCCGACCGCGGAGCTCGACCAGGCACTTCCCGAGGAAATCGACCGTATCCGCGGCCTGTCCGCCACGGAGCACGAGGTCGAGGCGCGAACGCTCCTCGAACGGTTCGAGGAGCAGGCCGAACGCACCCCGGAGGCACTTGCCCTCCGCGAGGGACCTGCATACGGTGCCGCGGATCGTTTCGGGGGCGGGGCCAGAACCTACGCCGAACTCGTCCGCGCGGCCCGTGACGTCGCGGAGGGGCTCTCTGCCGCCGGCGTGGCCCGGGGCGACGTCGTCGGTCTCCGGGTCGAGCGCGGCGTCGAACAGTTCGAGCTCCTCTACGGCCTGTTGTACGCCGGGGCCGTGTACCTGCCGATCGACCCGACCCTCCCCGTCGGTCGCGTCGCGGCCATGCTCGAGGACGCCGAGTGCTCGACACTGATCAGCGGAACGGGTCTGGCGGTGCCGGACTTCTCCGAGGTCGCGACCGAGACCGACGCTCCGGCCCAGACCGCGCCTGTCCGCCTCCTGGAAGCCCGAGAGATCTTCCGACTGGGACGCGAGGCGGAGTCACGAACCCCCTCCGAGGCTTTTCCGGGTCGTCGAACCCGTCCGGACGATCTGGCCTATGTCCAGTTCACGTCCGGATCGACCGGACGTCCCAAGGGCGTGCCGACCACCCACCGGGCCCTGGACAACAGGTTGCGGTGGCAACAGCACCTGATTCCGATCGATGGGTCCGACCGGATCGCTCACAAGACGGCGATTTCCTTCGATGTCCACGTGTGGGAGCTGTACTGGCCGCTTCAGGAGGGCGCCTGCATCGTGATCGCGGCCCCCGGAGGCCACAAGGATCCCGAGTACTTGGCTCGGCTCCTTCGGGACGAGGCAGTCACGGGCCTACATTTCGTGCCGACGATGCTCTCGGCGTTCATCTCGACCCCTTCCGTCCGCGCACTCCTGGGAGCCGAACGAGTCGCGCTCCGCCGCATCGTGTGCAGCGGTGAGGCGTTGACCAGGGAACAGGTTCGAGGAACCTTCGACCTCTTGGGCGTCCGTCCCCTGAATCTGTACGGCCCGACCGAGGCCGCGATCGACGTTACGGCCTGGGACACGGAAACGGACCCCGACGCCGCCGTCGTGCCCATCGGGCGCCCGGCCTGGAATACCGGGTGCCACGTCGTCGATCCGACGGGCCACCTGTGTCCACCAGGTATACCGGGTGAGCTGTGTCTGTCGGGTGTCCAGGTCATGTCCGGATACCTCAATCGACCGGACGCCGACGCCGCTGCCCTGGACACGATTCCCCTGAGCAGCGGTCGCCGCCAGCCCGGATCTCCCGACGCGTCCTCGTCCGGGCCGGAGACACTCCGGGTGTACCGCACCGGCGATCTGGCCGTGTGGAGGGAGGACGGCGTCCTGGAGTACAGGGGGCGCCGGGACCACCAGATCAAGATCCGGGGCCAGCGTCTCGAACTGGGGGAAGTGGAAGCGGTCCTTGCCGACGTCGAGGGCGTCCATGCCGCCGTCGTTCTGGTCAAGAGCATCGGCGGGCAACAGACGCTGGCGGCCTTCATCGAAGGCGACTCCGAACGCGGCGATGAGGTTCTGGCCGTGGCCAAGCATCATGCTGCCGCCGTGCTGCCCGAGTACATGGTTCCCGCGCTGTGGTCGCGTGTGGACAGCATGCCCGTGACCACTAACGGCAAGGCGGACCGAAGGGCACTGGATGCGATGGAACTGGTCCTGCCGGACCAGGGAGGCGTGCCCCGATCCCTGAGGGAACAGACGGTCTGCACGATCTTCGCCGACGTCCTCGACGTGCCGTCGATCGGCCCGGACACGGACTTCTTCTCGGCCGGGGGAGCATCGCTGAGCGCCCTCGAGCTGGGGATCCGCGTCGAAGAGCAATTCGGAACGCCCTGTTCCCTCGCGAAGGTCTTTGCCCATCCCACGCCCAGGTCCCTGGCCGAGGCCCTCGAGGACGACGACGCGGGCGAGCTCGAACCGGCCCTGCGGCTGCGCAACGGGCAGGACCCGCAGGCGACGCCGGTCGTGTTCCTCCCTCCCGCGGGGGGTCTCGGGTGGTGCTACGCCTCGTTCCTGAAGTATCTCGATCCGTCATCGTCCGTCTGGACCCTTCAGGCCAGGCAGTTCTCGGACCCGTCGTCGCCATGGCCCGAGGCCTTGGAAGAGCTCGCGGAGGATTACGCCGCGTCCCTGTCCGCAATCGCGCCGCAGGGGTGCATCCTGGCCGGTTGGTCCGTGGGCGGGATCGCGGCCGTCGACGTCGCCGCGCGGGCCTCACGGGACGGCGTGGACGTCGAGAAGGTCGTGCTGTTGGACGCTTACCCGCCGTCCTACTGGCGGGGCCGCCCGGAGCCGACCGAATCCGATCTGTGGATCGCACTGATGCGCATGGGTGGGATAGAGCCACGGGAGGTGCCCGGCGATTTGGCCGGGACCGTCGCAGCGCTCAGGGAGCATGGCTCTCCGTTGGCCAACCTGGACGACACATCGTTGCGCACGTGCATCACGTCGGTGTGGAAGGCGATGGGCTACACGAGGGGCCGTGATACCCAGGCATTCGCCGGCAGGCTGATCCTGTGCTCGGCGCAAGACAGCCTGGAGGCCGGCGCCGATCCCACCGCGTGGTTGCCGTGGTGCGACGAACTGGAGACCCACGTCGTCGAGGGCGACCATGCCGCGGTTCTCCGAGGAGCAAATGCCGAGAGCGTCGCGCACTGTCTGGTCCCGGACGCGGCGGTCCGCGTATGACCCCTGCGCGAGGTGGCAGTGAGGTGGCAGTGTTGTGCAGCTTCCGGCGTGAAATCTGCACAACGTTGCCACCTCGCGGCGGGTGCGTGCGGGGCGGGAGCTAGTTCCCGCCCAGCCCGAGCGCGGCGACGAGTGCGGCGATGACTTCATCCGCCGCAGCCTCTTCGTAGCCCCGCGTGCACACGGCCAAGTAGCGGCAATCCTCGGAGCCGGGGTCCCCGATGAACGCGACGTCGTGCCGGTACCCCGGAACTTCACCGGATTTCGACCCCCACCGGATGCCCGTGGCGAGCGATCTCCCGATAGGGGGAACCGTCTGTGCTTCCAGAGCCTCGACGAAGAGCGACACCACATCGCGGGGCACGTCCCGGCCCGGCCCGAGGTTTCCCGTGACCGTGGCTCGCATGAGTTTCGTCAGATCACCGGCGGTCGTCTCGTTCGTCAGCCCTCCGTCCTGGGCCGCGGGGTCTCCGATCAGTCGTTCGACGCGCGTGGACTCGAGGCCCAGGTCCGCGAAGACCCGGGCGACGGCGTCGATCCCCACCGCACCCAACAGAATGTTGGTTGCTTCGTTCGACGAGCGAGAGATCATGAGGTGGCAGAGTTCGGCGACCGAGAGGTCGGTTCCGTCCGCCGGGAATTCGGCGTCGAGATGGTCACCGGTGAGGCAGAACCGTTCCCCGTCGGCCCCCTCGAAGGTCCTCGTGGCCCCGTACACAGACCGGAGAGAGAGATCCCCGGCGGCCACGGCCCGACCCGCGGCCAGAGCGACCCCCAATTTGATGGTCGATGCTGCGTAGTAGACGGTTCGGGGCTGATGGTCCGCGAGTCGTCGTCCGGCCTGGTCGCACAAGGAGAAGCTCACGGAGGGGAGGGGCACGCTGTGATCTGCCATGGTCCCGAACCTAGCAGAGGCCATGACGCGCCGGAGCGCCGGTACGGGTCAGTCGTGCTCCGGACCAGCCGTGGCCGTGCGGTCCGCAAGCTTTTTCTTCGCCTCCGCAACGGCGTCGGCGACCGTCTGGGCGTAGAGCTCCTGTCCCGGGGGCTCTGGGTGGACGCCGTCGGAGACCATCAGGTCGGGCCTGCCGTCCGACGCCTTGGCCCAGTCCGCGACGACGATCTTGTCGCTCTTCTTTCCTGCGGTACGGACCGTCTCGTTGGAGGTCTTGACCCAATCGAGTTTCGGCGGGGCCTGACCCGTGACCAGCACGATTTCCCGGGTCTGGTCCGATTCGGCCAGGTCGGTGAGGGTATCGACGTCCTCCTGGGTCATCCCTGAGTTGGTCGACAGGGAAACGACCACGATCCGGCCCAGCTCGTGCTTGTCCCGCTGTTTCCTGGCCACGTCCAGACCATCGGAGACCTCCCGGCTGACCTTGGCGTCGACCGAGATCCCGGGCATTTTTGATTGCAGGTCGTCGGCGGCGGACACGGTCACGGAATCGCCGATCATCGTCACGTCTTGTCCATCCGGCGTCGGCTTGTAGGCGCTGGGGCCGGACGGGCTCGGAGTAGCGGACGGCGAGGTCTCCGGCTGGTCCAGGGCGTCCTTGCCCTTCGAGATGACCGACTGGGCCTGGGTCCTCTCCGGTGCCTCCAAGCACGCGGCCACGGTGCCGGAGACGGTCACCACGGCCACGAGCATGGTCCCTGCCGCGGCCCACCGCACGTTCCCGGGTCGTTTGAGTGCCCGGAAGAGTGCGGCCGTGGCACCGAGGAATCCTTTGCGTCGGACCGGTTGTTCGAGCCACTTGTACGAGGCCGCCGCGACGACCACGGTGGCGGCGAGGACACCGATGTTCTTGGGCGTCTCCCACATCGTGGGCGCTCCGTAGTGCATGAGGGTCAGCATCGGCCAGTGCCAGAGGTACAGCCCGTACGAGCGCTTGCCGATCCACTCGAAGGGAGCCAGGGAGAGGAAACGTCTCAGTCCGGCGGCACCCGTCCCGCGGACGTCGGGAAGGAGACACTGGATCACGCCCAGACCGAGAAGCGACGCGGCGACCAAGCCCCACGGGGCCAAGAGCTCAGGGTTCTCCTCCGTCAGGAAACGTGCCAGAACGGGCAGGAGCACCAGGCTGGCCCAACCCACCAGGATGCGAACCACGTTGAGGCCGGGCGAATAGGCCTTCTCCACCGCAGGGACCTGAGTGCCCCGTCGTGGCGGGTACATGCTCCACGGCACCATGAGCGCCAGGACGGCGCCGAACATGAGCCCGAAGGCGTGCGAGTCGAGACCGTAGTAGCTGCGGATCATGTCGCCCTTGGCGGCGGTCCACGCCGCCATCGCCACCACGGATCCCGTCGCGAGGACGGCAGGTACCAGGGTTCTCTTCCGCCAGGACCTGACCAGGATGCAGGTCGTCACGAGGACGATCGGCCACGCCAGGTAGAACTGTTCCTCGACCGCGAGCGACCAGAAATTCGTGAACAGCTCGGGGGAAGTCCGTGTGAAGTAGTCGTTGTCGGCGACCACGTTCGCCCAGTTGGAGGTGTAGGTCAGGGAGGTCATCACCTGGCGGGGCATCTCCACCAGAACATCCCCGCCGAGGACCAAGGCCACGGAGGTACACACGAGCACGCACAGGACCATCGCGGGCACCAGGCGGCGCAAGCGACGCATCCAGAACTGCGGCAGGTGCATCATGCCCGTGTACGCGGCCTCGCGGAGCAGCAGGGCCGTGATGAGGTACCCGGAAATCACGAAGAACAGATCGACGCCGACGAGCCCTCCCGGCAACGCCATCGGCCACACGTGGTACACGATCACCAAGATGACCGCGATCGCACGGAGCCCGTCGAGTCCGCGCAGGACGAAGCGTTCCTGCCCCGCCCGGGGCGGGACGGACGAGTCGAAGAGTATCGGGGGTGTCATGGGGCGACGCGGTCCTAGCAACGAGATTCGGGTTCGATATCGGTATTGGTCCGGGGTCGAAGTCCGTAATGATTACCAGAACATGGTAGTAGTCCGAGGCCCAATGAGAGGCCACCGTGGACAAAGCTTCGGATGAGTTCGGCACCGGGAGGGGACAAGTCGGCGGTTTGTCGAAGCGGCGATAGGGTGGAAGACATGACTGATGTGATCAAGGTTGCTGTACTCGGCGCGTCCGGAAGGATGGGCTCGGAAGCTGTCAAAGCCGTGGAATCGGCGGAGGACATGGAACTGGTCGCGGCACTCGGCTCGAGCGACCCGCTCGACCGGACGGACGGTGCAGGGGCCGATGTCGTCGTCGACCTGACCGTTCCGGCTGCCAGCGAGGAGAATGTTCGCTACGCCGTCGAGCACGGGATGCATGCCGTGGTCGGGACCACGGGGTGGGACGAGGCCAAGCTCGATCGGTTGCGTGCGCTGCTCGAAGATCACCCTCGGACCGGTGTCCTGATTGCCCCCAACTTTGCTATCGGGGCGGTCCTCGCGGGCAAATTCGCGGCCACGGCGAGCAAGTACTTCGAATCGGTCGAGGTCGTCGAGCTGCACCACCCCAACAAGCTCGATGCGCCTTCGGGCACCGCCGCCCACACGGCTCGGGAGATCGCGGAGGCACGCCGGAGCGTCGGTCGCGGACCGAGCCCGGACGCGACCGAATCCGACCCGCAGGGTGCGCGTGGCGCCGTGGTCGACGACGTCCACGTCCACGCGGTTCGTTTGAGGGGCCTGGTGGCCCACGAGGAGATTCTCCTCGGCGACGAGGGGCAGCAGCTGTCGATCCGCCATGATTCCTTCGACCGCGTCTCCTTCATGCCCGGCGTCCTGCTGGGCATCAGGACCGTGGGGCAGCGCCCCGGCCTGACCCACGGTTTGGACGGCTACTTGGACCTGGACTGACGCGTGCGCGGACTCAAGATCTTCACTGGGGCGGCCGTCGTCCTGGTCGCCATCACCGTCTGGCTGCTTCCGGTTCCGGCCGGAACACGGCTGTTCATCACGGTCATTCTGGCCTTCAGCGCAGCCTTCGTCTTCATCGATTCGACGAACAAGGGGAAGACCTTCGCCGCCGTGACCGTGGCGCTCCTGGCCCTCTACCTGGTGGTCACCCTCCAGAGAGGGGTGCTCCTGGTCGGGTCGGGGAATCTCGCCGGAATCCTCCTGGGGGCGGGGCTCATCGTCCTCCCACTCATCGGGGCCTGGGCCTTGATCAAGGAGGTCCTCTTCGGCATTCGTGTTCAGCAATTGGCCCGGATCCTGGGCCGCGAGGGCGGGCTTCCCGAAGACAACCTGCCGCGGACGGCGTCGGGCGGTATCGACCGCGATGCGGCCGACGCCGATTTCGAGCGCTACCAGCGCGAGGCCGAGGCCGATCCGGAGGATTGGCGGTCCTGGTTCCGGCTCTCCTGCGCGTATGACGCCGCGGGGGACCGGAAGAGGGCCAGACGGTCGATGCGCGATGCGGTCGCCCTGTATCGGGGCCGTCCGGCCACGGCCTTGTCGCAGGGCGAGGAAGCCTGAAAGTGCTGTAGCCTGGGAAACATGCCTGAGTCTTCGATCGCGAACACTGCCACAGTCGAGCCCCTTTTCGGTCGCTTGCTGACCGCCATGGTCACGCCCTTCGCGGCCGATGGATCCGTGGATGAGGAGGCCACCGCAACGCTCGCCCGCGAACTGGTCGAGCGCGGCAATGACGGCCTGGTCGTCTGCGGCACCACGGGTGAATACTCCACGATGACCGACGAGGAGAACGCCCGTGTCTTCCGCATCGTCAAAGATGCGGTAGGGGACAGGGCGTTTATCATCGCGGGCGTCGGGTCCAACGACACCAGCCACACGATTCACGTGGCCGGACTCGCGGAAGAGGTCGGCGTCGACGGTCTGCTGGTCGTGACCCCGTATTACAACAAGCCGACCCAGGCGGGCCTGCTGGCCCACTTCCGGGCCGTCGCCGACGCCGTCACAACCCCGATCATGCTCTACGACATTCCGGGCCGCGCGGGAATCCAGATCGAGGCCGAAACCCTGATCGCGCTCGCCGAGCACCCGAATATCGTTGCCGTGAAGGACGCCAAGGCGGACTTCGCGAGCGCTACCGAGGTTCTGTCCCGAACGGACCTCCAGTTCTATTCCGGTGACGACGGCCTCACCCTTCCGTGGATGTCCGTGGGTGCCACGGGACTGATCGGTGTGACCACCCATGTGGTCCCCGAACAGTTCCGTGAGCTCATCGACGCCGTGGTCCGCGGCGATCTCGCGACCGCCCAGCGCCTCCACCAGGAGACGCATCCGGTGGTCACAGCGACCATGACCCGCGTCCCCGGCGCGGTGGCCGCAAAAACAATTCTTCAATGGCAGGGACGGCTAGCAACCTCCACGGTGCGCCTGCCGCATGTTGGACCCACCGAAGCCGAGACCGCACGAATCCGGTCCGACCTCGAGGGTTCGATTGCCGCCTCAAGCATCAGATAACATCCGGGCCCCGCTGCTGAGGCGGGGCCCTCATCATAAGAAAGGGGTCCCGTGACCCAGATACCCACCAATTTGCCGAAACCTCCGAAGCTGAAGAAGGACACGCTGCGCGTCCTGACTTTGGGCGGACTCGGAGAGGTCGGCCGCAACATGACGGTCTACGAACTCAACGGAAAACTGTTGGTCGTGGACTGCGGGGTTCTCTTCCCGGAAGAGACCCAGCCCGGCGTCGACCTGATTCTGCCCGACCTGAACCACATCCTGGACCGCCTCGATGACATCGTCGCCATTGTGCTGACGCACGGGCACGAGGATCACATCGGCGCGGTTCCTTACCTGCTCAAGCGCCGCCCCGACATCCCCCTGATCGGTTCGCAACTGACCCTTGCACTGGTCGAAGCCAAGTTGCAGGAGCACCGCATCCGGTCCACCAGCATCGCCGTCGAGGCGGGTGACGTCGAGGATCTGCGTCCGTTCGAATGCGAATTCGTGGCCGTCAACCACTCGATTCCTGACGCGCTCGCGGTGTTCATCAGGACCAAGGCCGGAAAGGTCCTGCACACCGGTGACTTCAAGATGGATCAGCTGCCGCTGGACGGCCGGATCACCGACCTCCGGCATTTCGCCCGGCTCGGCGAGGAAGGCGTGGATCTTTTCCTCCCTGACTCGACCAACGCCGAGGTGCCCGGCTTCACGCCCACGGAGAAGGACATCGGCCCCGTTCTTTCGGACGTATTCCGCGATGCCCCGAAGCGAATCATCGTCGCTTCCTTCTCCTCGCACGTGCACAGAGTCCAGCAGGTCATCGATGCGGCGGTCGAGCGCGGTCGCAAGGTTGCCCTGTGTGGTCGTTCGATGGTCCGCAATATGACCATCGCTGAAAAACTTGGCTACCTGCAGGTGCCGGACAATGTGCTGATCGATTTGAAGCACGTGGACAATTACCGCGAGGACGAAGTGGTGCTCATGTGCACCGGCTCCCAGGGTGAGCCGATGGCGGCACTTTCGCGGATGGCCAGCGGCGACCACAGGATCCAGATCGAGCAGGACGACACGATCGTGCTCGCCTCCTCCTTGATCCCCGGCAACGAGAACAGCGTGTACCGGGTCATCAACGGTCTGCTCAAGCTCGGTGCCAACGTAATCCACAAGGGCAATGCCAAGGTCCACGTCTCGGGCCACGCGGCCGCGGGCGAACTGCTTTACTGCTACAACATCCTCGAACCCAATTACGTGCTCCCGGTGCACGGTGAAGTTCGTCACCTCATTGCGAATGGCAAGCTGGCGATGGAGACCGGTGTGCCGGAGGAGAACGTTCTTCTGGGGGAGAGCGGTGTCGCCGTCGACATGAGAAACGGCGAGGCTCGTATCTCGGGCGCGGTCGATTGCGGATACGTCTACGTCGACGGAAAGTCCGTGGGTGAGATCACGGACCAGGACCTCAAGGATCGTCGCACGCTGGGCGAGGAAGGGTTCGTCTCGATCGTGATCGTGGTCGATCGCAAGACCAAGCGTGTCGTGGCCGGCCCGGACATCCACGCCCGCGGTGTTGCGGAAGAGGACTCGGTATTCACACCGCTGATTCCCAAGATCACGGAGGCCCTCGAAGAGGCCTTGAACGAGAAGTCGTCCAAGCGTCTGAGCAATCACCAGATGCAGCAGATCGTGCGCCGAACGATCGGCCAGTGGATCGGTCGCAAGCTGCGCCGCAAGCCGATGATCATCCCCGTGGTGGTCGAGCACAACCAGGAGGACTGAGGCCAGGAAGCTCGCGGGGACGACCCCCGTATCGATGGGGCGGTGATCCACGGATTCGGCCGGTTTCGAACCGGGCGAGTGTGGGTTCCGCCCTCATCGTCTACCCTGGAACATATGGCGACTCGTACTTCCCCCACCCCTCAGAAGGGCGCATCGCAGTCGCGGCGTTCGTCGGGCGGCACCAAGAAAGCCGCCACTCGTTCTTCGCGTGCGACCACTGACGCACCTGACCAGCCCAATTGGCTCGTCCGGGCGATCCTCGGTGCGTGGGTAGGTTGTGCCCACCTGGTCGGCGGCGCAATCCGTCGCATGGGCACACTGCGCACCGAACTTGCACCGGAGGACCGGCGCGACGGCGGAGCCCTGCTCATGCTCGCGCTCGCGCTGATCACCGCCGCCGTCGAATGGTGGAGTCTGGCCTCCGTGGGTCTGCAGGCCGTGTCCTGGCCGGCCATGGCGTGGCACGCCGTGGTCGCCGGGACCTTCGGGCGCATGGCCCTCCTGGCCCCGGTTCTGCTCGGCGGATTCTCGATCCGCGCATTCAGACACCCGACCGAGATGGGTGCCAACAACCGCATCGCTGTCGGACTGTTGCTCATGGTCATCAGCGGTTCCGCGCTCTTTGACCTGGCGGCCGGTTCCCCGAGCGTGGAATCGGGCTTGGACGCCGTCCGGAGTGGCGGCGGGATTGTCGGCCTGTTGGCCGGAGCCACGCTGTCCAAGCTCATTACGGTGCCCGGGACCATGACCCTGCACATTCTTCTGGCCCTGATTTCGATCCTTATCGTCACGGCGACGCCGATCCGTTCGATCGTTCCGAACATCAGGTCGGTCTTCGGGCGCCTCGTCGGGGAAAAACCGCAGGAGAGGGGAGCCGATCTTTCGGCTCCTGAGCACGACCGAAGCTACCTCAACGACGAACACGGGGAACAGAAATCTGTCAAGCCGAAGCGGTCCCTGTTCGGTCGCCGCGAGAAGTCCGGGAACGAAACCGAGCCCCTGGACGGCTACGCCGGGGACGAAGCCTTCACGAGGGCCGTAGTCGACAAGAACGCGCCGAAGGGGGACCCCAACGGCGGACGGCTGGGCACCGCGCCCACCGAGGTCTTCGACCACAATTCCGCCGGGGAGCCCGGTTCAGCGCCCAAGAAGAAGAAATCCGAACTGTTCGACCTGGGCAAGTTCAATCGGGCCAAGTCGGCCAGAGAAGACCAGCAACGCGAGGCCCAACCCGAGCAGAGTTCCTCCGAGGACCTGGACAAGACCCGCGTCATCGGTGGCGCCGATCCTGATGCGACCGAGGTCATCGACTCGGGCCAACCGGCCCCGGACGCACGGAAGCCTTCCCAGAGTTCATCCGCAACCGAAAAGTTGTCGGAGAACCCGCACGAAGGCGTCTCACCGCTGGTCGAGAAGCCGAACCCCAAGGAAGCCGAGACATTCTCCGCGGATGACGCATCGTTGGCGGACGATTCGATCCCGCACGCCCAACCGCAGAGCGGTGCGGCACGCGAGGCTGCGCTTTCGAGCACTGACTATGTCCTCCCGCAGCAGAAGACGTTGGTCCAGGGACCTCCCGCCAAGGAGCGTTCCGAGGTCAACGACTCAGTCGTCGAGGCACTGACCAACGTCCTCGACCAGTTCAAGGTCGACGCTCAGGTCACCGGGTTCTCTCGTGGTCCGACCGTGACCAGGTACGAGATCGAGCTTGGTTCCGGTACCAAGGTCGAGCGCGTCACCGCCTTGTCGAAGAACATCTCCTACGCCGTCGCGAGCGCCGACGTGAGAATTCTTTCCCCGATCCCCGGGAAGTCGGCGATCGGCATCGAAATCCCGAATACCGACCGTGAGACGGTTGCGCTCGGAGACGTTCTGCGGTCCAACAAGGCACATGCTTCGCCGCACCCGATGGTCATGGGTGTGGGCAAGGATGTCGAAGGCGGATTCGTGGTGGCCAATTTGGCCAAGATGCCGCACATCCTCGTGGCGGGTGCCACCGGCGCGGGTAAGTCCTCGTTCGTCAACTCGATGATCACCTCGATCCTGATGCGGGCCACGCCCGACGAAGTACGCCTGGTCATGGTGGACCCGAAGCGAGTGGAGCTGACGGCCTACGAGGGCGTCCCGCACCTGATCACGCCGATCATCACGAACCCCAAGAAGGCTGCGGAGGCTTTGCAGTGGGTCGTCCGCGAAATGGACGCGCGCTATGACGACCTCTCCCATTTCGGGTTCAAGCACATCGACGACTTCAACAAGGCCGTCCGTGAGGGCAAGGTCCAACCGGAACCGGGGTCCAAACGGAAGATCCGCCCGTACCCGTATCTGCTGGTGATTGTCGACGAGCTGGCCGATCTGATGATGGTCGCGCCCAGGGACGTCGAGGACGCGATCGTCCGAATCACGCAGTTGGCCCGTGCGGCGGGAATCCATTTGGTCCTGGCGACCCAGCGTCCGTCGGTCGACGTGGTGACGGGCCTGATCAAGGCAAACGTTCCTTCCCGGATGGCCTTCGCGACCTCGTCCGTGACGGACTCCCGCGTCGTGCTGGACCAGGCCGGAGCGGAAAAGCTGATCGGCCAGGGCGATGCCCTGTTCCTGCCGATGGGCGCTTCCAAACCGATGCGTGTGCAGGGCGCGTGGGTCTCGGAATCGGAGATCCACGACGTCGTCGAGCACGTCAAGACGCAAATGCCGGTCAGCTACCGTGCCGATGTCATCCAGGACCAGCCGAAGAAGCAGATTGACGAGGATATCGGGGGCGACCTCGACGTACTGCTCCAGGCGGCGGAACTGATCATCAACTCGCAGTTCGGCTCGACCTCGATGTTGCAGCGCAAACTTCGTGTCGGTTTCGCGAAGGCCGGGCGCCTCATGGATCTGCTGGAATCCCGGGAGATCGTCGGCCCGTCCGAGGGGTCCAAGGCACGCGATGTTCTGGTGGCTCCTGACGACCTTCCGGCGGCTCTCGCGAAGATTCGCGGTGAGGAGCCTCCGGCCGGTTCGGGCGATGACCAGAGCGGGCAAGGAGACGACCCCGTCGAGGAGTCGTTGCAGAACGTCGCGACCGATTACAACGATCACACGGACGAACCGAACGACGAAGACGCGTGGCAACTGACCGGTCGATGAGTTCGTTACCGGGCGGCACGAAGAAGGGGCACTCATGAGCAGCGCAGAATCATCGGGGTCTACCCCCAAGCAGTCCAACCTCAATCTCCCGAATGCGCTGACGACGCTCCGAATCCTGATGGTCCCGTTCTTCGTGTGGTTCCTTCTTGCCGGGGGTCACTTCGGCGAGCTGTCGATGGGGATGCGCTGGGCGGCGGTTGTCGTCTTCGGTGCCGCGATGTACACGGACAAACTCGATGGCGACATCGCGCGTTCGCGAAACCTCATCACGGACTACGGAAAAATCGCCGACCCGATCGCCGACAAGCTCCTGACCGGAGCGGCCTTCGTGGTCCTGTCGATGCTGGGGGAGCTGTGGTGGTGGGTCACAATCGTGATCCTCGTGCGCGAATGGGGAATCACGATCATGCGGTTCTTCGTGATCCGTTACGGAGTCATGGCTGCGTCCAAGGGCGGCAAGCTCAAAACCGTTCTGCAGACGGTGGCCCTTGTGCTGTTCATCCTCCCTCTGGGGGCTGTGGGCTGGTGGCTGATGATTCCCGGGTGGATCGTCATGGCCGCTGTGGTCGTGGTGACCGTGGTGACCGGGGTGGATTACGTGGTCAAGGCCGTGGCGCTCAGACGTGACTACCTGGCTGGGAACGGTAAGGCATGAGTCGGGCGCCGCTTCCGGAGAACGAGACGACGTCGGCCCTGGCCGCGCGCGTGGTCGCGTCCGGCACGGTGTCAGGCCAGACCGTGTCCACGGCGGAGTCATTGACTGCCGGGATGCTCGCGTCCACCATCTGCTCGGTCTCGGGCGCGTCCGCAGTCTTCTGGGGCGGAATCGTCTCTTACGACAACTCGGTCAAGTCCGGCCTGCTCGGAGTTCGCGAGGACCTGTTGGCAGACAAGGGTTCGGTAGATCCCGACGTCGCCCGCTCGATGGCAGCGGGGGCTCGGCGAGTCTGCGGCACGGACTGGGCCGTTTCCACGACCGGAGTCGCGGGCCCGAACCCTCATGACGGCAAACCCGTGGGCCTGGTGTACTTGGGATGCGCTGGGCCCCAGGGATACGCGGCCCGGGAACTGAGGCTCGAAGGCGACCGCGCGGAGATTCGGGAACAGACCGTATGGGCGGCATTGCGACTCCTCGTGGAATCCATGGCCAGGGAGGGCTGACCGCTGGCGATTCCGGGATACACGGCTTACCCAGAATATTCACAGCCTTCTCTCGCCGATAGCGGGAATGAATTCCCAGGGAACTTGGTTTGAATGAACGTGACGGTGCGAAAACAATCCGTCCACAGGCCTGACGCACAGATGCGAACTGCATTAGGCTGAAGAAACCACGTGGCACTCAACACTGAGAGGCCACATCGAAAAGGGAGATAGGCATAAAGATGACTAAGCAACCCGTGTCCGTGAACGGCGTCGTCCGTTGGAAGGATGTGGGACAGTCAGAAGATTTCACGCCCGAACCGCAGGAGCCCAAAGTGATTGTCCTTCGCCACGAAATCGGTGAGGTCCTTCGAGACATCCGCCAGCGACAGGGACGCACCCTGCGCGAGGTGTCCCACAGTGCCCGCGTCTCGCTCGGATACCTCAGTGAGGTCGAGCGCGGTCAGAAGGAAGCATCCTCAGAATTGCTCGCTTCCATTTGTGCGGCACTGGAGATTCCCTTGTCCCAGATGCTTCGAGAGGTCTCGGACCGTCTCGCGGCAGCCGAAGGGCTCAACGTTCCGGATACCGTCCCCAACGAACTTTCCGAGGAGTTCCGCCGCGAATACGGCATGAACGCCACCGGGTCGATGGATCTGCCTCATACGCAGCGAACTCGCCCGATCGTCCGATAATCACAGAGCACGTCGCATCCCGAGCCAGTTTCATCTGAGAAGCCGGAGCCCGGCGGGATGCGCTCCGTGGGCAGGACAGAAAATCCGTGTTGTCATCGCGAGAAAATCGCGGACGGCGCGGATTTTCGTGTGAGAGGAGCCCCCTTACGGGCAGACCGTCCGGGCCATAGCGAGCTGAACGGCCCGCCAGGATCTGATGTGCCCTGCCGTGCGGATATCGTGATGACGGATCCAGAGGAAGGCTGAACTATGAAGATTTCGGAGTTCTGGCGGAGCATGGAAGACGAATTCGGCTTCGGTTACGCGCGAGTCGTGGGGGACCAAACGGTACTCGACGCCGTCGGGAGCAGAACCGCGAACGAGGCGCTCGAAGAGGGTGTTGCGCCGCTTCGGGTGTGGCAGGCGGTGTGTCGCCAGCACGATCTTCCCGAGTCACGGTGGTTGGGCACAGATCCGGGAGAACCGAGCTGAGGCTCGGATCTGTGCCCAAGCGGCCGTCGCAGAACATCGAAAATATATTCGAATTCATGTTCGAGATCGGTTAGACTCGAGGCCAGAGGCGTGGCGCGGGTTTTCCACAGATGCCCCAAACCGCTTAACTTGTCAGTCCCCTTGACTAGCGTGAGGACTGAAACGCACGACAGCAGGCTCGTTGTCATCGACGGGCCACGGAATTGAGGTAATCATGGCTGCTAAATCGCGAAACACGGCTTCCGTATCCCGCGCGACCGGTTCGGACCGGGAAAAAGCACTGGACACGGTTCTTGCGCAGATCGACAAGAACTATGGCAAGGGCTCGGTCATGCGGCTGGGTGACAGGGAAGCGGTCAAGACAGAGACCATTTCGACCGGTGCCCTCGCACTCGACGTGGCATTGGGCGTCGGGGGTCTTCCCCGGGGCCGCGTGGTTGAGATCTACGGCCCGGAGTCCTCGGGTAAAACGACCCTCGCGTTGCATGCCGTGGCGAATTGCCAAAAGGCCGGCGGTATCGCAGCCTTCATCGACGCCGAGCACGCTCTCGACCCCGTCTACGCGGAAAAGCTCGGCGTGGACACCGATTCCCTCCTGGTCTCTCAGCCCGATACGGGTGAACAGGCCCTGGAGATCATGGACATGTTGGTTGGTTCAGGGTCGATCGACATCATCGTGGTTGACTCCGTGGCGGCACTTACCCCTCGCGCCGAGATCGAAGGCGAAATGGGAGATTCCCACGTGGGGTTGCAGGCTCGGCTGATGTCTCAGGCCTTGCGCAAGATCACGGGTCGTTTGTCGCAGACCGATACCACGGCTGTTTTCATCAACCAGTTGCGCGAAAAGATCGGTGTCTTCTTCGGGAGCCCCGAGACCACCACGGGTGGCAAGGCATTGAAATTCTACTCTTCGGTGCGCATTGATATTCGTCGCATTGAAACGCTCAAGGATGGCGCGAATCCGGTGGGCGCGCGCACCAAGGCCAAGGTCGTCAAGAACAAGATGGCGCCACCGTTCAAGATCGCCGAATTCGACATGCTGTATGGCGAAGGAATTTCTGTCGAGGGCGGCATTATCGATATGGCGGTCGAGCACAATATCGTCAAGAAGTCCGGAGCTTGGTTCACCTACGGCGGGGACCAATTGGGTCAGGGCAAGGAGAACGCGCGGCGTTTCCTCAAGGACAATCCGGAGCTCGCGGAAGAAATACAGCAGAAGACTCTCGTCAAGGCCGGGATCATCGATTCGGAAGACGAAGACCCCGATGCGGGATCCACTCCGATCGACGCGTCCGCCGGAGAAGATAGCGAGAATTCTGCCGAATTGAGCGATGACCCGCTGGATGCGTTGCCCGAGAACTTCTGATGAGTCTTCGCTCAGGTCGAGGCGACGGCCGGAACCGCTCTGGGGCCGGCCGTCGCCGCAAGGGTAGCCGGCTCGGTGGTCCGGCCGTCTCCCCGAAATACTCGGCGTCACGGGGCCAGGGGCTCGAAAGCTCGGGAGCTTCGGAGTTCTCGGTTCATTCTCGCAGTCACGATGTAGGGCAGAGTCCGGAGACGGCCGAAGAAAAGGTCTCCCGGCCGGCCGAAGAGAAGACCGAGTACGAGCAAGCCAAGGACATCGTTCTCCGGCAACTCACCATGGCGGCGCGCAGCCGTGCCGAGCTGGAGGACAAGTTGCGTTCGAAGCAGATCGGGGAGGAGACCATCACCGAGATCCTCGACAAATACGAGGACTGGGGGCTGGTCAATGACCAAGAGTTTGCGGAGATGTTCGTCAGAAGCCGAGCGACCAGCCGCAAGCTCGCACGACCAGCCCTGCGCCGCGAACTCGCCGACAAAGGCATCACGGGGGACATCGCGGAGGAGGCACTGGCCCAGCGCACGGACGAGGACGAACGGGAGGACGCCCGCGCATTGGTTCGGAAAAAGATCAAGCGTGGTGCGGATCTGAACGACAGGACCGTGAGGGAGAAGGAACTGCGACGGTTGGCTTCGATGCTGGCCCGTCGGGGGTATTCGCCCGGTGTCGCATTCGACGTGGCCAAGCAAGAGCTCCACATCGTGGGCGAGGAAGAATTCGACGATCTTCCCTGACCCGTCATCCTCTGGAGGCGAACCGTTGCTGACGAGGCCCAGTCCTCGTCCCCGGGAAGCTAGGAGCCAGCGCGGGTCGGCGCGAGTTCCGTGAGTATCGATGTCAGGACGAGGCGTGCGATGTCTTCCCGCTCTGACGTCACACTCCAACAAGAGGCCAGGAAGTCCCCGACCTCATCCCACTGGCCCGCGCTCGGACCGATGTCGGGCCCGCCCAAGTCCGGTGCCGAGGGCAGGCCCAGCCTGGCCTCGACCACCAGGAGCGCCGGGTCGCAATATCCGGTCCCCTCACCATCCATTTGCCGATAGGTTCCGTCGCCATCTTCGGCAAAGTTGGCAGGGTTCATATCGCCGCACCACATGACCGACAGCGCCGGGTCCAGAAATTTCCTGAGTTGGTCATCGGTGATACCCGCCTGCCGTGCCAGCCCCAAAGACGGCAGCGCCCCTGGGCAGCCTTTCGCCGCGGACACCGGATCCGACCGGCCTATTGAGTCACGGAACTCTTGCGCGGCCGGGGAGGTGGCAGGCACCACCAGGTCTGGCCAGGACCGGGCCCACCTCACCAGGTCCTCGGCGGAATACTGCTGGCCCGACCGAACGCCCAGGTCCTCGTGGATGAGTACCCTGGCTTCGTCGTCGTAGGCCAGGACTGCGGCCGCCCCGGGAAGCACCTTGGCTCCGAATTTGGCGCGCAAGTAACCGAAGCCGCTCGCATTTCGCGCTGAGTCCCTGCGCCGAAAATGTTTGAGAACCACTGACCGTTGCCTCGATCGACAGCGCGCCACGATGGAACGGGGTGTCGCGGACAGGACCTCAATGGAGTCGATGGCCCCACCCAACCGTTCCGCGGCAATCATCCCGCCTCGACTCACGTGAAGTCGTGCCCGCGAACTCGACCACGCAACGAGCTCATCGAACCCCGTGAATACCGGGCAGTCCGTGGCGCCGGAACGGGCGGGGGAGAAGCTATGGTCGGTCACGCCTCCCAGAATACGGTGGATGCGTGTGCCCCGGGCAGGTCGAAGCGCCCCGGACCGGCTCCCGTGACCGACGTCAAGGTCGTCAGCGAGAGGTGCCCGGTGTCTTGTACGCTGGCAGAGTGACTGCAAACCCAACCGACGAAGACCGCCAGACGCCTGCGCCCGATGCCGAAGCGCCCATGCCGGGCATCGACGAGCAGACCGGAGAGCACCGCACCTACGAGGTCAGAACCTTCGGGTGCCAGATGAACGTGCACGACTCCGAGAGGATCTCCGGACTCCTCGAGTCGGCAGGATACGTCCCCTTCTCCGAGGCCTCGCTCTCCGAAGGCGATGCGCCCGAGAAAGCATCGTCGAAGGACACGCCCGACCTGGTCGTATTCAACACGTGTGCCGTTCGCGAGAATGCGGACAACAAGCTGTATGGCAACCTGGGGAACCTCGCGCCCACGAAGCGCGAGAACAAGGGCATGCAGATCGCCGTCGGCGGCTGCCTGGCACAGAAGGACCAGAACACGATCGTGGAGAAGGCCCCCTGGGTCGACGTCGTGTTCGGCACGCACAACATCGGTTCGTTGCCGGCCCTGCTCGAACGTTCGCGGCACAACGAAGAAGCTGCCACCGAACTCCTCGAGTCCCTGGAAGTGTTCCCGTCCACGTTGCCGACCAAGCGGGACTCGGTCTATTCCGGGTGGGTTTCCATCTCCGTCGGATGCAACAACACCTGCACGTTCTGCATCGTGCCGTCCCTCCGGGGCAAGGAGAAGGACCGTCGCCCCGGAGACATTCTCACGGAAGTACAGGCCCTGGTCGACGACGGCGCGATCGAGGTGACCCTCCTGGGCCAGAACGTGAATTCCTACGGCGTCGAATTCGGCGACCGCGAGGCCTTCTCGAAACTACTGCGAGCCTGCGGGCAGATCGAAGGACTCGAGCGGGTCCGATTCACCAGTCCGCACCCCGCCGCATTCACCGACGACGTCATCGACGCCATGGCGGAGACACCCAACGTCATGCCCGTGCTGCACATGCCCCTCCAGTCGGGATCGGACAAGGTGCTCAAGGACATGCGTCGGTCCTACCGCTCCAAGAAGTTCCTGGGGATCCTGGACAAGGTCCGGGAACGGATCCCGCACGCCGCGATCACCACGGACATCATCGTCGGGTTCCCGGGGGAGACGGAGGAGGACTTCCAGGCCACCCTGGATGTCGTCGAGAAGTCCCGCTTCTCCTCCGCATTCACCTTCCAGTACTCGATCCGGCCGGGAACTCCCGCGGGCGAGATGGAAAACCAGGTGCCCAAGGAAGTCGTCCAGGAACGGTACGAGAGGTTGACTGCCCTCCAGGACCGCATCAGCCGCGAGGAGAACGAGCGACTGATCGGTACCCAGGTCGAGGTCATGGTCAGCGCCGCAACGGGACGCAAGAGCGGTGAGACGCACCGTCTGTCGGGTCGGAGCAAGGACCAGCGCCTCGTTCATTTCTCGGTACCCGCTGGGGCGGAGTCGCCGAGGCCCGGCGACCTCGTGACCGTCACGATCACGGAGGCCGCTCCATTCCACGTGATCTCGGACCCGGCATCGGCTTCCCCGGCCGATTACTCCGTTCGGCGTTCCCGCGCCGGCGACGCGTGGGATCGTGCCCAAGCGGAATCTTGTGGAACGGGCGGCGGCAAACCGGGGACCACCCTTCTGGGCATGCCATCGATACCTGGCCGGTCGTCGACCCTCACCGGCGCCCGGTAGCGGTGGCCGGTTCGATTCGTCACGCCGCCATGGAAAATGTGTCGGCGCCGCAGCGAACAAGTGACGATGGTTTGCCCGTTCTCCCGGTGCTTGCCGTGGTCGGCCCCACAGGCACGGGCAAATCGGACCTCGCCGTGGCCTTGGCCCACGCCCTGCACGGTGAAGTGATCAACGCTGACTCGATGCAGTTCTACCGTGGCATGGACATCGGTACCGCAAAAGTGCCCGCGGCCGAGCGGGGCGGCGTGCCGCATCACCTTCTGGACACGCTCGATATTCGGGAAGAGGCCTCCGTGGCGGACTTCCAGCGGCGAGCGCGACAGGTTGTCGACGAGATCCGCGGCCGAGGCCGCGCCCCAATAATGGTCGGTGGCTCCGGGCTCTATGTCCGAGCCGCCCTCGATGTCCTGGACTTTCCCGGGACGGACCCGGTGGTCCGTGAGCGGCTCGAAACCGAGCTGGAGGCCCAGGGGCGCGGACCACTGCTCGCCCGGCTGATGAAGGTTGATCCGGAGTCGGCGGATCGCATCAAAGACGACCGCCGACTCGTGCGGGCACTCGAAGTCCACGAGGTCACCGGGCGCCCGTTCTCCTCCTACATGCCGAGGCGCGAGTACTTCCAGCCGGCCCTCCAGGTTGGCCTGGACGGCGACCGGGATGTATTGCACGAGCGTCTCGCGACTCGCGTTCGCACCATGGTGCGGGATGGATTGCTCGATGAGGTTCGCCGCCTTGCGGACCATGGCCTCCGCGAGGGCAAGACCGCGCCGCGTGCGGTGGGGTACTCGCAGTTTCTCCGCGTCGTCGAGGGAACGACGTCGATCGAGACGGCGATCGAGGAAACCGTCGTCGCGACCCGCCAACTGGCTCGGCGCCAGAGCACCTGGTTCCGGGCCGATCCGAGGATTCATTGGCTGGATTTCTCGGACCCCTTGGACGAGAACGTGGCGCGTGTGGTTGAGCTGTTCCGTCGGACGGCGGCGGGTTAAACTGGAATGGTGACTTCTCATCGAACCGCTGCACCCGATCACTCCGTCGAAGAATCTGCCGCCCCTGGTGCCGCCGTCCACCAGACCGAGTCCGCGGGGGAGGACTCCCCGTGGGGTGAGCTGTCCGGCATGAGCCTGACGAAAGGACACGGAACGGGCAATGATTTCGTGCTGTTGACCGATGCGGAGGGGCGACTCTCTCTGGAGGGTTCCCTCGTCGAATCGGTGTGCGACCGTCACCGCGGTATCGGGGCGGACGGATTGATCCGAGCCATCCGGTCGGAGGAGCTGCCCGAAGGCAGGCAAGTGCTGGAAACCTCGCCCGACGCCGAGTGGTTCATGGACTACCGCAACGCGGACGGGTCTTTGTCGGAAATGTGCGGCAACGGTGTGCGGGTGTTCGTCCACTACCTCCTGACGGAGGGCCTCGTGTCTGTCGAATCGGGCCAGAGCCTGACCATCGGGACCCGGGGAGGGGCGAAGGTCGTGGCCAAGGTCGAGGACGGTTACGCGGTCGATATGGGACCGTGGGGGTTCATCCATGGCGATGAAGCACGAGACTCGGGTTCGGACAGCCTCGTGACGGCTCGCGGGCTGAGGACACCCCGCCCCGGCCTGTCGATCACCATGGGCAATCCGCACACGGTGGTCGCCCTGGCTGGTGAGGAGAAGCTCGGTAAGCTCGGGCTCGACGAGGTCCCGAATGTGCGTCCGGTTCCGCCCCAGGGGACCAACGTCGAGTTCGTGGTTCCGGTCGACTCCGAGGACAACGACACCATCGGCCGCATTGCGATGAGGGTCCACGAACGCGGTGTGGGCGAGACCCAATCCTGCGGCACCGGGGCTTGTGCGGCGGCTGCGGCGACTCGCTTCTGGGCGGGCGACGACGCGCCCGATGAATGGGTCGTCGAGGTGCCCGGAGGCGCGGTAGGAGCAACATTCGTCATGGCCCCGGACGAGCTGGAACACGTGGTCCTGTCCGGACCGGCCGTCCTGGTCGGAAAGGTTGTTCTCGGCTAGACTTCCCGGGCGGGTCCCCGCCGGACCTCGATGACACGAAACCCCTTGGCCGTGGCATATCGATGGACGGCGAACTCCGTACCCAGGTTCTGGGCCAACCACGGAATCAGAGAATCCGCGCCGAGGTTCTTCTGGACCACGAGGTAGGCCGAGCCCCCGGCCGAGAGCCTGGGCAACCAGGTCATCAGGATGTCGTGCAGAACGTCCTTACCCACGCGAATGGGCGGGTTGGACCAGATGGTGTCGAAGCTCAGACCGGGGTCGACGTCGTCGGGCAGAGCAGTCGAGATGGTGTCCAGTCCCATCGAGGCCGCATTGCGCCGAGTCAGTTCGATACTCCGCTGATTGACATCGACACCAAGGACCCGGGCACCGGGTCTCCTGAGCGCCAGGGCCAGGGTGATCGGCCCCCAGCCGCAACCTATGTCGAGGAGGGAATTTCCTCGTGGTTCGGGTGCTTCTCTGAGGAGAACCGCGGTTCCCTTGTCGAGTCCCTTGGGACTGAAAACACCCGATGCCGTGACGAGGTGTCTTTCGGAGCCCTCGAGCTCGACGGTCAGGGGTCGGGGTGTCAGCCCGTCCTCGTGGTGGGAGGAAAAGTAGTGCTCGGCCATGAAGAGCGATTTTACGGCATGAGCGGACCTGCGGGACCCGACCGAAAGCAGACCGCCACTGCTCCGGGCGGTCATCCACAGATCGACGTGCGCCACGGTGCACGACTTGGCGACGCGGATAGAATTGCAGAAGACGACGTCGCCGGAAAGGCGCGCGTTACCCCAAGAAAGGCACTATGCCCCAGAACGAAACCACAGGTTCCGCGGACCAGGGCGGTTCGCGGCCGACCGATGCCCAGCTCAGGGCCAGCGTGGATCGAGTCCTCGGTCGATTCTCCGCCGAAGAAGAACACGAGGAAGCGATCCTCGATCGCAAAGCCCCTGAACTGGCCCGCGAGGGCAGGGAACTGACCGCTGCAGACGGCGACCAGCAGGAACTGGAAGAACGTCGCGCGTTGCGCCGCGTCCAGGGTCTCTCCACGGAGCTCGAGGACGTTACCGAGGTGGAATACCGCCAACTGCGGCTCGAGAAGGTCGTTCTCGCTGGTATCTGGTCGGAAGGAACGCAGGCCGAAGCGGAGAACTCACTGCGGGAGCTGGCCGCGCTCGCCGAGACCGCCGGCTCCGAGGTGCGCGACGGCCTGGTCCAGCGTCGACTCAAGCCCGATCCGGGGACATTCCTGGGATCGGGCAAGGCCCAGGAACTTCGGGAGATCGTCCAATCGACCGGCTCGGACACGGTCATCATCGATTCCGAACTCGCGCCCTCCCAGCGTCGTGCCCTTGAGGACATCGTCAAGGTCAAGGTCATCGACCGGACGTCGTTGATCCTCGACATCTTCGCCCAGCATGCCAAGTCACGAGAGGGAAAGGCCCAGGTCGAGCTCGCACAGCTCGAGTACTTGCTGCCCCGACTCCGTGGCTGGGGCGATTCCATGTCCCGGCAGGCCGGTGGCCGTGCCGCGGGCGGTGAAGGCATCGGCTCCCGTGGGCCCGGTGAGACCAAGATCGAACTGGACCGGCGTCGTATTCGTTCCCGCATGGCGAAGCTGCGGCGCGAGATCGCGGCGATGAAACCGGCCCGAGAGACCAAACGGCAGAATCGTCGTCGCAACCATGTTCCTTCAGTCGCGATCGCCGGGTACACCAACGCCGGGAAGTCCTCGCTGCTCAACAGGCTCACGGATGCCGGCGTGCTCGTCGAGAACGCGCTGTTTGCGACCCTGGACCCGACCGTCCGCAAGGCTGTGACCCCTGATGGAATTGGCTACACGCTCTCGGACACCGTGGGTTTCGTGCGCTCTCTGCCGACGCAGCTGGTCGAGGCCTTCCGATCCACGTTGGAGGAAGTCGCGGATTCCGACGTCATCCTGCACGTCGTCGACGTCTCCCACCCCGAGCCCGAGGGCCAGATCCGAGCGGTTCGCGACGTGCTGGCCGATGTGGATGCCCACGACGTTCCGGAAATCATCGTGCTCAACAAGGCCGACGCGGCCGATCCTTATGTCGTTGAGCGTCTGCGCCAGCGGGAACCCCGACACGCCGTCGTCTCGGCTCGTACCGGAGAAGGGATCGAAGAGCTCAAACAGCTGATCTCGGACACCATTCCGAGGCCGGACGTTCGACTCGAGCTCCTGGTGCCCTACTCCCACGGAGAGGTTGTCTCGCGGTTGCACTCGTGGGATACCGAGATCCTCTCGACAGAGTTCGAAGAGGGTGGCACGCGGATGAGCGTTCTGGTCCGTCAGGATATGGCGGCAGAATTGCACGAATACACGATTTCGAACGCCTGAACTGTCGGAGGCTGGATTCATGAATACTGCGCCGACGGGTGAGGAACCGGAGACGCTGCCGGGCGCCAAGGACGTCCTGGAGCTGCTGGACACCGCAGTCGACAGGACGGGCGGACAACGGCGTGACGGGCAGAGGCGCATGGCCGCCCACGTGGCGCAGGCTCTGGAGACGAACAAGCATTTGCTGGTTCAGGCCGGTACGGGAACGGGCAAGTCGTTGGCGTATTTGATTCCGGCGATCCGGCGCGCGATCGACGCCGAGTCCCCGATTGTGGTGGCAACCGCGACCTTGGCACTCCAGGCGCAGATCGTCACCCGAGACATGCCGCGCCTGCTCGAAACCTTGGACGACCAGCTCGAGCGCCCGGTCGACGTCTCCCTGCTCAAAGGGCGGAACAACTACGTGTGTCTGCACAAACTCGAGGGCGGGTACCCCGAGGAAGAAGACCCCAACGCGCTCTTCTCCCTGAACTCCGAGGGGGCGTCCGCTTCTGGCCATCCGGATCGCGGTGGCACGGGACTCGCCGAGGAAATCGTGCGTCTCCGCTCCTGGGCGGAAACGAGCGACACCGGAGACCGGGACGAGCTGTTGCCCGGGGTCAGCGACAAGGCGTGGAGACAGGTTTCCGTGACCGCGTCAGAATGCCTCGGCCGCAAGTGCCCCCTGGTTGAGGAATGCTTCTCGGAACTGGCGCGACAGAAGGCCGGCGAGGCCGACATCGTCATCACCAACCACGCGCTCCTGGCGATCAACGCCTTCGAAGGAATCGGTGTCCTTCCGGAGCATGACACCGTGATCGTCGATGAGGCCCATGAACTCGTCGATCGGGTCACGGGTGCGGTGACCGGAGCGATTTCGCCCGTCATGGTGCGCTCCGCGGCCAGAGCGGTGCGCAAGCACACGAGCGCCTCGCACGACCCGCTGACCGCTGCCGCCGACGCATTGGACGCCGCCTGCACCGGGAAGCCCGCGGAGCTCATGGCACACGGTCTGACCCCGGATCTGCAGAGGGCCATGGAACTGGTGCGTGACGCGAGCCGCGCGGCTTTGTCCGACACCAAGCCGGAAGGCAAAGACGCCGACGCCGGTCGACAGACTGCCCGAGCCCGGCTGACCGAGGTCCTCGAGCTGGCGGAGAGGACGCTCGGCGCCGACGGCAAGTACGAGGTCGTGTGGATCAGCCGAGTTGGGGGCTGGGAGCCGGGACGCGGCTACGTTGCGGCGGCCGATACCGACCCGGCCACCATTCACGTGGCGCCGTTGTCGGTGGCTTCGAGGCTTCGGGAGGGCTTGTTCCAGGACCGTACGGTCGTCCTGACTTCGGCGACCCTCTCCATCGGTCACTCCTTCGACTCGGCGGCCGGATCGCTCGGTCTCAGAGGCGAGAAGGCGCCCGCGTGGGAGGGCCTCGATGTGGGCTCACCGTTCGACTATCCCAAGCAGGGAATGCTGTATCTCGCCTCGGACCTGCCGAAACCGGCGCGGGGAGTTTCTGAGGAACAGCTCGAGCGGGTGCTCCAACTGGTCGAGGCCTCGGGCGGAGGGACCTTGGGGCTGTTCTCGTCCAAGCGAGGGGCCGAGCAGGCGGCCGAGTACGTGAGGAACAATTCTGACCTGGAGGTCCTCGTCCAGGGCGAATCCTCCTTGCGCGGGCTGGTCAAGGAATTCACGGAAGACGCCGATACCTGCCTGTTTGGGACCATGAGCTTGTGGCAGGGGGTCGATGTTCCGGGAGCGTCGTGTCGCCTGGTGATCATCGACCGGATTCCGTTTCCGCGTCCCGACGACCCGCTTTCCTCCGCACGGGCCAGGGCAGTGAGCCAGACCGGAGGGAATGGATTCATGGCTGTCTCGGCCTATCACGCGGCCATCAGGCTGGCCCAGGGGACCGGTCGGCTGATCCGTTCGCAAGAAGACCGCGGCGTCGTCGCCGTCCTGGATTCCAGACTCGCCACCGCACGCTACGGCGGGTTCCTGCGCAGCGCATTGCCCCCGTTGTGGACCACTGACAAGTTGCCGACGGTCACCGCGGCCCTGCGGAGGCTCGCCGCCGGTTGATTCCGGCCCGGTGCACGCTGACCGCGCGATGCGTACGCGCGCCGGGCCCCGCGCCCGGGACCGAGTGAAGCTGGCCGGGGCCGGACTCACATCGAGCGCAGGACCGAAACGACCTTGCCCATGATCGTCGCGTGGTCTCCGAGAATCGGCTCGTACTGTCGGTTCTGAGGCAGCAGCCAGGTGTGCCCGTCCCGTTGCCGGAAGGTCTTGACCGTGGCCTCGTCGTCCAACAGCGCCGCGACGATGTCGCCGTTCTCCGCGTCGCTCTGCTGACGGACCACAACCCAGTCGCCGTCGCAGATCGCGGCCTCGACCATCGAGTCTCCTCGGACCTCGAGCATGAAGAGCTGGCCCTGGCCGACCAATTGACGGGGGAGGGCGACGACGTCGTCCACGTGCTGCTCAGCTGTGATGGGAACACCCGCGGCGATTCGGCCGACCAGCGGCACCTGGGCGGTTGCCCCATCCGGTTGGCTCTCCGGGAAGAGCGGCACGACCTTGTCGTTCGATTTTTCTCTTGATGGTTCCGCCACGGCCGGTTCCTGGGCCGTGGCGGCCGGGAACCGAGGACCCTCTTCACCCACGGGTGTTTCGCAAAGCACCTCGATGGCTCGCGGTCGTTTCGGATCGCGACGGATGAAGCCAAGGGCTTCCAACCGCGAGAGCTGATGGGTCACGCTCGACAGGCTGGACAGCCCGACCAGGTCGCCGATCTCTCGCATGGACGGCGGATAGCCGTGCGTCTCGACGGACGATGCAATCGCTTCGAGAATTCTGCGCTGTCGCGGGGTGAGCGGCTTGGCCTGGTGAGGAAGCTGGGTGGCCACCGGTTCGTCCTTCCCTGGAGGTGCTTAAGTTGTCAGTCGCCCCGTGTGTACTGGAACTACGGCCCAGGCGACCACGATCATCGTGCCGTCGCCCGTTCGGATGCGGTTGCTGAAAGTCGCACCGAAGGAGTCCTCCCCAGAGGGAATGCGATCCGGCCGGTACAACCGATTTGCGTTACCCCTCAGGCTAGGCCAGAGGAAGTGGCAAATCAAACAAGTGTTCTATTTTTCTCGACAGTGTTCGAAGACTTTGGTAGAACAGACGTACGAACTCGAACATCTGTTCGAACTCTCATCACTCACGCCGAATACGAAGGGATCTTCGCATGAGCACGTTTACTCAGACCAAGGGCCGTGACGCGGAATGGATCCGTCACGTAGGAGCCGCTCGTGCCCGAACCTCACACATGTCGCTGACTCGACGAGGCCGTTTCGTGTTCTTCGGGTTGCCGGTCCTGTCCGCCGTCGTTGTCCTCGCGGTGGCTCTCATGATGTTCCTCGTGCCGGGCACCGCGCAGGCGGGTACGGAGAATGCCGCCTCGACCACGCAATCCGTCGTCGTCGGCAGCGGGGACACCCTGTGGGACATCGCTCGGGACGTGGATTCCAGCGCGGATGTTCGAGTGACCATGGACAAGATCAACGATCTGAACGATCTGGGCAGCGGACAGGTTACCCCCGGACAGCGTCTTATTGTCCCGATAATTTCGGAGTAAGGTTCGGCGGTCCTTAGCATGGTGGGGTGACTGACTCATTGGACGCGTTGAACAACCTGCCCCTCCGGGACGACCTTCGAGGTCGGTCCCCTTACGGCGCCCCCATGCTCGAGGTGCCGTACGCGTTGAACGTCAACGAGAACACGCATCCTATGCCGGCCGAGGTTGTGGAGGCGGTGACCGAAGGAGTGCGAGAAGCGGCTCGTTCGCTCAATCGTTACCCGGACCGTGATTTCACGGAGCTCCGTTCCGAGCTGGCCGCTTTTGTGGGACACGGCCTCGACCAGAACAACCTGTGGGCGGCCAATGGGTCGAACGAAATTCTCCAGCAGATCCTGCAAGTTTTCGGCGGTCCGGGTCGCCGGCTCTTGAGTTTCGTCCCAACGTATTCGATGTATCCGCTCTTGGCTTCGGGGACCAATACGGAATTTGTGGCGGGGGACAGGGCCGAGGATTTCTCGCTGTCGCCCGAATCCGCGGCCCGTCAAGTTGCCGACCAAAAGCCTGCCATCACCGTCCTCTGCTCCCCCAACAATCCGACCGGCACGGCTCTCGACCCCGAGGTCGTCGAGGCCGTGTACGACGCCGCGACATCCTTCGATGGCATCGTCGTGGTCGATGAAGCCTACGCCGAGTTCGCCAGGGACCCTGATCGGACGGCGCTCAGGTTGTTGCCGGGGCGCGAACGACTCATCGTCACCCGAACCATGAGCAAGGCGTTCGCTCTGGCAGGCGCCAGGATCGGCTACTTTACGGCGGCTCCCGCCGTGGTGGATGCGATCAAGCTGGTCAGGCTCCCGTACCACTTGTCCGCTGTCACGCAGGCCACGGCCTTGGCTGCTCTGCGTCACCGCGGGCAGCTTCTGTCCAACGTGGAGGACATCAAGAAACAGAGGGACCGCATCGTCGAGCACTTGCGGGACCTGGGCCTGAGCCCCGCCTCCTCGGATTCGAATTTCGTCTTCTTCGGCGGGGTGGGGGACAGCCACGGGCTGTGGCAGGACCTGCTGGAAGACGGCGTCCTGATTCGTGACGTCGGAATTCCGGGGCATCTGCGCGTCACGGCGGGGACCGAGGAAGAAACCACCGCTTTTCTCGATAGTCTGGACAGGCACATCGAGCGGCGGCGGGACCTGGACTCCGCCGACGCCTGAGACTTTCGGAACCGATCCAGACAGTGAGGGCCGAGCCCTCTCGACCGCAGGAGAGTCATGACGACCCCATCACCGGCCCGCACAGCCAGCATGAGCCGCGAAACCAGCGAATCCACGGTTTCCGTCGACATCAACCTGGATGGAACCGGACGGTCCCGTATCGAGACGACCGTGCCGTTCTACGATCACATGCTCACAGCGCTGTCCAAGCATTCCCTGATCGATCTGGACATCCGATGCTCGGGAGATACCCACGTGGACGTGCACCATACCGTGGAGGATACGGCCATCGTCCTGGGTGAGGCATTGAAGGAAGCTCTGGGGGACAAACGTGGAATCCGTCGGTTCGGTCAGTCCGCGGTGCCTCTCGACGAGGCGCTGGCCCGAGCGGTCGTGGATATTTCCGGTCGCCCCTTTCTCGTCCACACAGGGGAGCCGGAAGGTTTTGAGTTTCACCTGATTGGTGGGCACTTCACCGGTTCTATGGTGCGCCACGTCCTGGAAGCCTTGTCCTTCCACGCAGGGATCTGCTTGCACATGGACGTCGTCTCCGGCAGGGATCCCCACCACATTGCGGAAGCAGAGTTCAAAGCGTTGGCCCGAGCGTTGCGCGAGGCCGTGGAGTCGGATCCGCGAGTAGAGGGTATCCCTTCCACCAAGGGAGCCCTGTAGATGATGTCCGAACCCGCGAAGGATTCGTTCGAGCAGTCCGACAGCTCGCGTCCGACCGTGACCGTTCTCGACTACGGGGCCGGTAACGTCCGTTCTGCGGTTCGGGCGTTGGAAGCCGCGGGCGCCGACGTCGTCCTGTCTCGCTCGGAGTCCGACGTGCTCGGGGCGGACGGGCTCGTGGTTCCCGGGGTCGGCGCCTTCTCGGCAGTCATGAGCTCCCTCAGAGCGGCGGGCGCTCCCAGAATGATCGGGCGCCGAATCGCCGGCGGGCGTCCCGTCCTCGGCATCTGCGTGGGTCTCCAGGTCTTCTTCGACCATGGGTCCGAGCATGGGCAGGAGACCGACGGTTTGGGGGAGTGGCCCGGCCGTGTGGAGCGACTGCGGTCTGACGTCGTGCCCCACATGGGATGGAACTCGGTCCAACCACCGGAGGGCAGCACTCTGTTCCGCGGTGTGGAGGACGAAAGGTTCTATTTCGTGCATTCCTACGGAGTGCAGGAATGGGAGTTCGACCAGACCATCGAAGTCATGAAGCCGCCGCAGGTCACCTGGTCCGATCATGGAGGGCCGTTCATCGCGGCCGTGGAGAACGGGCCGTTGTCTGCAACGCAATTCCATCCAGAAAAGTCCTCGACGGCGGGCCTCCAGCTGTTGCGGAACTGGCTGGGCACTCTTCCGCGCGCCGGGCGTCTAGAAACCGCCGGCGCGAAGGTGGACCTCGAACATCAGGATATCGACCCGAGAGGACGTGACCCGCGGTGAGCCCCATAGTCTCAGGACTGCTGCTCATGACCTTCGGTGCCTTCCTCGCCGGAGGCGCCATTTCCTTCCGCAAGCAGAAGATCACCGTCATCGCCCAGATCGTCCTCTGGGTGCTCGCGGTCGCCTTCTTCGCCTATGGCTTTTACGTGACAACTCTGGACTAGAGGGGACCACATCGCATGACAACCAACGAAAAACTCGAGCTTCTGCCTGCTGTGGACGTAGCCGACGGTCAAGCCGTGCGGCTCGTGCAGGGCGAGGCCGGATCGGAAACGGGCTACGGTGACCCGGTCGAGGCCGCCCTGGCCTGGCAGGAGGCCGGGGCCGAGTGGCTCCACCTGGTCGATTTGGACGCCGCCTTCGGACGAGGCAACAACGCTGACGTGCTTCGCCGTGTGTCCCAGTCGCTGGATCTCAGGATCGAGATGTCCGGCGGGATTCGCGACGACGAGTCACTCGAACGAGCTCTGGACCTCAAACCTGCGCGCATCAACCTCGGAACGGCCGCGCTGGAAAACCCCGAGTGGACCAAGCGCGTGATCGCCGAACACGGTGACGTCATCGCCGTGGGCCTCGACGTGCGGGGCACCACGTTGGCGGCACGCGGGTGGACGCAGGAGGGCGGTGACCTCTGGGAGGTTCTCGATCGGCTCAACGACGACGGGTGCGCCCGCTACGTGGTCACGGACGTGACGAAGGATGGGACGTTGAAAGGTCCCAACACCGAACTTCTCGCCGAGGTGGCCCGTCGCACCGACAAGCCGGTGGTTGCCTCCGGCGGCATCTCGTCCCTGCAGGACATCGAGTCCTTGCGCGCCATGGTGCCCCACGGTGTCGAGGGCGCCATCGTGGGCAAGGCCCTCTATGCTGGAAAGTTCACACTTGCCGAGGCCCTCGACGTCGCCGGGCGTCCGGAGCGCCCATGACCGGCAAGAAGGAGCTGCCCGCCCACATTCGTGCCCAGCTCGCGAGTGCAGGGCGGTCGACGGACACCGGGGGACAACCCTGGGAGGGGCGAAATCTGGGGGAAGGGACATCCCACACCCACGCGTATCCCTCCGATGACGGGCTGACGCCCACGGAGCTCGAGGCGGCTCTCGGCCGTTTCGCGCGCGGGGAAGCCCCGGAAGAGGTCGTCGTCGACGCCCTCGCGAACGTTCGGTTGTTTGCACCCGTGGTCGCCGAGCTGTCCCAATCCCACGTCACCGAGGAAGGGCTCGTCTCCGACAAGGAGTCGGACATGGCGCTGGTCAGCATCCAAGCACCGGACGGACGCAAGGCCCTGCCCGTGTTCTCCAATGTGGAGGACCTGGCTTCCTGGCATGATCAGGCCCGTCCCGTAGCCGCGGACTCGAGAAAAATGGCACTCTCGGCCGTCGAGGACGAGAACCAGCTGCTCGTGCTGAACCCTGGATCGACGCTGACTTTCGTGGTTCGCAGGCCGGCGCTGTGGGCCATCGCCAAAGGCACCAGGTGGCGTCCCGCTTATTCCGATCCCGAGGTGCTCGAGGCGTTGCAAGAATGCGGGGAGCCGGACCCGTCCGTTCTGTCGGTCAACATGGCTCCGGGGCGAGGAGTGGGATGCCGCGATGCCGAAGGGCGCCTCCTTCCGGGCGGAGGGCCGGGGCCGGAGCTGAGCGTTGAACTCACGATTCGTCCCGGGCTGGATCAGCGGGAACTCGACACGTCGGTCGAAGAATTCCAGAAGCGCTTCTCGGCTCATCAGACCCTTGCGGATCGGGTCGATTCGGCTGACATTCGTCTGCGCGCCGGATCCTGAGCGCCGCACAGGACCGACGACCCAAACCATAGCGGGCGCCGCCGCACCGGTGAGCGCGGCCCCGGCGGCCGGGCTCGATCACGCGACCCGGCCAAGCCCCGACCGACGCGGCTCGACCGGTGCCCTGGCCGGCGTCGCTCAGAAGACGGGGCCGGTGAACTTTTCTCCGGGGCCCTGGCCGGGCGCGTCCGGGGAGATGGACGCCTCGCGGAAAGCCAGCTGCAAGGAGCGGAGGCCATCGCGCAGGGGACCGGCATGCTGGGAGCCGATTTCGGGGGCCGCCGCCGTGACCAGCCCGGCCAACGCCGTGATGAGTTTCCGAGCCTCGTCGAGATCCTTGACGTCTTCCGCGTCTTCTTCGGCAGCCAAACCGCATTTCACGGCCGCGGCACTCATCATGTGCACCGCGGAGGTGGTGATGACCTCGACGGCCGCGACGTCGGCGATATCGCGCATTTGCTGCCCGATGGCTTCGACCTCCTCGGGCGTCGGCTCTGAGGCCGAAGGGTTCTGCGCTGCCGCGACGGACTCGTCGAATCGGAAGGTCTCCCGCGGGTTCGTATCGCGGCCGGAGTCCTGGGAAGAAGAATTGTTGGTCATGAGTCCAGCTTCCCACAAGGCAACGGCGATCGGGCTTCCCGCGACGAGGTTTGTCATGAACACCACTGGGAGCGGGCGTGCCGATGGTGTATAGTGGTCACCAGTTTCAAGCGGAGCTACGCTCCCACCCGCGCCAATCCCTCGGATTGCCGGGTTGCGTCACGATGACGTGGACTCATCCCATGGGTGAGGGCTGTTCGTATCGTGGTCAAGCCTCCGTTTGAAAGCAACGGAGGCTTTTTTGTTGCCGTTGCAGTTATCAACAACCTATGGGGAAACCCGCTGACTACAGGAGTGCCACATTAGCGATCCACGTATCAATGACCGTATCCGCGTCCCGGAAGTCCGCCTGGTAGGCCCAAGCGGCGAACAGGTTGGGATTGTCCGCGTAGAAGACGCCCTGCGTCTGGCGCGCGAATCGGATCTTGATCTGGTCGAGGTAGCACCGTCCGCCAAGCCGCCGGTATGCAAGCTCATGGACTTCGGCAAGTACAAGTACGAGGCCGCGGTCAAGGCTCGCGAATCCCGGCGGAACCAGACGAACACGGTGCTCAAGGAAATCCGTTTCCGGCTGAAGATCGATGACCACGACTACGAGACCAAGGTAGGACACGCCAAACGTTTCCTCTCCGCCGGTGACAAGGTCAAGGCCATGATCCAGTTCCGCGGCCGCGAGCAGCAGCGTCCCGAGATGGGGGTCCGTCTCCTCGAACGCATGGCGGATGACCTGGCAGAGGTGGGGGCCGTCGAGTCCAACCCCCGTCAGGACGGCCGCAATATGGTCATGGTCCTCGGTCCCTTGCGCAACAAGGCCGAAAGCCGTGCGCAGGCGCGCCGTGAACAGAAGAACCAGCAGGGTGGTGGCCGGAAGTCGCGCGAGCGAGTGGACACCAAGTCTGCCGAGCCGGTCACCAACAGCATGGCCGACGCCATGCCTTCCGAGCTCAAAGAGCAAGCCAAGGGACAGGAGAGCGGCACTTCGGCCGAGCCGAAGACCGATTCCTCCGCCGAATGATCAGGTGTCAACCGGTCGGTCGCACGGACCGGGCCAGGTTGCCCACGGCTGGATCCCCGTCAGCAGCGGCCTGAACGGTCGTTGCAAGTCCGACCCCGCGCGCTCCCTGTGAGCGTGTTGGGAGAAAACGTAAGGAGAACGGCTGATATGCCGAAGCAGAAGACTCACTCGGGTGCCAAGAAGCGTTTCAAGCTGACCGGCACGGGCAAGGTGAAGCGCCAGCAGGCGAACCGCCGCCACTACTTGGAGCACAAGTCCTCCCGTCTGACCCGTCGCCTCGCGAGCGACCAGATCGTCACGGGCGGTCAGTCCAAGGTCATCAAGAAGATGCTGACCAAGTAGTCACTCGTTCCGATCGGCTGAGGCCGTTCCGCCAACATTTTTGGACCGCCCGGGTGCGGTTCGCAGAACAGATAGGAGTGCACAAGTGGCACGTGTGAAGAGGGCGGTCAACGCCCACAAGAAGCGTCGTACGACCCTGGACCGCGCGGCCGGCTACCGCGGTCAGCGCTCGCGGCTCTACCGCAAGGCCAAGGAGCAGGTCACCCACTCGTTCGTATACAACTACGATCACCGCCGCAAGAGGAAGGGCGACTTCCGCCGGCTCTGGATCCAGCGCATCAACGCCGCTGCTCGCGCCGAGGGTCTGACCTACAACCGTTTCATCCAGGGCCTCAAGGCCGCTGAGGTCGAGGTCGATCGCCGCATGCTCTCCGAGCTGGCGGTCAACGAGCCGACCGCGTTCAAGGCACTCGTCGACATCGCCAAGAACAACCTCCCCGAGGACACCTCCGCCAAGGCCGCCTAGAGCCTGACGCCTCAACTCGAGGAAAAGACGCCGCCGCACCCACCTGGTCGTTCATCGACCCGGTGACGGTCCGGCGGCGTCTTTCGTCCGCGCACTTCCGTCACCGCGACGGGCGGAGCACCCGCGTCGGGTAGCCTGACACGGTGGATACTTTCGAATTGCTCTCACGGGAACGAACGCTGATCAACCCGCGGGCCGACCGCGTCAAGGACGTCGCAGCACTCGCGCGTTCCAGGGCTCGAGCCAAGACCGGGCTCTTCGTGGTGGAAGGGCCGCAAGGGGTCCGTGAGGCGCTGGCCGCTCACCGCGACCGGCCGATCCTGGACGCCGTCTACGTCACCGAAGCAGCGCTCGAGCGCCACCCCGATCTGAGCGATGCGATCGCGGCGGCCGCGGGGACCGGGGCGCCGTCGACATCGGGCAAACCGCGGAGGCTCTTCGTGCGCCTGGTATCCGACGAGGTCCTGGCCGCGATGTCGGATGCGCTGACACCCCAGGGTGTGCTGGCCGTTGCTCACGGGCGGGAAGTTCTCGGTTCGGGGCCCTGGGCATCGAACGTCGACCCCGGTCTGGTTTCCGCGATGGTTCGGGTCCAGGACCCAGGAAATGCCGGGACGCTCATTCGTGCATCGGATGCGGTCGGTGCGGACGCGGTCGTCACGACCAAGGGGAGCGTCGAGGTCCTGAATCCGAAGACCATCAGGTCGACCGCGGGATCGGTGTTCCACCTGCCGGTCACGGCCGGCATGGACTTCCACGAACTCGTGGGCCGGGCCCGAGATCGCGGCATGATGATCCTCGCCGCCGACGGACACGGGGACCATGACCTCGACGACCTGGCCGACGCCGCCGCTCAGGCCCGCCTCGGCGGGGAGAAGCAGATCCCCTCAACCGGCATTGATCTGCGTCGACCCACGCTCTGGCTCTTCGGCAACGAAGCCCAGGGGTTGAGCGATGAAGAAAAGCTATTGGCGGACGCTCGCGTCGCCGTTCCCGTCCACGGAAGGGCCGAATCCCTCAACGTGGGCACGGCAGCGACCGTTTGCCTCTATGCCAGCGCCCGAGCCAGGCGGAACTGACGCGGCGCCGGTAGGTGCACTCACCCTGAGAACCAATCATCGACCGGGAGCGAAAGAATGGCCGACAAAGGCGGAAACACAGCGATCTTCGCGGCACTCGGCGCCAACTTGGGCATAGCCGTCCTCAAATTCGGGGCGTACCTGCTGACCAAGTCCTCGTCCATGCTGGCGGAATCGATCCATTCGCTCGCCGACACAGGCAATCAGATCCTTCTCCTGATCGGGGGCAAGGCGTCCAGGAAAAAGGCCGACAAGGAACATCCGTTCGGCCACGGTCAGAACCGATACATCTATGCCTTCCTGGTGTCGATCGTGATGTTCAGTCTCGGCGGGCTCTTCTCTCTCTACGAGGGCTGGGAGAAGTGGCACGAGCCCCACGCGATTGAGTCATGGGCATGGGTCCCTATCGCGGTCCTGGTGGGGTCGATCCTCCTCGAGGGGCGGTCCCTCCTCGTGGCGTCCAAGGAAGCCCGAACGAAGAGGGGGCGCAAAAGCTGGTTGGGCTTTTTCCGCGCCGCCAAGTCGCCCGAATTGCCGGTCGTGATGTTGGAGGATTCCGCCGCCGTGACGGGCCTGTGCCTGGCCCTGGTCGGAGTCGTGATGACGGTGATCACCGGAGACGGGCGTTGGGACGCGGCCGGGTCGGGGGCCATCGGGGTGCTCCTGGTCGTCGTCGCCATTTTCCTGGCCATCGAAATCAAGTCCCTGCTCGTCGGCGAATCGGCTGGCCCGGAGAAGGAGCGGATGATCAGGGAAGCCGTGACTTCGGAAGAAGGAATCGAGTTGATCCACCTCAAGACCATGCACATGGGACCCGAGGAGATCCTGGTTGCGGCCAAGATCGCGGTCGGTGGCAGCGTCGATACCCTGGGTCTCGTCGATGCGATCAACGCTTCGGAGGCGCGTATCAGATCCGAGCTGCCCGAGGCTCGCCTCATTTACATTGAGCCGGACATCTACCGGGAGAATTACGTCCCCCAGGGACCGGAGGGTGACGACGGCGAGGGGAGCGCCCGATGACGGAAAAAACCTATCCGGTCCAGGTGGTCGGGGCCGCGCTCGTCGATGACCTGGACGAGCCGGCTCACCTGCTCGTCGCGTGTCGATCCGCCCCCGAGGCACTGGCCGGGCTCTGGGAGTTCCCGGGCGGCAAGGCGGAGCCGGGGGAAGACGCAGTGACTGCGCTTCGCCGGGAACTGCGCGAGGAACTAGGCGTGGACATCGACCTCGGCGCCGAAATTCCGGGACCGCAGGCTCAGGGTTGGCCGCTCACCGAACGCATGGCCATGAGGGTCTTCTGGGGTTCGGTATCGAAAGGCGTGCCCGAGCCTCTGGAGGACCATAGCGAGCTTCGCTGGATGAACCTGTCTGACGTGGACGGACTCCGGAACTTGGGCTGGATCCCGGCGGACCTGCCGATCGTAGAGGCGCTCGTCCACAGGGTGAGCTGAGGAGCCTCCATATCCTCTAGACTGGTGGTGCTCGAGCGAACATTTCGATCAGCTGCCCTGCGTCGGATCGGCCCCTCGAGCATCCCGCAGTACGAATCAGATCCAAGAGATGAGTTGTTCATGACTGAAACGTCGCCGGACAACGCCGCGCCATGGCCGGGCCCCGACCCGGTGCTCGAAGACATGGCCGGCGTTCTGGACACAGAACCCGAACGGGGCCTGGAGCGAGTTCGCGAAGCATTTTCCGCGGAAGCCGACCAGGCCATTGAGAGCATCGAGAACCGGACTCCGGACTTCGACGCACTCAAGCAGGTTCGGCTCCGGTTCACGGGGGAGAAGTCTGGCGTCGGCGTCGCCAACCGGCAGATGCGCTCGCTGTCGAATCAGCACAAGAAGGAGATCGGCAAGCTCCTCGGTCAGACTCGGGCCAGAATCACCCAGGCGCTGGAGACCCGCAATGAGCAGCTCGAAGCGGAGCATGCGGCGCGGATCCTCGTTGAAGAGGCCGTTGACGTCACGGCAGGTTCGGGACATCGCTCCATCGGCGGACGCCATCCCGTGGCTCTTCTGCAGGAGCAGGCCACGGACATGTTCGTTTCCATGGGATGGGAAGTCGAGGACGGCCCCGAGGTCGAATCGGAGTGGTTCAACTTCGATTCGCTGAATTTCAAGCCGGACCATCCCGCTCGAGAGCTGCAGGACACCTTCTTCGTGGACCCGGCCGAGGCGCATCTCGTGCTTCGCACACACACGTCGCCGGTCCAGATGCGTGCCCTCCACCAGCGTGAGTTGCCTTTGTACATCGTGTGCCCGGGGCGGGTTTACCGCACCGACGAGCTTGACGCGACCCACACCCCGGTGTTCCACCAGATCGAGGGGCTGGCCGTAGACCGGGGGCTGACCATGGCCGATCTGAAGGGGACCCTCGAGCACTTCGCCCGCCAGATGTTCGGCTCCGAGGCAAGGATCAGGCTCCGTCCGAACTACTTCCCGTTCACCGAGCCTTCCGCCGAAATGGACGTGTGGCACCCCAACGCCAAGGGCGGGCCCCAGTGGATCGAGTGGGGCGGTTGCGGCATGGTTCACCCGAATGTTCTGCGGGCCGGGGGAGTCGACCCGGACCAGTATTCCGGTTTCGCCTTCGGCATGGGTGTCGAGAGGACGCTCATGTTCCGCAACGGCGTCCCGGACATGAGGGACATGATCGAAGGCGACGTTCGCTTCAGCGAGCACTTTGGGATGGAGATTTAGTTCATGCGTATTCCCCTGTCATGGTTGCGCGAGTATGCGCCCCTCCCCGAGGGTGCCTCCGCGGAGTACCTGATGGAGACCCTCGTCCGTGTGGGACTCGAGGAAGAAGATGTACACCGGCCGTCGGACGATATTTCCGGACCCGTCGTCGTCGGGCAGGTGCTCACGATGGAACCGGAGGAACACTCCAACGGCAAGACCGTCAACTGGTGCACGGTTCGGGTGGTTCCCGAGGGCGAAGAACAGACACTGACCGGCGAGGGCATCGACCCGTCGGGAATCCAGGGCATCGTCTGCGGTGCGCACAATTTCGCGCCGGGGGACAAGGTCGTGGTCACCCTTCCCGGGGCCGTGCTGCCCGGAAACTTTGCGATTGCGGCCCGCAAAACCTACGGTCACGTATCCGCCGGAATGATTGCGTCGGTTCGCGAATTGGGCATCGGTGATGATCACGACGGGATCCTGGTGCTGTCCACCCTCGGGCTCGACCCTGAGATCGGCTCGGACGCGCTGGCACTGCTGGGTCTCGACGACGAAGCTGCCGAAATCAACGTGACGCCGGACCGTGGATATGCGTTTTCGATCCGCGGCGTTGCCCGCGAGTACTGCCACGCCGTGAACGAGGACTTCGTGGACCCCGCGACCGACCTCGCGCAACGCGCTCCCGCCGCGAACGCGTCGGGCCACCCGGTGAAGATACGCGACGACGCCCCCATTCACGACCATCAGGGCGCCACGCGGTTCGTGGCCAGGACAGTATCCGGAGTTGATCCCGAGGCTCCGACACCTCCGTGGATGTCCTCCCGCCTGAGGCTCGCTGGGATCCGTTCGATCTCACTGCCGGTCGACATTTCCAACTATGTGATGCTCGAGTACGGTCAGCCACTGCATTTCTACGATGCCGATCGACTGACGGGGGCCATTGAGGTTCGACGTGCGCATGCGGGGGAGACCCTGACGACCCTCGATGGGAAAGAACGTTCCCTCGACCCGGAGGACCTGCTCATCACCGACGAGACCGGCCCGATCGGCCTGGCGGGCGTCATGGGGGGAGCCTCGACCGAGGTGACTGCTTCGACCCGCCGCATCCTGGTGGAAGCGGCGCGGTTCGAGGAAGTGTCGATCGCACGGACGCGACGTCGCCACCGGTTGCCTTCCGAAGCATCCAAGCGTTTCGAACGCGGGGTTGACCCTCTCGTTGCGGCCGCCGCGGCCGAGCGCGCGGTCGAGCTGCTCGAAGAACTGGCCGGGGGCAGGGCCGAAGAGGGAGTCACGGACGTCTTCGACCACTACTACCCGCACGAAATCCACTGTGCCGTGGACTACCCGAGCAAACGCATCGGCATGGAGATTGCCGAATCGGACGTCATCACGATTCTGGAGGACATCGGCGCGACCGTGGTCCGCACGGGCGACGTTCTTCAGGTGACGGTGCCTTCATGGCGTCCCGACCTGCTCGAACCCGAGGACCTTGCGGAAGAGGTCGCAAGGCTCTCCGGGTACGAGAAGATCCCGTCCACCCTTCCTGTTCCGCCCAGCGGCCGTGGGCTGACCGTCGAGCAGTCGGTGCGTCGGCGTTGTCTCAATGCCCTGGCGGCCGCGGGACTCACCGAGGTGGCTTCGTATCCATTTGTCAGCGAGGCCGACAACCGTCTCTTCGGCACCCCCGAGGAAAACGAGCCCGTCCCGGCGATCGCATTGGCGAATCCGATCAGCGAGTCCTTCGGATCGTTGCAGACGTCGCTGCTTCCCGGCCTCGTCCAGGTGCTCAAGCGCAACCATTCGCGAGGATTCCGTGACCTGGCCCTGTACGAGTCGGCTCTGGTCTTCCACCCCCGTGAGCATCTGGGAACGCAGAACATTCCTGCGGTCGGGCAGAAGCCCGATCCCGGTGTCCTGGCCGATCTGCACGCGGGCCTGCCGCGCCAGCCCCGCCATATCGCCGCGATCTTGACCGGTCACGATGCCCAGGTCTCGCCAGGAGTCACCCCGCGCGCGTACGACTGGCAGGATGCGCTCGATGTCGCACGCATGGTGGCCGACACGGCGGGGGTACGTCTGGATGTCCGTCAGGGACGTCACCAGGCATTCCATCCCGGCAGAACCGCGGAGCTCTTCGTTGCGGACGGACGGCGTGTCGGCTGGGCCGGCGAATTGCACCCTCAGGTCCTCAAAGACTTGGACCTGCCGACGAGAACGGTTGCTGTCGAGATCGACTTCACCGAGCTGGCCCGTACTGCGGGTGCACCAGTGTCGGCGGAGGCCATCTCCGGGTACCCGGCGGTGACCCAAGATGTCGCCCTGGTGCTCGACGCCGATATCCCCGCGGCCGATGTCCTGAAGACGTTGCGCGAAGGCTCGGGCGAGTTGCTCGAGGATGTGCGCGTCTTCGACGACTACCGTGGATCGGGCATCGAGGAGCACAAGAAATCATTGGCATGCGCCATGCGTTTCCGTGCTCCTGACCGCACACTGACGAACGACGAGGCGAGTGAGATCAGAGAGGCCGCAATCGAGCTTGCTTCGCAACGCCACGGGGCCGTTCTCCGCGGGTAGACTGTTCGGAATCCACCGCACGAGACCGGGCTTCCCCCGCATGATCCGGTAGACGAGGAGAATCGTGTCAGAAGACTTCTTTGGCTTTGACGAGGACGACGAGCACTCGGGGCGCTATCTCCGCCGCCGGTCCAAATGGCGATGGCTGGGGGTTCTCATCGTCATTGTCGCTCTGCTGCTGGCCGGGTTGCTGACCTACGGTGGCGTTCGCGCGCTGCACGCGGCAAAGGAGGACGCTCCGCACGCCGGCCATTCCTGGGTGGTCTCCGGTCAGTTCCTGACCTCGACCAATGATCTGCAGACCAAGACGTTCAACGGTGTCTACCAAGGCAACCTGCCGAAGGACACGAACGTGTCCTATCAGCGGTTCGACGGCGGCGTGAACGACCCGATCGATGTGAAGCCGGGGCAGCAGGTCCAATTCCGTGGAACCCAGACTGGGGCCCAGGATGACGACTTCCCCCAGAACGTCGACGCACTGATGGCGGTGGACGACGGCGTGCTGAAGGTCGTCAAGACGGACGACCCGGGATCACTCAAGCCCGTGACCGACGATTCCGTATCCGCGGAGAAACGCAACGGGTGGCTGATGATCGCCGGTGCGATCCTCGTGTTCCTCGCCGGTGTCGTGGGCGCCGTCTACGCCGGGCGCAGGACCCGCCACGAGGAGATCGAGGCCTAGAAACAGTCGTGGTCGTCTTGCTCGATGACCGCTCGTCAGAGAAGCGATCAAGGACCGCCCAGCAAATGCTGGGCGGTCCTTCGTCATGTGTCCCGTCACCGGGTTCAGGGCATGAGCTCCGTGTCCCGCGGTGAGGACACCGCTTACCGGCTCAAGGCTCCAGGAGAACCTTTCCACGAGTCTTCCTGCCCTCGAGGTACTCGTGGGCGCCAGCGGCATCCGCGAGAGGGAAGGTCTGGTCATGGGTGATCTTCAGGCGCCCCGCGAGGATGTCGTCGAAGAGCTCGCCCATGCGCCACTCGAGTTCGCGCCGGTCCCGCAGATACGCTCCCATCGACGGACGTGTTACGTACAGTGAACCCATCGCGTTCAGCCGCTGAAGGTCAAAAGGTGGCACCTGGCCGCTGGCGCCTCCGAAGAGGACAGCCATTCCGCGCGGCTTCAGGGTTGTCAGCGAGTCCTCGAAAGTCGTCTTCCCGACCGAGTCGTACACGACGTCGACGCCGCGGCCGTCCGTCAGCTCGCGGGTCCGATCGGCGAAGTCGTCATAGCGCACCACGTGATCGGTCCCGTGACCGAGCGCGATCTGTTCCTTCTCGTCAGAGGACACCGTGGCGATTACCCGCGCACCGAGGTTCTTGATCATCTGGATGGCCAGGCCTCCGACTCCGCCTGCACCCGCGTGAAACAGAACCGTGTCCGATGCACTGACCGGGTACGTGGACCGAACCAAATAGTGTGCCGTGACGCCCTGGAGGGGCAGACAGGCAGCGTCCATGGGATCGATGCCCTCCGGAATGCGGACGCTCTTGTCGTCATCCACCACGAAATATTCGGCGTATGTGGCCGTGGCCTGACTCGTGGCGATGCGATCGCCCACCGTGGCATTGACGGCCCCCGGCCCGGCCGCCACAACGACGCCTACGGCCTCGCTGCCCGGGACGAAGGGGTAGGACACGTCGTACACGCCCGAGCGTTGATAGGTCTCGATGAAATTCACGCCCGTGGCCTTGGTTCTGACCAGCAATTGGGTGCCCGAAGGCTCAGGGACGGGCACGGATCTCTCTTCGAAGACCCCTGGCCCTCCGCTGGAAGGCGCGACCACTGCGGTCATGGACTCCGGTATCTGCTCTGACAAAGCCAACTCCTTCGGTCGTGAAGTGATCTCGCGGCCATCCTAGTCGCTCCATGCATAAAGATTTAGACCACTGTATAAATCTGCGGTACAGTGTCGTCATGACATTTTCGGTAGCAGTATCCGGTGCCACGGGCTACGCGGGCGGAGAGGTCCTCCGCCTTTTGTCTCAGCACCCCCAGGTGGACGTGACCACCGTGACCGCGAATTCCACCGCGGGCGCGCGATTGGGGGAACTGGCCCCGAACCTGCGATCCCTGGCCGACCTCACGGTCCAGGAGACCAGTGCGGCGACATTGTCCGGGCACGACGTCGTTTTCCTTGCCCTGCCCCATGGAGCAAGTGGCCCCGTGGCGGCCGAGCTGCCCGAAGGGACACTCGTCATCGACGCCGGGGCAGACCACCGGCTCCGAGACCCGGACGCGTGGGCTCGTTTCTACGGGACGGAGCACGCAGGTCACTGGCCGTACGGTCTGCCCGAGCTGATCACCGCGCCGTACCGGACCGGAGCGCCGACCAAGCAACGAGAGGAATTGGCCGGTGTTTCGAGGATTGCCGTGCCGGGTTGTTACCCCACGAGTGCTCAGCTCGCATTGGCCCCCGGCCTTGCCGCTGGTCTGCTCGACCCGGAGGACATCGTCATCGTTGCAGCGTCCGGAACCTCGGGAGCCGGCAAGGCCGCCAAGCCGCATTTGATGGCCAGCGAAGCCATGTCGTCGATGTCTCCGTACGGTGTCGGCGGCGTGCACCGCCACACTCCCGAGATGGAGCAGGGCTTCGGCGATGCCTCGGGCGAGCCCGTGAGCGTGAGCTTCACCCCAACCCTGGCTCCGATGCCTCGCGGCATTCTGACCACCGCGACGGCTCGAATTCTTCCGGGTGTGAGCGAGGACGAACTTCGCGCTGCCTGGGGTGCGGCGTACTCCTCCGAACCGTTCGTCCATGTGCTTCCCGAAGGCCAGTGGCCGACCACCAAGTCGGTGCAGGGAAGCAACCACGCCGTGATGCAGCTGGCGCTCGATCCGCATGTCGGGCGCGTGATCGTCACCTGCGCGATAGACAACCTGGCCAAGGGCACTGCGGGTGGTGCCGTCCAGTCGATGAACATTGCCCTGGGCCTCCCGGAGACCACAGGCCTTGACCAGGAAGGACTCGTGCCATGAGTTCAGAACCGAAGAACGCTCCGGAGATCGACGTCGAGAACGGACTGGCCGGAATCCGCGGATTCGAATATTCCGGGGTGTCCGCCGGGTTGAAGGCCAGTGGCGGGATGGACGTCGCCCTCGTGCGCAACTTGGGCCCCGAATTCACTGCCGCGGCTGTGTTCACCACGAATCGTTTCGCCGCGGCGCCGGTCGAGTGGTCTCGCGAGGTGGTGGGCGACGGGCGGGTGGACGTCGTCGTTCTCAATTCCGGTGGCGCGAATGCCTGCACGGGAACCGAGGGGTTTCGCAACACCCACCGGACCGCCGAGGAAGTTGCCACGCTGACCGACGCGGCCGCGGGCGATGTGCTCGTGTGCTCGACGGGTCTCATCGGCGAGCAACTGCCGATGGATCTGTTGCTGCCGGGGCTTCGGGACGCGGCGGACTCACTGGGCGAAGGCCCCGAGTACGACGACGCCGCGGCGTCGGCCATCATGACCACCGACACCGTGTCCAAGAAGGCCTCCGTGACCCTTCAGACTGAACAGGGGCCAGTACGCATCGGCGGGATCGCCAAGGGCGCCGGAATGTTGGCCCCAGGCTTGGCGACGATGCTCGTGGTCCTCGCCACCGATGCCTCGATGTCCGCGGAGAACCTCGATGCGGCTCTGCGCTCGGCCACGGAGCGCAGTTTCGACCGGGCCGACTCGGACGGTTGCATGTCCACGAACGACACCGTCGCGTTGATGGCCTCGGGCGCCAGTGGCGCGGTCCCCGAACAGCAGGAGTTCACGGATGCCCTCACTCGGGTTTGCGTGAGCTTGGCCCTCCAGCTGATCGGCGACGCCGAAGGTTCCAGTCACGATATTCACGTCACCACCGTCGGGGCCTCCTCGGAGGCCCAGGCGTTGGAGGTTTCTCGTGCCGTGGCGCGTTCCAACCTCTTCAAGTGCGCGATCTTCGGCAACGATCCGAATTGGGGACGCATCCTCTCCGAGGTGGGGACCACGTCGGTGGACTTCGACCCCTCGGACGTCAACGTATCCATCAACGGAGTCATGATCTGCCGGGGTGGCGCCATTGGTGAGGACCGGTCGCTGGTTGACCTGTCCGCGGACCGAATAGTGAACGTCGTGATAGACCTTGGCGCCGGGAGCGAGTCCGGGACCATCTGGACCAACGACCTGACCCACGATTATGTCGAGGAAAACTCGGCTTACTCGAGCTAGGAGAGGTGAGCACGGTGCCCCAACAGAGTGATCACATGCGTTACGCCTCGGCGCAGAGCAAGGCCGGTACGCTCATGGAAGCCTTGCCCTGGATCCAGCGATTCGCGGGCAAGGTCATGGTCTTCAAATATGGCGGCAACGCCATGATCAATGAAGAACTGCGCGAGGCCTTCGCGGAGGACATGGTCTTCCTCAGGTCCGTGGGAATCAAGCCGGTCGTGGTGCACGGAGGCGGGCCGCAGATCTCGTCCATGCTGGAAAGACTCGGCATCGAGAGCGAGTTCCGCGGCGGGCTCCGGTACACGACCCCGGAAGCCATGGACGTGGTGCGCATGGTTCTCACCGGACAGGTGGCCCGGCAGCTCGTAGGGCTCATCAACCAGCACGGCCCTCACGCCGTCGGGATGTCCGGCGAGGACGGCGGGCTCTTGAGAGCCAGGCGCATCACGACCGTCGTCGACGGGGTTGAGACCGATCTAGGTCTGGTCGGTGAGGTGGTCGGCGTCAACACCACCGCCATCACCTCGATGATCGATGCGGGGAAAATCCCCGTGATCTCCTCGATTGCCCCCGAAATCCTGGCCGACGGGCGAGCCGTCGAGCAGGGGATGCCCCTGGATACGCCCACGGGGGAGGTCCTCAACGTCAACGCCGATACGGCCGCGGCGGCCGTTGCCGCTGCGATCGGGGCAGAGAAGCTGGTGATGCTGACCGACGTCGAGGGGTTGTACGCCGACTGGCCGGATCGGGATTCGCTGATCAGCTCGCTGACGGCCGGAGAACTCCGGCGGATCATTCCCAGCCTCTCGGAAGGCATGATCCCCAAGATGAGCGCCTGCCTCGCGGCCGTCGAGAACCGTGTCCCCGCAGCTTCGATCGTCGACGGTCGACGCGCCCACTCACCGCTCTTGGAAATTTTTACGGATTCAGGGATCGGGACCCAGGTCACGGGGGAGGTTACGGAGCCCAAACCGTTGGCCGATTTCGTCCTGGTGAACCCGTTCCGGACGACCGAGGAGGAAACCTCATGAACCAGCAGGAATTGCTCAACGACTACCGCGAGAATCTCTTGGGAGTGTTCGGTGATCCGAGCCTTGTCCTGACCTCGGGCCAGGGGTCGAGGGTGACCGACGCGGACGGCCGCACCTACGTCGATCTTCTGGGCGGCATCGCGGTCAACGCTCTCGGATACGGCCACCCCGTGTGGGTCGAGGCCGTATCCCGTCAGGCCGGTCGTCTGGGGCATGTCTCCAATTTCTTCACGACCCCGGAACAGTTGTCGCTGGCCGGCAAGCTCCTGGACATCACCGGTGCCCCGGACTCGGGGAAGGTGTTCTTCACGAATTCCGGAACCGAGGCCAATGAGGCCGCGTTGAAGCTGGTCAGGTCCCACGGAAATTCGGCGACGCCGGCCAAGCAACGCATCCTGGCCCTCGACCACGGTTTTCACGGTCGGACTGCCGGTGCGCTGGCCGCAACCTCCAAAGAGGCCTATCGGACCCCGTTCGAGCCGCTGCCGGGCGGCGTCGAGTTCGTCGAACCGACCACGCAGGCTCTCGAAGCGGCGTTCGACGACGACGTCGCCGGCCTCATCCTCGAGCCCATCCAGGGCGAGGCCGGGGTGCATCCTCTCCCGACGGGATTCCTGGCGGCGGCAAGGCGACTGACCAGGGAGCACGCGGCCCTCCTGGTGGTCGATGAAGTCCAAACCGGTATGGGTCGTACAGGCCGCTGGCTCGCGAGCCAGGAGGTGCTGACGGGGGAGCAGGCCCCCGACGTCGTCACGCTCGCGAAGTCTCTCGGGGGAGGATTCCCGATCGGTGCGATGATCGTGATGACCCCGGAGGCGACCCGAGTTCTCGGTCCGGGCAACCACGGGACGACCTTCGGAGGCAATCCCTTGGCCATGGCGGCGGGGCTGGCGACCATTCAGGTCATCGAAGACGAAGGACTGCTCGAGCGTGCTCGTACCGTCGGCCAAGGACTTCGCGACGGCCTGGCCTCGATCGATGGGGTCGCGGAGGTTCGGGGAGAGGGGTTGCTCATCGGTATCGATCTCGACCTCTCACAGTTCTCGGCCGATGCCCCGGCCCCGGCCGTCGTTACCGAAGCCCGCGACCGTGGGTTCATCATCAACGCCACCGGGCCTTCCACCCTGCGTCTGGCGCCCCCTTTGGTGATCGAGGGCGCACATATCGACGCGTTCCTCGAGGCCCTCCCCACGATCCTGGATGCCGTCCGCTCCGTGTGAACCCCGCGATGCGCGACCGAATCATTGACCCAGAAAAGAATTGAGACCATGACACGCCATTTCCTGGTGGACACCGACCTTTCCCCGGACGAGCAGAAGACCGTCCTCGACCTGGCCGAGAGGATGAAAGCAGATCGCTGGTCCGAGAAACCCCTGGCCGGGCCGCAGTCGGTAGCGGTCATCTTCGACAAGACGTCCACGCGAACGCGCTTCTCCTTCGGCGTCGGCATCGGTGATCTCGGTGGGAACCCGCTGATCGTCAACCCGGGCGAATCGCAGCTCGGCCACAAGGAGTCGATCGCAGACACCACACATGTCTTGTCTCGCATGGTCTCGACGATCGTCTGGCGAACGTTTGAACAGTCCGGGCTGGAGGAGATGGCCGAGAATTCGACGGTTCCGGTCATCAACGCGCTCTCGGACGATTACCACCCATGCCAGATCCTGGCCGACCTCCTGACGGTTCGGGAGAGCTTCGGTCAGACGGAGGGCCTGACCCTGGCCTACGTGGGGGACGCCGCCAACAACATGGCCCACTCCTACCTTCTGGGCGGCGTTACGGCGGGGATGAACGTCCGTGTCGCCGGGCCGGATGGGTACCTTCCTCGAGAGGACATCCTCGTTGCCGCGCGCGGCCGGGCCGATGAGACCGGTGGTTCGGTTCTGGTGACCGAAGATGTCGACGCCGCCCTGGACGGTGCCGACGTCGTCGTCACGGATACCTGGATTTCGATGGGCCAGGAAAATGAAACCGAACAGCGCCGGAAGATCTTTGCTCCGTACGGAGTCACCGGTGAGTCCATGGCCAAAGCCAAGGACTCGGCCATTTTCATGCACTGCCTGCCGGCCTTCCGCGGGTTCGAGGTCACCTCCGATGTGATCGACGGGCCGTCCTCGGTGGTGTGGGACGAGGCGGAGAATCGGCTGCACGCGCAAAAGGCCCTGATGACATGGTTGTTGGAGGCTTCACGCGCCGGAAAGGAACGACGCTAGACATGGGAATCCCCTCGACCAAGGCCGCACGCCAGGCGCGCATCATCTCCCTGCTCGAGACGGCCAAGATCAGATCCCAATCCGAGCTCGCGGACTATTTGGAGAAGGACGGGGTCCAGGTCACGCAGGCGACACTCTCGCGCGACCTCGTCGAAATCGGTGCCGAACGGATTCGCGGTACGGATGGGGTCCTGATCTATTCGGTGGCCGGTATCGACCCCGTCAAGGAACGGGACGCTCCCGACAGGCTCAAGGGGTTGTTCCGCGATCTGCTGATCATGGCCGAGGCCAGCGGGAACATCGTGATGCTCAGGACGCCGGCCGGCGCCGCCCAGTTCCTCGCGTCAGCACTGGATCACACGGAGATTCCCGAAGCCATCGGCACCATAGCCGGTGACGACACGGTCATGGTCGTCTCCCGGGACCCGAATGGGGGCCAGACACTGGCGCAACGGTTCCTGGAGTGGTCCGAGTAGACCGGTGAGGTGACCACTGGGCGACTGGCAGGTCAGAGGATGCCGCGTTCGCGGAGCAAGACCTTCATATCGTCGATATCGAAGAATTCGGCGATCGCTCCGGCCGACTGCGAGCCCAAGGAGGGGTCGGCACCGGCATCCAGGAGCGCGTTGGTGATCTCGCGATTGTTGCGGAAGATCGCACTGGCCAGGGCCGTCTGCCCCCGATCATTGAGACGGTCCACATCAGCACCGCGCTCGAGCAACAATGCGACGATGTCCGGATGTTCCCTGTAGGCACCGAGGATGAGCAAAGTGTCACCCTTGGGGTCAGTCAGGTTGACCGGGACACCCTGGTCGAGGACGGCGGCCAGCTGCTGGGTTTGTCCTTCGCGGGCGAGATCGAAGATCTGGTGCAAAGCCTCCAGCTCCTGGTCACTCAGCTCGCTCGCGTTGTCACTGCTGTCGGTCATCGAAAGAACCATCCTCTTATTGTGAGCAATTCAGAATAACTCTACAGGATGCGCTCTGCCACTGGGGTGCGGGGTGGCGCGTTCATGCAGCTCGAGCCCGAATTTCGCCCCTAGAGTGCCACGTCGTCCGCTCGACCGCTCGCGGCTACCATGTCACGCCGACGCCGATGTGTATAAATACAATTCATGCTGTATAGTCATACAAGATGACAAGACAGGCTTCCGGTGCAGGCACCGGAGGAGCACGAGGAGAAAGGGCGCACCCCATGACGGATCGGGTTGTACTTGCGTATTCCGGAGGTTTGGACACCTCTGTGGCCATCGGTTGGATCGGAGAAGCCACCGGTGCCGAAGTCATTGCCGTGGCGGTCGACGTCGGGCAGGGCGGAGAAGACCTGGAGACGGTCCGGCAGCGAGCCCTCGACTGCGGTGCGGTTGAGGCCTATGTGGCGGATGCTCGGGAAGAGTTCGCGACCGATTACTGCATGCCGGCGCTCAAGACCAATGCGCTGTACATGGACGCCTACCCGTTGGTCTCCGCGGTATCCCGGCCGGTGATCGTCAAGCACTTGGTCAAAGCGGCCAAGCAGTTCAACGCCACCACGGTTGCCCACGGATGCACGGGCAAGGGCAACGACCAGGTACGGTTCGAGGTCGGCATCCAGACCCTCGGACCCGACCTGAAGTGCATTGCTCCCGTTCGGGATCTCGCCCTGACGCGCGAAAAGGCCATCACCTACGCCGAGAACAACGACCTTCCGATCGTCACCACCAAATCCAACCCGTTCTCGATCGACCAGAACGTGTGGGGCAGGGCAGTGGAGACCGGTTTCCTGGAAGACATCTGGAACCGGCCCACCAAGGACGTCTACGACTACACGGATGACCCGACCTTCCCGCCGGCCGTCGACGAAGTCACCATCACCTTCGAACAGGGCATCCCGGTGGCCATCGACGGCGAATCCGTGACTCCCCTTGAAGCCATCGAGATCATGAACCGCAGGGCCGGTGCCCAGGGCATCGGCCGGATCGACGTCGTCGAGGACAGGCTCGTGGGCATCAAGTCCCGCGAGATCTACGAGGCTCCCGGGGCGATGGCTCTCATTGCCGCGCACAAGGAACTCGAGAACGTGACGATCGAGCGGGAACAGGCCCGGTTCAAGAAGACCGTGGACCAGCGGTGGACCGAATTGGTCTACGACGGCCAGTGGTTCTCTCCCTTGAAGAAGTCCTTGGACGTCTTCGTGGAGGACACCCAGAAGATGGTCAACGGAGAGGTCCGGATGGACCTGCACGGCGGCCGGGCCACTGTGACTGGCCGCCGGTCCAACACGTCGCTGTATGACTTCAACCTGGCGACCTATGATGAGGGCGACAGTTTCGACCAGTCCAATGCGCGTGGCTTCATCGAGCTCTTCGGGATGTCGTCGAAGGTCGCCTCGTCGCGCGACCAGCGGTTGGGACTGTAACGAGCAAGAAAATCCGCCTCTGCCCGTCGACCTGGGTCGACGGGCAGAGGCGGATCACGTGCGCGCGGCCGATGCGGACGCGGAAGAAAGGTGAATGGTGACTTCACAGCAGGACAAGCACGGAACCAATGAGGGTGCTCTCTGGGGCGGTCGTTTTGCCGGAGGGCCGTCCGACGCACTCGCGGCCCTGAGCAAGTCGACACAGTTCGACTGGCGGCTCGCGCCCTATGACATCGCCGGTTCGCGCGCTCACGCCCGGGTGCTGCACGCCAAGAACCTGCTTTCGGACGCGGAGCTCTCAGGCATGATCGATGCCCTGGACAGGCTCGAACAGGACGTCCGGACCGGAACCTACCAACCCGCCGTTTCGGACGAAGACGTCCATGGTGCCCTGGAGAAAGGGCTCATCGAGCGGGCCGGCCCCGACCTCGGAGGGAAGCTCAGGGCAGGACGTTCGCGCAATGACCAGATCGCCACACTCGGCCGGATGTATCTGCGCGACCATGCCTCGATCCTCGCCGAAGGCGTTCTGGGCGTGATCGACGCCCTGGTGTCCCAGTCGGAACGCCACCCCTATGCGCCGATGCCGGGGCGTACCCACCTCCAGCACGCACAGCCCATTCTGCTGTCGCACCAGCTCCTGGCCCACGCCTGGGCGTTGTCCCGTGACCTCGAGCGCCTGCGCGACTGGGATTCCCGTGCGGCGGTCTCACCCTACGGGTCGGGCGCGCTCGCAGGTTCCTCGCTGGGGCTGGACCCCAACGCCGTCGCTCGGGAGCTCGGATTCGATTCGGCGACCCACAACTCGATCGACGGCACGGCAGGCCGCGACGTCTACGCGGAATTCTCCTGGATCTCGGCCATGATCTCCGTGGACCTCTCCCGCATCTCCGAAGAAGTGATCCTGTGGGCCACCAAGGAGTTCTCCTTCGTCAAACTGCACGATTCCTTCTCGACGGGGTCATCGATCATGCCCCAGAAGAAGAATCCGGACATCGCCGAGTTGGCCAGAGGCAAGGCCGGGCGTCTGATCGGTGACCTGACCGGCCTGCTCTCGACCCTCAAGGCCTTGCCCCTCGCGTACAACCGGGACTTGCAGGAGGACAAGGAACCGATCTTCGACGCGATCGATCAGCTCGAAACCCTCCTCCCGGCAGTCTCCGGCATGATCGAGACGCTGGAATTCAACACGGACCGTTTGGCCGAATTGGCGCCCCAGGGCTTCGCGCTGGCCACCGACGTCGCCGAATGGCTCGTGCGTCAGGGCGTGCCTTTCCGGGTCGCACACGAGATCGCGGGCGACGCCGTCCGTGTGTGCGAGGAGAAGGACTGCGAGCTGTGGGACCTGACCGACGAGGACTTTGCTGCCGTCTCCGAGCACCTGGTTCCGGCGGTGCGTGAGGTTCTCACGGTCGAGGGGTCGCTCAATTCGCGGGCGTCCCAAGGCGGAACGGCACCGTCGGCCGTTGCCGCCCAGCTCCAGGCGCTGAAAGACGCTTTGGCGGAGGACCGGCAGTTCGCGGCGCGATCCCGGGTGGTCGACTAGGGCCACGAGCTCGCATGACCGAACGTGTGCTCCCTGATCGCTTCGCGGTCGGGTGAACTGCCTGGGTCGGTTATCCCGCCGGAGAACTCTGGCGTACTCTGTTAGGTGCACTTTTCGTCCAATGGGGCCTCGCATGCCCGGAAGCCAGGCGAGTTATGAACGAATCCACGACGCCGACCGCGGATGAGCGGGTCGCGACGACCATCGACAAGGTCTGCGCGGTGATCCCGGACTACCCGGAGCCCGGCATCATCTTCCGGGACCTGACCCCTCTGTTCGCCGACGGCGCCGCGTTGCGCGAGGTCGTGGACGCACTTCTGCGTCGGTTCGAGGGCCAGTTCGACGTCGTGGCCGGGGTCGAGGCTCGTGGCTTCCTGCTCGCCTCCGCGGCGGCGTACGCGGCCGGCGTCGGCGTCCTGCCCGTCCGCAAGGAAGGCAAGTTGCCGCGCGAGACCTACGCCGAGTCGTACCAGCTCGAGTACGGGACCGCGACCTTGGAGATCCACCGAGATGATATCCCTCCCGGGGCGAGGGTCCTGGTCCTGGACGACATCCTGGCGACGGGTGGGACGCTCGGGGCCGCGGTCAAACTCGTCGAACGGGCAGGGATGCGCGTCGCGGGAATTGGCGTCGTGATGGAACTCGAGGGGCTCGCGGGTCGGGCCAATCTCACCGGCCATGAGGTCAGTGCGCTCTATACGGTCTAGACTATTCAGTCCTGACCACTCACAGCACGGCTTTTCCGAAGGAAGCACGGATTCCCATGTCTACCTCTCGCGAGGACACCTCGCAGCAGACGAACCCCGAAATCATGGCAGAACATCAGGCCTATGAGCGACAGCTCGAAGAGGCACTGAGGCACGAGCGCGAGTACGTCGATCGTCTGTACGGTCGTCTCGATGAGCTCCGTGAGGAGAATCGGGAGAAACTCGCCGACGTTCGTCGCACCGGGTCGTCCGGAAGCCACCAGAACCGTTCCGAGAGGGACGCTTATGCGACCTTCTATGAGGACCGGCTCGGTCAGCTCGACGCGGTGGACAACCGGCTGGTTTTCGGCAAACTGGATCTCGACGACGCGTCCACGCGGTACATCGGACGCATCGGGTTGGCGGACGAGAACCACGAGCGCCTCATGGTCGATTGGCGTGCTCCGGAGGCGGGCACTTTCTACCAGGCCACGGCCTTCGACCCGCAGGGCGTCCGGCGCCGCCGCCACCTCATCCTGGAGCGTCGCACCCTGCGAAACATCGAGGATGACGTACTCGACCCCGAGTTCCTCGAGGACGAGGAGATCCTCCATGGCGAAGGTGCCCTTCTGGCAGCCCTCAACCGCAAGCGCACGGGTCGAATGACTGACATTGTCGCGACGATCCAGGCAGAGCAGGACCGCATCATTCGTGCGGAGCTCGCCGGTGTGCAGGTGGTTCAGGGCGGCCCGGGCACGGGCAAGACGGCCGTGGCGCTCCACCGTGCGGCGTACCTGCTCTATACGAATCGCGAGCGGCTCCAGAAGTCCGGGGTCCTGGTGGTCGGGCCGTCGTCGTCATTCATGTGGTACATCGAGCGCGTTCTGCCTTCCCTCGGGGAGACGGGTGTCGTGATGTCTTCACTGGCGACCCTGTACCCGGGCGTGAGAGCCGTGCCCGAAAGCGATCCCCGCATCGGCCGTCTCAAAGGGTCCCTCGACATGGCTGCCGTGATCAAGAAGGCAGTGGCGGACCGGCAGAAGGTGCCGCAGAAGGTGCAGACCCTCTCAGTGGATTCTTCGCGCGTCGAGCTCGGGCCCAAACAGATCAAGCACGCCCGGGAACGCGCCCGCGCCACGGGGAAACCCCACAACCAGGCGCGGGAAACCTTCGTGAAGATTCTCGTGCAGGATCTGGCGGACCAGTTGGAGAAACAACTCAACGAGTCCAGCGGCAACGATATGGACCGTTCCTATCTGCTCGAGGACGTGCGGCAAGCCCGGGATGTGCGGGTCGCCCTGAACCTGGCATGGATGCCGATGACCGCGGAGACCCTCGTCAGGGACCTCTTTTCCAAGCGCCACTACCTGGAGTCGGCGGGAGCCCATCTCTCGGAGGACGACGTCGACGCGTTGCTCCGTCCCAAGGACGCACCGTTTACGGAGTCCGATGTGCCGCTGCTGGACGAGGCGGCCGAGCTACTTGGTGACTTCGAGGCCGCTGTCGGCCACAGCGCTGCACGTGCCGCGGCGGAGCGGAACTCGAACCTGGAAAACGCGACCAAGACCTTGGAGAACGTCGACGCCGCCCTGGAAGAGATGGGCGTCAACGGCGTCGTCACTGCCGAGATGCTGGCCGGGATCAACGAGACCGGAGCAACACGCATGACCGCCGCGGAAGCGGCCAACTCGGACCGGACCTGGGCATACGGGCATGTGGTCGTGGACGAGGCCCAAGAACTCTCCCCGATGCAGTGGCGTCTGCTGATGCGGCGGTGCCCGATGAAATCGTTCACGGTGGTCGGTGACATCGCGCAGGCCTCCGCGGCCGCTTCCTCGACAAGCTGGGGCGAGGCCCTGGAGCCTTTCGTCGAGGACCGGTATCGCCTGGACGAGCTGTCGGTCAATTACCGGACCCCGTCGCAGATTTCGGAGGCCGCGTCGTCGATGGCTCAAGCCGCGGGCCTGGAAGTATCCGCACCGCGCGCCGTGCGGGAGGGGGAGTGGTCGCCACGGGTCATCGCGACCGACGACGTTCTCGGCACGCTGTCCCGCAGGTTGCGCCAGGACCTGGACGCCGTGGCCGGCGGGCTCGTGGGGGTCATCGTTGCCCACCCCGAATACGACAAGGTCGTTCGGGCGGTGAGCGAGGAATTCTCGGATCTCACCGGAACCTCGGAGTCTGCGCTCGAACGACAGATTCTGGTGCTGACACCGTGGGAGGCCAAGGGCCTGGAATTCGACACCGTGGTGGTCGTGGAACCGAACTCGGTCGTGGAGGCGGCCTACGGGACCGTCGGCGACCTCTATGTCAGCATGACCCGACCGACCCAACGGCTCGCTCTGATCGCATCCCGCGGAGTGCCCGCAGGGTTGGAGCAGTGGACCACCGACGGTCGCGAATCCCCGGCACACTAGGCCAGGAGGAGCCATGAAGAAAGAACAGACGGATGGCGAATGGTAGCGTGAATGACGTGACGAATAATTCAGTGATCGACTCCGTGCACGGGCTGAACGAGCAGTCCAACGACCCGAGTTTCGACAACATCTGGCAGGAACTCACCTGGCGTGGTCTCGTCCACGTATCGACCGACCAGGAGGCCCTGGAAAAGGCCCTGGCCGAGGAGACGGTCACCTACTATTGCGGATTCGATCCCACCGCGGCTTCCCTGCACCTGGGGCATCTGGTTCAGCTCCTGGTGATGCGGCGGTTGCAGCTGGACGGTCACAAGCCCCTGGGACTTGTGGGCGGTTCGACCGGGCTCATCGGCGACCCGCGGCAGAGCTCGGAGAGGACGCTGAACTCCCGCGAAGTCGTGGCCGAGTGGGTCGAGGCGTTGCGCGGTCAGGTTCGTCGCTTCTTGTCCTTCGAGGGAGACAATGCGGCCCGGATGGTCAATAACCTCGATTGGACGGGCGGACTCTCGGCCATCGACTTCCTGCGCGACATAGGGAAGAACTTCCGTGTCGGCACGATGATCAAGAAGGAGATCGTCTCCAAGAGGCTCAACTCGGAGGAAGGAATCTCCTACACCGAGTTCAGCTACCAGATCCTGCAGGGCATGGACTTCCTGGAGCTCTACAGACAGTACGGATGCACCTTGCAATCCGGGGGATCGGACCAGTGGGGCAACCTGACTTCCGGCACGGAGTTGGTGCGCAAGGTCGAGGGCGAAACGGTCCACGCGATCGGCACGCCGCTCATCACGAATGCCGACGGAACCAAATTCGGGAAGTCCGAGGGCAACGCGATCTGGCTGGACCCAGAGCTGACGAGCCCGTACGCGTTCTACCAGTTCTGGCTCAACACCGCCGACGCCGACGTCGTCGATCGACTCAAGGTATTCACGTTCCGCAGTCGCGCCGAGATCGAAGAACTCGGGCGGAAGACCGAAGAGGAACCCTTCCGCAGGGAAGCGCAACGTGTCCTTGCGTTTGACGTGTGCTCGCTGGTGCACGGCGTGGAGGCCACGGAGAAGGTCATCGAGGCTTCTCAGGCGCTGTTCGGCAAGGGGGACTTCGCCGCTCTCGACGAACAGACTCTTGTGGCCGCAACCGCCGAACTGCCTCACGCGGAAGTCGACGGGAGCGACCTGTCGCTGGTCAACCTCCTCATCAGCACCGAACTGTGCGAATCCAAGTCGGCCGCCCGCCGGACACTCAAGGAAGGCGGAGCTGCGGTCAACAACGTCAAGGTCAGCGGGGAGGACGCCGTCGTCGAGACGGGCCAGCTCCTGCACGGCAAGTACGCAATCATCAGACGGGGAAAGAAGAACATGGCCGTGGTGACGGTGCGCCCCTAGCGGTTCGCTCGTCGCTGGAGGACCACGAGCCTCAGTCGAAAACAGCCCGGTTGTAGCCTCTTCGTAGGCGGCAACCGGGCTGTTTTTCCTTGTGGTGGTGGGGTTGTGTGGTTTGTGGTGTGTTTCACGTGGGTGTGGGTTGGTGTTTGGG
>NZ_JBFCSN010000001.1:1824875-1925109 GCF_051370785.1 Rothia sp. HC945 | reverse complement strand
TCCGCTGTAGAAAGTGATCGCCGTTTTGAGGCGCGCTATGTGGGTTGATCTAGGCAATGTCGAGGTCGGCGAGGTGGGTGTGGAGCGGAGTATGCGCGGCGATGGTCACGGCGGTGCGGACGAGCAGGCAGCCGAGGACACAGCGGATCGGTCGGTCGGGCCGCTGGAGTTGTTCTTCGGCCTGGTCTTCGCGATGTCCCAGGTAATGATCCTGATGCTGGCGGATATCTCCTGGGCGGGCTTCGGCCGCGGGTTCCTGGCGCTGGCCGCAGTGTGGTGGGCATGGGTCTGCTACGCCTGGCTGACCAACACCTCGGACCATGCCGGGCACCGACTGCTGATCTTCCTCGCGATGGCGGCGATGTTGGTCGCGGCGGTCGCGCTACCGCAGGCATTCGGCGCGCAGGCGCTGGTGTTCGGGATCGCGTTCCTGGCGGTCCGGCTGATCCACGTTGCGCTGCTGGCTCTCGACGTGCGGGGCGAGGCGGACGTGGGTGCGGCCGTGCTGCGGCTGGTCCCCACCCTGCTCACCTGGCCGGCGCTGCTAGTGGCCGCCGCATTCGTCGACACACCGGGGCCGGAGTTGCTGTGGATCGCGGCCGCGGTGGTCGGCTTCTCGGTACTGCCGGCTGGGGTGTGGCGCCTGCCTACTTCATGGAGCGGCACGGGCACATCATCATCGCGCTGGGTCAGGCGATCGTCCAGGTCGGCGCCGGCACCGAAGACTCTCTGGGGCAGCCGGGTGTGGTGGCCGCCATCCTCCTCGCCGTACTGATCGCGGCCGGCCTGTGGTGGTCCTACTTCGGTTATCTCCACGGCGGGGTCGAACGGCGGCTGCGCGGTACCGGGAACCGGGAGCGGGCCCGGCTGGCGCGCGACTTCTACAGCTACCTGCACCTGCAGCTGATAGCCGGGTCGTGTTCTTCGCGCTCGGAGTACACGAGACCGTCGCGGGTGCGACTGATCCGCTCTCACTGTTGCCCGCCGTCGCTCTGGCCGGTGGTGTCGCGCTGTTCTTCGTCGGCGACGTCGGCTACCGATGGCGCGATCATCACCAGTTGGCCGCCGATCGCCTCCTTGCCGCGGTAGGGGCCCTCGTGCTGATCCCGGTGGCTGTGTTCGCGCCGGCGCTGGCGGCACTCGCCGGACTGACCGTCGTCTGCGCGCTCCTGATCGGCTGGGAACTCTGGCAGCACTCCGCGATCGGGCCGGTCGACAGATCCTGAGAATTCAGCACCTTCACCGTTCCTGCCCCCGGGTGCCGGCGAGCAGGGTGATGACTTTCTGGAGTGCGGGGTGGGCGGGTTCGCGCCAGATCAGTTCGACGGGGACCAGTAAGGGGGGGGCGAGGGGACGGATGATGATCCCGGGGGCCGGGAGGCGCTCGGCCATCGCCGGGGCGACCGGTCCCACACCGTGACCTGCCGCGACCGAGCGGAGTATGGCTTCCGGGGCGTTGATGAGGTCTGGTTGGGTGAGCACCTGGTCGGGACGGGGTGGGCCGGCCGGGAGCAGGTGGCCGATGATGTGGTCCCAGATGCCGAGGAAGAGGTCGCGGGGAAACATCACGATCGTCTCGGCGGCGAGGTCGGCGACCGGGACTGCTTCCGCGGCGGCGAGCCGGTGCCCGGCCGGCAGTGCGAGGTGCAACGGCACTTGGCGCAGGATGGTCCCGGCGAGGTCCTGGTCCTGGGGGGAGCGGACCCACACGATGGCGGCGTCGATGTGTTCCTGGCGGATCGCGCGGATCGCGTCGCTGTCGGTGCTGATCGCGGTGGTGACCTCCAAGCCGGAGTCCGGTCCGGACAGGTGGTGCAGGGACCCGTCCATGACGTGCTCCACGGCCGGCACGACGCGCAGGGTGAGGTGCCGGTGGCGGCCGTCTGCGCAGCGGACCTCGTTGCGGGCGCGTTCGGCTCTGGCTAGCAGGCCGTGGGCGTGTTCGAGCAACATTTCCCCGGCGGGGGTGAGGGCCACGCTGCGCGGGCTGCGCTCGAGCAGGGTCACGTGCAGGTCCCGTTCCAGGGCCTGGATCTGTTGCGACAGCGAGGGCACGGCGATGCAGAGCCTGCGGGCGGCGCGCCCGAAGTGCCGTTCCTCGGCCACAGCAACGAAGTACCGGAGTTGTCGGAGCTCCATACCAGCCATGTTAGCCCCCGGCTAACGTGCAGGAGGAAACACTTTCTGGCAGTGTCCGGCGGCCCGTGGGAGAGTGGTGTACGACCCTTTAATCCCTCAATAGTTGCGGAGGGTGACCGGGCCGCTCGTTCCGCACCATCCTCGCCGCAGTACCGATCCCAGGAGGCTCATCATGAAGGCTGTTGTCTATGACGGAACGCGCCAGATCAGCGTCAAGGAGGTCCCGGACGCGAAGATCGAACGGCCCACCGACGTCCTGGTACGGATCACCACCACCAACATCTGCGGTTCGGACCTGCACATGTACGAGGGGCGCACCGACTTCGAGACCGGGCGCACCCTGGGCCACGAGAACATGGGCGAGGTCATCGAGGTCGGCGACGGTGTGGACAAGGTTAAGGTCGGTGAGCGGGTGGTCCTGCCGTTCAACATCTCCTGCGGCTTCTGCAAGAACTGTGAACGCGGTTACACGAATTACTGCTTGACCACTCAGCCCGATCCGGCAGCGGCCGGCGCGGCCTACGGGTTCGCGGCGATGGGGTCGTGGGCCGGCGGGCAGGCGGAGATGCTGCGGGTGCCCTACGGCGACCACAACTGCCTGCGGCTGGGTGAGGACGCAGCCGAGAAGGAAAACGACTACGTCATGCTCTCCGACATTTTCCCCACCGGCTACCACGCCACCGAGATGGCCGGGGTCGTCCCTGGCGACTCCGTGGTGATCTACGGCGCCGGCCCGGTGGGGTTGATGGCAGCCCTGTCGGCCACGATCAAGGGCGCGGCCAAGGTGATGGTCGTCGATCGCCACCCGGGCCGACTGCGGCTGGCCGAGAGCATCGGGGCCATCGCGGTTGATGATTCCAAGACCGATCCTGTGCAGTTTGTCCTCGACCAGACGATGGGCCTGGGCGCGGACCGTGGGTGTGAGTGCGTGGGCTACCAGGCCCACGACCCGCAAGGCACCGAGGATCCGGTGATGACCCTGAACCGTCTGGTGCAGTCGGTGCGGTTCACCGGGGGCATCGGCGTGGTCGGGGTCTTCCTGCCCCAGGACCCCGGCGGCCCGGACGAGATGGCCAAGCAGGGGAAGGTCGCCTTCGACTACGGCCTGCACTGGTTCAAGGGCCAGACCATCGGCTCCGGCCAGGCCCCGGTGAAGAAGTACAACCGCCAGCTACGGGACCTCATCGCCGCCGGCAAGGCCCGCCCGTCCTTCATCGTCTCCCACGATCTGTCCCTGGATCAGGCCCCCGATGCCTACCAGAACTTCGATGAGCGCAACGACGGCTGGACCAAGGTCGTGCTGCACCCGGACGGTTCCGGCCAGCAGAAGGCCGCAGCAGCCTCGCGCTGACCCCTTTCTCCCCACGTTAACCGGTGGGGACACCGGGCGGGCTGCCCGCACGGGCAGACCGCCACCTCTCACAGAACGGAGCAGATCATGGCAGACGAGTTGAACGGCAAGCGAGTCGCGATCCTGGCAGCAGATGGCGTGGAGCGGGTGGAGCTGGAACAGCCGAGACAGGCTCTACAGGATGCCGGGGCCACGACCGAGCTGTTGTCACTGCACGAGGGCGAGATTCAGGCCCGCAACAACGACCTGGATGCGGCCGGCACGTTTCCGGTCGATGCCCTGGTTGAGTCGGCCTCGGTCGATGACTACGACGCCCTGTTGCTCCCTGGCGGCACGGTGAACCCCGACCAGCTACGAGTGGACCCCGCCGCGGTCGGCTTCGTGCGCGATTTCATGGCCACCGGCAAGCCGGTTGCCTCGATCTGCCACGGACCGTGGACGCTGATCGAGGCCGGCGTCGCGGCGAACCGGACGCTGACCTCGTACCCGAGTATCCGCACCGACCTGCGCAATGCCGGTGCGAACGTGGTGGACGAGGAGGTCGCACGCGACGGGAACCTGGTCACCAGCCGCTCGCCCGACGACCTCCCGGCCTTCAACTCCGCGATCGTGGAACTGCTCAGTCAGGCCGGTAAACGAACATGATCGAGGTTGCGCTATCGGTGATCGTGCGGGCCAAGCCCGGTAAGGAGAAGGACGTCGCCGACTTTCTGCGCGGCGCGCGCTTCGTCGTCGAGCAGGAGCAGGGCACGCGGGCCTGGTTCGCTCTCCAGTTCGACGAGTCGAGCTTCGGGATCTTCGACGTGTTCCCCGACGACGCCCGCCGGACCCACCTCTCGGGGAGCGTCGGGCAGGCACTCACCGCGCAGGCAGGAGAGCTGTTCAGCGCAGAACCGAGCATCCAGAACATCGACGTACTCGCGTACAAGCTGCCCGGCGAGAGCGGCTAGGGGACTACCGCCTCAGCCTGGCAGCACCATGACCCTGAGTACCCGTGTTCGTCTACGGGACTGCGGCTCTCCGTGGCCTTGGGACTGCCGCACCGATAGGTGACATCTGATCTGGCTTGCCCACAGGGCGGCTGGGGACAAGAAATCATGACGAGGGGGCTGATTACCGACGTATTCATCATTGCGGATGGACACGCCACAAAAGGGTGGTCCCGTGTTCATCGGCGGAGACGAATTTTGAACCGAGCTGATAGGGGTCTCGGGGGCCGCATCTCGCAGAGTATGATACAAGGTGTCCCAGGAGGTCATTAACTGTGCGGCTTCGTAGCTCCGGACACGGCCCTCTCGGTCCATGCGCTGGCGAATGCTCAGTGGCGCGCTCACGGAGTGGGCGGACGAGCCGATCTGATTGAGGAGGAATTCAGCCTCGGGTTGCATGACGATACCAGCTCCGCGGGACTGGACCTGTCCCGGTGAACGTTCGAAGACGCTAACTTTCGCGCCGATGCGGGTGAGGGCGATTGCGGCGGCCAACCCACCGACCGATCCGCCAGCGACAAGGGCATGCATGTTTGTTTGGGACATCCATTTTCACTTTCGTTGGTGCGCAGTGGACCCGGCACCATTGATGGGGCTCGATTCTATCGAGCGTCGTGAGAGTGCTCCACCCTTCAGGGTGGGGGTGAATCACAGCCCTTCTTGACCTACGCCCTGAGATGAGATGTACTAGGATTGCCCACTTCCGTTGGGAGTTGGAAAGGAAGGGCCAGGGCACCTGCGGTTTCGTAGGACCTGGCCTTACGTATTTAACTCAGCTCGATCGTAACCTCAGTGATCAGCCGGGTGATCTGCTCCGGCAGCTCGTCATGATGAACGTGCGCGTCCCCGAGGGTGCCGAGGACGATATCGGGGGACCAGAGCATGGGGTCGATTTCACCCCGCATCCAGTCGACGCGGGTCTCACGGTTAAGGGCATGGCGGGCGCGCAGGCCATCGATGCGTCGGCGATCGCTGAGATCTAGCGCTTCTCCGCGGGATTCGAGGAAAATCCGGGAGACGCACCGTTGGTCCAATTCCCACAGCAACCGTTCCAAACACAGTCCACGGGCCCGTTCCTGTTTGATGCCCACCAGTGGCGTACCAATGACGATGACGTGGTTGAGATCGAGCCTGGGGATGACTTGCTGGACGGTTTTCTTACCAGCGTCACCGAGGTCTCGCCAAAGCAGCTTCTTACCTCGCGGAGCGTGCTCGAGCAACAGTTCCGAGGCGCGGACTGCCTGTTCGATGGTGGATAGGGACGCCCCTAAGAGGTATATGGGCACCTCCACGCCGGTGCTACGCATGATTCATCCACCCAGGCATGCAACCTCGTGCCCTCCTCAGAGCTTATCGGTGTCTTCGGCCTCAGTAGCAATGGTCTTGGAACGGTTCCCGCGGACTTCGGCGGAACCTCCCTGCAGATCCACACACAGCATGCCGTCTTCTACGTAGGGCTCGTAGCGTCGGCTCGTCTCGTGTTCGATCCGGTAGTAGCGTAGAAAGCTGACCGCCGCCACTTGGGCTTGGCCGGATCCGGGGGAGACGCGCAACCGGTAGCTGCGTGGAGACACTTCAGCTTCCTGGAAGGCCACAACCTGCCGGTCAGGGTCGAAGAGCAACTCAACGACCGCAGGTGTGTCGATCAGGTCATGTGCTGCGGCGTTGATCGAGATGACACCACTTTTTTGGATGGTCACACTAGGTGCGCCCTTCATGGGTGTTCTGCGCTGGTCAAAGACCTCAAATCCCACAGCGCCCTCCTCAGACGTTCAAGCTACCTAGCGGTTTGGCTAGCACCTATGTCAATACTGCACCATGCCAGCCTACCAAGAATTTTCAGGCGTTCTAGATCTTCCAAATATCCAGAAGATGCCATATCCGTTGACCTTTCTTAGACCCTTCAGGTGGACCACAATTGAACGTGACATAATCTCTGTTATGTTATATTTCAGAGGTTCGGAGGTGAACCTGACCTAGGAGGCCCACCATGAGCCAGATCGACTCGTCAAAATTGCCTGGAGCGAACGCAACCCGACATGGGGACCTAATCGGTGCCTGGTTGGCTTCCTACGGGTCGGAGAACACTCGCGTTTCCTATCGTCGGGATGTGGTCATCTTCTGCACCTTTCTCGATGCTGCTGGCCAGGATCTACTGGCGGTGACCCGCGCCCATATTGATGTCTTTGCCCGGGCCCGGACTGCTACCGGCGATGCCGATAACACCGTCGCCCGGCGGATCGCAGCCGTTTCGGCACTATATAAATACGCCCTCACCGTGGAGGCCGTGGAGAAGAACCCGGCCGAATTCGTCCGCCGCCCGGTCATTGACCAGGATCAAACCACCACTGCGGCATTGACCCGGCGCGAGGCCATGCGGTTACTGGAAGTCGCTGAGGCCGATTCGGCCCGGGCCTATGCACTGGTGGATTTGCTGCTCTCGACCGGGGCCCGGATCAGCGAAGCCCTTTCTGCGAGGGTCTCCGGACTGGGGCCTGACCGATTGGTCATCCGCCGCAAAGGCGGGAAGAAAGCCCTGGTGTATCTGCCTGAACATACTGCGGTGGCCTTGCGGGCCTTGACCGGAACTACAGGGGTAGAAGTCATCCGCGGGGCCGAAGCTGAGCGGCTGGTCTTTACCACCGCCACCGGCCGGGCCTGGGCACGATCGAATGTCCACACCACCCTGACCCGATTAGCTCGGGCTGCAGGGATCACCAAGACGATCAGCTCCCACGTCCTGCGTCACACCCACGCCACCCTGGCTTTGGAACTCGGTGTGCCGTTGCACCACCTGCAAGATTCTTTGGGTCATGCCGATCCCCGAACCACCCGCCGCTATGACCACTCCAGGAAACGGCTGGCAAACTCCAGTGCCCACCAGGTTGGAGAGCTGTTCGCCTAGCCACCGTGTGGACACGGCCACGAGCAACCGCCTCATGGCCGTGGTCGTTGGATACATCATCCTGGTTAAGATTCTCAGTCTGGTTCTGAACGGCGAGGAGCGTTTCAACGCTCGCGGACTTCCGGGCGACGTCGGTTCCGTTCGGGAGATCCGGTAGTTGCGTCTACCTCCAAGGTGTACTCGACGTTACGTTCTCCGGTAAGCAGGACCTGCCGGAGGCTGAGCTGTGGCGTATAGCTGATCTCATCCAGCTCCCGGCGGGCTGGTTGCGATTTCACACAGTCGGCATGCTACACACAGGAGTTCTCCCCTCCTGACCATGTGCACGGAACCTGTCCAAAATCGTGTCCCCATGGGCAGAATCGCAGGCCCCATAAAAGTTTCCGGCCCTCAATCAGATCACTCAAACGTGGTTTCGTTCCTCGAATGAGGCCTTAAGGCCCTCTTCGCTTTCTAAAGTTTCGACGAATGAGTAAGGAGGCCAAGGTCCCAGGAACCTGATGGTGGCAGCGGGGTTCTCATCCTTGATCGCTGAGAGCTCGACTCCGAGATCATGCGTCCGTTCTGCCTCGACCAGGCATGAGGCGCTAAGTACAGGGACTAGATCTTGTTGTCTGGAAGGATGCCGGTATTCCTGGATTTCCACACAATGGGCCGCCATTCTGGTCCGATAGCCTGGGTACGCATGGTCGGCAGCCGTGTCCGCAGTTTCTTTCGAGATCTTTTCGAGGCGTTTTTGCAACAGTCGTTGCACTCCCGCAGGTCGTGACTGTAACTCCTCTTGGAGCTGACGGATGTTTGGGTCCTCAGCAGCCAGCTGGGACCGGTTCAGCGAGATTTCGACACGCAACTCAGACTTCCCAGCCAAAGAGTTGAGCCTGCCCGTCAGCGTTTTTTCGGAGGTCGCAAGCCACGACTTAAGTTGTTCTTCGGCCGATGCCCCTTGGTCTTCATCTGACTGGACGATGACGTTGAAGGACATAGGAAGCACCGCACCGGCGGTCACCCAGCCCTCTTCGACCACATCGCTATGCTGCAAGACCCATCGTTTGACGTCCTCGTCCGGGCCATCGTACGGACCGCCTTCGTGGGAGTGCACCACGGCACGAGGGCCGGTTTCATTACCGACAATATGAAGGGGGGCGCTGTCGATACCCGTGATCTGTGGTTGATAGTCCCCAGCAGGAACGATCGAATATACGTAAAGCTTGTTGCCAGTCATGTGACGTTCTTCCGGTCCTCCTCGGCCCACCGGGCCGGATTGATGAGTTTATCCACGACCTCGTCGACGACGTCGTCGAGACCGCGGTGCAGATCATTGACCGATGCGCTGATTCCGTGTTCCGCCTTGAGCTGATCCATCGCCTCATCAAGCTCCATTAAGGCTTCACCGAGACGATTTTGTTCCTCCTCGGTAAGGTCTCCACCCTCCATCCGCCGGACGGCTTGGGTCTCTAAGGCCTCTTGAATCACCTCGACTAAGGTCACTACGAGCGTGAGAACACCGTGTTTGAGGCTTTCCTCGTCAACTTGAAGTGCCATGCCATACCTCTGCTACAACTCGTTCTTGGGTGATGTCGTTTCCGCTGCCGGATCAGCCGGCACCGGTGCCCGGCTCCCCCACCATGCGGCGAGGCTCTGTTGCCAGGTCTCGAGGTCTTCGGTGGCCAGGACAGTGGTGCCGTGTTTGGTCGTGAGGCTCAATACCGCGGGCTGGTCAGTCGGGTTGTGCCGGGACTTGGTTTCCAGATCCCACACATCCCCGGGGTGCAAGCGGACTAGGGCCCGGCTGTCCATCGGCGATTTCCAAACCAGCCCTTCACCCTCGCTCAACGTGGCCCGACCGGCGCGCCATGTGATGTCACCGGAGCGAGATTCGAGGAACCAAACCCGACCCTCATACAGTGGACCGTGCTGCGGAGCTTCAGCCTCCAGGGCTTGCGGCATACTCGTATCTCGTAGCTGTTCCTTGACCAGGCCGATCAGTCGTTCCGGGTCTACAGCTGAGAGCTTGGCAGTACTGGCATCGCGGAGCTCGACGTGGATGCGAGTTCGTCCTTCTCCGCCGATGGAGCGTTCATTGAGCGGCCGAATCGAGGTTATGTCGGACAGGTTTGCCTCCCACAAGGTCTCCTGCGGGTCTCGTCGATGGATGATTAACCGACGGTTGGTCAGGTAGGCGCTACCCGGCCTCCATGTCCTGTAAAAATTGTCCTGGTAATGCCCGCCGGCCATCTTGGCGATGATTTCTTCGTCTTCGCCCATAGGCAGATGAGCCGTCATCGACTTTCGAACCCAGGCTCGGGTCTGTTCGTCCCACTGGCGCATCATCCCGTATTCCAGCATCGTCTCAATGCCAGCGATGGTGGTCCTCAGGTTCACGCCGATCAGGGGAACGTCAGCCACCGAAATGATGAGATCAAGATTAAGGTACACACCTTTGTTCAAGAGCACCTCAATCAAATCGGGGAGTGTCGCCCGTGGGTCTCGACTGGGCTGCATCGCCGCGGTGTCGGTCATGGAAGGCTACTCTCCTGCTTGGAGGCCGGAACTCGAGAAATCTTCGGGCCGCTGCTCAGGCGTCTTCGAACTTACGGACTGGCTCGGCCCCTGCCGGCTCAGCTCTTTGGAACGCGCGCTCTGCCAACCGCACCAAGGGCAGTACTCATTCATCAGTTGCTTAAGCTCGGCGCGCTTTCCGCACTGGGGACATGTGTCCTTCTGCTCAATCGCTTCTTTCCACGCCACAGTCTCCCGGTCGGTACCTGCCGGGAAATCCAGACCATACCGCGCGGCGGTCTCAAACGAGGCCAAAGCGGCCCGGATTCGGATCCCCAGTAACTCCACTCCTGCTACTGAAACCATGATGTCAGCGTTAAGTACCAGCCCCTTATCGAGAAGTGTCTCTACGACTTGTAGAAGAGTGCCTTCCCGATCCCGCTGGGGTTCCATAGCATTATTCGAGGTGTTCGCTACGCTCATCAGTAGCTCCTTTGGTCATGACAGCACGGCCGGCTGTAGCAGCTTGAGATAGGCATGCCGGTTCAGTCGGAGGGGTGGCCACGTACATAGCGGTCCGTTCGGTCATAAGCGGCGATGTCTCCCTCGGCGTCTAATTCCACTTCGTAGATGGCCAACAGATCAGCTGTATCAGGGATGCGGCGGGACTCCGCTACCTCCAGTCGAACCACCCATCCTTCCCCGGCCTTCTTGACCCCGACTACCGACTCGGGTTGGCGTCGCGTTAACTCGACAAATTGTTCAAGCGCTGATTTGACGGCTTTGCCGGCAGAGAGCTTCGGCCTTACGTTCTTTGGCGAGCTATCTGTCCAGGGCTGTTGTTCCGGCGATGTCTGGTGTTGCTTATGGTCGGATGGACGCTCATGCTCAGATGAAGGTCGCTTATCCGGCGTGCGGTTAGAGTTCGTAGTCGATGGTTTGCGCCGAGGAGGTTCATCGTGGCGGTTTGCAGGCTTTCGTTTCCGGTCCTCGGGCTGGTGCTCTGCGGAGTCGTTTTTCGCCATGGATGCTGGGCGGTGGTCGTTCATCCTTGCTCCTTCGATTTATTGCGTCTGGTGGCTTCGAGGAGTCGCCCGACTAGTTCCCGCTCCAATTGATCGGCTTCCGAGTCGTCAAGGCGTCCGTCTCGACGGGCATCGGCTACTTCTTCCAGTTGGCGGCGAATCTTTCCTCGGTCGTAGAACTGCTTCTCGGCTTCGTCACGCACCTGTTCGGCGACCCATACGGTCCCCCGGAGGGGAGCAAATGGAGCTGAGAAAATTGCGGAGAAAATGCCCATCGGAGACCCTTACGCGGGGAGCTTGGGGAGGAAATCGTAGGGCGCTTGGGGGCCGAGCAGCCGGAAGACCAGCCGTGATTGATTCTGTTCTGCCAGTTCTTCCACAGTCGACTCGAAATCCTCGACCGCATCGTTTTCGACGAGTACGGCGACCTCAACGACGTCTTCGGCCTGTCCAAGATCGCGAACGACACGTTCGGCGGTGACTTCTTCGAGCCTTTCAAGCAAAGGTTCGGCCTCGGTAGAACGTTTGGCCTCGAAAGCTCCGACGATAATCTCTCCCAGGCGAATGCGCTGGGGCCGCGTTTCGTCCTCGCTGGTGCCAGCGATCGCAACACGAAGCTCTGCAGCTTCTCGATTCTCCTCAACGATCTCCCGCAAAGCCTCGTCCCGGTCGAAGCGCACGAGCAGGGTGTACTGGGCGTGGCCCTTAAGCTGAACCAAACTCTCGTAGTATTGTTGCTCGTTCGGCTCGAGAACATCCCTAGCTATTTCGCCTGGATCAGGGACCACTGTCCCGAAAGCCAGTGGCAGAACCGGTTCGTTGGCACCGATCCGGTCCAGGACGGTGGTGTGGGCCACCAGATCATGCGGCGTCCCCAGGTCCTCAACGGTGTCGACGTCGCTGACTACCGCGGCGAGTCGACCCGAGCTAATCTTACGCACGGGTTGATTCTGCACGCCTTCAAGATCGAGATGCTCCTCCCGGTCATTAAGAAGTATCCCATAGAAGTACGTCTCCCCCGATGGGGCGGCCATGTTAGTCATTCTGAGCTGTCGCTTTTCTGCCGCACCGGGCGCTTGGTCTGCCTCCGAGGCTGTTCTTCTCGTTGCTCGGCCTCTTTATTCGGCGTGATGGCGTTCTTGACCCCTTCGACCGCACCTTGGGTTTTTCCTTTGGCTCCGCCCTGTGTCATGCCTTCAAATAATTCGGGGAGATCTCGTCCTCCCTGCTGTGTCAGGTCCAGACGGTTCGTTGCTTCGGCAAAGCGCAAGTAGGTATCCACGCTGGCAATGACGATGCGCGCGTCAATCGTGAGAATTTCAATCCCCACGAGAGAGACTCGTACGTAGACGTCGATGACAAGACCCTTGTCGAGGATGATCTCTACAACGTCCGCAAGGGAGCTCGACGACGGGCGATCGACATAGCTTCCGCGAGAACGTTCAGCAGTACTGGTGGTCATTTTCGGTACCTGCAATCTTTCGAGAGGTGAGGACTAACTGAGTTCGTCCTCTTCATCAGCTGGTGTCTCGTAGTCCTCGTCTGCATAGTCTTCTTCGCTCGCGTCGGCTGGCTCCGTTTCCTCGACAGAATCGTCCTCGAGAGGCTCCTCGTCTTCCGCTATAGGAGCAGCTTCTTCTTCGTCAAGTTCTTCGACTTCGTCCTCGGCTTCATCCTCTACGGGGGCCTGTTCTTGGAAGTCTTCCGCATCCTCATCATCTTGAGGGTCTCCGGACTCGTTCTCCTGGGCAGCTTCCTGCTCTTCTTCCAGCGCGTCCTCGTGGGATGTCACCAGCTCACTGTCGCGGATCTCACCCCGCCAGCCTTCGACACTTTCAGGGACGAGGATCGTATCAGTCATGACATGGTGAACGAAGAATTTCATCTCCAACCGGAAGCGCCGTCCCACGGCCCGCCAGATATTGCCGGTCCGTTCCATGAACCCCTGGGGGTGGTATTCACCGATGACGACCATACGGGTCAACCGCGGTGCGACCTCGTGGAAGGACACGCTTCCGCTGATATATCCCTTCTCTCCAGTGGACTCCCAGACGATATGGGAATCGGGAACCTGTTCTACGATGGTCGCCTCCCAGGTGCGGTGCGACCAGAAGACCTGACCTTTGAACTTGAGTTTCGTATCCTCAGTACGCTCGACGTTCTCGACTTTTTTCATGTAGTCGGGCCAGTCCTCGAACTGGGTGAAGGCATTATATGCGACCGAAATTGGCACCCCTACCTCGGCCCATTCAACGATATTCATGAATTTGTTGTCGCTGGAGCCACTACCACCGGAACTCCCGCCCCCGAAAACGCCCTTGACCTTATCTTTCCCACCAGCCGCCGCCGCCGAGACAGCTGCTTTGGCAGGAGACTCGCCCTCGGCGATCTTCTCGGCACCAGCTTTGGCAGCCTCGCCGCCGGCGCCACCGTTTCCATCGAACCGATCCGCGAGCTGATCGACCTTGTTAGTGGCGGAGCTGATCGCTTTCCGTCCGAGCGTCTGAGCATAATCAGCTACCTGTCCTTTGAGTCCTCCAAGGACCGTGCTATCGGTCATGCTGAATCTCCCTTGCGACTGGATGAAGCGTTTTTCCTCGTGGTGTTCGCGCGCTTAGTCGTGTGCTGCGATTTGCTCGTCGATGACTTCTTCGGAGCTCCCCGCTTGGAGGTTCCTCGGGCCGGAGCCGAGCCGCTTTTAGCAGTTCCCTGGGAGGAAGACGAACGCTTCTGGGTTGGGTGCTTTGGCTCCTCTTCTTCGGGGGCCTCCGCAGCATCAGGCTCGTTTTCAACCGTCTCAGCGGCGGGTACTTCCTCCTCCGGAGCGGCATCTTCGGTGACGTCTCGGGGCTTGTCTTCGGCTGCCGTACCAGAATCGGACTCTTCCGCCGCGACCTCGGGTTGCAGACTCTTCGCGGGATCGTCCAGGGAAGCTTTCAGACTGTCCGTCCGCTCTTGCAACTTGGCACCCAACTGATCGGCACCCCGTGTTGCCAGGTTCATTGCCGCACCCTTGCCGGAATCGGCGAGACGTCCCGTGATCTTCTCCCCTAGCTCTTTGAGCTCGGGAGTGGACTGGGCAAATTGGCTGAGAGCTCCTGACAATTGTTTGCGCTTGCTGAAAGCCGTGGTTCCGGAGACCGTGCTGGCGACCACCAGGGCAAGCTTCAGTTTCTTGGCTCGGCCGAGCAGGTAACCGCCTAAAAGTAGGCCTGCGGTCTTCGTTTTGTTGTCCATGTTGCGGCTCCGAACGCGTGCTCTGCGGCACTGCTAGTTGTTGGGGATCCCCTTGTCTCTTGTCTGGTGAGTCTTCCACCTAATAGCGCTGTTGGCTACCGAGCTGAGCTAATTTTCGCTGCCTGACTAGCGGAAACGCCCCTGAGGGCGGAGAGGGTCAGATATCAGAGGGCACGGAGAAGGCTGAGAAGTCCGTCGAGCGAACAACACGCTCGGGCACCCTGGCGAGAGGTTGTTCCCAACAATGAGGGCCAACCAAGCGCAGTTATCAGAGTTAGAACACTCGCTGTAAGGGTTGCCGGCGTATCCTGGTCTCGTATCGGAGTTTCCGCGGTGGAGCCCTTCTCCGGGTGGCACCTTCTAGGCACAGGACTCAGTCTCTGAACAACTGAGCATCCGCGATCCAGACGCTGAGGTCCGTCAGATTCGGGTTGATTGCACGGGTCTGGTCGATGCTCGCCTCGTAAGCGCCCGTCTGCGCAAACCACCGGAACATGGTGAACATTTCTTCTTGGTCCTGGACGCTCTCCAAGGCAAGGCTTCGTATCTGGCCGGGACAGCAGCCACCTCCGCGATGACCTCGGCGATAGCTTGGCCGGTAAGCTCATCCCCAGCAATCTCTATCGCGTCTTCGGGTACAAGCTCAGGGTCCTGTAAAACTGCGGCACAGACTCGCCCGATGTCCTCAGTGGCGATCATTTGTAAGGGGATGTCTCCTGGCATTGGCATATGGAGCACAACGAACCGTCATTCTCCTTCTGCGCCATGCCACGCAAGTTATCCATGAAGAAGACCGGCCGAACTACCGTCACGTGTACGTCGGGCTTTAGCTCCTGAAGCTCACGCTCAACTTGAAATTTGCTATCGAAGTGCGGGACGCCGGTATCTCTATCCGAGCCGCCGACAGAGCTGAACACGATCCGCGCTACTCCGGCTTCCATAGCTGCCTCCGCAAGAGCTCTTCCTTGCCCGACCTCGGCAACCGCGCCGCCCGGGCCGGAAGGTGTGGTCATGAACCACAATGCACCGATACCTTGCAGCGCCGACACAAGCGTCTCGGGCTTCTCTACATCTGCCTGCACAACTTGCGCCCCGCGGTTAGCGAGCCGCCGAGCGGTCTGAGACTCGGGGCGACGCACCAAAGCACGAACCGGCTTGCCCAAGTCCAATAGAGCATCTGCCGTGGCACTACCTTGCTTCCCTGTCGCAGCGAACACTCCGTATACAAACAATTCATTTTTGTCTTTTTTGCTCATGTCGCGTCTTCCTTCTCGTCATCTTCTTACCCCGGCGGCTTGGACGACCTTATAAGCGGGCCAAGCTTCACCTATCGCAGGTACAGGGCACTCTAGACCTCTGGCTCGAGGCCTCCTCACCCATGACACGAACCTCAGATCCACGATCCGAATCTTCGAACCGGAGGTGGCCACGCAAATCCTCACGCCGGCCGGTATCCGCACATCCCGGGCCGCCTGAACGGAACGAGATCGGTGAAAAGGCGGTTCGCGAGCTGTACCCATCTCGCTTGAGGAACGGGCGGGCTCCGCAGAGACTAGAAGCATGTAGATTTAGCGCTTTTGATGTTTGACGACGCTCATCTAGGAGACCACGATGAAAATATGGCGTGGTTCGACGGCCTGGGAGTGAAGTACGGAGGAACCGGAATCCGCGTCTGACATCGAAGGGGGGGACCAAAAAATGGGGAAGATAAAGAAACGCATCCGAACGCCCTGGAGCACACTGACGATAGGGACACGGGGTAACACGAGAAAAAGACGGAAGCCGGGAAATATAAAACTCAACAGGCGGAGGACAGTTAGTTCTAAAAAAGTTCCGAGAAGGGGTCGATTAAAGAACTGGCTCAAAAGGTAGCTAAGGATACCGGCGTCGTCCCGCTCTCGGTCAACTGATTTGAGCCCTGCCCGTGAGCAAGACGGGAGCATATCCTGAAAGGCAGACCTGGCTTTGGGGTAGCCACACATTCGTCACGAACAATAGCCGACCTCACCGACAAGGGGCGTGCAAGTTGCACAAACTGTGGCTCGCACCCGTCGGCATGCTGATCTGACCGTCGTAGTCAAGGACGACGGTAGCCGAACCATCTCTGTTATCGGATGCATCAAAGATGCGAATGCCGCTGACTCTGCTGATACTGGCCGATCTGGATAATTCCGTACGTCAGCAATCAGTAGCCCGGAACCGCCACCCCAGGATGAACTCCGGGTCCTCGCCGTGCTCGTACGCGTACGATCGCGCCTCATCCCGCGCCTGTTGCCAGTGTTCGGTCAGTCCCGGGTGGGCTTCGGTGCCCCCGGGGACTCGTTCCAATGCATCGATCGCGAGCCCGTATCGGTCAAGGTCGTTCAGGTGGACCATGTCGAACGGCGTGGTGGTCGTGCCCAATTCCTTGAACCCGTGCACATGGATTCTGGCATCGTTGGCCCGGCGATACGTCAATTGGTGAATCAGTGAAGGATACCCATGGAAGGCGAAGATCACCGGTCGGGTTGTGGTGAACAAGGCGTCGAAGGAAGCGTCGTCGATCCCATGGGGATGCAACGAACTGCTCTGCAGCCGGAACAGGTCAACCACATTGACCACCCGCACCGCGATCTCGGGGGCTTCCTCCCGCAGTAGTTGGGCCGCCGCGATCGTCTCGTAAGTCGGCACATCACCGGCGCAGGCCAAAACGACATCGGGTTCGCTACCAGGCTCCGTGGCGGGACCTCGAGGCTCGTTGCCCGCCCAGTCCCAAATACCGATACCGGCTTCTACATGGGCCTGGGCTTCTTCCCCCGCCAGCCACACCGGCTGCGGCTGCTTGCCCGAGACAACCACATTCACCAAATCGCTGGTGCCGAAAGCATGGTCCATGGTGGCCAGCAAGGTGTTGGCATCCGGGGGCAGGTAAACACGCACCACGTCGGCTTGTTTGTTCACGACCACGTTCAGGAATCCCGGGTCCTGATGACTGAAGCCGTTGTGGTCCTGCCGCCACACATGCGATGAAAGCAGATATGTCAGTGGGGCCAACGAACCACGCCACGGGACATGGGCTGCGCTCTCAAGCCACTTGGCATGCTGATTGAACATCGAGTCGACGATGTGAACAAATGCCTCGTACGACGTGAGAAGACCGTGCCGGCCCGTCAGCAAATAGCCTTCCAGCAACCCCTGCATCATGTGCTCACTGAGCATCTCGATGACACGACCACGCCGCGCCAAGTGCTCGTCGGTCGGCACGATCTCGCCGGACCACGACCGCTCGGCCACGCGAAAGACCTCGTCGAGCCGGTTGGACAGCACCTCATCAGGACCGAAAAGACGGAAACTCTGCGGGTTCTCCTTCATCACCTCGGCAAGCCAGCCACCGAAAACTCGAGTGCTCTCGACCTCCCCTGCCCGGTCCTGCGGAACGTGATAGCCGGCAATCTCGGGCTTCACGAGGGCCGAGACCATTCCGCCATGGGCATGCGGGCTCGCGCTCATCCGCAGTTCCGGATTCGGTCGCAGCGACCTCAGCTGGGAAGAAATCTCTCCATCCGGGAACAACGACTCCGGCTCATACGAACTCAACCACTGCTCCAGCAGAGCCCGGTGATCGGGGTCCTCTCGTACCTGCGGGAGGGGAAGCTGATGGGAGTGAAAGGTCCCCTCCACCCGGGTCCCGTCCACCACACGAGGACCAGTCCACCCTTTGGGCGTGCGCAGTATGATCATCGGCCACCGCGGACGCGCCGGTCCCCGGCCTGCCCGGGCTTCGGACTGGATGCCAGCAATAGCATCGAAGGCGGTGTCCAGGGCCGTGGCCAGACGAGAGTGGATGGCGTCCGGGGCCTCACCGTCCTCGCCACCGGCGACGACGATCGGTTCGTACCCGTGACTACGTATCAACGTGACCAGCTCGTCCTGTCCGAGACGGGCCAGTACTGTCGGATTCGCAATCTTGTATCCGTTCAAGTGCAGAATCGGCAGCACGGCGCCATCGGTGCTCGGGTCGACGAACATATTGCCGAACCAGCTCGTCGCCAGCGGGCCGGTCTCAGCCTCGCCATCTCCGATGACACACGCGGCGATCAGGTCCGGGTTGTCCAACACCGCCCCATAGGCATGCATGAGGCTGTACCCGAGTTCACCGCCCTCGTTGATCGATCCGGGAGTCTCAGGTGCCGCGTGCGAGGGAATCCCGCCGGGATACGAGAACTGTCGGAAAAGCCGCGCCATTCCCGGTTCGTTCTCACCAACCTCAGGGAAGAGTTCGGAGTAGCTGCCGTCGAGCCAGGCGTTGGCAACCATCGCGGGACCGCCATGCCCGGGACCGCACACGAACAGCACCTCGGACTCACGTTGGCAGATCACCCGATTCAGATGCGCCCAGAGCAGATTGAGCCCAGGCGAGGTGCCCCAGTGGCCGAGAAGACGCGGTTTGATCTGCTCGGCGGCGATCCCACCCCGGGCCAATGGGTTGTCCCGCAGGTAGATTTGTCCCACCGTAAGATAGTTTGCGGCACGCCACCAGGCATCCACCGCTCGAAGCTCTGCTGACTCGGTCATCGGCCACCTCACCATCCGCATCGGAATGGTCCCGAGAATACGCCCCACTTCGCTTCCCGTCGACGAAACGACCAAGGGGACCAGTGCCCCGCTCATGATGGTGCGGAGCCGGCTGCCAGCGACGTTTACGACGTTATGGCGGGTTATGCTGGCGCTGCCCGTGATGGTGTTTGTGGCGAAAGCTAGTTGGCATGGTCCATGTTTCTAGGTTGCGTGCCGAAGTAGTACAAAGAGCTAAAGCCGATTGTTTCCAGCTTTCGACGGGGATATTCCAGAGGGGAATCCTCATGCCCTCGAAGAACCGTGATGCGTCCGGGATCGGATAATCGCCTCCGCGTTGCCCTCTGCCCAGCGGCGCAAGGCATCGATGGGTTCCGCCAGACTTTTCCCGAGCTCGGTCAGCTCGTAGTCGACCCGTGGCGGCACGGTCCCGCTCGGACGGCGTGTCAAGAGACCGTCCCGCTCCATCGAACGAAGGGTCTGCGTCAGCACCTTGGGAGTCACTCCTCCGATGCTCTCCCGCAATTGGCTGAAGCGCAGCGGCCCCGCCTCCAAACTGGTGACGATCAGCGGCGTCCATCGGTCGGTGACGTGACGGAGCACCGTCCGCGAGGGACAGTGCGGATCCATGATGTCGAACGCCTGTTCCGGGGACGAAAAATTTTCAGCCACAATTTCCTTCCTTAGTTTCCTTGAGGTACTCCGTATCCAAAAGATAGCCTCTGAGTAAACAACCGGCAAGCACAGCCGGTGCGCCTACCAGCAAAGGAAGAAATCATGAAGATCGCAGTCATTGGTGCCACAGGAATGGTCGGGAGCCGCACAGTCGCGGAAGCCGCCCGACGGGAACACACTGTGGACGCCTATTCACGGAGCGGCAAGGAGGTCGAGGGCACCCAATCAGCCCATGCGTTGGACCTCGCGGACTCCGCCTCGGTCGCCGGCGTTATTTCCGAACACGAATACACCGTCATCACCACGGTCAGCGGCCGTACCGGCGACTACGCCGACGACATCAGGAACCACCGGAACCTCCTGGCTGCACAGCCGGAGGGCAAGTTCTTGGTGGTCGGCGGCGCCGGCGCTCTCTACGTCGACGAGGACACCATGCTTAAGGACACGGAGGGATTCCCTGAGCAATTCAAGACGGAAGCGGATGCTTTTGCTGAGGTCTACAAGGATTACATGTCCTCGCGCGATGTGGACTGGACAATGTTGGCTCCGGCGCCGATGATCGCGCCCGGGGATCGAACCGGCACCTACAAGATCGAATTGGATCGGCCCGCGGGTGATTCGGTTTCCGCCGAGGACTTCGCGGTCGCGATGATCGACGAAGCCGAGTCCCAGTCTCACCAGGGGATGCGCTTCACCGTGGCGAACTAACGCGACCAGAGGTCTTACCGACGAACCCCGTGAGGATCCTCCAGGGTCCGGAGGCCGGTGCGGGATCGACCCAATGCGACGCTATTGCTCGGCGGTCAGCTCACGATAGTTGCGGAACAAGATCTCCAGACGTTGCTCTTCGGTGCTGAGTTTCTTCGTCGCCCCGAAGGCTTTGTCCACGGCCCGATCGAGCTTGTCATGGGCTTTGAGCAACGCCGGGTCCATGGCCAGCGGGTTGTAGTGCTCAGCCAGGGATCGATCAGGATGCAGACCACGGGCGGTCAAAATGTCTTGGCCGGCTTCGATGATTTGCTCGCGTTGCCGTTCGGTCAGTTCCGGTACGGGGAAGTTGTTCCAGACGATCCTTTGTGACTTTCCTCGAGGACGATCCCAGGTCCGGTTTTGAACGTAAACATCATTTTTGAATAACATTTCGGCGCTGGCCACCGGTAATATGCCCTATGACCAGTGAAGATGTTGTGAGGAGAAGAATTGTCTTTGCCCCTGAGACGAATGAGAGCCTGCGTGACCAGGGGACCGTCGTGAAAATTCTTCTTATTACTCACTATTACCGTCCCGAGGTCGGAGCGCCCCAGCGGCGGTGGGGCAGTTTCGTCAAACATTGGCAGCGTCAGGGTCACCAGGTAACGGTCATCACCTCGTTGCCCCATTATCCGCTTCCGCGTCATACGTCCAGGCTTCGCCGGGGTAACCGGCCGTTCAGGCACCAACGAGGTGTCCACGGCGAAACGGTGATTCGAGTCCCCTACTTCGCCCACGGGTACGGGGCCGCCTCTCGTACGATCGATCATCTTCTGGTAGCTGCACTGAGTGCGGTGGTCGCCCTGTCTCTTGGCCGAAGGCGTTTTACGGTTGTAATTGCTACCGTGCCTGCTCTGGCGTCGCTCGCCCCCGGTCATATTGCCTCCCGTATATTCCGTGTTCCTCTGATCCTCGAGATGCGTGATGCCTGGCCGGATCTGGTCACCTACGCGGGTTGGGCGCAGACCACGACCGGTTTTCTCGCTCAGGCTCGTGCGGTGGTGCACCGGTTGGTCACCCGATCACAGCTGAAGTCGAAACACGTGGTCACCACCAGCTACCGGTTCGCGGAGGTCCTTCGGTCGCGAGGGGCCGAGCACGTGACCGTGATCCGAAACGGCGCCGATCTCGAGACAATGCCCCAGCCCGTCCCCCCGATTGCGCACCAGGGAAGTCTTAAGGTCCTCTACCTGGGCACCCTGGGGCGCAGTCAGGGACTGGCTGCCGTGATCGATGCCGCTGGCATGGCTGCGGCTGGCGGGGTCGACCTCGAGTTGCGGCTCGTGGGAGACGGCGCTGCCCGCGCCCACCTGCTGGAACGGGCAAGAGGTTCCCGTGCCAGCATAACGATCATGGACACCGTCCCGCATGACGAGGTGTGGAGCCACTACCAGTGGGCTGACACCGTGGTCGTGTCCTTGCGCGAATGGGCACCTTTCGAATGGACGGTTCCGTCCAAGCTCTACGAGGTCCTGGCGACGAACAGGCACATCTCCGGGATGCTCTCCGGCGAGGCCGCACAAATAGTGCGGGACGCCGGAGCGGGATTCGTCTGCCCACCGGGGGACGCGAAGGCGCTGGGGCGGCATTGGCTCCAGCTTGCCCACGACCCGTCTTTGCTCGTTCACAGTGACTCAGGTCGCGACTGGGTCCGAGAGCAGTCCGATTTCCGGAAGCTCAGTTCGGCGTATCTGGGCGTGATCCGGGAGACCACAGGGCAGCTCATTGAGGGCGGATGATGAGTGACATCCGAATTCTACTCAGGAACATCAAGCTGATGGCTCGCACGGTCTTCCAGCATGCCCAGGATGACCCTGCGCATCTGCTGGTCCAAGGAACGCGAAGGCTACCGCGTCGCATAACTCGAGGAGTCGAATTCGCCCTGCGGAAGGCGCCAGTGCTCGGTCTTCGTGCACTAGGGGCATATTGCGGTGGGGACACGCAGAGGGCACGGGATCTTTCGGAGATCGTGCTCGCCGATTCCGGCCGCGGGTTCCCTCACCGTCTGGCCGCCGAAGTGGCCCTCGAAGTCGGTTCCGTGGCCGTCAGCCCCACGTCGGTGCCGCCAGCGACGCGGGCACGTCTCCTGTGGAAGCAAGGGCACATGAACGAGTCTCTCAAGACGATCGACGCGGCGGGTCGCAGTCATCGGAACACGGCCCGAAGACTGCACAGCGAAGTTGCGACGATGGATACCTCATTTCTCCTGGAACCGCCCCGCGAATCACCGGCGACACGATATCCTTCCGCCGGAGACGGCACACCGCGTACATTCCACATCCTGACTGGGTCCGTTCCTCATACGCGATCCGGCTATACCATGCGTACCCAGAGGCTCTTGAAAGCATTGACGGAGTCCTCGGTGCCGGTACGGGCGGTGACCAGACTTGGTTATCCGGCGACGGTCGGTATCCCCTTCGGGTCTGACAAGCAGGAGGTCGAGGGCGTCGCCTACCAACGAATCCTGCCGGCGTGCCTTGCCCCCGACATGGCGGGGCGTCTCCAACAACAGGTCGAGATCATGGCGCACACGGCCACGGAATTTCGTGCGACCGTACTCCACTGCACGACGAACTACACGAACGCCCTCATGGCCGACGCCCTCGCGAGGGGACTGGGTCTTCCCTGGGTCTATGAGGTTCGCGGAATCCTCGAGGAAACCTGGGCGGCAGGCCGAGGGGATGCGCAAGCACAGGAGGAGGCGAGAAACTCGGATCGCTTCCTCGCCCTGAGAGACCAAGAGACTCGCATGATGTCGCGCGCGAACCACGTCATCACGCTTTCCGAGGTCATGAAGGACCAGCTCGTGAACCGAGGCATCACTCCGCAGAAGATCACGGTCGTACCCAACGGGGTCTCTGAGGAGTACTTCCGGCCGCGGGTCCCTGCCTCGGACGCCCGGCGTGTCCAGGGGCTTCCGGCGGAGGGCTTCTGGGTGGGCTCCGTTTCCTCACTCGTGGATTACGAGGGGTTCGACACCCTGCTCAGGGCCGCGGCAGCGGCTCGACGCGAAGGTGAGGACGTCCGGGTTCTGCTTGCCGGTGAGGGCGCGGCTCGACCAGCTCTTCAGAGGCTCGCGATCGAGCTGAATATGTCCTCGTCCGTCGAATTCACGGGACAAGTCGACGCCGAAACCGCCCGGGACCTTCACGAGTGCCTGGACCTGTTCTGCGTTCCGCGCACGGATGCCGAGGTGTGCCGGGCCGTCACTCCTCTCAAGCCTATCGAAGCCTTGGCGGCGCGGACCCCGACCCTCATGTCCGACCTCCCGCCGTTGCGCGAGTTGGCGGAAGGTGCATACGGCGGTAGCGCGGATCGGGCGCTCGTCCCCGCCGATTCGGTCTCCCCATGGACCGCGGCTATCGTTGGTGCTTCCCGCACCCCGTGGCCCGAAGCGCTATTGGACGCCGGCCGGGAGTTCGCGCGCACTCGAACCTGGGCAGGCAACGCGGCGACCATCCAAGATATCTACCACGAGGTGATGCGTCCGTGAGGCCCGTAGAATTCCAGCGCAAGTTCCATCAGGGCGACATCTCCGCGCCCTGGAACCACCCTGTGCCAGCCGAGGAGTCCCCCTACAAGGAGCTCATCGCTTCCGGGGCAGTGATGCGGGTCGGTGGGCGTCCTTCCCTGGCAAGGTACGTCGCTCAGATCTGGAAGAGGTGCGACTTCTTGGTCTACGACGCGCGTTCTCGGGTTCGAACCCGGAACAGCCACACTCGTCTGGGCTCATTCTGGCTTGTCGGCAAGCCCGTGCTCGACGTCGCCTTCTATTTCCTCGTCTTCGGTCTCCTCTTGAAGGCGAACCGGGGGATCGACAACTATGTCGCCTACGTGGCGGTAGGAGTACTGATGTTTCGGTACTCCTCCGTGGCCATGACGCAGTCGGTCGGACTGATCCGGTCGAGCCGTTCGATGATCCAGGCCTTCAACTTCCCACGGGCGAGCTTGGTCGTCTCCTTCGCATTGCGAGAAGCGCTCTCGGCAGTGCCCTTGCTGCTCTCGTTGATCGTGATGATCCTGGCGATTCCTCCCCACGTCGCCCCCTCGTTGGTGTGGCTCCTGGCTCTGCCCCTCATCGTCCTGCAGGGGTTCTTCAACCTGGGTCTCTCCTTCGTCATGGCTCGGTTGGGTTTCAGCGTCCCCGACATCTCCCAAGGCATGACGTTCCTGTCGAGGATCCTGATGTACGGCTCAGGCGTCATTTTCCCCATTGAACGGTTCATCAATCATCCAGCGGTCTACGACGTCATGACGAACAACCCGCTGTTCATCCTGTTGTCCATGTACAGAACCATCCTGATCGATCGTTCGGTGCCGCCGCCGCAGAACTGGTTGTCCCTGGCGCTGTGGTGCTTGGGACTGATCGTCTTCGGTTTCGTCTTCTTCTGGAGAGCGGAGGAAAAATATGGGCGCCCATGAGCTTTCTCCCGAGGGCGAGCTGAGCGTTCTGGTCAACAAGGTCTCACTCACGTACTCACTGGGCAGACGAAGCCTGTTCCGCAAGCGCTCGGACCGGTCTGTCCACGCCCTCAACGGCGTGAGCTTCGCCGCGCGGGCGGGCGAGTTCATCGGCGTCGTCGGCCGGAACGGCTCCGGGAAGAGCACGCTTCTGAGGGCCATAGCGGGGGTCGAATCGCCCACCACCGGCACTGTCTATGCCAACGCCCAACCGACCCTGATCGGTGTGCACGCCGCCCTGATCGGTGACCTGACCGGTTCGGAGAATGTCGTGCTGGGGTGCCTGGCGATGGGTATGAGCCGTGACGAGGCTGAGGCGGCCCGGCCGTCCATCGAAGCCCTGGCTGGTTTGGGATCCGCGATTTCCCGACCGATGAAGACATATTCGTCCGGAATGCAGGCCAGACTTCGCTTCGCGATATCCCGTACGGCGAATCCTGAAATCCTTCTCATCGACGAAGCGCTCTCCACGGGAGACGCTTCCTTCGAGGAGCGGTCCAAGCAGTCGATGGACGCGATGCTTGCTCGAGCCGGAACCATATTCCTGGTCAGCCATGCGGCCCAGACCGTTGAGGAGATGTGTTCGCGGGCCATTTGGCTCGAGGAAGGGACGCTCGTCATGGACGGGCCCGCGGAAGAAGTTGCCCGCCGATACCGATGGTTTGCTCACGTACTCGCACAAGGGGACCGGGACAAGGCTCTTGAAGTGTTGGCCGGTGCGTATCAGCAAGAATTCCGACAATTCTGAAGCCCGAGAGCAAGCACAACGAAACATCAATCACTCACTCAGGAGATCTCATGAAGCGCATCATGACCATTTACGGAACACGTCCGGAGGCCATCAAGGTGGCTCCGGTGATCAAGGCACTCGAGGAATCGGAGCATTTCGAGAGCCTCCCGGTCGTGACTGGACAGCACAGGGAAATGCTCAAGCAGGTCAACGATCTCTTCGGCATCGAGCCGGTCGCCGACCTGGCGATCATGACCCAGGACCAAACCCTGAACCAGATCTTGGCAAAGGTGATCACGGGTATCGACGAGCAACTGGCCGCCCACGAGCCGGACGCCGTCATTGTCCAAGGCGATACGTCCACCGTGATGGGTGCGTCCATCGCTTCTTTCAACCGTCGCATTCCGGTGGTCCACGTGGAAGCGGGTCTGCGCTCGGGCGATATTGATTCACCGTTCCCGGAAGAGGCCAACCGCAAACTGACGGCGCAGGTCGCCCGCGTCCACTTGGCGCCCACGGCCGAGTCCAAGAACAACCTGCTGGCCGAGGGCGTCGCCGAAGGCGACATCGTGGTCACTGGCAACACCGTGATTGATGCCCTGATGGCGGCTGTGGAAAAGCCTGTCCCCTTTACCGATCCTCGTTTGGAAGAATTCGCGGCGTCGGACAAGCCCATGGTCTTGGTGACGACTCATCGCCGTGAGAATTTGGGCGAAAACATGGTCCAGATCGGGCGGGCGGTCAACTACTTGGCGGTCGAGCACCCCGAGTACTGCTTCGTGCTGCCGATCCACAAGAACCCGAAGGTCCGCGAGGTTGTCATGCCTCAGATCGAGGGGATCGACAACGTGCTGACCGTGGAACCCCTGGACTATGCAGAGTTCACGCACCTCATCTCCGCGGCCCGGTTCGTGCTGACCGATTCGGGCGGAGTGCAGGAAGAGGCCCCGAGCCTGGGCATACCGGTTCTGGTGCTTCGTGAGAACACCGAGCGACCGGAGGCTGTCGAGTCCGGTACAGTGCGGCTGATCGGCACCCGTTACGAAACCATTGTCGAGGAGTCCAGCCGTCTGATGCGGGACCCGGAGCATTTCCGGTCGATGGCCAACGCGGTCAATCCCTACGGCGACGGCAAAGCCGCTTCTCGCACAGTGGCCGCCCTCGAATCCTTCTTCGGCTTGGGACAACGGATGGCTGTCTTCTCCCCGACCTCGCAAGCAAGGAGCGAACAGTGACCCAAACTCGACGTAGTCTTCTCCTCTCGGGAGCGGGGATGATCCTGATTCTCGTGGGTGTCATCCTGTTCGCGATCGTCCACGGTTCGTGGGTCGGATCCATGGTGTTGATCGTCGGGCTCGTGGTCCTGGGAATCGGCTGGTTCCGCTTCGCCATGTACCAGCGCCGGGGCCTGTGGAATTTTCAGACCGAAATCCGCAACCTGAGGGAACGTCAGGACCGATGGGGCACAGATCTTTCGGCCGCTGTCGACCAAGCTCGTGGAGAAAACCGTGAGACCGTCGAACTCGCAGCAGATGCCATGCGTGAGGAGACGAAACGCCATGAGGCCAAGCTCCGAGAATTGCAAAGGCTTTTGCTCGAGCTCCAGCACTGAACCGCTGAACTGAGAGGAAGAGGCCGGGCCGCGCCCCCTGGGCCCGGCCTCTTCCTCTCAAGAGCAGCTTTGCCCGCAGCTCCTACAGGGTTTTCAGATCTCGATCCCCAGGTCCGCGTAGACGCGGGCCAGCACCTCCGCGTACTGCATGTTGTCCGGGGACCGGTGGCCGGGTCCCAGGTCGAACCGGATGGTTTCGTGGGACTCCGCGACCTGGTTCTCGTCCAGGAAACGGGAGAGGGGCTGCTCGTGGACCTCCGCATGGAACGTGTCCCCGGTGTTGGTGACCAGGTAGAGCCGGCCCACGGATCCGGCGTGTGCAATCCTGTCGATCACGCTGAGGCGCCGTACCAGGCTCTCCTCAGTGGGTGCCGTTCTGCTACCGAAGGATACCTCGAACGCGTCCGAAGCGGAGTGGGCGTGGTACTTGCGCACGTCAGTCTGGGGGTTGAACGCGACCACACTTGCTTCGGGAAGGAAAGCGCCTACTTGGAGAGCCGCGAACCCTCCACCGGAACCGCCCTGGATAACGATGTTCTCCGTGCCGAGAGCGTCTGCCGCTGCCCTGATCTGCCGGGCGATGATCGCGTGCAGGTCGAGATCGTCTACGCCCATGTACCATCCGAGACGCAATGTCGAAGCGAGGTCGAGAGTCGGGTCAGCGATGTTCATCGTGGGGCCGACCTCGAGAGTCCGCTGGAATTCGAGGCGCTGGAAGATCGGGATTCTGGTCTTGTTCCGATCAATCGCGCCGTGGAACTGGACCGTGAGTGTTGCCCCGGGGTCTGGGGCGACAACCAACGGCAGAACCAGACGTCCGAGGTCGACCGTGTGCACGGCCGGCTTCTTCGTGATTCGTTGCGGATCGAGAACACCATGGTGGGAAACCACCGGAATGTCGTAGAAGGTCGGTCTCCACGAAGCATCGTCCGACCAGTTCAGTAAGGCACCTCTGCCACCGCGTGCGCCGTACTGTCCCGGCTCGGACCGCGGGTCGAGGTCGGCTGCGACCGATGCGAGCCCCATATCCAGATGCTGGGGAAGCCCGAGGGACGCGGCATGGTCACGGAAGCTGCTCAGGAGGTTGCGACGTCCCTCGGCATTGGTGCTCCACGCGGCATCTCGAGTGCGCTCCACGAGCTCCAGAGCCTCGGCCCTGGACGTATCTGCGTGAACGGCCTCGGGCTCGTCCTGCTTCCTGGCGGCAGCGGATTCCAGCGCAGCGGTAATGGTTTCGGCCTCGGCGTCGCCGTCGAAGACATACCGCGAGGTGTGGCCGAAAACGATCTTCTCCGTGACGGTGCCGTTGGAGACCTTCAGCCCGAAGTATCCGGCAGGGAGCCCGCTGAGGTTCACGGCGGTTGGGGACTTCCGATGGCCAGCGGCCACTACGGTGATGAACCGGAACGCGTCTCCGGTCCTGGAGAACTCGACGACAGGCGCGGAGGCGGTTCTCTTCCAGCCGGTCGCTATGGTGCCCGTCCAGTCGTCCTCGTCTTCTGTGGCCTCGAGGATCGAGCACTCCGGTGTGATGCCGAAGGGCGCGAGGAGAGCGGATTCTCCGTCACAGTGGAGCCGGACGGCCCCGCCTTCCTTGACGGCCTGGACGTTCGGGCCGAGCTGCCAGCGCTGCACGGCCGTGACCTGTCTGTCGCTGCGAACCGTGTCCACGACGACGAGGTACTCTCCGCTCGTGGAGTATGCGACGCGCCGGCGAATGCGTGTGCCTTCGTAGGCGGAGTCCTCGACCATCGCCTCCCACACGGAGCCGGACAGGTGGGACGAGACCAGGTCGACGGATTCACGTCGTTTTCTCCTCTCGTCCTCGAGCCGGACGAGAGTGTGATGGTCGTGATCGATGACGTACTTGCGGAACGGATGCGCGTGGGTGTAAGAATACTTTCCCGGATCAGTGATCCAGTTGACTCCACGAGCCGAATAGGTGACCGATCCGCCGTCTTCGTGACCGTGCACCTTGAACCGGCCGAAGACCAGCGAGAAGAAGGTTTCCTGGTCCATGTCCCGTTCGAACTCTCCCCAACCGCTGCGGCCGAAGAGGTATCCGTCCTGGTAGAGCCGTACCTTTTCGGCGGGCGGAGAACCCTTGGCGCCCCGGGACGTGACGTAGATGCAGGCCGGATGGTCGATTGTGGTCGCGGCGGCGTTGTCGGTGTCTCCGATGGGCGCCAACGTGCCGTCGGGACGGGTTGCGTGGGCAAGTTCCTCCGGGGTCTTCTCGAGCGACCGCATTGCCTCCGGCACCTCGAGCCCAGCCTGTTCCAGACGCCAGGCCAGGCGCTTCCACCAGATGAAGTTGTTGCGGTGGTATGCGATCGCGCCTTCGGCATTGACGCCCTCGTGGTCCCACTGCTCACTGCAGAGCTCGTTCAGCCGAGCAAGCGCGAGTTCGATCGCGTCGTCGTCCTCCAGGACCAGAGCGCACACCAGGAGGCCTTCGTGCTGGTGAAGCGCGTGGTTGGCGTGGCCGAGGCGCGAAGCGTCAGACAGCCATTCGAGATGCTCGCGCAAGCTCTCGACCAGCCAGGGCAATTCCTCCGGACGATTCTCGGCGACCATCGGAACCGCCTCCGCAAGCTGGACCGCACGAACGGATTCGATCATGTCGCTCCACGCATCCGGCAGTGACCTGCGATCGGAGGACCACGGCGGTCTGTTGTTGATGAACCAGTCATGGGCCAGATCGATCCACCGTGATGTTGCTTCCTCGTCCCCCTGGGAGCCAGCGGTCCGGTACGGTTCGAGCCATCGCAGCATGTGCAGCTGACAGCGCCAGTTCCTGTCTGCGAAGGGGTCCGCATCCCAAGACATGGGGGACGGCAACGTCCAGGCCGGGTGCGGAGAGAGACGCACTTCTGCGTTCCTCAGTGCCGCAAGCTTCTCGTCGTTCGGTTGATGGTTGAGAATCTGCTTGCGGGCAGCGTCCACATCGACCATGGGCAGTTTCACCTCTTCGTTCTGGTGCACGGATCAGGTCACGAGGGACGAGTAGATGTCGGAAACCCTACCGGCCAGCTTTCTCCAGTCGTGGTGCTCGACGACCCAGTCGCGGGCCTGGACTCCCAGCATCCGGGCGTGCTCCGGGTTGTCCATGAGCAATTGGAGCTGTTCCTTGAGGTTGTCGGCGTCGCCCTTGTGGTGCAGGCGCCCATTCACGCCGGGCCTGACGATCTCGGCCAAGGCCGCGACGTCGGAGGCCACCACTGCCTTGCCCATGGCCATGGCCTCGAAGGGTTTGAGCGGGGAGACCATTTCGCACACCGGAAGGGGCAACCGGGGGAAGGGCGCGATGTCGATGAGCGAATAGTGCCCCTCGACTTCGGCGTGAGGCACCCGCCCCGTGAACGTCACGAAATTCTGCAACCCCTCGTCACGGACGAAGGCCTCGAGCTTGGGCTTCTCCGGTCCGTCACCAACGACCAGGACATGGAAGTCGTTCCTCTCGGCTGCAAGTTGCCGTGCCGCCTCGAGAATGAGGCCGATTCCCTCGTAGTCGAGGATCGAACCGATGTACCCGATCACGGTCTTGCCCTGGACGCCCAGCCGTTCTGCGAGGGCCTCGTCGCGCGGCAGGGGCTGGAACCGGTCGGTGTTCACACCGTTCGGCAGGACCGTGATCTTCTCCGAGCCCACGCCGCGCGCGATCATTTCCTCGCGCAGCGCGTTGGTGATGGTCAGGACCTTCGTGGCCTGGCGGGCGGCGTCGGTCTCCATCCGGACCATGTGGCGGTACAGGTCGGAATTCCCCCAATCCGGTTCGCGCGAGACGCGCGTGATTTCCCAGAGTCCACGGATTTCGTAGATGGAGGGAAGCCCGAGCTTCTGCGCGGTCTGCACACCGGTCACGCCGTTGACGTAGTTCGAGGCGGCATGGATCAGGGCCGGTTTGGTCTCTCGGGCCAAGGCCTCCACGGATTCCGCGTACTTCTGCGTGTACGGGTACACCGGCTTCTTGCGCATGATCTGGCGGTCCGGCAGGAGAAGACGGTGGTAGCCCACCCCATCCACGTTCTCGAGGGCGGGAACCTCGGTGACGTCCTTGTAGCCGGGCATGTCATAGGGATATGCCAGGCGCGTGACGCCGTCGACGTCCCACCCGAGCTCGTTGAGTCCGTGGATGAGCCCCTGGGACCTGGTTGCGTACCCGGCCGAATGAAAGGGCAAGGAGTTGTAGAGGAGGTACAGAACCTTGTTCTTCTGCGCCTCATACACCGGCCGGTGCTCGGTGGGGGAAAACGGGAAGCCGTGGAGGGAGAGTTGGTAGTCCGACGTGTGTTCCTTGGCGACCTTGTCGAGCTGCTGCTTGCCCCAGGAATCCTTCGGACGCGCCTTCAGATAGGCCCGGACATAGATTTCCGTCTGATCGGGTTTGCGAGTCTGCTGGGTCCTCCGGATCGCGCGGCGCGCGGAATCGACCGGGACGGCCGAGACCTCGCATCGCTGCAGGACGTTCTCGGCCAGGCCGGATCTCCCTCGGGCCATGCTGACGATCAGCATCGCGCGATCCGTGTCGGTCTGGGAAAGCCCTTCGACGGCCGTGGCCAAGGTTTCGCCCTCAGGAGCCGTCGCGCCCATCACCGCGTTGAGTCTGACAGCCGCCCGGACCACCGTATCCTCCGAATGGCGCAGGAGCCGCAGGCTCCGGTCCAGCCGGTGAGGAATGATGTAATCGAGGGCTGCACGGTGGGCGCGCGGCGTCGTGAGGATGTCCTCTTCCAAGCGGTTGAGGGCCCAACGCTGTCGGGAGGAATGGGCCTTGATCTCGCCCTGGACGGCCATGAACAGCTCCAGGGCGTCCACGTTTGCGCCGTCGACCTCAAGAGCCAACGCAAGGATCTCCTCGGCGGCCCGGGCCTCGGCAGATTCGACCAGGAATCGTCCATAATGGGTCAGGACTTCCGAATTCAGCCCAGTGGTCACCAGAAGTTCGCGGTACGCAATGCGAGCCTGATTGGGCCGCATCTTCTTGATGGCCGAGAGCTTCGATCTGATGGTCGTGTCGGTCTCAGAAAGGTGGCGGGCCACTCCGTGATCGGTCATGCCTTCCTACCGCCAGATGCCCTTGGTATCGATGATCGTCTTGCCCTTCAGAGCCGTCGCGGGGAGCTGCTTGAACTCCTTGTGATCGACCAGAAGCAGAACGACATCAGTCGACTCGATCTCCTTCAGCTCCGCCAGGCGGACGTTCTCGAGGGCCCCGAGCTGGGCGGGCAGAGCGGAAATATTGGGTTCGACCGCGAGGACATCGATGTCGGGGAGCGAACCAGCCAGGTCCGCGGCAATGTTCAAGGCCGGTGACATGCGCAGGTCGTCGATATCGGCCTTGAAAGACAGGCCGAGGACTGCCACCGTGGGGTGCTCGAGGCCCTGCACGGCGTGCTTGGTCTTGTCGACGACCCATTGGGGCTTGCCGTCGTTGACCTCCCGAGCCGTTCGGATGAGATGAGAGTTTTCGCGGTCGGCCGCGACGATGAACCACGGATCCACGGCGATGCAGTGTCCGCCGACGCCGGGGCCCGGTTGCAGGATGTTCACGCGCGGATGGTGATTGGCGAGTTCGATGAGTTCCCAGACATTGATCCCGAGATTGTCCGAAATCAGTCCGAGCTCGTTGGCGAAGGCAATGTTGACGTCGCGGAAGGCGTTCTCGGTCAGCTTGGCCATTTCGGCCGTCGTGTCATCGGTCGGCAGGAGCTCGCCGGTGCAGAAGGTTGCGTAGATTTCCGTTGCGCGTCGCGTGGCTTCTTCGGTCTGGCCACCGATGATGCGGTCGTTGGTGATGAGCTCTTCCATCGCATTGCCGGGCAGGATGCGCTCGGGGCAGTGCGCGAAGTAGATGACGGGCTTGTTCTCGGGGTTGGGCGTGCCGTCGGCGACCAGGTCAGGGCGCAGCGCGAGAATCTTCTTGGCCATCTTCTGCGTCGAACGCGGGGGAGACGTGGACTCGAGAATAACCAGTTCGTCTCCGACGAGCAGCGGCGCAATGGATTCCGCCGCGGCGAAGACGTAGGACAGGTTTCCTTCGTAGTTCTCGGCGAAGGGGGTCGGTACGGCCAGGATGTAGGCGTCGGCATGAGGCATGACGGTGGTTGCCGTCAGGTTTCCCGATTCGATGGCCTTGCCGAGGTGCGTTTCGAGCCCTGGTTCGACGATGGTCACCTCGCCGCGGTTGATGCGGGCCACGTTCTCTTCATTGATGTCCACGCCCGTGACCTCGACACCGTGGTTGGCCATCGTGACGGATGTGGGCAGGCCGATGTATCCGAGGCCTACAAATGCGACTGATTGTTGGGTCATAAGGGCGAAATTCCTCTATCTGAACCGGGGCGAAAATCCGATGATACGAATGCGAAGTCAAGCAACCGGGGCGGCCTGCGATACGGCCGTCTACTAGTTCGATAAACGATGTTATACCGGTTTGACTAGTAGGAACGAACTACCTTCGTCACATTTGAACGGCTTTGGAGGTTCTTAGGCCACGACGTGCTCGACCGGGAGGCCGAAGGACCTGACCTCACCCGTGGCGAGGAGCTCGACGTCGTCGACATCCCAGGCGTGTCCCGTTCCGCCACCGCTTCGCATCTGGCAGAAGTTGAACCGGTCGGCCGAGTAAATGGATGCGCCCGCCGATATCGCCCTCTTGAGGAAGTCCGAGTCCTCACCCCTGGAGAGACCGCTGAAACCGATGCGCCGGAAGAGCTCGGCCTTGCCCGTCATCGTGGGGCCCATCACGAAGTCCGTCCACCGGTGCTCCCGTTCGGCGAATCGCAGTATCGTCGCGTTGCGGCTCTCCAGGTGCATGTAGTGGGCCTGCTTGCCCACGAGGTCGGCTCCCGAATAGCGCATCGCCCTCAACAGATCCGCAATGTACTGGGGGCCGTAGAGATCGTCGTCGTCGATCTTGGTCATGACCTCTCCCGAGGCGGCGGCAATCGCCTCGTTGAGGGCTTCGCCAAGAGACCACGATCCTGGGGCCTCGATGACCCGGAGATTCTCGATCCCGGCGGCCGCAGCCCTGGTCCGAAGCAGATCGTCATCAACGCTGAATCCGTGGGCGACCAGTATGACCTCGAGGTCCACGTCCTCGAAGGCACCGAGGGTCTGCAGAACATGGTCAAGCTTGTGCGGCCTGTTGGTGCTGACGAGGGCGCTGACTGAGGGAAGCTCGAGTCTTGAGCGATAGGTGCGTCGGCCGGCGTCGGCGACGAGGCCGGCGGCCTCGAGAACCTGGACCATCCGGTGGGCATACGTGTGATGACGCCAGATCTCCCGCTGCCCCAGGTGGGCCGTCCGCATGTTCAGTTCGGGCGACCTCACGAGCGCGCGGATCGTGTGCTGCGCGTTTTCCCGCGTGGTAACGACCGGCACCTGGTCGGGGGAGAAGAACCGGGGGATGGCCGCGGACTCCGTCGTGATCACCGGGGTACCGGAGGCCGTGATCTCGAAGACCCGACGCGCGCACATGGACGGCGAATCGGTCACGGAATTGACGTTGAGAAATACCTTGAATGCTTTGTACGCGGTGAGCATTTTGTCGTAATCGAGTCCGCCCACGACCCGATCCGAGAATGGAGCGGGAAATTGGTAACGGTCGTCGTCGCCCACGAAGCGGGAAAATATTTCCAGGCCGCGCTTCATGCGGGGCGAAGCGTCCAGCGCCGCCTGGAGAAGGAGTTGCATTTGCTCACGGCGCTCGGGGAATTTGTGCGCGAAGTACATTCCTGCAAATGCGACATCGCGTTCGTGGAATCCGTGCTGCGGACGGATGGGATTGTGAACCGCCGGTTGAGCCGCAAAGGACAGGGGAAAGACCCTGTCGTGGCCCAGCAGGTCTCGGTATTTCTCGACGAGCCGGCTGTCCGAGGTCAGCGCGACGTCGAAGAGGCGGGCTGTCTCCAGGAAATCTTCGAAGTGGGGCGGATCCTCCTTGTTCCAGAAGACGGTCGGGACTTGTTGGTCCCGGCAGTGCGCCACCAGAGAGCGCAGGGGCTCTGACGGCGCCTTGGAACCCGTGAGATGGTATCGCCATACCCCCCCGTTGCCGGCCCAGGCCGACTCGACGAGCAAGAGGTCCACTGGGGTCTCGAGGAGTTGTTCGCGCCACTGATCGGGTGTGACGGGCAGGATCGGGAATTCGTGTCCCCACGCCGTTTCGGAGAAGCCGTCCAGGATCGTTGCCACGCGGATGTCCGGGAACGTCGGTTCCTTGCGTGAGGTCTGCGTCGGCAGAAAGTCCAGAGTGTATCCGGCCGGGGTCGTACTCTTTGACCAGCCTGCGAGCCCGTTGCGGGCCGAGACGGATTCGTGCTTCTGCGGGGAAGCGCTCCCCGCGACGGTTGCGGGGCGGAGGGCGGGCTGTTCCGCGTTCAGGCCGAGGCGCTGCCGCCTCAGGTAGGTGCGAGCCTGCTCGATGCCTCCCCGACGCCAATGCCAAGCTATTCTACGAAGATGGCTTAAGTCGGGAAGACGACGTGCTGGCATCAAAACTCCAAGTGGGGCGCATTTTCCTGGGTGTGGCCCCATAAGTCTAGCGGTTTGCCGGCAACAGAATCGGTGGCCAAGGAAGGAAGGTGCGGATGTGACCAGTGGTAAGAATGCGGCCGTCCCCAGGATCGCTGTCTACGGTTCGTGTGTTTCCAGAGATGCCGTTGAGCATCTCGGCCAGGGTCGGTTCGAGCTTCCGAAATACGTTGCCCGTCAATCACTGATTTCGGTGGGCCGTGATGGGTCCGATCTCCTGCCCGAAGAGCTGGGGCTGAAACACGCCTTCCAGGAACGGATGGTCCGTGGAGACTGGGCCGGAGACCTTTGGGAACAGCTCGAGAGCGCCGGAGAATTCGACATACTGCTCTGGGACCTGATCGACGAGAGGCACGGCGTCTGCGTTCTACCGAGCGGGGACGTGGTCACTCGATCGATGGACTCCATGTCGAGCAAGGCCGTGCAGGAACGGATGGACCAGGGGGAGAAGATCCCGTTCGGTTCGAGTGTTCATTTCGACGCGTGGACGGCCGCTGCCGACGAATTCGCCCGAGAGCTGCGGAAGCGAGACCTGTGGGACAAGGTTGTTGTCATCCAGGTCCCCTGGGCCGTTCGAAGCCGGGGCGGAGAGGGTGTTCCGGCAAGTATGGGCATCACGGCCGGTGAAGCGAACAAGAAGTTCGTTCCGTACTACTACCACCTCGAGTCCCTCGGGTTCTCCATACTGAAGGTGGAATGCGAGGTCCTTGGAGACCCGGATCACCAATGGGGCCTCGCGCCGTTCCATTATGTCCCTGAGGTGTATAACGAGATCGATAAAGGAATTTTCCGGCGATTCAGCGCTCTAGAATACCGTCGAACTTACAAAGTAAGCAAGTCGTGATTCAATCACCAGGAGGTTTTTTGGTATATGTGGGATTTATTCTAGTTAGGGAGATTATTCTAATATGTGCGCGAGGGTGACCTTCTCTTGATGACCCGCATCGACCAACTCGGCCGCTCCATGATCGATGCCCTAAAACCCTCATGGACCTCGACGGACGCGGTTTCCGTGTCCAGGCCCAGGATGTCGGTCTGGATAGCGGGACCGCGATGGGTAAATTCGTCGTCCATGTGAATCTTGCTCTGGCACGGATGCAACGGGAGCAGTTGATCGAACGGGCCCGCGAGAGCATCAAACGCGTCCGCTAACAGGGGAGAGCACCGGCACCGAAACTGAAACTGACGGGACAAAAAGAGCTCCGCCGACTACCGGCCCCACTGGAAGCCCGATTTGACGCTCGAATTCGTCGGGCCGGGCGGATGGATCGAAGATCTCTATATCGAGTAGGTGGAACAATGACGCACGTGCGAGGCCGCTGAGGCCAGGGCTTGCCTGGTCTGCGCACGCGAGGGGCGGGCCTACTGCTCACACCCGGAGGAAGTCCAGCGAGGAGAACGCGAAGCTGACCGTGACCGCTGAGAGTCAGTAGTACCACCGAGGGCGCGCGCCATGTCCCGTTGAGTAGTCATCGCGACCGCCTGATTTTGATGTTGAAGTCACGAAAAAGACCCCGGTAAACCCGCAGATGCGGGGGCAGAATACCGGGGCCAGCACCCGAAAGGACGGGCATGGTTCAGTCTACGCCACAAACGTTTTTGAGCATGAATGAAGCTGCCGCTCGATGCGGAATCTCAGTCCAGGCGCTCATTAAACGCAGCATGCCACCAGCGGACGCTCACATAGGCGATGTCTCCGGATGGACGACAGAAACCATCGACACATGGCAAGTTTCCTGGGCCAAGCGACGACCCGGCCGTTATCCCAAAAGTGAGAAGCCACGGGAGACCTAGCTTCTCCAAAAGATCTCCTGTGATGTCCTTGTACCCAGGGCTAGAGTCGAGATCATGAGCCATGAGCAGGAACGTTTCTGGTCCAAAGTCGTCAAGGGGCCAGACTCGGCCGACTGTTGGATATGGACCGGCGCAATTGGCGACGACGGTTACGGACAATTCTGGACCACACCGACCACTGGCGAGCAGAAGATGGTCCGCGCCCACCGCTACGCGCTGGCACTTGTCCACGACGGGCTCGAAGCAATCAAAACATACGAAGCGTGCCACATCTGCGACAACCCTATTTGTTTTCGATCCGAGGCCGGCGAGAGCTCACACCTCCACATTGGAACCCGCGAATCAAACATGGCAGACCGCGCGACCCGCGGCCGCCACAACAGGCAAGCCGCGGCTGAGTTCTTCCGGTACGAGAGCAAGAAAGAGCGCGCGCCGAAGGCGCGCGCTCTACGAGATCTGGTCATCGCAAACGGCTACGACCGCGAGGCAATCAAGGCCTTAATGCTTGGACTCCCCCGAGATCAAGGGACGCTGTTTTGACCGATTACGGCCGCTCATCCATTCGCACAATGCTTTCAGACCATCCCAAGCAAGTGACACTATCAACCCGAGACCTAAACCAAGGCCGACGACGGTGAAGAGCGATCCCTTCCAGGTCCAAAATGGATGATGCTCGAACGGCTCTTCTGCCGACGGTGGTAGAACCGCGATGATGAACATGCCAGTGCAGAAAGCCCACAACGCCAAAATGAAAACCACCGTCTTGTTGACGTCGGCCCGATCCGTCGCGAGGACGATCACGGCTGCATCGGTCACGGATTCACCCCGTTTGCCGCGCACGATCACGCAGTTCGCGGAGGCCTCCGGGGCGACGTCGTACGCCTCGCAGAACTCGGCGGTATCCGCCAGAGTCTCGCTGATCGCAGCCACGCGGGCTCCGGGCACGGCCCCGGCCCGGGCGGCGTCGGCCACCGGCTGCGCCACGAGCTCCTGAGCGTCCAGGAGCGGGGTCCAGTTCAAGGTTCCTTCGGGAGTTGCCATGCGGCCAGTCTACGAAGCGGCCCGGTCGGTATATGTAACTTATGTCACTTTGGTTTACACTAAGTCTCACCTCACCGCAGATCCCGCTGCGCCCGAACCTCCTGGAGGACCCACGATGCCGTTCGAGGACAATCTGAAAGAGCTCGCCACCAAGCTCCGTGCCCAACAGGGCTCAATAAAATCCGAAGAAGCGACCAAAAATGCTTTCATCATGCCCTTTATCTCTCAGGTCCTGGGCTACGACATCTTCAACCCCTTGGAAGTCGTCCCCGAATACACCGCGGACCACGGAACCAAGAAGGGCGAAAAGGTCGATTACGCGATCATGAATGACGCCGAGGTAAAGATTCTCATCGAGTGCAAACAGCTTGAAGAGCCCCTGAACCTCAACCACGCCTCGCAGCTTTTCCGGTATTTTTCCGTGACGAACGCGCGCATCGGGATTCTGACCAACGGACGGATTTTCAATTTCTACAGCGACCTGGACTCGCCCAACATCATGGACCGACAGCCATTCCTTGTTCTGGATTTGCTGAACATCGACGAGAGCATGTTGCCTGCGCTGAGAAAAATCACCAAGGAGGATTTCAATCTCGATTCGGTGTTGAACTCGGCAGAGGAACTCAAATACGTCGGAGCGCTGAAGCGGGAACTGGCAACGGAGTTCCGCGACCCGAGCCCAGAGCTTGTCAGGATGCTCATGGGGAGGGTCTCCGAACGCCGCGGCACCGTGGACAACCTGAAGATGTTTGCGGGGCTGGTCTCCAAGGCGAGCAAACAATTCCTCAAAGAAAGAGTCAATGAGCGACTGTCCGTTGCGCTCAAGGACAGCGAGGCTCCGGAGCCCCACGACCCCGTCGATGCCGGATCATCAACCTCGGAGGAATCGACAAAACCAGAAGGCGATTTGGGCAAGCCAGGCGTCGTCACCACGGAGGAGGAGCTCGCCGGCTACCAGATCGTCAAAGCTATAGCGTGCAGCGAGGTGAAACCGCAAAGGATCACGCAACGAGACAGCAAGTCGTACTTCGCGATCCTGCTCGATGACAACAACCGCCGGACCGTGGCCCGCCTCCACTTCAATGGCAAATCGAAGAAATACTTGGGTCTTTTCGACGAGAACAAGACGGAAACCCGTGTATTGCTTGAGAACATCGAGGACATCTACGCGCATGCCGAACGGATCCGGGACACCGTCAGACGTCTTGCTTCAACTGACGCATGAGTTTTCGGTGAGGCCTCTCGGGGCGGCCTCGAGGTGGCAGTCTTGTGCAGAGTCCGCGGCGAGGTGGCACTCCCGTGCAGTTTTCGACCCGAAAACGTCCCAAAACTGCCACCTCGCCGGAATGAACGCACAAAACCGCCACCTCGCGGCCAGAGAGCGAGAGGTCGCCACCCACCCCTCAACCTGTGCGCCATTCGAACGTCCATGCGCCATACGACCCGTGGACTGGGTACCGTGAAGATGGTACGTCGTGGCCGGAAGGATCGGAGCGTTATGAGCCTAGTGGGCGAATCATATGTAGTCGGACTGATCGGCAGCGGAATCACCGCGACGCTCAGTGCCCCGATGCACGAGGAGGCGGCGGATCGTCTGGGCCTGCGGTACATCTACCGCCCCATCGATCTGGACACCATTGCCGACGGCGTCGACCGCGCCCCGCAGCTCATGAAGACCGCCCTCGAACTGGGTTTCAACGCCTTCAACATCACGTTCCCCTGCAAACAGTCCATCATTGAGCACCTGGACGAACTCGCCCCCGATGCCGAGCGTCTCGGCGCGGTCAACACCGTGGTTCGGGAGAACGGGCGTCTCATCGGGCACAACACGGACTTCTCGGGATTCGCCCACGCGTTCGATCAGGGCCTGCCCGGAGCGAGCCTCGACGACGTCGTCCAGCTCGGCACGGGCGGTGCCGGTTCGGCCACGGCCTATGCTCTGCTCCCCCGCGGCGTCGGCCACCTGTCCCTGTACGACCTCGACCGCTCCCGCGCCGAGGCCAAGGCCCGCGAGCTGTCGGCCCAGTTCCCCGGGGCGACCGTGGACGCTCTCGCTCCCGAGACCCTTCCCGACGCCGTGAGGGCGGCGGACGGCCTGGTCAACGCGACGCCCATCGGAATGCACCACCACCCCGGAGCTCCGCTGGATCTTGATCTTTTGCGGCCCGAACTGTGGGTCGCCGACGTCATCTACCTCCCGCAGGAAACCGCCCTCATTCGGCGGGCGCGGGACCTCGGATGCAGGGTCCTTCCGGGCGGCTACATGGCCGTGGGCCAGGCCGTCGACGCCTTCGAACTCATCACCGGGATCCGCCCCGACGACGCATCCATGCGAACCCACTTCGAACGACTCATCGCCGCCCAACAAGGAGAATCGCTGTGAGAACGTCGATCGCCACCGTCTGCCTCTCCGGATCCCTGCGCCAGAAGATGCGAGCGGCATCAGCCGCCGGGTTCGACGGCATCGAGGTCTTCGAGCAGGACCTCGTCGTCGCGCCCGAGACGCCGGAGCAGATTCGCGGCTACGCCGCCGAGCTCGGACTCACCCTCGACCTGTACCAACCGTTCCGGGATGCCGAGGGGACCGAGGAGCAGGTGTTCCAGGACACGCTCCGCCGGGTCGAGGAGAAGTTCCGCCTCATGAATCGCCTGGGGATGGACCTCATGCTCATCCCCTCCAACGCCGGGACCGCCACCGTGGACGACGACGCCGTCGTCGCCTCCCAGCTGGCACGCATGGCCGACCTCGCCGCAAACTACGGGATCCGTCTCGCCTACGAGGCTTTGGCGTGGGGCAGATTCGTCAACGACTTCGAGCACTCGTGGCGCCTGGTCGAGGCGGCCGACCGGGAGAACCTGGGCGTCTGCCTCGACACCTTCCATATCCTGTCGCGGCAGTGGTCGACCGAGACCGTTCCTGACATCCCCGGCGACAAGGTCTTCTTCGTCCAGCTCGCGGACGCCCCGCTGATGTCCCTGGACGTCCTCTCGTGGTCCCGCCACTTCCGGGTCTTCCCGGGCGAAGGCGGATTCGACCTCGTGGATTTCATGATCAAGCTCTTGGCCGGAGGATATTCCGGCCCCCTCTCCCTCGAAATCTTCAACGACTCCTTCCGGCAGACGCGCGTCCACCGCACCGCGGTCGACGCCCTGCGCTCCCTGATCTGGCTTCAGGACCGGACGGCGCGCACGCTCAAGGCCTCGACAGGAACCAACACGAACGTGATCCGGGCGACCGCCCGGATCGGCGAACTCACCAGGTTGCCGGGCGCCGTGGCGCCCCAGGGCATCACGTGGGCGGAGGTCCGCGGCCAGGAGACGGAACAGGTCGAAGTGCTCCTGTCCCACCTGGGGTTCAACCACCGTGGACGACACACGAGCAAACCGGTTCAGCTCTGGGAGCATGGGGACGCCCGCGTGGTCATCAACGAAGAACCGCGCGCACAAGATGCACCGAGCATGGCCTCCCTCGGCTTCGAGGTCCAGCACGACGACGCCGCAGCCGCGCACGCCTCGGCCCTGATGGTCCCCGAAGTCCCCCGCGTGACCCGAGAAGGAGAACAGCCGTTCCCCGCCTACCTCGCACCGGATGGTACCGAGATCTTCTTCTGCCCGCCCCAGTCAGCCGGGGGCGACAGGTGGCTCACGGAATTCTCCTGGCCGGATCACCTCGACGTCGCCGCACGCCGTCGGCCGGACCCCGAAACGGATCACGATCTGCCCCTCATCACGGGGATTGACCACGTGAATCTGGCCCAGCCCAAACACCACTATCCCGAGTCCGTGCTGTTCTACCGTGCGGCCCTGGGGCTCACGGTCCAGCCGTCCCAAGACGTCCCCGGGCCGACCGGGCTGGTCAGTTCGCAGGTCGTACGCAATGAATCCGGCAGCGTTCGGCTCCCGTTGAATGTGGCCCCGGACTTGGGCAATGAACCCGAGGTCGAGCACATCGCGTTCGCTTGCACCGACGTGGTCCGTCTGGCCCGGAGGGCCCAGTCTTCCGGGCTGCGGTTCCTGCCGATCCCGCACAACTACTACGAAGACCTGCGTGCCCGGTTCAATCTGAGCGATGCCACCATCGAGGAGCTCTCCTCCCTGAACCTCCTGTACGACAGGGACGATCACGGGGAATTCCTGCACTTCTACACGCAGACCGTGGGAAGCCTGTTCTTCGAGGTCGTGCAGCGGTTGGACGGATACAGCGGCTACGGCGCCCCCAACGCTCCGGTCCGCATGGCCAGCCAGTACACCCACTCGCTGCTGTCCCGCTGAGGGGTCGCCCTCTCGGGCCAGTCGGCCACAGGATGGAGCGGTCGCAGGACGAAGCGCGGCCTGCCTAGTCGATGACGGTGGTCCTCGCCGACCCGCTCGCGTTCGAGCTCTCCGGATCGATGCCTCCCTTGCGCTCGAGCCGGACGACCTCGAGCGCCTCGGTCCGCGACATGTGGAGATTGTCGATGTTCTCGAGCGGACGCTTGGACGTTTCCTTGACCGTGAGCGCGACGACGGCCACGCACACGCACACGAGCATCACGAACAGCGCGGGCATGACCCAGTTGTCCATGCCGTTGCCGTTGAGGGCCGCCGCGATGACCGGGACGAACCCGCCGGATACGGCGAAGCCCACCTGGGTTCCCAGTGCGAGACCGGTCGAGCGCACCGGCGTCGGGAACATTTCGGCGTAGAACGAGGGCCATGTCGCGTTGGAGAACGAGTAGAAACCGCCGTGGACCAGGGCCCCGAACAGGAAGATCAAAGGGATATTCGCCTCGGACACGGCCGCGAGGAACGGGAACATCATGCCCCCGGAGAGCAGGGCTCCGAGCACGAAGACCGGTTTGCGACCGACCCGGTCCGAAACCATAGCCGACAGCGGGATCACCAGCAGCCCGACCGAGTTGGAAACCACGGGAACCCAGAGCATGGTCGAGCGCTCGATGCCGACGCCGTTGGTTGCGTAGGAGATGGCCCAGACCGTGAACGCGACGTTGACGGTATTGATCAGGGAGCACACCGCGACCCGGATGATCGCGGCCTTGTGGTAGCGGAAAGTGATGGCCAACGGCGTCGACTTGTCCAGCACCGATTGCTCCTGGTCCTGCTTCTCGAAGGCCGGGGGCTCCTCGAGTTTGCGACGGATCAGGTATGCCGCGAGTACCACCAGGGCGGAGAACCAGAAAGGAACTCGCCACCCCCAGGCGAAGAGCTGGTCCTCGCTCAGGAAGGCGGTGAAGGGGATGAATACTGCCGTGGCCAACAGGGAGCCCGCCTGGGTGCCCTGCAGGGACCAACTGGTGATCAGGCCGCGACTGCGGTCCTCGGAGTGTTCGAGCGACATCGAGATCGCCGATGCCTGCTCGCCCGCTGCCGACATGCCCTGGATCACGCGGCACAGGACCAGAAGAATCGGCGCCAGGATGCCGACGGACCCGTAGGTGGGAAGACACCCGATGGCGAACGTCGCTCCACCAATGAGGAACAGGGTCATCATCAGCACGAATTTGCGGCCGAGCCGGTCCGAGAGCGGCCCCATGATCAGGGCACCGAACGGGCGGACCACGTAGGCGACGCCTGCGACTCCCATGGATTGCAGGACCGCGGCCGCGGCATTGCCCTCCGGGAAGAAGATGTGGTTGAGCACGACGGCCGCCGACGTCGCGTACACCGCAAAGTCGTAGTATTCGAGAGCCGAGCCGATCCAGCCGGCAAGGGCCGCGCGTCTGGGAGATTTGGCCGGCAGGACAGCCGTTTCTTCTGCGCCGTGAGTGGACATGAGCCTACCTTTGCACCCGATCGATGTTCTCCGCGGGGATCACTACTCAAGGAGTCTCAGCGAAGACGTGTGCACCGTCCCACTCTGGGTCCGTGCATGAACTCGAATTAGCTTAGGCGTGTCCCAGCACACAGGTCGAACGCGTGTTCACGATACGAACACGCGCGCGGCGGCAGATTTGTGCGGTTTCCAGCCGCGAGGTGGCAACCTCGTGCAGTCCCGCCCGCGAGGTGGCATCTTGGGACGACATCGACCCAAAAACCGCACGGGAGTGCCACCTCGGCCCAGGAACCGCGGTCAGGACTGCGCCGGGGCCTCCTCGGAACCCGCCTGGTCGTCGTCGAACTCCGCCTGCTCCTGGGCGAGATCGGATTCGGTCGAGGATGCCAACCTGGTGGAGCGGAAGGCCTTGTAACTGGCCCAGATCACGGCGGAGAGCGGAACGGCCAGAAGCGCGCCGGCCACACCGCCTTGATGCGCTCCGACGGCGAGCGCAGCGATGATCACGATCCCATGGAGGCTCAGGGCGGACCCCATGACTTTGGGCTGCAGGATGTGGTGCTCGACCTGGTTCACCACGACCACGACGGCGACGAGAACGATAGCTGCCATCGGGCCGGCCGCCACAAGGGCGATCAGGGCGGCGCAGATCCCGGTGACCAAGGCGCCGACGATCGGGATGAACGCGCTGAGGAAGATCATGGCCGCGAGCGGGAACGCGAGGGGAACCTGCATCACGAGCATCGCGATGAGGTCCACGACAGCGGCGAAGGCGGCGATGATCACGGTTCCACGGATGTACTTGCCCAACACGTGGACGCTGGCCAGGCCGGCGTCGTTGATCCTGGAGGTAAGCCGCTCCGGCACGAAACCGAGGATGAAACGCCACATGCGGGGACCGTCCAGAAGGAAGAAGAACAGCATGACGATCATCAGCAGGGCCCCTGCCACCAGCTCGGTCACCATGGACACCCCTTCGACCGCGCTCGTTCCGGCGCTGCTGGTCTGCAGGTACTGGCTCCCCTTGTTGAGGTATTCCTGGAGGTGGGTCTCGTCCAGGGGCACGCCCCAATCGGTCAGGATCGTGATGAGCTTGTTGATGCCCTGTTGCGTCTGGACGGCAAGGTCGGACCACTCGTAGATCACGGTCATGACCACCGAGGAGATCACGGCCGCGAGCACCAGGACGATCCCCAGAAGGGCCGTTATCGCGGCCCAGGTCCTGTTGAAGTGGGCGCGATGCAGCATCCGGATAATCGGGTGCATCGCCGAGGCGATGATGAGGGCCAGCAGCAGGGGGAGCGTCACGAGCTTCAGGGTCACCACGAGGTACCCCAGGAGCGCCACGGCCCCGGCGATCAGCAGGATCTGCAATGCACGGATCGATGCCCGGCCGAACGAGTCCTTCCAGAGCTGCTTGGGTGCCGGCGGGGCGGGGTCGCTTCCACGAGAAGGCCCCCGCCGCGTCGGCTGCTCGCGCGAAGCCGCGTGAGCACCGTCAGAAGTCGCCATAGGTCTCTCTCCCCAGTCCCTCGGTCCGAGATGGATACCATGACTTTTCATGGTTCACCACATACTACGAGGGCGAAGCACGTTGTGGGGAGATGCCGAGGGAATGCTCGGCGAACTTCCGGGAAGTCCCCCGCGTTCTTACCGTCGGTAGGAGGCACCTCGGTGGTCGTCCGGCAGCTGAGGGCCACGACCGCTGATCCGTTCGCGCAGTGTTTTTCCCTCGGGCTCGTCGAGCAGCCCCCTGCGCCTCAGTTCGGGAGAGACCAGGTGGGCGAAACGTTCGAGGTCGGCCGGGCGCACGGCGGCCGATAGGTTGAAGCCGTCGACGTCGGCCTCCTCGACCCAGCGCTCGAGCTCGTCGGCGACGGTCTCCGGCGACCCCACGATCACGGGACCACGACCTCCAATCGCGACGAATTCCGCCAGGTCGCGCACGGTCCAGGTCTTGTCCGGGGACAGGGTTGTGAAGCTCGCGAGCGCGGACTGGTTCGCGTCCGTGGTCACGTGCTCGATCTCGTCGTCGGGGTCCGCGCCGGAGAGATCGACGCCCGTCCACCCGCCGAAGAGGGCCAAGGTGGCCTCCGTGTCCACGAGCTTCTTGTATTCCTCGAGCCGTGCTTCGGCTTCCTGATCCGTCTCGGCCACGACGACGGTTGCCAGACTGAAGATCTTGACGGAGTCGCGGGGCCTGCCCTGCGCTTCCAGCTGGTCCCGGACCGATTGGGTCCAGGTGCGGACGAGTTCAGGCGTGCCGCCCGAGAAGAAGATCGCCTCGGCATGATCGAGGGCGAATTGCTGCCCACGTTTGGACGCGCCGGCCTGGAAGAGGAACGGCGTCCCCTGGGGGCCGGGGTGAGCAAGGGCAACTCCCGGCACGGAGAAGTACCGCCCCTCATGTTCGATGGGGCGCACCCGGTCCGGCTTGACGACGACGTTGGCCTCGGCGTCGTTCTGCACCGCCCCCGGTTCGAAGGAACCCTCGAACAGCTTGTACATGACCTCCATGTACTCGTCGGCGCGGTCGTACCGCTGGTCGTGCGGGATTTGCCCGGCCATTCCCAAGTTCTTGGCCGCCGAGTCCTGGTAACTCGTCACGATGTTCCAGGCGACGCGACCGTCGGTGAAGTGGTCCAGGGTGCTCAAGGTCCGCGCCAGGAGGTAAGGCTGTTCGTAACTGACGGAGGCCGTGACCCCGAAGCCGAGATTCTCGGTCCCCTGGGCCATGGCGGTCACAACGACCAAAGGGTCCAGGAGCGGGTACTGCACGCCACCGCGCGCCGCGGCGTCGCCGTCTCCCCCGTAGACGTCATAGATCCCGGGGATGTCCGCGAGGAAGAGGGAGGCGAATCCGCCGTCCTCGAGCGTCGTGGCCAGGTCGGTCCAGTAGCTCAACGTGTCGAATTCATGGATCCGTGACTCGGGGTGTCGCCACAGACCTGGGGTCTGGTGGACGGGCACGAGCATGTCGAACGCGTTGATGAGAAGGGGACGGGTCATCTGTTCTCCTTGACGGCAGCTCTCACCGGGTCCACGGCCAGCAGGGCCGCGAGGATGGAAAGAACCACGAGTACGGTCAGGTAAGTGGTGATCAGCCAGGGGGTCTCGCCGCCCCAGGCATAGAGCAAGGTCGCGGTGAACGGCATGAGGCCGCCACCGATGAGGGTTCCGAGCTGGTAGCCCATGCTCACCCCGGAGTACCGGACTTCCACGGGGAACTGCTCGGCGAACCACGCGGCCTGCGGTCCGTAGACGGAGTCGTGGGCAAAGACGAGACCGACGATGATGATGAGCGGGAGGGTCGAGAAGCTTCCGGCGTCGGCCGCGAGGAAGATGGCCCAGCCGAAGACGCCGATCGCCGCGTACCCGGCGAGGGACACGGGCCGCCGACCGACCCGGTCCGAGACCCACCCCCAGAAGGGTCCGGATACCAGTCCAATGGCGGAGGCGATCATGACGGCGGTGAGCACCGGCCCGGACCCGCCCTGCGTGTCCTTGAGATACGTCAGCAGATAGACCGTGACCAGATAGTAGATCCCGTTCTGTGCCACGCGGAGGAAGGTGGTCACGGCCAGGGCACGAGGATACTTCTTGACCATGGTCCACACCGGTGCCCGTTCGGTCCGGCCCGCCCCTTTGATCTCGGTGAATTCCCGGGCATCCGTGACGCCGAGGCGAATCCACAGGGCCACCAGCACGAACACTCCGGAGGCGAGGAAGGGAAGCCGCCACCCGAAGGCAACGAATTGCTCGTCCGTGAAGACGCCTTGAACGATGGCGTAGAGCCCGGTCGCCAGGAGCATTCCCCCGGCGGAGCCGATCTGCGTGAACGATCCGAAAAATCCCCGGAATCCGGTCGGCGCATGCTCGACGCTCAGCAGCGCGGACCCTCCCCATTCCGCGCCCGCGGACAGGCCCTGGAGAATGCGCAGGGCCACCAGGGCGATCGGGGCCCAGATGCCGATGGCGTCAAAGTTCGGGAGCACGCCGATGAGGAACGATGAAATCCCCATGGTCAGCAGCGAGACAACCAACAGGGACTTCCGCCCGACCCTGTCCCCGATGTGCCCCGCGAGAATTCCCCCAATGGGGCGCGCCAGAACCCCGACGGCGAGGGTCGCGAACGAGGCGAGCAGGCTGATCAATGGGGTCGACCCGTGGAAGTACTGGTTGTTGAAGATGATCGCGGCGGCAATCCCGTAGAGGTAGAAGTCGTACCACTCCAAGGTCGTACCGGCGAAGGCACTGCCCAGGACCCGGACGGGACGGGACCGGTTCACGGTCTCCCGCGGGCCGGGGGCGGCATCGAGGGTCTGTTGGGTCATGACGTTGCGCCCTTCCTTGAGGTCGCGTCGCCAATCGCGTTGAGCCCCTCGGGCAGGGTCCCGTTGATCCAGTAGTCGCCCACGGCCCGAGCGCGGAAAGCAATGGGATTGTGGGTGGCGACCGTCTGAGCATTCCTCCAATGGCGGTCCAGGCCCTTGGACCGCGACGTGGCCGACGCCCCACCCGTGAGGAAGAGCTCCTGGGCGGCACCGAGGGCGGCCTCCGGCACGCTCACCTGCGCGTGCTCGACCGCGACCTCGGAGAACGAGAGCGCCTCCGGAATCCGGGCCACGAAGTCCGGATCGTCGAGGAATTCGGACGACGCCGCCCCGGCCGCCTCTGCCGCGGCGATACCGTCATCGAGAATCCTGGCCGTGTGGGTCACGACTGCTTCGGCGGTGTAGGCCTTGGCCGCGATTCTCCCCGTCGCCTCCTGGATCAGGGGGTCCTCCCGGAAGGGCAGTCCCGACCCCGTATTGAAGGTGCGCGCCCTCCGGGCGACTGCCCCGGCGGCATCGTCGCGGGCCGCGCGAGCGATACCGGCCATGACCGCCAGAAGCACGAGCTGGAAGAAGGCCGCCTCGTGGATGGCCTCGGGGGACCCGGTGACCCTGTCCAGGACACCGTGCTCTTCGACGGGGACGTTCTCGAACGTCGTCGTGCCCGTGCCGGTCAGGCGCTGACCGAAGCCGTCCCAATCGTCGGCGATGCTCACCCCGGGGGCGTCCGTCCGCACGACGGCGAAGCGGCGACCCTCGCCTTCCTCGAGCGACGCCGAGACACGGGTGCAGTCCGAGAAGATCGTCCCGGTCGTGTAATACTTCTCGCCGCGCACGCGCCAGCCTCCCGGCGTGTCCGCGAGTCGGGTGTTCAGGGTTCCCAGAGAGTTGCCGCCGATCTCGGTCGAAGCATTGCCCACCGTCTCACCCGCCAGGACACGCGGGTACCAGGCGGCCTGGATCTCCGTAGGCTGGAACCTCAGAGATTCGACGAACCCGTAATGCGACCTGTAGACGTGCGCGACGTTGGCATCCGCAGCGGCGAGATCGATCAGGAGACGGGTGAAGGTTTCGATACTGGCACCGGGACCACCGTGCTCCGCGGGGACTCTGAGCGTGCTGAATCCGGCGGCCTCGAGCCGTCGGAATTCCTCGTACGGAAGACGCCGCTCGACGTCGCGTTCCAACGACCCCTTCGCAATGCTCTCGAAGAGCGGGGCGAAATGTTGCGCCAAGGAGGGGTAATCGCTGGGCAGGCTCGGTATGTCCGTCATGGGGCCTCGTTTCTCTGGGGACGAACCTTTTAGGTCGAGGCTAGGAGAAACGACCGTCATCAAGACAGGCTGTGTCCCGCCGTTGCGGGAATGACGCCGCATGTCGCGTCCGTGTCATCTCACGGAGAATTGTTACAGGGGCGGGGTGTATGGGCCGGACGGGGCGGGTCGGCGAGGTGGCAGATTCGTGCGGCCCCGCTCGCGAGGTGGCAGATTCGGGACGAATTCGGGCCGAACACTGCACGGGATGGCCGTCTCGACCGGGGAACTGCCCAGGATTGCCACCTCGCGGCCCACCGACGACGCGCTCCAGTCGGCAATAGCCGGCCGACCGCTCATACTGGAGGCATGGAACACAGCAATTCTCCGCAGTCGCTCCTGAACCACAACACGCTGGTGATGCAACAGGTCACCGGCTTCATGTCCAATGACTTCCAGATCCTCGATGAGGCCGGTGCGGCCGTCGGCAACGTCGCCACGACCAACGACGCAGGTCCGCGCTGGCTCATCGGCAGCCGCTCCTTCGTCGTGACGGAAGCGGACGGCCGATTCATCATGGGGGTCACCGACCCCATAGACTTCATGCGCGATACCTACGAGCTCTCGGACGCGTACGGCAACCAATTTGCGCTGATCAAGAAGCGGTTTTCCATGATCGGGCTGAGAGCCGAGATCCAGATTGGTGGTGGGTCCACCATCGTGCTCAGGGGCAAACCCCTGGGCATGGAGTTCGTTGCCGAGGTCGGCGACGTCGACATCGCCCGGGCCACCCGCCGATGGGGCGGCCTCGGCCGAGGAATCCTGGGGCACAGCCGCTACGCGTTGGACATCCGGCCGGACGTCACCCCACTGGACCGCATGGGTCTGATCGGCGGCATGATCGCGCTGGACTTGATGCGCCACAAGGCATCGCAGAACAGTTGAGCCCGCACAGACACCACCGGCCGGACGGGTAAGGGCCCGAATTGCTCGGGCGACCTCCTATTCGGGCAACTTCGCGACCTGGCCCGCGAAGGTGAATCCTCCGCCGAAACCAAGCAACAGGGCGGTACCGCCCCGGGGCAGATCCCCGCGGTGCCAGTACTTCGACAGGCCGAGGGGAACGCTCGCGGCCGAGGTGTTCCCGGATTCGATGACGTCCTTGATGACGATCTGCTCGTCGGTGGCCTTGAGCGCCTTGGCGAGAGGCTCGACCAGGCGGAGATTCGCCTGGTGGAAGGCGAAGACATCGATGTCGTCCAGGCCGAGGCCGGCGGCGTCGAGCACCTTGTGCGCCTGCTTCGACGCATCGGTGAATGCCCAACGCATAACCTGCCGACCGTCCTGGGAGAAGTATTCGGGGTCGCCGTCGATCACCACGGCGTCAGCCATCGAGGGAACGGATCCCCAAACGGTCTGGCTGACGCGCGGCTCCTCCGATTTCTGCAGGACCACGGCCCCGGCGCCGTCGGCGGTGAGGATGCAGGTCCGACGATCGGTCCAATCGGTCACGATGCTCAGCGTCTCGGACCCGATGACGACGGCCGACTCGGCACTCCCAGCGCGGATGGCCTGGTCGGCAACGCCCATGGCGTACTCGAATCCCGAGCACGCGGTGTTGACGTCCATGATGGCCGGGGACGTGAATCCGAGGCGCTGGCTCACGCGGCCGGCGGTGTTGGGGCTGCGGTCGGTCGACGTCGTGCTCGCGACGACGACCAGGTCCACGTCCTCGATACCGGCATCCTCAAGCGCCATACGGGCGGCGGCTACGGCCAGGTCGGCCACGGTCTCGTCCTCGACGACGCGCCGCTCGACGATCCCGGTACGTTCCTGAATCCACTCGTCGCTCGTGTCGACCATCCGGGCGATGTCGAAATTCGTCAGGACCTTCTCGGGCTGATAGTGACCGAGGCCGGTGATCTTGGAGCCGTGCTGGGCAGAACTGGATGCAATGGACATAGTCAGAATCCTACTGCGTCCACGCCTCTGGCACGGCTCCGCGACCGACCGATCACTTCATCTTTTCGGCGACCCGCTCGATCAACCCTTCGACATTGCGTCGGGTTCGCTCGGCTCGTTCCTCCGGCGTCAACGTCTCCTCCATCTGACGCACACCCTCTGGTTTCCTCTTTCCCCAGGTGTAGTCGGAACACTTCAGATCGGAGCAGATGTAGGTCCCGATGCTGTTGTAGTGCTCCTTGGTGCTCTTGGATCGCTGGATGGAATACATCGAGACGCCGCTGCCCGGATGAAGCGTCATGCAGAGCTGACACATCTGTGCCCCTCCACGCGTCTTCTGGTCGTTCTTCTGAAGGACGAGGCCTCTGAGCCCGTTCTCAGTTTCGGCGACGACATAGGCATTCTGCGGTGCCTTCGGGTCGATCCATCCGAGAAAAATTTCGGAATCCCAGGCGGTCTCGGCAAGACCCTTGGGAACGTTCAGCCGCTGAGCCGCCCCCTTGGAACAGTTGATGAAACTCTTGCGGATCTCTTTCTCGCTGTGCTGCTGCATGGTCAGTACCCCATTGGTCTGATGGCGCGGGGACACCACGGTCGGGGTCCCGCGCGGGATTGGTAGGTGCATCCTGCCTGGATGGAAGCCCGGGACGACGCCGTTCCGCGGCTGGTCGTCGGGCGCAGCGGCCGTGTCCGGCGCGGCGACAGCCTGGCGGCGCGCGGCGTCGGTGTGGCGGCGCGCGGCGTCGGGGACGCTGCTGCGTCGTCGGAACGGCGCTGTTGCGGCGGCGTCGTCGGCGTCGGGCGCGTACGTCCGGATACCGAGGTCTGAGGTCTGTGGGAGCGAAGGCCCCCAAGGGCCCCGTCGACCGGCCGACGCAGTGGGTCCGGTCGGCGCGCGTTCGAGACGACTATTTACGTTGCGCCCATTCGCGGCCCGCCGCGGGCTCTCATCGGGCAGGTTCAATCGCGAGTTGCGCCGCTGGTGGGAGCGCAACCCGTCGGAGCGGGGCTATCTGGTGCCGACGGTCAATCCGCCGACAACCTCCTGACGCCGCGAGGCATCGATACCTGACCTGGTCATACCCCTCATTTTTGCATACCGGGTCAAGACGGACGGCCCAAAGGACGGTCGATGGCGCGCGACGACGGTCCCACGCGGTCGCCCTGTCGGGGTCCGGATGTCGGGGCCATCCCCTTTCGGCCCGCTTGTAAGACCCACTTACGAGGCGGTTACCCGATTCGGAGGCGATAGCCCCCGTTGGGTGGCGGTTTAACCGCCTCCAAACAAGGTTAAGCGCCACCCCATCGGGCAACCCCCACACAACTGCCAGAGAATCACCGCCCGAACGACGCCGAACCGTTGGGTAAGCGCCACGCCATCGGGCAACCGCCACATATCTCCCACAGAACCGCCGCGCGGACGACGCCGACCCGCCGGGAAACCGCCACCCCATCGGGAAACCGCCACCCAACCGGGCCACCCGACCGGGCGCCCCCACACACAGTGACAATTCGCATAGTCCCGCAACAAACTTTACTTCTCAAATAATAATTAGCAAACTTTTCTTTCCCTCAAGGTCTCCACGTGTCAAATACCCTGGGTTCGGGCGTTTTGCCGGGTAGAAGGCCATGTTGCCCCTCTGCTAGCTTCTCTGAATGGATTCATCCCCTATGGTTAGGCTTACCTAAAATTGAGTGCAGTCAATACAGTAAAGAGGGGGCGTCTGGACCTCCTGGACGCGAACTCGACGGGTGAATACGTCGACCTCGTCTCGGACATGGCGGGCCGCGTCGCAGGCCATCTCGGCGCGACATCGTCCCCCGCCACCTCGACGCCGATCGACGAACTGCGGCGCCGCGTCGAGGACATCGATATGGACGCCGAGCCCCTCGGAGGGCAACGGGTCATCGAAGAAATCGACCGGCTGTTCCTCCAGGAAGCGGTCTGGTTCCACCACCCGGACTACCTCGCCCACCTGAATTGCCCGGTGGACGTGAACGCCGTGGCCGCAGAGACGGCGTTGGCTGCGGTCAACACGTCGGTGGACACCTACGACCAGTCCCGTATCGCAACCCTCATCGAACGGAAGCTGATCGACTGGACCACCCGGAAAATCGGCTTCCCCCAGGGGGATGGAGTCTTCACCTCGGGCGGGACGCAGTCGAACATGCAAGCCCTGTTCCTGGCGCGCGAGGCCGCACTCCATGGTTTCTCCTGGCGCCATCGCAGCGAACGGCAATCCCGACTGGTCATTCTGACCAGCGAGGAGAGCCATTTCAGCGTGGACAAGTCGGCGCTGCTCCTTGGTCTCGCCGACGACGCCGTGGTCACCGTCCGCTCCGACGTCGAAGGACGCTTGGATCCCGCGGCTCTCGAGGAGAGCCTCAAGGACGCATTGACCGCCGGCAAGGTCCCGATGGCCATCAGCGCGACGGCCGGGACCACGGATCGGGGGATGATCGATCCGCTCCCCGACATCGCCAAGATCGCCGAGCGATACGACATCTGGTTCCACGCGGACGCGGCCTACGGCGGGGCGCTCCTGCTCTCCCCCACGCGTCGGGACCTCCTGTCCGGGATCGAGCGGGCACGGAGCGTGACCGTGGACTTCCACAAAGGGTTCTTCCAGCCCGTATCGTCCTCCGCGTTGTTGCTCCGCGATCCGCGGGACTTCCGTCTGGGCACGTGGCACGCCGACTATCTCAACCCCGAGGAATCGGACGAGCCGAACCAGGTCGACAAGTCCCTGCAGACCACGCGCCGTTTCGACGCGCTCAAGCTGTTCGCGACACTCCGCGGAACGGGGGCCAACGCCTTGGGCCAAGCGGTCGACCGCGTCGTCGATCTCGCCCACGAGGTGCACGAGGTAGTCGAGAAGCATCCTGACCTGCGTCTCGTCTCCGGATCGGATCTGTCGACCGTGGTCTTCCGATGGCAGCCCGAGGGAGTGACCGATGTCGACGCCGACGCCCTGGTTGCCCCCATCCGACGCCACTTTCAGGAGTCCGGCAGCCTGCTCGTCGCCAAGACGGTCATCGCGAACCGGCCCTGCCTCAAACTGACTCTTCGGAATCCCGGTGCCGAGGTCGATCGCATCGCCGAGCGCATCGAGGAGATCGCCGCCACTGCCGCACGGATGCACGAGCAGACCGCGCGCCCGACCCCCACATACGAGGAGAGCCTGAATGACACGAAGTGACCCCGCAGAACGCGTCCACGATCTCATTGGGATCGGGATCGGCCCGTTCAATCTGGGGCTGGCCTGCCTGAGCGAGCCGCTCGACGACGTCGACGCCCTGTTCTTCGACGAAAACGACGGCTTCGCCTGGCACCACGGCATGATGCTCGACGACGCCACGATCCAGGTGCCCTTTCTGGCGGACATGGTTTCCATGGCCGACCCGACCTCCAGGTACTCGTTCCTGAATTGGCTCAAGCAGACCGGCCGGCTCTATCCCTTCTACATCCGCGAGGACTTCCACCCGCTCCGCCGCGAATACGATGCGTACTGCCGCTGGGCCGCGAACCAGGTGTCCAGTCTGCGCTGGCAGCACCGCGTCGAATCGGTCGAGTACCTCGAGGACGACGACGTCTTCCGGGTCACGGCGCTGTCCCCGCAAGGAGTCGAGAAGCACCTGGCCCGGAACGTGGTGACCGGCATCGGAACCGGTCCACGCGTCCCGGAGCCCTTCCGCGGCCTGGACGGGAACACTCGACACTCCTCGCGCTTCCTGCACGAACGAGAGGATCTGCTCGCCGCGGAGTCGGTCGCCGTCGTCGGCAGCGGCCAGTCGGCTGCCGAGATCTACCTCGACCTCCTGAACGCGCAGAAGGACTACGGGTACCGTCTCGACTGGATCACTCGTTCACCTCGGTTTTTCCCGATGGAGGACACCAAGCTGACCCTCGAGCTGACCTCCCCCGAATACGTTCGTCACTTCCACAGCCTTCCGGAAGAGACGCGCGACCGGTTGGGACGCGAACAACGCGGCCTCTACAAGGGCATCAGCATGAACACCATCGACGAGATCTATGAAGCCCTGTACAGGGAATCGGTCGACCGCACCGTGCCGACGACCCTGCTGACCAATACGGCCGTCGTCGGCTCGGAATACGACGCCGGCAACGGCGAGGTCCGCCTGACCCTGCGCCACGAGGAGACGGGCGAAACCTCGGAGCGCACGGCCCAGCAGCTCGTGCTGGCCACGGGCTACGCCCCGCGCGACCCGGAATTCCTCAAACCCGTCGAGGACCTCATCGCACGGGACAAGGCCGGACGGTTCGACGTCGACCTGGAATTCCACGTCGACACCCTGGGTGGCCGCATCTTCGTGCAGAACGCGGAGGAGCACACGCACGGCCTCACGGCACCCGACCTCGGCATGGGCGCATGGCGCAATGCCACCATTCTTCGACAGATCACCGGCCGGGAGGTCTATCCCGTCGAGCGCAGCATCGCGTTCCAGGACTTCGGCACGTCCCAGGCCAAGGAGGACATCAAATGACCACAACCGTCGACACACCCCAGCACCGCGAGCAGACCACGGGCTCGCTGACCTTCCGCCCCGTCGACCCCGACGCAGATTCGCGGATCATCACCGACTGGCTGACGCACCCGGCGTCGCACTTCTGGGATATGCAGGAGACCACTCCGGAGAAGACGCGGGCCTACCTCGTCGACATCGTCGCGGACGACGCCCAGAACGCGTGGCTGATCCACGATGCCGACGAACCGATCGGGTACGCCGAAACCTACGATCCGGCCCGCGTGCTCCTGAACGAGGTTTTCGACGCCCGACCCGGTGACGTAGGCATGCACCTGCTCGTTGCTCCCCCGCCGGAGGACCAGTCCCGTCGCCGAAGCGGCCTGACCGGTCGCGTGATGCGCGCCGTCGTCGACCACTGCATTCGCGAGCTGGGCGCACGGCGCATCGTCGTCGAACCGGACGTGCGCAATCACGCGATCGCGGCGAAGAACCGCGAGGTCGGCTTCCGGGTACTCCGTACTGTCGATCTGCCGGGGAAGGTCGCCGCGCTCAGTATCGTCGAGGCGGACGACGCCGGCCGGCCCCTCGCCTCGGACCCCACGCCCCACCTGCATCCCGAATACATGGATGCGGCGCAGCGCCACGTGGTCTCGAAGGCCTTGGCCGAGTTCAGCCACGAGCACCTGATCCAACCGACCCGGATCGAGAATGACCTGTGGGAGCTCGCCCTCCCCGACGGCTCGGTCTACCGGTTCTGCGCCGAGGTCCTCCCCCTCAACCATTGGGTCATCGACGAAGGGTCCGTCACCCGTCACGCGCAGGCCAGTCCGGAGGGCCTGCCGCTCGACGCGCAGGAGTTCGTGGCGCAATTGCACGAGACGCTCGGCATCCCGGAGAAACTCCTGGGAACCTATCTCGAGGAACTCGCCTCGACCCTGGCCAGTGGGGCGTTCAAGAACTTCCGCGGTGGCCCGAATGCGCACCAGCTGGCCCTGGGCCGGAAGGATGTCGACGTCACGGCGGACTTCCAGCAGACGGAGGCGGCGATGACCGAGGGACACCCGTGCTTCGTCGCGACCAATGGCCGCATCGGGTTCGGCCTGGACGAATTCCGCCGCTACGCCCCGGAAGCCGGTTCACGTTTCCGATATGTCTGGGTGGCCGCACACCGTGAGCACACGACCCTGGAGGTATCGCGGGCGAGCACGGAGGAGAAGCACTGGGCCGACGAGCTGTCCACCGAGACCCGGAGCGAGTTCGCTGACCGCCTGACCGAGTTGGGCCTGAACCCCGAGGACTACGTGTGGATCCCCGTCCACCCGTGGCAGTTCCAGCACCGACTCGCGGTCAGCTTCGCCCCGGACATTGCCTCGCGGCGCCTGGTGGTCCTCGGCGAGGCATCGGACGAATACCAGCCTCAGCAGTCGATCCGCACGGCCTTCAACCGGGACCACCCCGCGAAGTCGTACATCAAGACCGCCCTCTCGATCCAGAACATGGGGTTCCTTCGCGGCCTGTCACCCGCCTACATGCGTGCCACTCCGGCGATCAACGACTGGGTGGCCGAGCTCGTTCGCGGGGACGAACTCTTCCGCGAACTCAACTTCGACGTGCTGCGCGAACACGCCTCGATCGGCTACACGGGCGATGCGTACCACGCGACCGAGACCAAGTCCGACCAGCAGAAGATGCTCGCGGCCCTGTGGCGCGAGAGCCCCCTGCCGTTCCTGGACGAGGACGAGCGCATTCTTTCGATGGCATCCCTGCTTCACCGGGATGCCCGCGGCAGGTCGGTGGTCACCGAACTGATCCGCGCCTCCGGGACCGACGCCCGGACGTGGATCCGCGAATACCTCGCCGCCTACCTGACACCTGTCCTGCACTCCGTGGAAGGGCACGACCTGGCGTTCATGCCCCACGGGGAGAATCTGATCCTCCGGGTGAAGGAGGGGCGCGTCGTCGGCGCCTTCATGAAGGACATCGGAGAGGAAGCGGCGATCATCGGCGATCGTGATCTCCCGGAGGAGATCTCACGGATGCGCCACGTGATCGACGACGACGAGGCCGCTCAGCTGATCTTCACCGACGTCTTCGTGGGCGTCCTGCGCCACCTGTCCGGAATCCTTCACCGGGCCGGTGTCCTCGATCATGCCGAGTTCTGGACCCTGGTGAGGGAGAACGTGGATGCGTACCGGGCCCGCGGGCTCCCTCGCCGCCGTCACCTGGATCTCGAGGTACCGGAGTTCCGCCACTCGTGCCTCAACCGGCTCCAGTTGCGGAACACCCTGGAGATGGTCGACCTTCAGGACGCCTCAGGCTCCCTGATTTACACAGGGAGCCTGAGGAATCCGATCGGTTAGCCCTGAGGCGGGTCACATGGGGCTCAGCCCCATCTGGCCCGCCCTGGTGCAGAAGCGTGCGGAAACCTGTTTGGGCGCCAGGTCGTCGCTCTGGACCCAGTCGACCGAGTAGAAGGTCGAGACCATGTCCTTGGGGGTCACGGTCACGTGGACATAGCCACGACGGCCGTCGTAGTGCTTGACGTAGGGATGCCGGGTCCACTCCGCGGTGTGCTTGTCGGTCACGGCGCCGTCTCCGTCCGAGGCGATCGAGCTGCACACGAGTTCGACGCCGGTCGTCCGGCTGTTCGGGTCCGCATAGTCGGCCTTGAGCTCCGCGGCCACGTGCTTGTGGATGTCCCCTGCCAGCATGACCGGGTTGGAAGCCCTGCTCATCGCCTCGAGCATCCGGGTTTGCGCTGCGGGGTAACCGTCCCACATGTCGACCTTGTCGGGCGAAATCGGGGAAAGGACCACCCCGTTGGCCAGGATATTCCAGGTCGCGGAGCTGGTCCGCAACTGGTTCGCGACCCACGCTTCCTGGTCGGCGCCCAGGATCGTGCGCTGAGGACTCGTCCGGTCCACCTCGTCCACGGGTGCCGGGTCACGGAACTGCCGGCTGTCGAGCAGTGCGAATCGAATCAGGTTCCCGACGTCGATCGACGTGGTGATGTCGCTCGTGTCGCCCTGCGGGAGGGCCTCGACGTCGAGCGGCATGTTCTCGTAGAAAGCCCGGTAGGCCGCGGCGATGCGGGTTCGGAAGTTCGGGTCAGGGGTGGACACGGCCGGGGTCTTGCCGGTGTAGTTGTTCTGCACCTCGTGGTCGTCCCAGATCACCGCGGCAGCCGCACGGGCGTGGACGTCCTGGAGGTGCTGATCGGTCTTGAACAGGGAGTACCGGAGCCGGTACTGCTCCAGGGTCACGGCCTCCACGGAGTGCGCGGCCCCGACCTCGGCCCCCTGCCGCCACATGTTCTCCGGCGTGATCCCGTATTCGTAGATGTAGTCGCCGAGGAACAGGACGAGATCGAGATCGGGTTCCTGGGCGAGGTGTTTGTGGGCCGTGTAATGCCCGTGGTACCAGGCCTGGCAGGACACGAATCCGAAGGAGAACTTCGAGACCGAGGTCCCGGCGGCGGGCAGGGTTCGGAACCTGCCGACCCGGCTGATCTGGTCGCCCACGCGGAATCGGTAAAAGTACTCGGTCCCGGATCGCAACCCGTCGACCCGCGGATGGACGGAATGGGCCAGGTCGGGCTGGGCAAGGGCTTCACCCTTCTTTTCGATGCCGACGAAATTCTGGTCCCGCGCCACCTCCCACGTCACGGCCACGGGACTCTGCGGCATTCCGCCGCTTCCGTCCTCGGCCAGGGGCTGTGGGGCGAGCCGTGTCCAGAGGACGACGCCGTCCGGCCTCGGGGCGCCGCTGGCCACCCCCAAACCGAACGGTGCGGTGAGCTGCGGGTCCGGGGCCGCAACGGAGGCCTCGGCCCGGGGAAGATTCATGCCCAAGGCCAGGGCGGTTGCGGAGACTCCGCTGAGTTGGAGAAGCTTTCGACGGCTCAGGCCTTGGTGCGACGATGGCGATGCGTGATGCACGGGGTCATACCTCACTGTCGTGTGTACTGGGGGATTGACCCGATCAAGCTATCCGTCGAGGTTTTCGGACAGGCAAACATTGGGAACGTATGCATTCATGCCGCTTTCACCTGGCCGTGGAGAGTTGCTGTATGGGCGCGAGGACGGGCCAGCGTGCTCAGGACCATGCTGAGGCTGTGAATTCCCTCCAGGTTCGGTAACGATCGAGTTACGGCCGGCTGACGGCACGGCCCGTCGGCGTCGTCGTTCTCCCTTTTCGTCCCGGCCATTCGCGGGTTATCAATCCGTGACCGGCCGGACACCACCATCACGGTCTCGTCTACCTCCGAAAATCGTGCGATAGCGTGAAGACGTCCTGCTGAGCCGCAAGGCTTCCGGGATCCATCGACAAAGGAGAGATGAAAAATGACCCGCACTCAGGCAATCAGCCGCAAGGTTTCCATGACAGCCGCTGGTGCCGCATTGGCCCTCTGCGGGGGAATGCTGGCGATGGGTCCGGCAAACGCAGAGACTCCTGCTGCAACCGATGCCGGCTCGTCGCAGGATCAGGGCACCCACCAGGCGGAGGACGCGCAGCAGAGCGGTCCCGAGGTCATCAACCAGGCCGTCCTGGTCAAGTCGGTCACCGACCCCACGGTCTACTACCTGAAGGTTCCCAGCCCGAACGGCATCGGTGAAGCACCGGCACCGGATGCGACCTACAGCGTCGACATCACGGTCGGCGGTCAGACCGAGCACTTCACGGTCGCCTCCGAGAACGGTCGTCTGGATCTCAAGGATTCCACGCTGGTCCAGAGCGCCCCGTTCGAACCCTTCGTCAACGTCAGCTGGGTCGGCTGACGCATCAAGCCAGAACCACACTGAGGGCCGGCGCGGAACATGTTCCGCGCCGGCCCTCTTTCATGTTGTATGAGGTGTTCGCTCTCGGGGTTGGTGGCGGCATCCTCCGCCGACCGCGTCAGGCCTTGCGCAGGGTGATCTGCCAGCTCGCGTCGCCCTTCTCCCGGAAGTCGGTGATCTCGTGACCGTCCTCGGCAGCCCAGTGAGGGATGGCCTCGGTCGCCTGGGTGCAGTCGAAATCGATCACCAAGTGGTCGCCGGAGTCCAGGGTCGTCATAACGTCCTTCGCGTCGATCAGCGGGAAGGGGCAGACGGCGCCCAGGGAATCCAAGGCGTAGTACCCGTTCCCGAGCTCACGCAGCGTCGACGAAGCCTGGGATTTCTCCTTGATCCCGACGGCGTTGGGAACCGCAGCGAACCCGCCGAAAACCGCAGAACCCGACGTCGTCTCCGCCCGTCCGGTACCGGCCCCCACAGGTTCCGAACCGACCGACCCCGAACCGATCGGTGCCGGTTCGATCGACCGCCCGTCGGAAGCCACGGTCAGGGTGTTGTCGAGGCTCTCGCTGGTCGAGTACGTGCCATCCTCCGAGCCTGACGGAACGCCCGAAGCAACGACCCCGTCGGATCCGGTGGCGTCGCGAGAAACGCGGAGCGACGTCGTCGGGCGAAGCCACAGCTTGGCACCCAACCCGACGCCGAGGGCGATGAACACGAGCGAGACCCAACCTTGGAACGTGAAGAGGCCCGTCTGGACCATGCCATTGCCCACGGTGCACCCGCCCGCAAGGGAGGCCCCGACACCCATCATGACTCCGCCCGCGACGGACCGGGTCGCGGTCCTGGCGTCCGGCACGCGGACGCGGAATTCACCGCTGGCCTTTGCCGCCACGAAGGCGCCGACGAACAGGCCGAGCACCAGCATGACGCCCCAGTCGATCGAGCCGCCGTCCCCGGTCACCACGAACTTCACGATGTTGGAGGACGGAGTCGTGATGCCGAGTCCGTCATTGCGCCCAGTAGCCGCGGAAAGCGGCCAGGCAACGACGCCGATCAGGCCGATCAGGGCACCGGCCGTGTAGAAGTGCAGCGGCCGCTTCCACCGCGGGCGGTTGCTGGGTGCTGCCGGTTTGGCGATCCGACGCTCCTTGAGCAGGAAGTGCCGCACCATCAGGCCTGCCACCACGAGCACGAGGATCGCGAAGATCCACGGGGAGACGCCGAGCGCGGCGGGCACGGTGGTCAGACCGGTGTCCCACTGCTTCATCCAGGTGGTGAATCCGCCCAGTGCGCCCTTCTTCATGGCGGCGGAGGACACGGCGTACATCGCCAGGGCGATCCAGGAGCCAACCAGCCCTTCGGCCGCCCGGTACCACGTTCCCGAGGCGCATCCGCCGGCCAGAACGATGCCCAGGCCGAACATGAGGCTTCCGACGACGACGGCGACGGGCGCGAACCCCTCGTACTCGGGGGAAATCACGCCGGCCGAGGTCAACGCCGCGATGCCCACGCCGTGAACAGCGATCACGACCATGAGTGCCGTGAACGTTCGCCACGAGCGTTGGAGGAAGATGTCCCTGAGCATGCCCGTCACGCAGAAGCGTCCGCGCTGCATGACGATTCCCAAGAGGGCGCCGACGACGAGTCCGGTGAGGATCATAGTGAACTGTCTGCTTTCATTCGGTGCGTCGATTGATCACGTTGAAAGTACTCGCGCCGGGTCGACGACGTCGACAGTTCGGTAACCGGACGTCATTTGGCGACGGGGACGACTCCGGTGATCGGAACGGTCAGAGTCTGCGGCTCGAAACGCACGGCGTAGCGGGTCACGGGGGTGCGCCGGTCGGAGAGCACGTTGGCCCCGAGGAGGAACAGTCCGCAGAGCGCGAGCGCCGCCGCGATCCAGCCGGTTGAGGCCCAGCTGCTCCCGTTCGACATCGCCGTTCCCGCGAGGAACGGGCCGAGAGCATTCGCGAGGTTGAACGCGACATTGTTCATCGCGGCCGCCATGGTCTGGGCGTCGCCCGCGGCCATCATCAACCGGGTCTGCAGGGGAACGACCATTCCCCCGCTGGCTCCGATGAGGACCATCGCGATCCCGGTGACCCAGGCGTTGCCGATCCCGACGGCGTAGAGCACCGCCGAAAGCCCCAGAAGCACCTGGAAAGCCATCGCGGCGGGCAGAAGGATCTTGGCATGGATGAATCCGGCGACGTAGCTTCCTACCGTGGAGCCGACTCCGTAGAGCATGAGGATCAGGGACATCGCCCAACCGGGACCCGCGTGGGAGCCCTCGAAGGCCGAGCTGAAGTATGAGTACACGGCGAAGATGCCGCCGAAACCGATCGCCCCCGTCACCAGGGTCAACAGGACCTTGGGGTTGGTGAGTGCGGACAGTTCGACGCGCGAGTTCGTGGCCTTGTTCCCGGCCTGGTTCGGCACGGTATTCCACAGCATGCCCAGAGCGATCGCGGAGATCACGCTCATCAGCACGAAACTTGCGCGCCAACCGCCGAATTGCCCCACGAGGGTGAACAGCGGGACGCCGATAATGGTTGCCACGGTGATTCCCATTTGCACGGTGCTCACGGCGCGGGCCTGCTTGGTGGGCAGGTTGATGCTCGAGGCCGTGACCATGGCCAGTCCGATAAAGGCCCCGTGGGGAATACCGGAGACGAACCTGCCTGCGACGAGCCAGGACATCGACGGTGCGGCCGAGACGAACAGGTTCCCCGCGGTGAGCAGGAGCAGCAGGCCCAGGAGCAACGGCTTGCGAGGCCATTTGGCGCCCACGGCGGAAATGACCGGCGCGCCCAGGACGACGCCGAGGGCGTACGCGGTGATGATGTGCCCCGCGGTGCCCTCGTCGACGCCCATCTCGGAAGAGATCGACGGCAAGAGAGTCATCGAGGCGAATTCGCCGACCCCGAAGGCAAAAGTACCGACCGCCAGCAGGACGGTGACGAGTCGAGTATTGGATGAATTCCGATTCAAAGTGAACATACGGCTTGCCGACATGATCCCTCCCTTCTCAAGCAATGTGCGCGGCCGCGAGAACCCGCGACCTTCGACAACAACTGAGGGCGCAGGGCGTTTATTTCTGGTTCGAAAGAAATTTGGGTGTGAATTCGGCCATTGTGCCGGGGACCACCGATTCCGACGTCGTGCGGGGCGGCTCGGCAGGTCGTGAATCTCCGGCCTGAGAGTCATCTGACGTGCCGAAATGCCGCGAGTAGGGTGGAAGCCATGCTCCGCCCCATCTTCTGGCCGGTTATCGTGCCTTCCCTCTTGTTCGCGATCGGGGTGGGGTCCACCGTCCCGGTGCTGATTCTCTCGGCGTTGAGCTTGGGCGCCGGCGGCGCTCTTGCCAGTGCCGTCGTTTCCCTGATGGGCGCGGCGAGCCTCATCCTGACGGTCCCGGTGGGTGTGCTGATCGACAAAGTGGGCGACCGCCGGGCCATGATCTTCGGAACCGGTGCGGCCGTGGTGGTGACCAGCCTCTTGGTGCTTTCCCTGAGTGGTTCGCTCCCCGATCCGTTCGCCTTGGTCATGTACATCGTCCTGCTCATGCTGCTCGCACCGGTCCAGGACATCTGGAGTCTCGCCAGGCAGGCCGTCGTCGCCGACAAGATACCCGCGATGCACATGGGCAAAGCCATGACGGCACTCGGTGGGACACAGCGCGTGGGCAACCTGGTGGGGCCGATGATCAGTGCGATGCTTCTGCTGTGGTTCCCGCTGTGGTCGGTCTACGTGTTCAGCGCGATGTGTGCGGTGCTCGCCGTCGTCGTGCTGTGCATTCCGGCGCTCAACCGCGGGTTCGACGCGATGGAATCCACGAGCACGGCGACGACGCCGACTGCCGCCCTCGCCGACCCGAACGAACCCGCGTCCCGGAAACTGCGGGTTCGGTGGAAGGCGGTGCTCTTGGCCGGCATCGCGGTCACGATTCTCTCGATCGCGCGGGCGGCTCAGCCCACCCTGATCCAGCTGTGGGGCGTCCACATTCACCTGCACGAGTCGGGCATTTCCTTGCTGGTCGCGTTGGGGGCCGCGCTCGAACTGGTCCTGATGTTCCCCGGCGGGTACATCAAGGACCGCCTCGGACGCACGGCCGTGCTCATCGTGTGCCTGGTGATCTTCGGTGGTGGGTTCCTGATCATGAGCATCCAACCGGTCCTGGTGTGGACGATCATTGCCGTGGTCGTCATGGCCGTGGGCAACGGTCTGGGTGCCGGGGTCAATATGACCATCGGCGCCGACCTCAGCCCCAAGGTCGGACGAGCCAAGTTCCTGGGCATCTGGGCCGTCTTCAACAATTCGGGCAAACTCGGCGGGCCCGCGATCGTGGCACTGTTGCTCAGCCTTGCGTCACTGCCCCTGGCCGTGGTCGCGACCGGGGTACTCACCATCCTGGGCGCCGTGTGGACCGGGGTATTCGCCGGTCCCATGGATCTGCCGAAGGGGATCCAGAAGCGCAAGGCCTGATGCTGGTCGGAGACGCCGGGCGTGTGGGTGGCCTGCGGGGGTGTGGGTGGCCTGCGGGCGCGCGGCGGGTGCGTGCGGCGGCCGGCGCGCTCCGTTCCTCCCACGACGCCCCGCGCCCGACCCTCCGGCGTCGAGGTGGCAATCCCGTGCGAGCCTCGCGTCGGTGGCATCGACTCGAATTCCCGTTAGCCTCGAAGACATGCCGCATTCCGAACCACGCCCCGACCAGCAGCCCGCTCCCAGCCCCTACCCCTCCGGACACCGCCCTGCTACCGAATGGGGAGGGGGCGACGTCGTCGTCAGGGACGCCCACCTGCACAACCTCCAACACGTCAGTACCGCATTCCCCAGGGGATCTCTCGTCGCATTCACGGGAGTCTCGGGATCGGGCAAGTCGTCGCTCGCGTTCGGGACGATCCACGGCGAGTCCCAACGTCGCTACCTGGAGTCGATCGCCCCGTTCGCTCGCCGGTTGATCGGGAGCACGATGGACCCTCGCGTCGAGTCGTTGACGGGGCTTCCTCCCACGGTGGCCCTCGAGCAGCGGACCGGCGGCGGGGGCGCCCGCTCGAGCGTCGGCACCATCACGACGCTCTCCAACGGCATTCGTCTGCTCTACTCTCGTGCAGGCGAGCACCCCGATGAACCGCTCGACCGCGGATCCGCCGTGCACGGGGGTCGTTTGCTCGCCGAGGCGTTCAGCCCCAATACCCCGGAAGGCATGTGTCCGCAGTGTCACGGGTCGGGTGTGCTTCACGAACCCACCGAACGGTCGATGGTGCCAGACCCCCGTCTGTCCATCAACGACGGCGCGATCCAGGCGTGGCCCGGGGCCTGGCTCGGCAAGAATTTCCACGACATCCTGGCAACGCTCGACGTCGTCGACATGGACCGGCCCTGGTGCGAAGTACCCCAGGAAACCCGGGACTGGATCCTGTTCACCGAGGAACAACCGGTGGTCGAGGTCCGCCCGGTGCGCGGAGTCGATCAGGCCCAAGGCACCTACAAAGGCCGGTGGCGGTCGGTCAACAGGTACTTGCTGCAGACCGTGGAGCAGGCGAAGTCGGAGAAGACACGGGCCCGTGCCCTCCGCTACTTGGACACCTTCGAGTGCCCGACCTGTCGCGGCCACCGGCTGAACCCCGATGCGCTCACGGTCGACTATCTGGGGTTGAAGATTTACGAGCTCAATGCCCGCTCCGCCGAAGAGGTCCTGACACTACTCCGGGACAGGTGGGCTGAGGTCCTCGACGAAACGGAGACGCCCGAGGTCGAGGCGGAACGTCTTCTCCTTCCCAATGTCGTTCCCGTGCTGGAGACCATGGTCGGGCTGGGGCTCGGTCACCTGAGCCTCGACCGCCCGGCGCGAACGCTCTCGACCGGGGAGATGCAACGGCTCCGGCTCTCGGCCCAGTTGCGATCCGGGCTCTTCGGGGTCGCCTATGTTCTGGACGAGCCCTCGGCCGGCCTGCACCCCAGCGAAAAGGGTGTTCTCCTGGACCTGTTCGAGCGGTTCATCGAGGACGGCAACTCGGTGCTGCTGGTCGAGCACGACATGCGCTTGGTCGAGAGGGCGGACTGGGCGGTCGACGTCGGACCGGCGGCCGGTGTTGACGGCGGACGGGTCCTGCACTCCGGGCCGGTCCGCGATCTCGCCGACGTCGCCGATTCGAAGACCGCACCGTACCTGTACCAGCCCCTGCCCGATCCGCAAACCGCGGACGACGCCCGGGAAGCCACCAGTCACTTGACACTGCGCGGTGTGAAAGCGCGGAATATCCGAAACATCGATGTGTCCTTCCCCTTGGGCACGTTCACGGCACTGACCGGTGTGTCCGGCGCGGGCAAGTCCACGCTCCTCAGCGAAGTCCTGGCCCCGGTTCTGCGAGACAGCGCCCGTTCGAGCGTGCTCGAGAACGACGACGACCCGGGCGAGTCCCCCGCGATCGACTCGGTGGCCGGGGCCGACGTCGTGGACCGCCTGGTGCAGATCACCCAGAAGCCCATCGGCCGCAGCCCTCGGTCATGCCTGGCCACATACACCGGCCTGTTCGACCGCGTGCGCAAGCTCTTCGCCTCGACGCCAGAGGCCGAGGCGCGCGGTTGGGGCATCGGCAGGTTCTCGTTCAATGTGACGGAGGGACGTTGCCCCACCTGCCAGGGTGAGGGACAGATCGAGGTCGAACTCGTGTTCCTGCCGGGCAGCTACTCTCCGTGTCCCGACTGCCACGGTGCCCGGTACAACCCGGAGACGCTCGAGGTCACGTGGAACGGAAAGACCATCGCCAAGGTCCTGGACCTGTCCGTGCGTGACGCTCTCGACTTTTTCGGCGAGGACAAGACCGTGTCCCGTTCCCTGCGGGCGCTCAACGGCGTGGGTCTCGGCTATCTCACCCTGGGCCAACCCGCCACGGAGCTCTCCGGCGGCGAGGCCCAGCGGATCAAGCTCGCCACGGAACTCCAGCGGGCACCCCGGGGGCATACCGTCTACCTGCTCGACGAGCCGACCACGGGCCTGCACCCCGCGGACACGGACCTTCTGGTCGGCGAGCTCAACCGGCTGGTCGATCAGGGGAACAGCGTGATCGTCGCGGAGCACGACCTGCGGGTGGTGGCCGGTGCCGACTGGGTCGTCGACATGGGGCCGGGCGCCGGTGACCGCGGTGGCCGAATCCTGGTTTCCGGTGTCCCGGCCGACGTCGCCGCGTGCGAGGAGTCCGCGACGGGCCAGTGGTTGCGGGGCGGGGCCTGACGGCGAGCGCTCGCCACCACGCCACGGCCCCCGGCCCTGACTACGCGACTCACCCGGCCCGGCGATTCACTTCCGGATATACCGAAGCAGAAGCTCATCCTCGGACCGGAGCACGGAGGCGAGGTCCATCTGCGTCGGGACGGACGACTCCGAGGCGGCGATGCGGCCGGCCCGTCCGCCCAGGAGCTTCGGGGCCATCGTCAGGCACAGTTCGTCCACGACTCCGGCCTCAAGGAACGAGCCGAAGACCCGGGGGCCGCCTTCGCCGTGGATCCGTGTCAGCCCGCGGGAGACCAGGTGCGCTCGCACGATGCGAGGATCGATGGCCGCTCCGCCAGGAACCGAGGCAATGACGACGTCGGCGACCTCCGCGAGTGCGTCGCGGCACGCTTCGTCGGCATCAGCAGACACGAAGACCAGGGGCCGGACCGGTGCCCCGGAGAAGGTTTCCGCGTCCGGGGACAGATCGGCCGACCCGCTGATCAGGGCGAAGACGGGTTGGGCCGCGAGACCGTGATCTGCCCTCCACTGGGTGGCCTCCTGTGGGAGGACCATGGCGCCGTATCCTTCGTCCCGCACCGTTCCGGCACCCACGAGCACGACGTCGGCCAGGTACCGCTGGAGTTCGAAGGCCCGGAAATCGCCTGGGCCGCCCAGACTCCCCGAAACCCCGTCGACCGCAACGGCGCCGTCGAGGCTGGCCACGAAGTTCATGCGCAGCCAGGCGCCGTCGTCGGCGGTGCGCGGCGCGTAGAGGGTGAGCAACTGCTCGTCGGTCAGTCCCTGCCGGGCGGTCGGAAACAACTGGTCGATGCTCATACATTCCCTCCTGACTGGGCGTTGTGCTCGACTCGGACGGGCTCCCGCCACCCGAGGATGGCCTCATACATGCGGGCCGCGTCCACGGCGGAGGCGACGTCGTGCATCCTGACGATCCGCGCTCCTCGCTCGATGCACGCCATCATCGCGGCAATCGAACCGTGGAGGCGTTCTCCCTGCGGACGATCGATGGCCTCGCCGATGAAGTCCTTGTTGGAGACTGCCGCCAGCACCGGAAGACCGAGGCCGACGATCTCGTCGAGCCGCCGCGTGATGTCGAGCGTGTGAAGGGTGTTCTTGTCCAGGTCGTGCCCGGGGTCGAGGATGATGTTCTGACGCGGGATGCCCGCCTCCACGGCCTGGTCGACCCGCTCGGAGAGGAATGAACAGACGTCATCAACCACGTCGGCGTACCTGGCCGGTGGCTTCTCCTCGCGCGGCCTACCGGCACTGTGGGTGATGACGACGTGCGCCCCCGACTCGGCGACCGTCGCCGCCATCCGGGGGTCGGAGAATCCGCTGGTGTCGTTGATGACGGATGCGCCCGCAGCGGTAGCCGCCTCCGCGACCTCTGCGCGGTACGTGTCCACCGAGATGACGACGTCGCTCGCAGCCGCAACCTGTTCGATCACCGGAACAATGCGGTCGAGTTCCTCGGCCGGGCTGACCGCGGGTCCGCGCCCGAAGGGCACACCCCCGATATCGACCCAGTCGGCACCTTGTTCGGCGGCCCGCACCGCGGACGAGACCGCGGCATCGATCTCATAGGTCCTTCCACGGTCGTAGAAGGAATCCGGCGTCCGGTTGATCACCGCCATCACCGCAACCTGCTTCTCGAAGTCGAAGCTTCTGCGTCCAATGATGCGGTGAGACATGGGGTCCTTTGCTTGCGGGTGGGGATCGGTCCGTCGGGTCAATCCGCAGTGTAAACCGTTCCGCGCCGGTCCGGTGCGCTCCACCGCATGAGCCTCATGCCACACTCACCCTCACAAAAGTGTGAGTCCGGCGTCGCCTTCGGCCTGACGGCTACTTGTCCTCGGCGTCGTCGAAGTGTTGCCGGATTTCCCGCGCCGAGACCAAGGGGATCTCGGAGGTCAGCGGCCGGTGCTGCTTCTGGAGGCGTCGCTTGACCACCTGCCACAGCACCGCAAGGAGCAGGAACCAGAAGGGACTGAGGATTGCGGCGATCCTGGTATCGGGACTGAGCGTCAGCGTGAAGGCGATGAACACGAAGAAGGCCAGGACCACCCACGGGGCAATGCGGGGCAGCGGCATGCGGAACCCAGAAGCACGGTGCCGGTCCGGGTGACGCCGGTGGTACATGATGTAACTGACCACGATGGATCCCCACGTGAACAGGATGTCCGCGGAACAAATCGAGCTGACCACGGTGAACGCCTGCGTCAGGGCATCGCCGCCCAACAGGATCGGGATTGCGGCGAACAGGAAGACCGTCGTGAAGAAGACGGCTTTCATGGGCACACCACGCCGGGTCGTATAGTCCAGCGCCTTGGGGGCGTGACCGTCTTTCGCCAGCCCGAAAGACATGCGGGTAGCAGAATATACCCCCGAGTTGGCGCTCGAAGCCGCCGACGTCAGGACCACCAGGTTGACCACCAACGCGGCGGCGGCAAAACCCGTGTTGCTGAACATCGTGGTGAAGGGGCTCTGTTCGGGATCGATGCGATCCCACGGGGTGACCATCATGATCACTCCCAGCGACCCGATGTAGAAGACGACGATGCGCAACAGGATCGAGTTGATGGCCCGAGGCAGGTTGCGGTGCGGGTTTTCCGTCTCGGCGGCCGTGGTGCCCACGAGCTCCATCCCAATGAAGGAGAAGATCGCCAACTGGAATCCGAGCACGAATCCGGTGATGCCGGTCGGGAAGAAGCCACCGTGGGTCCAGAGGTTCGAAACCGCCGCCCGGGTTCCGTCACCGCTCTCGTACCCGGTCAGCACCAGCACGATGCCTACGAAGATCAACGCAAGAATCGCGACGATCTTGATGATCGCGAACCAGAACTCCGTCTCGCCGAAGGCCTTGACCGGCTGGAGATTCAGCACGATCAAGCCGATCGCCGTGACCAGCGCCGGCAGCCAGACGGGCACGTCCGGCCAGAAGAACTGAATGTAGGCGGTGATGGCGACCAGGTCGGCAACGCACCCCACCACCCAGGAGAACCAGTAGTTCCACGACACCATGAACCCGGCCCACGGGCCGATGTTGTCCTTCGCGATGTCGCCGAACGTCTTGTAGTTGAGATTGGACAGCAACAACTCGCCGAGGGCGCGCATCACAAAGAAGAGGACGAAGCCGATCAGTGCGTAAACCAGAAGCAGGCCGGGGCCGACCAGGTTGGTCAGCTTGCCGGAGCCGAAGAACAACCCGGTCCCGATGGCTCCACCAATCGCAATGAGCTGGAGGTGCCTGTTCTTGAGTCCCCGTTCCAGGCTCTCTCCCTGGGTGCTGGTCGAGACAGGTTTCGAAGAGGACTCGCTCATACTTGGTCTTTCCGTCAGGTCACAGTGGCCAGTGATACATGTTACGTCATCGACGACGTCGCAGCGCTCTCCTAGACCGCGAGATTCGGGTCGACAACATCTCGTCGAGACGTTCCAGGAAGAACGGAATCACTCGCCCCAGTGACCCAGGATGGGCTTGAGATCGGGGTGTCGGTCGAACACGCCCGCAAGGACCAGGTGCAGGAAATGGACGGCCATCTCCTGGTGACACCCAAGCAACTGTCTGGAGTCGGGCCGTCACCGCCTCGCTGAACTCGCCGTCATTCTCCTCGGTGGTGGCCAGCGAGGCCGGGGACGGGTGCCGGTTCATCGCAGCGGCAAGCGTGTCATTGGTCGCGCGGGGCAGATCGGGGCGACGTCGGGCGACCTCCTATCCAGACCCCTTCGAGGTTCTCGGTCACGGTAATGTCACGGGTTGGATCCCCGGTCACGAGAACCAGATCGGCACGACGCCCGGGTTCGACGACGCCGCGATCCTCCAGCCCGAAGACCTTGGCGGTCAGGCTCGTGGCCGCCTGGAGCGCTACCACGGGGGCGAGGCCGGCCTGTGTCAGCAACCCGAGTTCCTCGTGGATCGAGGTTCCGTGGACCACGTTCGCCGGGACGCCGGGCGCCTGGTTAGCGTCGGTACCTGCCAGGATCGTGCTTCCGGCCCTGTGCATGTCGGCGACCGCCTGGTTCGCGTAGGCGAAGTCGAGCCCCTGGGCGGCGTAGAACTCGGCGGTCCCCTTCATCATGGTCAGCGTGGGCGAGGAGACGATGTGCTTCTGGAGCATGTCGGTCAGCAGGCGCGGCGACAGTTTCTTGTCGAGCGGCGCGTGGGTCAGGATGTCGACGCCGACCTCCACCCCGATCTCGTAGGCACCGGCGGCCGCAGCATGGGCAACCACCAATTTCCCTGCACGGTGTGCCTCATCGACCACGGCCCGGGCGACGTCGGCCTCCAAACCACCATGATCCGGGTTCTCCAGGATGATCTTGATGTAGTCGCTGCCCTGATCGACGCGCTCACGCACGAGCCTGCGGGCGCCCTCGGCGTCGTCCGCCATCGATGCTGCGGGAAAGTTCGGGATCTGGGCATGTGTTCCGTGAGGGGAGACGAGCGGTGCGCCCGCGGTGAGGATCGCGGTGCCGTGTTCCTCCGAACGAATCTGCTGTTGGAACTCGAATGGCCACATGGCCATGTCCAACGCGGTGGTGACACCGTGATCGAGCAACTGGTCCAGTTGCTGGGGGTCCGTGATGTGCACGTGGGAGTCGATGAGGCCGGGAAGGAGGGTCCGTCCGGTCCCGTCCACGGCCACCTCCGCGGCGGCCGCCTCGCACGTTCCGGCGGCCTGGACCGAGAGGATGCCGGTGTCGTCGAAGACGACATCGTGGAGACCTTCCAAGAGAATTTCGCCGTTGAAGACGCCGACGGAACTGATGAGTGTTTTCATGAATTCTTCTCCTGACCGAGCCACGCGAAGGCGGCCCCCTTGACGTCTCGTGCCATGGCGCTGCCCTGGGTCGGGTACTCCTGGGTCAACGGCCATCCCCTGAGGTGGAGGATGTAGGCCGGCGCGGCGTGGGCCCGGGGATACTGGTCGCGTTCCTCGCTCTCCCCGGTGATTATGGCGTTGGTTTCCCGTCACGGCGCGCGTGCCGTCCTCCGAGTACCGGTCATGAGCTGGGCAATTTGTTCGCAGTCACCGCGGTGTTCGTGCATGTATCCCAGAGTGCTCCCCACGGCTGAGAGCTGTCCAGGAATTCGCCGTCAGCCCACTCCGTGGGGGCCGGCCTCGAGCGCACGGGTTGGTACGCGAGTCAGTTCACGGCCGCGCCGGCGATCTTGAGCACCCACCTCTTCGGCAGAAATGATGATCCTTGGGCGATGAGGCGGTTGAGCCACCCGTCGACGAAGCTTGGAGAGCGCCCGTCGAGGGCTTCCATGAGAGCATCGGCCACTTGCCCGGTTGATCGCATGCGCCCGACGGCGGCCTTCCGCCCGGCGTGTTCGAAGAATTCGGTCTCGGTCGGGCCGGGGCAGGCGGCCAGGACCCTGACCCCGTGCTCGGCGGCTTCGGCCCACAGGGCCTCGGTCAATGACAGCACGAAGGCCTTGGACGCCGCGTAGACCGCCATGTGCGGAACGGGCTGGTAGGAAGCGGTCGAGGCAATGTTGACGATGGTTCCGTGATTTCGCGCCACCATGTCCCCCAGAAATCGTGACGTGATCCCGGTCAGGGCGAGGCAGTTGACCCTCACCATCGCGTCCAGGTCCTCGGGATCCAGGTCGGCGACGTCGCCGCTCAGACCGAAACCGGCGTTATTGATGACCGTGTCGATCCGCCGGGAACCGACCCGGTCTCGGAGTTCGCGGGCGGCGTGCACATCGGAGAGGTCCATGTCGATCACCTCGACGTCGACACCGAACTCGTCGCCGATCCTGTCAGCGAGCGCGTCCAGCCGGTCCCTGCGTCGCGCCACGAGAACGAGGTCCTCTCCCCGCTCCGCGAACCGCGAGGCAAGCTCCTCGCCGATGCCGGACGATGCGCCGGTGATCAAGGTGGTGCTCACGATGGGTCCTCGTTCGGGTCGATAGCGGTTCGGCTGGTGATGGGGACTGCCGGAATGCCCCGGTCAGACGCCGCCCCGCGACGTGACACTACCCGCCGCTCCCCCTCGAGGTGGCATATTTGGGACGAAATCGGGCCAGAAACCACACAAGACTGCCACCTCGCGACAGGAACCGCACAGGACCCCCGCCGGATTTACTTCTGCCGGCCCTTCATGCGCGGGTTCTGCTTGTTGATCACGTAGATCCGACCCTTGCGCTTGACGACCTGCGCACCGGGCTGATTCTTCAACGATCGCAGTGATGCTCGAACCTTCATGATTCTCCTTATTGCTATTGATTCTCATTCACAGAGTACAGTAGAAGATCGAACCACACGAATCCCAACCACGCATCAGGACCCGGCCGAACTAAGGAGAAGCCCATGGACAGGACCGCCGTGATCGCCGTCGTCGGCACGTGCGAACCCGAGCGTCGCCTCCACGCACAGAAAATCGCGAGCGAAACCGGCTTCGAAGTGATCACTGCCGAGAGGCTGGCTATCGCGATGGACCCCATCCGGGAAGCGATGGCCCTCATCCCCTGGGCCCAGGCGGACGGCGTCGTGGTGGAATACCCGATCCAGGCACCGATTCTGGACGTCATCGGCTCGCTCGCGGACCCGGAGGAGCCCACGCGGCTCGTCGACGTCGTCTGCGTGCTGGACGCGACGCACTTCTTCAGCGAGCTGTCCCGGACGGACCGGGTCGAGCATCTCCAAGTGCATCACGGCATGCCGTTCCAGGCCGTGACGGCCAGGTCGTTGTTCGCCGCCCAGCACATCGAGTACTGCTCAACGGCCCTGGTGGTCAACGGCCGGAATCTTCCATCCGAAGACGACTCCCTCATGGTTTCCGTGATCGGCGAGCTCAGTCCCTGGCCGAGGTCGTCAGGGACGGCTATCACGGCAAGCGGTTGCACGATGTCGAGCCCGAACCCCGCCCGGAGCATGGATCCATGGCCACCGACCAGATCGAGTTGCGGCACCCGGGACTCCGTATCCGCCCGGGATGGATCGCCCACCTGAACGGTCAGCACACAACGCCGCACCGGAACCCACGAGTGGCCTCCATGCGGTACACCAACCCTCGGCCGTTCCACCCGCTGCGATTGCAACGAGTCCTGGACGAGTACATCGAGCCCGGTACGGGCGGTTCGGTCATCCGGTCGTGCGGGTTCTGCCGCCTCGCCACACGGCAGGGCGTCACGGCCCAGTGGAGCCACGCCGGTGGAGCCATGGTCATAGAGCCCCTGGCCAGGGACGACGCCGCCCAAGAGCCCCTCAGCTTTGGTCAGGACATCATCCTGACCGGCGTCGATCTCCAACCGACTCGCCTGACGCAGGCCCTCGACGATGCCACGCTCAATGACCGAGAACTGCTCAGCGCACCGGAGACGTGGAATGTGATGCCCGATCCGTTCCCGGTCTGGGTCACGGCCGACGAACGTTATGACTGACTCGGCACAGGGACGACCCCGCGAAGCGCGGATCCACGACCGACCGCGAGCGCCGGCTACCTCAGGTCCTTGCCCTTCGTCTCCGGCAGGGTCAGGACGGTCAGGGCCGACAGCGCCAGGAACACCATCGTGTAGACCGCGAATTTGTACGGGTCGCCGAGCGCCGTCAGCACGTAGCTTGCGGTTCCGCCGAAGAGGGCGATGGCGATCGAGTACGGGATCCCGAAACCGGCCGTGCGCTGGTCGGTCGTGAACATCTCCGCGTACGTTGCCGGGGCGTGGCTGAGGAATCCGCCCAGCAGGACCAGCTGAACGCAGATCGCGAGGATCAGTTGCCACCCTTCTCCTCCGGAGACGAGTTTGATCATCGGGATCGACAGGACCAGGCTCCCGAGCATCGCGATGAGGATGCACGGTTTCCGCCCGATCTTGTCCGAGAGTATGCCCCAGAACGGCAGGACCAGGATGAACACCACGTTGCCGATGAGGGAGGCGGTGAAGGCGGTCTGGGAGTCGTACCCGAACGTCGTCGTCGCCAAGGAGGCCATGGATACGGACCAAACGTAGTAGGCGATCGTGAGACCTGCGGTCAGGAAAATGACCTGGAGACCCGTCCTCCAGTTCTTGAGGACGGCCAGCAGGATGTTCTCCTTCTTGACCTCCTGCTTTTCCACGGCCTCCATGTGCTCGGTGAACAGTTCGGACTCCTCCATCGAGGAACGGATCCAAATGGCGACGACGCCGAGCAATGCGCCCACCAGGAAGGGCACCCGCCAACCCCAAGAGTTCATCTGGTCCTCGGTCAGGGCGCCCTGAAGGACGAGCCCGAGCACCAGTCCGCAGACCAGTCCGATCGTTCCGGTCACATAGATCGAGCTCGCGAACAGGCCACGCTTCTCGCGCGGTGCGTGCTCCGCCAAATAGGTTTGGGCCGCCGGGAGTTCACCACCGTGGGATAGCCCCTGGACGAGCCGGCCGAGCAGCAGGAGGGCCGAGGCCAGCCAACCGACCTTGTCGTACGTGGGGCAGACCGCAACGATCAGCGACCCTATCGAGGCGCAGACCACGGCAAGCGTCAGGGAGCGTTTACGCCCCCACCGGTCGCCCAGGAAACCGAACACGAAGCCGCCGAATGGCCGTGCCACGAACCCGACCGCGAAGACCGCCATGGTCTCCAGGAAGGCCGATTGCGGGTTGTCGTCGTTGAAGATTTGGGTCGAGAAATATACGGCGAAACTGGCGTAGATATTCCAGTCGAACCACTCCAGGGCGTTGCCGATACCGGTGCCCAGGAGGGTTTTGGCGTGCGACTGCTTGCTCGGGGCGGGCGCCGTCGCGGTGCTCGAGGAACTCATACTGGTCCTTTCGAGGTGTAGTGAGGAGGGAAGTTAAGGGGGCTCTCAGACGCTGAGCCGTCGTGCGGCGAGCTCCGCGAGGAGGCGTGAGCAGTCCACCAGTACCGAATCGTCGTAGGTCGCGAACGGCGAGTGGTTGAAGGCAGCTGTCTCCGGGTCCTTGTCCGGGTCCACCGCGGCGACGAAGGCAAAGGTTCCCGGGATGCGTTCCAGGATCTTGGAGAAGTCTTCGGCGGCACCCACGGGATCGGTCAGCTCCGACCAGCGACCGGGGAAGACCTCCTCGGTGACCTCCGAGAGGAAGCCCGTCTCGTCGTCGTCATTCGTGGTGACCGGATACAGCTTCTTGACCTCGATCTCGCACGTCGTGCCGTGAGCGGCCGCGACCCCCTCGAACAGGCGGACCAAAGTATCGATGAGTCGGTTGCGAGTGTCGGGGTCGAAGGCCCGGAGGGTGAATTTGGCGGTTGCATGGTCCGGGATGACATTGGCCGTCGAGCCGGCAACCACGCTGCCGCAGGTCACGACCACCGGGTCGAAGATGTCGAACTCCCGAGTGACCGCAACGTGGGACTGCGTCACCATTTCCGCGGCCACCGGCACGGGATCCAACGCCTTGTGCGGGGCCGACCCGTGACCGCCGACGCCGTGAACCCGCACGTTGATCGTGTCCGAGGAGGCCATCAGCGGTCCGGGCTTCGACACGATGGTTCCGCTCGGGTACTGCGCGGACCACACGTGCAGGCCGTAGGCGTGGTCAGGCAGCCGTCCCGCGGACTCCAGCAGACCTTCGTCGATCAGGTGCTGGGCGCCGTCCCACCCCTCCTCGCCGGGCTGCAGAAAGAAGATGACGTCGCCCTTCAGCTCCTTGCGCACCGCGTGCAACGCTCGTGCCGCCCCGACCAGGCCGGCCATGTGCATGTCGTGTCCGCATCCGTGCATCGCCCCGTTGGTCGAGGCCCAGCTCAGCCCGGTCTCCTCGGTCACGGGGAGGGCGTCCATATCGGCGCGCAGGAGAACGATCGGCCGCTTCTCGATCGGCAACGACGCACCGGCGCCGCCCCGGAGCACCGCGGTGAACCCGGAGACCTCCTGAGCATCGGTCATGTCCATGCCCAACGCCTCAAATTCCTGCCGGAGCCGAGCATTGGTCTCGGGGAGGTGCAGCCCGGGCTCGGGAATCTGATGGAGCTCGCGGCGCAACGCGACCATCTCGCTCCCATTACTTGAAATAGTTGCGCTGATCTGGTCGGACAAGGTGGACATCGTGAAGCGGGGATCCTTTCAGAAGTGCTCATGACAGACCCGGGGTGAGCCGTGTGACCGGCGACCCAGGCCTTTGTGCCCCAGGCTACTCCGGCACGGGGACGCCCCATATTTCGGGATCACTATGCGAAACGGGCCGTGCACTCCGGCACGCATCGGGGTCAGTCCGTGTAGACCTCTTTGACCTGTTCGTGCCGGACGCCGTCCATGGCTTCGCGGTCAATACGCTCCTGATCCCTCACGTACGGCGTGCCGTGGGTATGGAAGGTCGGCACCGTCTTCATGCCCCAGGCCTGCCCCTTGGCACGTTCCGCCTCGGACCATTCGACCACCGGCCAGTCGGGGTCCATCACCAGTCGCGCACCGGCATTTGCCAGTTCGATGCGGTTTCCGCCGGGCTCCCACACGTACAGGAAGAAGGTCTGGTTGATCGCGTGCTTGTACGGCCCGTACTCGATGTACACGCCGTTTTCCAGGAAGATGTCCGCGGCCTTGAGAATGTCCTCGCGAGTATCCGGAGCGAAGGCCAGGTGATGGAAGCGCCCGCGCTCACCCGTCCAGTCGTCCGAGTACACGACGTCGTAGGACTTCTGCTGGAACCTGAACCACCAGGCACCGTACCCTCCTCGATCGAGCCTGACGCGCTCGGATTCCCGCGCCTTCATCACATCTCGCCAGAATTCACCGACCGCATTGACGTCCTTCGCGAGATAATTGATGTGGTCCAGACGCCGTGCATTGACTCCCCGCCCGGGGTAGGCCGCGGCCTGGTTCTTGAGCGCCGGTGTGTCCTCGTCGTCGGGAACGTAGCGTTCCGTCTCGTAGTACACCGCCATGAGATGGCCGTCCGGATCCTCGAATTCATAGGACCGGCCGACTCCGACCTCGGGTTCCTTCCAACCGTGCCCGAGCCCGGCCGCCTCGATCGCGGTGACCCGCCGTTCGAGTGCGTCCGGACTGGATGCTCGGTAAAGCGTGCGCCCCACGCCATTGGTTTCTGAAGCGGTGAGTTTGATGGTGTAGTTCTCGTACTCGTCCCAGCACCGGAGGTACGAGGAGTCGCCGATACGGGCGATCTCGCGCATTGCGAGCAGGTCGCGGAAGAACCAGAGGCTCTTCTCGAATTCGGGGGTGTAGAGTTCAACGGCTCCCACGTGGGAGAGGTCGAAATTCTCTGTCTCGGCCATGAGGTGTCCTTTCTCGATCGTCGGCTCAGTCGATGTATTTCAGCCCGGCGGCTTCGAGCGGTTCGCGCATCGAGTAGAGGTCGAGTCCCAGGGTTCCGTCCCTGAATTTCCTGCGCTTGCTCTCTTCCCGATCCACTCGTTCCTGCGCCGCCCGGGCCACCGATTCCACACGGTCTTTCGGGACCACGACGACTCCGTCATGGTCCGCCACCACCACATCGCCCGGGTGGATCAGCGCGTTGGCGCAGACCACCGGCACGTTGACGGATCCCAGGGTGGCCTTGATCGTTCCTTTCGAGTTGATGGCCCGGGCGAAGACCGGAAAGTCCATATCCTCGAGCTGCGTGGTGTCCCGGCATCCGCCGTCGATCACCAGCCCCTTGGCCCCCTGGGCTCGCATCGACGTCGCCAACAATTCGCCGAAAAATCCGTCCTCGCTCTCCGTGGTGCACCCCGCCACGACGACGTCGCCCTCCCGGACCTGCTCCGCGGCCACGTGGAGCATCCAGTTGTCGCCCGGTTGCAGAAGCACCGTCACGGCGGTTCCGCACACTCTGGCGGAGGGATAGACGGGACGAATGTAGGGGCGCATGAGCCCGACGCGCCCCATGGCTTCGTGAATGGTCGGCACGTCGAATCGGTCCAGGGCCGCAACGTGCTCGGGGTCGGGCCGGTGAACATCGGTGTGAACGATTCCGAGATCAAACATGAGTACGGTTCTCCTTCTCTTCCGTGGAACGGGTGGTCGTGATGCGCCGGTCCAAACGGCCGTAGACCTCGCGGACGTTGCGTTCGAAGATGTTCGCCCGCTCGTCGTCGGTCAGCGCGGCGGACTTGATGTACTGGGCGGTGTCGTCGAAGAACTGGTCGGTCTCCGGGTCCACGCCCCGAACGGCCCCGATCATTTCCGATGCGAACAGGACATTCCGGTGCGGGATCACGGACAGCAGCTCGTTGATTCCCGGCTGGTGGTAGACGCAGGTGTCGAAGTAGACGTTGCCGAGCAGGTGCTCCTCGAGGCGGGGCTTACCCAGAGCCTGGGCCAGGCCCCGGAAGCGACCCCAGTGGTACGGCACGGCTCCCCCACCGTGCGGAATCACGAACTTCAGGTCGGGCCAGCGGGCGAACAGATCGCCCTGGATCAGCTGCATCACGGCGGTCGTATCCGCGTTGAGGTAGTGGGCCCCGGTCGTGTGGAAGGCGGGATTGACCGACGTCGAGACATGGATCATGGCGGGGAGCCCGTGCTCGGTCATGGCCTCGTAGACCGGGAACCAGGATTCGTCGGTCAGTGGTGGAGCCGTCCAGTAGCCGCCTGAGGGGTCCGGGTTGAGATTGATCGCCACGATGTCGTGTTCCCGGACGCAACGATCGATCTCCTCGACGCACGTCGAGGGGTCGACCCCCGGCGACTGGGGCAACATGGCAGCGGGCGCGAACCGGTCCGGGTACAGGGACGCAACGCGTGCACAGAGGTCGTTGCAGATGCGCGCCCAGTCCGACGACGTGCGGAAGTCCCCGATGTGGTGTGCCATGAAAGAAGCCCGCGGCGAGAAGACGGTGAGGTCGATGCCCCGTTCGTCCATCAGGCGCAACTGATTGGCCTCGATGCTCTCGCTGATCTCCTGATCCGTGATCTCCGGACCGGCCGGGTCGGGTTCGGGACCTCCGTCCAGCTCCGCAATCTGTTGTTCCCGCCAGCGCCCTAGCGCTTCCGGGGCGGTGGTGTAGTGCCCGTGGCAATCGACGATCATGACTCGGTTCTCTCCGTTCCTGGAATCTCGCTCTCGGGGTCCCACACCGTGCGGGGAACCCAGAGGTTTCCTGACATCAGCAGACGTGCCGTCCTGGTGATCCCGGCACGCAGCACCTCGCCGCGGTCGGACAGTTCCAGGTCGACGTCGAAGTTGCCGCTCGGGTGCTCGATCGCGAGGGTGCGTTGGCGACCGATCCCGGATTCGGCCAGGTCATGGGCCACGGTTCCGTCCATGCAGACGGCGGTCGCCACCGTTACCGCGGCGAGCACTCCGATGGACTCGTGCGCAACGTGCGGGATGAAGCATCTCGTGGAGACCGCACCCCCACCACGTGGTTCGGCGAGGAGGGTCATCTTCGGGTAGCTCTTGTCCCGCACATCTCCGAGACCCATGAGGCCCGCCCCTTCGATACGCAGTTCTTCGAGAAGTTCCTTGAGATCGGCGTCATCGTTGAGTTCCTCCGTGGACTCGTATCCCGTCCGCCCGACGTCGGCCGCTCGCACCAGAATCATGGGTTGGCCGTTGTCTATCAGGGTCGCCTCGAGTTCACGCCCACCGGCAAGGACCACGACGTCACGCTCGTGGCCCGTGGGCAACAGGGACGAGGCCACCGATCCCTCGGTGTCCCGGAACATGATCCTGATGGGAGAAGCCGTTCCCCCGACGCCGTCGATTGCAGTATCACCGTCGTAGGCCACCACGCGCCGCGAGTCGGGACCGGTTCCGACCTCTGGGGTCCGGACGGTGATTTCTGAGACCAGCCCGGTGTTGAGGGTCCTGACCACTGCCGTGGTGGTCTCTCCACCGGGTTCGATCAGTCCGGTCTCGAGCGCATAGGGCACCACGGCGGAGAGCATGTTCCCGCAGTTGGCGGTTGTCTGGACGCTGGTGCTCCCGGGATGGAGCTGCACGAAGGCGAAATCGAGATCTATCCCGGCCTCGTCGGAGCCCGAGACGATGCCGGCCTTGCTGGTGAGAGGATGGCCACCCCCGATTCCATCCACCTGGAGCGGATGGGGGCTGCCCATGAGCGATACCAGAACGCGGTCCCTGAGCTCCCGGTCACCGGGCATGTCGGAAACGTGAAAGAACGGTCCGCGCGAGGTCCCGCCACGCATGAAATGGGCCGGGATCGCCGTCTGGGAGGCAACCCATCCCGCGGATGTCGGAGATGCTGTCATAGTTTCGGTTCCTTTGCGATCGGTTCCACGGGTTCGGTGCTCCTGACCCGCGTTCTTCGCCCGAACAGGGCCAGAACCACGGCGCCGAAGAACCACGTGCATGCAATGAAGACGAAGACTGAGGAATACCCGGACGACCCATAGATCGCGGCGATGACCAGTGGTCCGACGGCGTTCGACAGTCGCCCGATCCCGTAGGTGATTCCGGTGCCCAGGGAACGAGTCCTCGTGTCGAACAGTTCAGGGGAATAGGCGTACGCGAATGACGTGTATCCCCGCTCGAACATGTTCACCAGGAACCCGAAGACCACGATCATGACCGGGTTGAAGGTGAGGCCGTACAGCAGACCGCACACGCCGATCACAACCCCGAAAACAACCAAGAGCCATTTCCGTTCGAAGGTGTCCGTGATGAAGGCGGCCAGCAGGGAGCCCAGGGGTGCACCCACGGTGGTCAAAGCGACGTAGAAGATCGACTTCTCGACCAGGAACCCCTGGTCCGCCAGGAGCGTCGGTGCCCAACTCGAATATCCGAAGAATCCGACGGTCTGGGTGATCCAGAGGACGGAAAGAACCAGCAAGGGGGCGAGATAGCGCTTGTGGAGGAGTGTTTTGAGCGGGGTATTGGCCGACCGTCTGATTTCTTCCTCGGGTGGTGCGGCGTCGTCGAGAATCGCACCGGAAGCGGATACTCGCTCCTCCATCCGCCGCAACACGCTGTCGGCCTGCGCCACGCGGCCCTTGCTCTCAAGCCACGTCGGCGACTCCACCAGCACCTTGAATCCGAGCACGAGAACGGCTCCGAGTGCCCCCCACAAATACACGAGCCTCCAACTGGAATCGCTCCAGGGAATCACCAAGCTGGCGACGAAGGTGGTCACGGGTGTTCCGCAAATGCCGATGACCATGGCGTACGCAAGGTACCGTCCGCGGAGTCTGGCCGGGAATACCTCGTTGACGTAGATGACTGCGATGACCGTCATCGCCGAGAGACCTGCGGACGTGAGGAATCTGAGAACGGCCATGGATGTGAAGTCCCAGGCCGCGGCGGTGAGCAGCGAGAATACCGAGAACCACACCGTGGTCGAGAGCAACGCGGACTTGCGACCCCATCGGTCCGCCAACCAGCCGCCCACCAGAGACCCCAGAAACATGCCGACAAAGGCAATCGAGGTGATGTAGCCGATGTCCGGGACGGACATTCCCCAGACTCTCCTGATTTCGGGAGCCGTGGCGGCAAAAGTATTGATGTCCGCGAATTCGAAGAAGTACGCGACCGCGATGAGCGCGATCATGGTCTTGTGATACCGAGTCACGGGCAGCCGATTGATCCGATTGATCGAGTTTGCCGTGTTCATCAGGCATCCCCGCCGTCTTCGCGCTTCCGCGAGGAGTGGCTCGGCCAATAGAGAGACATCGGGTTGTCCACCAACAGCGCGCGCCGTGCGGCCTCCGATTCCGCCACGCGGGGAATGTAATCCAGGAGCACAGCGTCATTCGGCATGTGCGTCTTCAGGTTGGGATGAGGCCAGTCGGTGCCCCACAGGACCCGCTCGGGGAACTCTTCGACGACTTTGCGGGCGAACGGGACGACGTCGTCGTACAGACTCTTCGCGCCCCGCTCGGCGTAAGGCCCGGTCTTCGTAAGGCGTTCGGGGCAGCTGATCTTCACCCACGCCTCATATCTGTCGACGGCCTCAAGAAACCGTCCGAATTCACGGGGAGTCGGGGCAGAGGAAACATCCGGTCTCCCCATGTGGTCGATCACCACGGGAACATCAATCCGCGCCAGGAGCGGTTCGATATCGGGCAATGCATCCGGTTCGAAGTACAGGACCACGTGCCACCCGAACTCCTTGATCTTCGCCGCGACCGACAACAGGTCTTCGGAAGGGTCCTCGGCGACCAGGCGTTTGAGGAAATTGAACCGGACGCCCCGAACTCCGCGTTGGTGCATGGACTCGAGGTCTTCGCGGCCGATATCCGGCCCGACCGTCGCCACTCCGCGGGCGGTCTCGCCGAAAAAGTCGAGCGCATCGAGCATTGCCGAATTGTCTCGACCGTGGCACGTGGCCTGGACGATCACTGAACGCGATACCCCCAGCGTCCGGCGCAGGTTTCGGAGATCGTATTTCCCCGCGTCGCAGGGTGTGTATTTCCGCTCGGGCGCAAAGGGAAACTCCGTCGATGGCCCGAACACGTGACAGTGGGAGTCGACCGCACCGTGCGGCAGCTCGAGATTCGGGCTGCCGATGTCGGAGTCCCAATCAAGCCAGCCCGGGGACTTCGCAAAGGTCTCAGTCATCCGGACTGACCTCCTCCTGATTGACCTCAACGTTGAGGCGTGATGTGAATGACATGAGCGTACATCGTCAACGTTATTGTTTACAATCCTGCAAACGATTTAGGTGCCACCCGGTAAGATGTGTGAGTTGGAGACATCCGAACAACCCGAAGGAGAGCCGCCTTGCCGAAGGAGAGCTCAGCCACCACAGAAGCGCCACACGGCGCGGAAAGATCCCGTCGCACGCCGTCGACTCCCGCTCCGCAGTTGGTTGCCATGCTCCGGGACGCGATCGTCTCCGGACAGCTTGTGCCCAACCAACGGCTGGTCGAGGCCGACCTCTCCGAGGAGTACAACGCTTCTCGCGGAAACGTGCGCATCGCCCTGTCGGAACTCAGCGTGGAGGGCCTCGTCGAGCGCGTCCAGAACCGGGGTGCTCGCGTCCGCGCAGTATCGGTCCAGGAGGCGGTCGAGATCACCGAGGTCCGCGGAGCCATCGAGGCGATGTGCGCAGCGAAGGCAGCCAAACGAGCCGGACAAGAAGAGATCCGCACATTGCGCTCGATCGCCGAACGAATGACACGCGCCGTCGAGACCGGCCACCTCACGGAATACTCCCAGTGCAACAAGGACCTTCACGCACTCATCATCGAAATGAGCGGGCAGCGGACTGCCGCCGAAACCATCAAGCGACTTCGCGGGCAAGCCGTGAGGTACCAGTTCCGACTCTCCAACCACCCAGGGCGCCCGAGCGTTTCCCTCCCCCAGCATCTGGCCATCATCGAGGCGGTCTGCTCGCACGACGCCGACGCCGCATCCGAGGCCATGAGTCGGCACCTCGAGAGTGTCGCCGAGGCCATCCGTTCCACGGATACATGATTCATCCGCGCTCCCATGATTAACTAAATTGTTGACAATGTGAGTGTGTCCTGATTCACTGATCCCCGATGCGGCCCCTTGCCACAGGAGGCTCAGGGATGCCGCATCCCAGGGACCTCGACGAGGAGGTCCGTGACTTCTAGGGGACCTCATGACGACTCACGACCTTGCACCGCGCACGCAGAGAATCACCAACAACAGAGCATTCAAGATCGTTCTGATCCTGTGTTGGGTGGCCATCTTCTTCGACGGCATCGACACCTTCATGTACGGGTCCACCATCCCGAGCATGACGGCCGACCCCGGGTTCCACATGACCGCGGCGCACGCCGGCAACATCGGATCCTTGGCAACCTTCGGAATGCTCCTCGGCGCGCTGGCCATCGGCATTGTTGCCGACACGATCGGCCGCAGGTGGAGCATCATCCTGTGTTCCGCGATCTTTTCGATCTCGTCCGCAGGGTGCGCCCTCGCGGCCAGTGCGGGGGCTTTCGGAATCTGGCGCACGATCGCGGGCTTTGGCCTGGGCGGTCTGCTCCCCACCGCGATTGCGATGGTCTCCGAATTCGCTCCGGACCGTGTGCGCAACTTTTCGGTCGGGGCAGTCATGACGGCGCACCAGGCCGGCGGCATCGTCGCCCCGCTCCTGTGCCTCTACCTCTTGCCCACTCTGGGATGGCGCTCGATCTACTGGGTCGGCGTCCTGCCCCTGATCGTCCTCGTTCCACTGATCCTGGCCCTGCTGCCCGAGTCCCCCACGTTCCTCGTGGCTCGTGGCCGCCTGGACAAGGCCCGCGCCCTGGCGGAGCGATTCGACCTCGTTGTCCCACTGGAGAAGTCCACCATCAAGAACCGCGGGGGAAACTTCGGTCAGAACCTCTCCAAGCTGTTCCGAGGGCGCAACGCCGTGGTCACTCTCCTGTTCTGGCTGGGATCCTTCGGCGGACTCCTGCTCGTCTACGGAATGAGCACCTGGCTGCCATCACTCATGGAATCCCTGGGGTTCGACCTGGGCAACTCGTTGGTGCTCCTGTGCCTCATCAATGCGGGCGGGATCGTGGGAACCCTGGTGGCCGGCAAAGTCTCGGACACCTGGGGGCCGGTGCGAGTCTCGATGCTGTGGTTCCTGCTCACGGCCGTCGGCGTCTGCGCGATGGGCATCAAGTCCACCATGGTCGTGACCTACATCCTGGTTTTCGTGACAGGCGTCTTCCTCTTCAGTGCGCAGATCATGATCTACGCCGCCGTATCGCACGTTTTCCCGACCGAGTCCCGTGCGACCGCCCTCGGACTCACCACCGGCATGGGGCGCTTCGGGGCAGTCTTCGGCCCCTGGATGGGCGGTCAGCTCTTAGCTCTCGGCCTGGAGAAGTGGGGCTTCGTGGCCTTCGGAGCCTTCGGCATCACCTCGGGCGAGATGCTGTTGCTCATCCACCTGGTCCTCCGGCGACACGGAGGAAAGACCCAAGAAGCTACCGAGGCGGAAAACGTGGTTATTCGCGCAGGATAGGCCGCCGGGCCAATCCCTTGAACCGCGATGCGCGCTCAGTGCCAACAGTCCCTCTAGGCCCGGGCGAAATTCTCCAACGCGCCGCCCGTCAGCCGATACGTGTCCCACTCCTCCTGAGGGAAAGCGCCCAGGCTCTTGTAGAAACCGATGGACGGCTCGTTCCACTTCAGGACGCTCCACTCGACCCGTTTGTAACCGCGATCGACGGCGGTGCGGGCAAGGCTGCGCAGAAGGGCTTTCCCTGCCCCGGATCCGCGAGCGTCCTCACGGACGTAGAGGTCCTCGAGATATATACCGTGGACCCCCTCCCACGTGGAGTAGTTGAGGAACCACAGGGCAAACCCGTCGATGCGGCGTCCTGCCCCGGACGGTGCCTCAGCAACATTCACGAATACGGCGGGGTGCTCGGCGAAGAGGTCACCAGCCAGTTTTTCCTCCGTGAGTTTCACGGCGTCCGGTTCCTTCTCATAGACCGCGAGCTCCACGATGAGCTGCACGATCTCCGGAACGTCCTCTGGTACGGCCGATCGAATGGCGGGGCTCGACATGCTGACCTCCTGAAACGACGGATGAGTGGCAGAAACACCCTACCGAATCAGGCTTTCAGCCCTGTCCCTCCGCGCTCGATGACCCCTCGGCCGTCTCGTTCGATCCTGATGACCCGGACCGCTTGAGCGCTGCGTCCACCGAGGCTCCGACGTCGTCACCCGCCCGCAACGGCGACCCGGCGAAGATTCCTTCGTGGGCGAGAACGGGTCGACGGTCGCCCGCCAGCTCGGGGTACCGTTCCTCGAGTTTCTCCCTCTTCTCGATCTTCTTCCGCCAGTGCCGGACGGCGTCCGGGTGGCCCCGGCCAATGCCCTCCCAGCTGTGCGGCATCTCTTCCCTGGTGGGCCCGGCATCGGCAGAATTTCCTATATTGACCCGGGAGAAAGCGCGCGACGTCGTTTCGCCGCACACCGCGCAGGGCGGATTTTCCGAGGTCATGGATTCCACGGCCGCCTCGAAGCGGTGACCGTCTCGGCATCTGAAGTCGTAGAGAATCACGAATAGTGTCCTTCCGGAGCCCAGCGAATGTCGTTCTCCGCCTGGTCGGCGTCGTGCCCGAAGAAGACCTCGGCTTCTTCCTCCTCCGCAATCCGCCGCAATTTCTCGACCGAATCGAGCCAGGCCAGGTTGTTCCACACAATTGCCGCACCGACCGCGGGCGGACCCCACGAATCCCGCATGTACACGGCGTCCGACGTGAAGAGTTTCTTACCGTCATTGGGAAGATCCAACATCAATGACATGGTGCCCCAGGTATGCCCCGGCGTCTGGATCACTTTGACGCCGGGAAGGATTTCTTCGTCCCCCGAAATTCCGGATATATTCAGCCCCTCATAATCTGACGGAATGTGGGCACCTTGGTTGTATCCCTCAATTCCTTTGACGCCCTCCAATTCCGCAGAACTGGTCATGATCTTGGTTTTCCCATTGTCGAACATTTTCGCATTTGCGGCATGATCGAAGTGGAGGTGGGAGAGGACCAGCAGATCGATATCCTCCGGGGAGAGACCCATTTGCGCCAGGCTGTGGTCGAGATACCCCGAGTGCGGTTCCGTTTCATCGTCCAGGACAGGGAAGAATTCGTCGAAGCCAGTGGGTTCCCAGCGTTGCCGCCAGTCTCGCGGCACGCCGGTGTCCCAGAGCATTCGTCCCTCCGGGGTTTCCACCAGGATGGCGTGCGTCGGCACTTCCCCGAACTCTCGAGGCACCTCCCGATCTTGTACCGTTCTGATAATGCGACCCGGTTTCAACAACAACCAGGTGTAATCGGCTTCCATGGTTCCGGAATGGAGAACGTGCGCTTTCATTTCCATCGGGTGCCCCTTGAGGTTCTTCTGGTCGATCTCGATTGCCAACAAGCGTTGTGGGTCACACTTGCACTACTCTTCGGGGGTGTCAATAGCAGGAACCTCCCAATTCACTCACGTTTCTGTGGCCCGGTAATGTAAAAATAATTCTGGGAAATACGCTCCGTTCGGGCGTACTGTGATGGAGGAAACCGTTCGCCTTCGACCGGAGGAACCGACATGAAGATTCGCGGCGCCGTACTGACCACATCCGATGCCCAGGCTCCCTTCGCGGAGTCTCGCCCTCTCGAGGTTCGAGAACTCGAGCTGGATCCTCCGCAAGAGGGCGAGGTCCTGTTGCGCATGACGGCGGCCGGAGTATGCCACTCGGACCTCTCCGTCGTGGACGGCAACCGACCCCGCCCCGTGCCGATGCTTTTGGGGCACGAGGGGGCCGGCGTCGTCGAGGAGGTCGGTGAGGGGGTTACGGACCTCGAACCGGGTGACCGAGTGGTCACCGTCTTCCTGCCCCGGTGCGGCGAGTGCAAGAACTGTCGGACCGATGGCAAGCTGCCGTGCAGTCGCGGTCTCGAGTCCAACAACGCCGGTTTCCTTCCCGGGGGCGGAGCCAAGATCCGGATCCATGATCCGAACGACGGCGACATCTACCACCATATTGGCGTCTCTGCTTTCGCGACCCATGCCGTGGTCAATCAGGCCAGCGTCGTCAAGGTCGGCTCCGACCTTCCGCCCGAGGCCGCCGCACCCTTGGGATGCGCGGTCCTGACCGGCGGCGGCGCGGTGATCAATGCGGGCGAGCCGGAGGATGGCGACACCATCATGGTCGTTGGGCTGGGCGGCGTCGGAATAGCGGCGCTCATGACCGCAATAGGGCTCAAGAAGGGCAAGGTCATTGGCGTGGATGCCAATCCGGACAAGCTCGTCAGGGCACGCGAGCTGGGAGCGGACGAGGCCTACTCCCCGCAGGATGTCCTAGAGCAAGGGGTCAAGGCAGACCTGGTGGTCGAGGCCGCCGGCCACCCCAAGGCGTTCGAGACCGCTTTCAACGCCACCGCTTTGGGCGGGAGGACCGTGACCGTGGGACTCCCGCATCCCCAGGCCGAGTCCGTGATTCACCCCTTGTTGTTGACCTCGGAGGCGCGCACCGTCGTCGGGAGCTACCTCGGTTCCGCCGTCCCCTCACGCGACATACCGAAGTACGAGGATCTCTGGCGCAAGGGCGAATTGCCGGTCGATGAGCTGATTTCCGACCGCATCCGGCTGGACGACATCAACGAGGCCATGGACACGCTCGCGGAAGGAAAGGCGGTCCGGCAGATCATCCTCTTCGACGAGGACTGACCGGTGGGCCCCGGAATATCCACCCGGTGACGCGTCGTTGTGGCGTAGGACAGAGTTTCACACCGGACCGTTTAGGAGCTTTTCGTGGCTACATCGCAACGCATACCCCGCACCGATCTTTCCGTGTTCCCCATCAACCTGGGCGGCAACACCTTCGGGTGGACATCCGATCGTCAACAGTCCTTCGATGTCCTCGACGCGTTCGTGGCCGCGGGAGGAAACTTCATCGACACGGCCGACGTGTATTCGGCCTGGGCCGAGGGCCATTCGGGCGGGGAGTCCGAGACTGTTCTCGGCGAGTGGTTGACGGCCCGCGGCAACCGGGATGATGTCGTCATCGCGACCAAAGCCGGGGCACACCCGGAACTGTCCGGCCAGTCGAGAGACAACGTGTTCGCGGCCATCGATGCGTCGTTGAAGCGCCTCCAGATCGATGCCGTGGATCTGTACTACGCGCACTTCGACGACGAATCCGTCTCCATCGAGGACCAGGCCCGGACGTACCACGACATCGTCGAGTCCGGCCGGGCACGCGCCATCGGTGTGTCCAACTACAGCCCCGAGCGGATGCGCCGCTGGTTCGAGTACGCGAGCGCCGAGGGACTGACCGTCCCGGTCGCGATCCAACCGCACTACAACCTGCTCAAGCGCAAGGACTACGAGCAGGAGTACGCCCCGATCGCCCGCGAATTCGATGCTGCGGTGTTCTCCTACTTCTCCCTCGCCTCCGGCTTCCTGACCGGCAAGTACCGGAGCACCTCCGACATCGAGGGGTCGGCCCGCAAGGACATGATCGACGACTACTTCTCTGAAGCAAGCCTCAGGAGCGGCGTCGACGTCGTGTCGGCCTTGGAGGAGGTCGCGAGCGCGCGCGACGTCGAGGTCACCAGCGTGGCTCTGGCCTACCTGCTGGCCAAGGGAGTCACCGCCCCGATCGCGTCTGCACGCACCACCGACCAGCTGACGGCAGTGATGGCGGCGGCGTCCCTCGACCTGGACGACGCCGAGGTATCGCGACTCGACGAGGCCTCGGCCCCCTTCGCCTGATGCCGCGGGGTTCGGGCCGGGTCGAGGAGTGCGGGTCGCGGGTCGGGGCCGCGAAAGGCTTCGGCCGCGCGCCGGCAATCCGCGCACTGGACGGTGCACGGGCAGCGTTCGGTGGCGGATACCCGACCTGGCGCGCGTGCCGTCAGCGTTAGGTGGCGGTTACCCGATTCGAGGCTGGTTTCCGACGTTATGTGGGGGTTTAGCCGCCACCTAACGACGGAAAACGCCTCTCTGTCGGGTAACCACCACCAAATATCGCCGCGCACGCAGCCCTACGTGGCCGGCAACCGACACTGAAGCGGGTGACCGCCACCAAACCGCGCCGCGCCACACCACGACGTCGCCGCCGCCCCAGGCGAGGCCGACCGAAGTGGCAGTTTTGTGCCGATCCAAGGCTTAATTCCGCACAAAACTGCCACCTCGCACAGGATCCCGGGGCGCAGGAGCCCCGGAGCGCCGGGAGCCCGCGCAGAATCGGCGTCTAGAGCCGTCCCGTGCGCATGAACTCATCGAGCCGCGCGCTGTGGGCATCGACGTCGAACCCCTCGTCGCGTAGCCAGTCTGCGTTGTAGTACTTGTCGAGGTAGCGGTCGCCGTCATCGCAGATGAGTGCCACAACGCTGCCCCGATCCCCCGCCGCGAGCATGTCGGAGACGATCTTCAAGGCGGCGTAGAGTCCGGTGCCCGTGGAGCCTCCCGCCTTTCGCCCGATCAGGCGTTCTAGCAGAACGATCGCCGCCACGCTCGCGGCGTCGGGGATGTGCATCATGCGGTCGATACTCGCCGGCATGAAACTGGCCTCCATGCGCTGGCGTCCGATCCCCTCGATGCGGGATCCGCTGTCCGTGGTGGCACCCGGATTTTCGTCCCGCCAGCCGGCGAAGAACGCCGAGTTGTCCGGGTCGGCCACGCAGATGCCCGTGGTTCGGCCCGTGTATCGGACGTACCTGGCCAGTGTGGCCGAGGTGCCCCCCGTCCCGGCGGTGGCCACGATCCACGCGGGTTCGGGGTGCGGCTCCAGCCGGAGCTGGTTGAAGATCGACTCGGCGATGTTGTTGTTGCCGCGCCAGTCGGTGGCCCTCTCGGCGTAGGTGAATTGATCCATGTAGTGCCCGTCCGTTTCGCGGGCCAGATCCGCGGCAACGGTGTAGACCTGGTCGGGGCTGTCCACGAAGTGGCATTGTCCGCCGTAGGACTCGATCAACTCGACCTTGCGAGCGCTCGTCGTCTTCGACATGACGGCGATGAATGGCACCCCGATCAGACGGGAGAAGTAGGCCTCCGAGACCGCGGTGGACCCGCTCGATGCCTCGACCACCGGCCTGTTCGGTCGGATCCACCCGTTGCACAGGGCGTGGAGGAACAAGGACCGGGCCAGCCTGTGTTTGAGCGATCCGGTCGGATGGCTGGACTCGTCCTTGAGGTACAGGTCAATGCCCCACTCTTCGGGCAAGGGCACCCGGATCATGTGCGTATCTGCCGAACGCTGGGCGTCGGCCTGCACAGCCTTGATGGCTTCGGCCGTCCAGCGCCGGGAGTCATCGCTGTACCGGTTGATATCTTCCACCACGGTCGTGGGACCGGGATTTTGGGTAGTCATGGGAGTCGTCCCTCCGTGCGGCCTGCAACTCGTCGAGTTAGTTACACATCGTAAGGCCAACGGACCGGAATACGGCGGAGGTCCACGGAGATTCGCCTCCTGACCGGGCAGAACAACCACACCCCCGCCGTATCTCTCCGGACCGGATCCCGCATGCGGGGAACGGACGACGACGACCGCTCGATCAGGGTTCCACGATCTGCGAGTAGTCCGACGAGTCACCTTCGACCGAGTAGCTGCGCTCCCCTTTCACATTGACCGGAATGTCCCCGGCAACCGTGATGCGGTTGAGCTTTCGGGGCTGCCGGTCGTAATTGTCGATGGCGTAATGCTGGGTGATGCGGTTGTCGAACAGGACCAGCTGTTCCGGCTCCCACGTCACTCGCACCACATATTCCGGCTTGGTCACGTGTCGTTGGAGGATTCGCAGGATGTCCAACGACTCCTCGGCGGTCACCCCCAGGATTTTCAACCGTTGGGCAAAAGCACCGATGAACAGGCCGCGCTCACCGCTGAGCGGGTGGACCCTCACCACTGGGTGCACCGTGCGGAATGCGGAAGACACAAATTGTTCCTGATAGCTCCGCTCGGCATCGGAGGTGACGCGGTCGGGTCGGACATAGTCCGAATCATTGCTGTGCACCGCCCAGAGTCGTTCCGCGAATTCTCGTAATTCCTCGGGGAGGTCGGCGTAGGCTGCGGCCGCGTTGGCGATCAAGGTTTCCCCGCCGTACTCGGGCAGGACCACGCTGCGCAGGGTCGAGAGCTGGGGAGGATTGATCACGAAGGTGACATCCGTGTGCCACTTGTTGGCGACCGAGGACTCGCTGTCCACGGGAAGCACATTGCTGGAGCTCTGCCCAGTAAAACGTACCGTCGGGTGTGCCGCCGTGAGTGGGCCGAAATGCTCCGCGAACCGTGATTGTTCCTCGTCCGTGGTAAGCCCGGTGCCCTTGAAGACAAGCGCCTTGTGGCGGTTCAGCAGTTCCCGGATGCGGGCCACGATATCGGGGGCGAGTTCACGGGTGAGGTCAAGCCCCCGGATCTCGGCGCCGATGTGTTGCCCGAGGGGTCGGACGCTGAACCCGTGGTCGGTCGCACCACCCGGACCGGTCGTATTGGCCGAGGTGGTCTGCGATGTCGTGCTGGTATTGGTCATGGGATTCTCCTTAGAGGGTCGAGTTCCACCGGGAGACCCGGCGTTCCAGGGCGACGAGGGCGCTGTTGACGATCAACCCCAGAAGGGAAATGGTCAGCACGCCCGCGTACATCTGTGGGATGAGGAAGCTGTTCTGGCTCGAGGTGATCAGGAACCCGAGTCCGGATTTGGCGCCGACCATCTCGGCCGCCACGAGGACCAGGATCGCCGAGGAGCCGGCGATGCGGATCCCCGTGAAAATCGTGGGAACGGAGGCCGGGAGGACCACCTGCGTGAACAGCTGGTATCGGTTCAGGCCGAGGGTCATACCGGCCCTGATCAGTAGCGGGTCCACGGTCTTGACGCCTGCGGCCGTGTTGAGCAGCACGGGAAAGAAGGCGGCGTAGACAACGATGGTGATCTTGGACAGTTCGCCAATGCCCAGCAGCAGCACGAAAACGGGAAGCAGGGCCAGTGCCGCGGTATTGCGGAACACTTCGAGGAGCGGATTCAGCGCTTCGTGCAGCGCGCGGTACCACCCGATGAGCAGTCCCAGCGCGATTCCTGCGGCCGTCGCAATCGCGAAACCGACGATCGATCGGGCGAAACTCGCAGCGAAGTGTTCCCAGAGTTGCCCCGACACCAATAGTTCCCACCACGCCAGAGCGACCTCGTGGAAGCGAGGCAGAAATACCTGGAAAGCTGGCGATCCGAGCAGAGGCGCAAATTCCCAGAGGAGTATGAAGGCAAGAATCGCGTACGAACCGCGGAGTCGTGCGCGCCAGGCGGGCGCCGCCCGCTGTGAGGGTCCAGGTGTTCGACCCCCGCCGGACCGCTTCGGGTTCCGTCGTTCCCTCGGCCCTGTTTCGGGCGGCGTCGCCCCGGAGGACGTGGGTGTTTTCGTTCGCGAGTCGAGGGGTTTCTCGGTCGTCGTCGTGCTCATTCGGGGTTCCTTTCAAGACGGTGCGCGTCTCCGGTCAGGCCGACGGTGGAGAACTCGTGGGTTGCGGGACCGTGGTGAGCATCCGGATCCACGGGGTTTTCGGTCAGTTGGTCCCGGCCGTGGAGGAGTTCCCAGACGCGTCGTCGGTGAGTGATGAACTCCGGCGTCGATCTGGGATCCGTACCTGCCGGAGGTTCCGGGCGGTCGACGTCGACCACTGCTTTCACCCGTCCCGGCCGTGCCTCGAGGACGACGACGCGTTGGCCCAGATACACGGCTTCCTCGACCGAGTGGGTGATGAACAGGACCGTGGTTCCCGTGCTCTTCCAGAGCCGGAGCAGTTCCGACTGCAGGAGTTCACGAGTCTGTGCGTCCAACGCCCCAAAGGGTTCGTCCATGAGTAGAATTTCGGGCTGGTAGGACAGCGACCGAGCGATCGCCACCCGTTGTTTCATCCCACCCGAGAGCTGGTGCGGGTAACGGTTCGCGTGGTCCTCGAGACCCACGAGCTCCAAATATTCCCTGGCCAAACGGCGCCTCTCCGCACGGTGACGCCCCCGACCGGCAGCTTTGAGGGCAAAGACGATGTTGTCCAGGGTGGACTTCCACGGAAGCAAGGCATACTGCTGGAAGACGACGCCGCGGTCGCGCCCCGGCCCGTTGATCGGCGTCCCGTCCACGAGGACGTTGCCGGAGGTCGGTGTCGTCAGCCCGGCCACCAGATCGAGGATGGTGGTCTTTCCGGAGCCGGAAGGCCCGACCATGGTCACGAATTCGCCGTCGTTAACATCGAAGTCGATCCCTTCGACGGCGGTCGCGAGGTGCCCCGGTACTCGACGTGAGCCCGGTACTTCAAAGATCTTGTTCACGTCGCTGACGCGGATCTTGGCAGTGGTCATGACGATGCCTCCTTCGACGGTGTGGCCTGGATCAGGGAATTGGTGAAATAGCGGCGTGGGGAGGGCGGACCACTGAGAATGTGGTTGTCTCGCAACCAGGTTTCCCACCGCGAGAAGTCTGCCGGCTCCATTTCGCCGCCGCGGGGCAGGCCGGTGGACTTCCAATACTTAAGCGGGGAGGGATCCTCTCCCCTGTCGCGTTCGGAGACGATCCGCGTGAATCGCTCGATCACCGCTTCCCGGGGCTGATCGTTGGCCCAGCGGATGGCGCGGTCGACCCCCTGCGCCAACTCGGCGGCAGTCTCGGGATGGTCATCGATCCACTCCTGCCGCATGACCATCTGCCCTGCGGGGAATTTTCCGAAGAGGTCGACGTCGCGACCCAGCGTTCTGAGGGTGCCATGGTCCTTGGCGACATCCTGAGCGATCCCGTCGATCACCCCCGCGTCCAGATGTCCTCGAAGGATGGATATCTCGAGGTCACTCGGTGGGATGGGGACGAAGGTAATGTCGCTGATTTCCTGCGCGTTCAGGCCGCTTGTCGAGAGAAATTCGTAGAGGAAGGCTTCTGCGTGGGCGCCCAGCGTGTTCATACCCACGGTCTTTCCGATCAGGTCTCGCGGTGAGGTGATGGGGCTCTTTTTGTCCACGAATATTCCCACGAACGTGTCGTCATCCGAACCGTAATAATTGGATACTCCACGAATATCAATTCCTGCTTCTACCAATTTGATGACTGCTCCGGAAAAAGCGTGGCCGATTTCTGCGTCCCCAGTCGCGACCGTCTGAATGTCTTGTGGGCCGCTCGTGGTGCTTCCAATATGTTTGAGCGTGACATTGGGGATGTACCCGAGGTCCTGGGCGAGTTCAGCGAACAGGACCGTCTGGGGCCAGCCTTGGTAACGGACGACGTCGCTGCTTTCGGCGGCTTTCGCATCACCGCCACACCCCGTGAGCAGCGCTCCCGATCCCATCGCCGCCAGGGAACCAAGGCCGAGGAGCGCAGTCCGCCTCGTCAGGCCCGCATCGTGGGAAGGCGATGCGTTTGGCCCATGGCGTGGGGCGAGACCCTTCGAGAAAGATGGCATGGTGTGTGACCTTTCGCCCGAGCCTGAAATCGTCAGGTCCCGGTTACTGCTCGTGATGCATGAGTGATGCGTGTGCGCTTTTTACAATTCCTGCTGTTCAACAGGTATTGATTGAGGACGCTAGAGCAGGCGAAAAAGCCTGGTCAACGGCCTATTCACGGGAAGACTCGCGGAGAAATCCGTCATGGAATGCAATAGTTGAACGGGCGGTGGCCAATGCCGTTTTCCCGTCTCGGAAGAGGGGACAAAGGAGAGTCAACAAAAATTGTGTGGAGTGGTGTTTCGGCGGTGACGTCATGCGCCGTCGCGAAAGGACATACCTTGATGTCACCATGGGCGTTCCCGGCCCAGGAGGACCATTTCCGGAAGGGGCGGCCCGGACGAGGGGCGAAAGCGCCATCCAGCACAGGGAGCGGTTCACCGGAACGGCGACGAGGCGGGCCCCTCCTCAGCAACCGCTATGGGAGATAGCCTGAGACCATGCGAAGGCTTCTTCCGCTCTCCGCCCACGTTCGCCTCCTGTACTCCCTCGTTCTAGGGGTTCTGGTGGGGTTCTTCATGACCCTCGGCCTAGACGTGTCCTGGGGCGTTCTGGTCGGCCTGACCGTAGTGGCCCTTGCTTTCGTGGTTCTCAATTGGATGGCCCTGTGGCCCATGGACCCGGAGCAGACGCAAAGACACGCAATGCGGGAGCGGTACAACCCGGTATTGGAAGAACTATTGATCACCATCGTCGCTGTCATCAGCATGGTGGGAATGGTCATGGTGATGGTCATCGACGATTCGGGACGCGGATCCCTTGCCGCTCTCGTCGGATTGACCGGGGTCTTTCTCGCCTGGGCGATGCTTCACGTGATGTACACGACCCAGTATGCGCACGTCTATTTCAGCGGCCATGAATCCGGCGGCTTGGATTTCGGGAAGCCCGGAAAGCCCTGTTACATCGATTTTCTCTACTTCAGTTTCATGGTCGGAATGACGTACGGGACCACCGACGTCGGGGTACTGACCACCACGTTGCGTGCCATTGTGCTGCGCCACGGACTGCTGTCCTTTGTCTTCGGCACGGTGATTCTGGCGACCGGTGTCAGCCTCGTGTCTGGGATCTTCACCTAGCCTTCGGCCGCCATCAGGAAGCAGGGGGTCGGCGCGGGTGGCCGTCCGCCCGAGATCACCGCGCCTCGGCGTCCACCGGCCGGACTCTCGTGACGCTGATCCTGGAGGCGACGGCTTTTTCCAGGCCGCGGCACGTCAGATATTCGGGTTCGGACCGGCTCACGCGCATCCCGACGTCGAGGTCGGTCTGCCCTGGGCGCCGGCCGCGGACGCGCACCGTCCACGAGCCGCCGTCGGACGCAATGTCCGCAATCGTGTAGTCGAACCGGCCGGCAGAACCGTTCCGGTTCAGTGCGGCGCGGATCGCCGCCTGCTCAACAGGTCCATGATCCGTGTATCCGCGAAGATACTCGCCAACCACCTGACCGGACAGGTAACGGTCGACGACGTCCACCGCTGAGTCGGCGTCCACATTTCCGTAATAGATGCCGTCGGGAACGAGGAGGATGTTCGCGGCAAAACGGTCTCCACCGACGTGTGTGCATTCCCAGACGTTCTCGGGCCACCGTTGGTTCAGGGCAGCCGCCACAGGCCGTCCGCGGATGGCACAGCAGACGTCGTGCTGGCCGTGGGCGCAGACCAGGACGAGAGGGGTCTGCGTGTCCGGTGAAGATGCGGAGTTCTCCGTGCACCGTGGCAATGCGGCAACGATGCCGAGCAAGTCCGAATCCTGGGTCCAGGTCCCCCAGAGTTGTACCAGGTTCCCGGGTCCGCCGAGGTGCATGACCGCCCAGTGTGCGCTTCCTTCCCGGGCCCGCTTCCCGTGTCGCCTGATCAGCAGGATCCTGGCGCGAAGGGCCTGGGCTGCTTGGAATACCTCGGTTTTCACGTCCGGATCGAGGTCGAGTCCGTCGAAGCCGTTAATAGGCCAACCACCGCGGTATTCGATGAGTACCCAGTAGGTCCCGCAGGGTGCCGTGCCACCGATATTGTCACCGCGTTGCCGGGCCGCATCGGCGCAACGAGCAGGGATTGATGATGCCGACACGACAGATCAGTGGGCAACCGGCACGAGCACGCCCGCTCTGACGAGACGTTCGGCGAGGTCGACGCCGAGGTCCCCCGCAGTCGTGATCCGGTCAACGACCAGTGCGCGGACATGCTCAAGATCGTCGTCCGAGAATTCCAGCCAGCCCACGCGGGTCCGCAGACGTGAGCCCTCGAATCGCGCATCGAGGCTGTCACGCAGCTGGAGCGGAGTCTGCTCGGTCAGGTTCTTCAGCAGTTCGTACTGTGCCAAGGGCCCCAGGGGTCCCGGACGAGCTTGGGAACGGTGGACCCGGGCCAGTTCTGGATAGGGGTCAGCCTCCGGCACCGCAGAGAGGATGGCTTCCTTGACCATGTCCAGATCGGCCGAGTCAGGGTCATCGATTCCTAGCGGCAGGCTGGCGCGCATCTGCGGATCATCGCGCAGGTTCGCCAGAACCGAGGCCACCACCTGTTCGGCGACCGCGTATCGAGTCCTGTTGTGGATGCCGAGAGTCAGGTGGATCGATACTTCACCTTGGGCCGTGGCCGCGTGCAACCACCCCCGAGGCAGGTAGAGCGCGTCTCCCGGTTCGAGCACGGCGTCGATGTAGGGTTCCCCAGCGGCCGCGGTGGCCACCGCATCGCGACGATCGGTCCACGGTTGGTCCCTCAGAGGGGAATCGAGAACCGGTTCGTGGATAACCCATCGTTTCGTGCCCTCGATCTGGAGGACGAAAACGTCGTGGACGTCGTAGTGGTCGTCAAAACCTTGGTTCTGAGGCGGCGTGATGTAGGCGTTTGCCTGAATCGGGTTCGCGAGCTCGGAACTGAGTTGGGCCGAAAAATCGCCGACCGGTCCCCACGTTCTCTGCAATGCCTGGAGAACCAGGGTTGCGCCGTCGTCGAAGTGGCGCCACAGGGACGTGTCGTCGAGCTGATCCGTAATCGTGGCCCCCACACCGGCTGGTCCGGTGAATGAAGAGGTCGGAAGGGTCGACCCGTCCTTTGCCACGCGCAGAAAAGGTGACCTCAAGCCACGTCGAGAGATGAGCTCGTCCACGGCCCGTCCCGAGAAGAGGTCGGAGAAGTCGCTCGCGCCTTTGGAAAGCAAGGCACGCTTGCCCCAGACTTCGCGGGCGAAGGTGTCTTGGTCACAGTTCGTGAGCAGAGAGTCCAACACCCCGGTCCCTGTTGGGGATCCGGGGCGTTGGGAGGCGATGTCGAAGGGGTTCAAGAGCGGTCGGCCCCTCCATCGGCTCCGCCGTCGTGAACACCCGGAGTACCAGCGGCA